>JAIXWM010000006.1 GCA_027491255.1 Rubrivivax sp. | reverse complement strand
GCGCGCCCGAGCGGGCTGTCATCGGCCGCGATGGCAAGGCGCGAACCGCAGCCATGGCCTGTGCCATGGCGAGGATACGCAACGCCGCCAGCGTGGTCGAGGGCAGCTCGATCGGGTGTGCAGCGCCGTCACCCTGCTGGTGAGGCCGGTCGTGGCCGGAATTTCCCGAACCGGCAAGTACTAGCTAGCGGGAAAAAGCGGTCAACTGCCGAATCTAGGGTCAAAGAAGTACATCCGGATCAGGATGCCGTAGAAGGTGCTGATGAGCGGCATGGTCCGTCTTTGTTCAGGCTTGCCCGATCAAGCCCTACCGCCCCGCCCGCCGCACCCGCAGGATTTCGTCCAGGATGACGCAGGCCGCGCCCAGCGTGATCGCGCTGTCGGCCAGGTTGAAGCTCGGGAAGTAGCCGCCCGGGAACAGCGGCTCGAGGAAGCCGAAGCGGAACTGCAGGAAGTCGATGACGTGGCCGTGCAGCAGGCGGTCGATGACGTTGCCCAGCGCGCCGCCCATGATCATCGTCACCGCGAAGCAGAACAGCTTCTGCGTCGGGTGGCTGCGGATCATCCAGACGATGAAGGCCGAGGCCGCCAGGCCCAGGCCGACGAAGAACCAGCGCTGCCAGCCCGATGCCCCGGCCAGGAAGGAGAAGGCTGCGCCCGCGTTGTGCACGCGCACGAGGTTGAAGAAGCCGGTGACACGCTGGCTGTCGCCGAGCGCGAAGCTGCCGATGATCAGCGTCTTGGTCAGCTGGTCCAGCAGCATCACCAGAACCGCCAGGGCCAGCCACAGCGCCAGCCCCCGCGTACCGCCGCCGCGCCCTGGCTTCGGCGCCGCGGCGGCCTTGCCTGCCTTGCCGCCGGCCATCAAGCCACCGCGCGCGCCTCGCCGGCGCCGTAGAGGTTGCTGGTGCAGCGGCCGCAGATCGTCGGGTGCGCCGGGTCGTGGCCGACGTCGTCGCGCCAGTGCCAGCAGCGCTCGCACTTGCGCGCGGTCGAGGGTTGCACCTCGATGCGCAGTTCCTCACCGTCGGCCGCGGGGCGGACCTGCGCCACCGAGGTGATGAGGACGAACTTCAGGTCCTCGCCCAGGCTGTCCAGCAGCGCCCGGTCGGCGGCTCCCGCGTGCAGGGTGACGTGGGCCTGCAGCGACGAACCCACGCCGCCGGCGGTGCGCACGGCCTCGATCTCCTTGTTGACCGCGTCGCGGATCTCGCGGATGCGCGCCCAGCGCGCCAGCAGCGCCTCCTCGGTGGGCGAGGGGCCGGCCACGCGGGCGGTCAGGCCCTGGGCGGACTGGCCGCCGAAGTCCCAGAAGGTCTCGGTGAAGATCGTGCCCGAAGGGCTGTCCGGCGCGAACACGGCCCAGGCCTCCTCGGCGGTGAAGCTGAGGAAGGGCGCCATCCAGCGCAGCATCGCGTGCGTCAGGTGCCACAGTGCGGTCTGCGCGCTGCGCCGTGCGGTGGAGCCAGCGGCCGTGGTGTAGAGGCGGTCCTTCAGCACGTCGAGGTAGAAGGCGCCCAGGTCCTCGGAGCAGAAGACCTGCAGCTTCGCCACCACCGGGTGGAACTCGTAGACGTCGAAGTGGGCGCGGATCTCGTCCTGCACCTGCGCCGCGCGCGCCAGCGCCCAGCGGTCGATCTCGAGCATCGCATCCACCGGCACGGCGTGCTGCGCGGGCTCGAAGTCGGCCGTGTTGGCCAGCAGGAAGCGCAGCGTGTTGCGGATGCGGCGGTAGGCGTCCACCACCCGGGCCAGGATCTTGTCGTCGATGTTCAGGTCGCCCGAGTAGTCGGTGGACGCGCACCACAGGCGCACGATCTCGGCGCCGAGCTTGTCGCTGACGCTCTGCGGCTCGACCACGTTGCCCAGCGACTTGCTCATCTTGCGGCCTTGCCCGTCGGTGGCGAAGCCGTGCGTCAGCAGCCCGCGGTAGGGCGCGCGGCCCTCGAGCGCGCAGGCGATCAGCAGCGAGGAGTGGAACCAGCCGCGGTGCTGGTCGTGGCCTTCGAGGTAGAGGTCGGCCTCGGGGCCGTCGACATGGTGGCCCGCGTCGGCGCCAGCAGGCGCGTCATCGCCCGCGTGCGAGCCCTTCAGCACGTGCGAGAAGGTCGAGCCCGAGTCGAACCAAACGTCCAGGATGTCGTGGCTCTTGCTCCAGTTCACGGCGTCGGCGCCCAGCCAGGCGGGGTCGGCGGGGTCGAGCTGGCTCCAGGCCTCGATGCCGCCGCGCTCCACCAGCGTCGCCGCGCGCTCCATCAGCGCCAGCGTATCGGGGTGCAGCTCGCCGGTGACCTTGTGCAGGAACAAGGGCAGCGGCACGCCCCAGCTGCGCTGGCGGCTGATGCACCAGTCCGGCCTGTTGGCGATCATGTCGCGCAGCCGGGCGCGGCCGTTCTCGGGGTAGAAGCTCGTCGCGGCGATGGCCTCGAGCGCGGTCTGGCGCAGCGTCTTCGCCGCCTTGTCCACGGTGCACACGCCCTCGCCCTCGTCCATGCGCACGAACCACTGCGCCGCGGCGCGGTAGATCACCGGGCTCTTGTGGCGCCAGCAGTGCGGGTAGCTGTGCTGCAGGCGGCCGCCGGCCAGCAGGCGGTCGGCGGCGCGCAGCGTCTCGATGATCTGCGGGTTGGCCTTCCAGATGTCGAGGCCGCCGAACAGCGGCAGCGCGTCCTCGTAGCGGCCGTGACCCTGCACCGGGTTCAGGATCTGGTCATGCCGCAGGCCGTGGGCGACGCAGGAATTGAAGTCCTCCACGCCGTAGGCCGGCGCCGAGTGCACGATGCCGGTGCCGTCCTCGGCGGTGGCGTAGTCGGCCAGATACACCGGTGAGGTGCGGCGATAGCCCGGGTCGACGTGGCTGAGCGGGTGGTGGAAGTGCAGGCTGCCGAGCTGCTCGCCCAGCGTGGTGGCGAGCACCGTGCCCTGCAGGCCGTAGCGCTCGAGGCACTTTTCCACCAGCGCCGAGGCCAGCACCAGCAGTCCGCGCTCGGTCTGCACGAGCGCGTATTCGAGCGCCGGGTTCAGGTTCAGCGCCTGGTTGGCCGGCAGCGTCCAAGGCGTGGTCGTCCAGATCACCGCGTAGGCGTCCTGCGTCAGCGCCGGCAGGCCGAAGGCGGCGGCCAGGCGCTCGGGCTGCGCGGCCAGGAAGGCCACGTCGACGGTGGGCGAGTTGCGGTCGGCGTACTCGATCTCGAACTCCGCGAGCGAGGAGCCGCAGTCGAAGCACCAGTACACCGGCTTGCTGCCGCGGTAGACGAAGCCGCGCTCCATCAGGCGCTTGAGCACGCGGATCTCGCCGGCCTCGTTGCCGAAGTCCATCGTGCGGTAGGGGTGCTCCCAGTCGCCGAGCACGCCCAGGCGCTGGAAATCCTTCATCTGCTGCGCGATCTGCTCGGTGGCAAAGGCGCGGCTCTTCGCCTGCACCTGATCGCGCGGCAGGCCGCGGCCGTGCAGCTTCTCGATCGCGTTCTCGATCGGCAGGCCGTGGCAGTCCCAGCCCGGCACGTAGCGCGCGTCGTAGCCGGCGAGTTGCCGGCTCTTGACGATCATGTCCTTCAGCACCTTGTTCAGTGCGTGGCCGATGTGCAGCTTGCCGTTGGCGTACGGCGGGCCGTCGTGCAGCACGAACAGCGGCGCGCCCCGGCGCGCAGCGCGCAGGCGCTGGTAGGTGCCGGCCTGCTGCCAGGCCTGCACCCAGCCCGGCTCGCGCCGGGGCAGGTCGCCGCGCATCGGGAAGGGCGTGTCGGGCAGGTTCAGCGTGGCGCGGTAGTCGGTGGCTGCGGCGGGCGCTGCGGCGGCGGGGGCGGGCGTGTTCGGGTTCATGGCCTCGGGGCGGCCCGGTGGGGGCGGGCGTCGCTGGTATCGCGTGCGCACGGCAGGCCGTGCAGGGCCCGTGCCGTGGCGGCGCAGCCGCGCCGGCGCACGACCGGGAGGGTCAGGGCTGTGCCGGGGGGCGAATTCGGTCGCGGGCGCTGCGGCAGCGCGTCGCCATCGAGAAGTCTTGGCCTTGCATCAGCCGATTTTATCGGCGCGGGGTGTGGTTCCCCGGTGCGCGAACCAGGCGTGCGCGTCATGGACGTCGCGCGCGATCCCCGCGCGCAGCGCCTCGAGCGAGTCGTAGCGCAGCTCGTCGTGCAGCTTGTGCAGCAGGTCCACCTGCAGGCAGCGGCCATAGCCGCCCTCGCTGCCCAGCGATGCCGGCCACTCCAGGCAGTGCACCTCGAGCAGCACGCGCCCGGCGTCCTCGACCGTGGGCCGCACCCCCAGGCTCGCCACGCCGGGCAGGGGGCCGGGGCCCAGGCCATGCACCTGGACGACGAAGATCCCCATCGCCGCCGGCCGCGCGTGCGCGAAGCGCAGGTTCAGCGTGCGAAACCCCAGCTCGCGCCCGAGCTTGCGGCCGTGGATGGCACGGCCGCTGATCGTGTAAGGCCGGCCCAGCAGCCGCGCCGTGCGGGCCATGTCTCCCTGCGCCAGCGCCTCGCGCACGGCCGAGCTCGACACCCTCAGGCCGTGCACCTCATAGCTCATCATGCGCGCGACGTCGAAGCCGCGCTGCGCGCCCATCGCGTCCAGCAGCGCGTAGTCGCCACTGCGGCGAACGCCGAAGCGGAAGTCGTCGCCCACGCGCACCATGCGCGCCTGCAAGCCGTCGACCAGGATGCGGTCGACGAAGGTCTCGGCGGGCAGCGAGGCCAGGCGCTCGTCGAAACGCAGCACGACCATGCGGTCGACGCCGCAACCACGCAGTGCCTGCACCGTGTCGCGCAGCGTCGAGATGCGCGCGGGCGCCAACTCGGGTCGGCCCGAGCGCAGGGCGAAGAAGTCGCGTGGGTGCGGCTCGAAGGTCAGCACGCAACTGGGCAGGCCGCGCTGCCGCGCCTCGTGGGCGAGCATCGTGAGCATGGCCTGATGGCCGCGATGCACGCCGTCGAAATTGCCGATCGTCAGCGCGCATGCGGGCCGGTCGTGTGCCGGCGGAAGCCCTCGGAACACCTGCATCGGCCGGATTATCGCGACGGTGGTGATTCCAGCGCCCCGGGCTCGACCCAGCGCCACTGCCCGGGCCCGAGGTCCAGGGGCAGGGCGAGCGCGCCGACCGCGCTGCGGTGCAGGGCATCCACCCGGTTGCCCACGGCTGCCAGCATGCGCTTGACCTGGTGGTAGCGGCCCTCGGTGATGGTCAGGCGCAGGGCGCGCTCGCCGGTGGCCTCGGCCGCCAGGGCGCGTGCCGGGCGGGGATCGTCGTCCAGCACCACGCCGGTGCGCAAGGCCTCGAGCTGCATCGGCGTCACCGGGTGGCGCGTGCCCACCTCGTACACCTTGGGCACTTCATGCTTCGGGGACGTCAGCCGGTGCAGCAACGCGCCGTCGTCGGTCAGCAGCAGCAGGCCGGTCGTGTCGGCGTCCAGGCGACCCACCGGCTGCACGCCGCGCTGGCGCAGCGGCAGCGGCAGCAGACTCAGCACACCGGGGTGGTGGCGCGGCCGCGTGGAGCATTCGTAGCCGGCGGGCTTGTGCAGCAGCACCAGGGCGCGGGCGTGGAAGCTCCATTCCCGGCCGTCGACGCTGAAGACCAGCCCGTGCGTGGGCACCGGCTCGTCGGGGTCGGTGCAGACGCGGCCGGCGATGCGCACCGTGCCGGCCTGAACCCGGGCCGCGCACTCGCGCCGCGTGCCGAAGCCCTGGCTGAAAAGCACCGCAGCCAGGCCGAGGGTGCCGGGTTCACGGCCTGTGGGGGAAGGTCGGCGTGCCACTGCGAAAGACGGGCTGCGGTGCCGCGGCGCTCAGGCGAGGTCGCGCAGGGCCGGCAGGCCGAACTGCGGCAGGCCCTGCGCCGCGCGCACGGCACGCCGGATCGCCTGCGCCACGGCTTCGGCTGCGAGCACACCCAGGAGGTTGACATCTCCTTCCACCCCGCTGTGGCCGGTGGCCAGCGCAAACAGTGTGTCGCCGTCGTGCGCCGTGACCGGGTCGATGGCGCGCGACAGGCCGTGGTGGGCGAGGCTGGCGAGTTTGGTGGCCTGCGCCTTGCCGAGCATGGCGTCGGTGGCGACGACGCCGATCGTCGTCGCGCTGCCGCGCGTGGGGCGCACGGGGCGCTCGCCTGCCAGCACGGCGCGCTTGGCGCCGATGCGCGTGCGACCGTCCTCGCCGCGCGCCCCCGCCAGCACCGAGCCGTCCTCGGCGATCACGTCCCCCACCGCGTTGACCGCGACCAGCGCGGCCACGGTCACGCCCCCGGCGCTCAGCGCGGCGTTGCCGATGCCACCCTTCATCGCCCGCGGCAGCCCGAGCATCTTGCCGACGACGGCGCCAGCCCCCGCACCGATGCTGCCCTCGGCCGGCGCGAGGCCTGGCGGCATGGCGGCGGCCGCCGCGCAGGCGGCGTAGCCGGCCGCGCTGTCGGGCCGGATCGACGCGTCGCCCACCCACAGGTCGAACAGCACCGCCGCGGGAACGATGGGCACCCGCGCCGGGCCGACGCTCAGGCCGTGGCCGTGCTCCTCGAGCCATCGCATCACGCCCCCCGCCGCGTCCAGGCCGAAGGCGCTGCCGCCGGTCAGCAGCACCGCGTGCACGCGGTCGACCGTGTTCTCCGGACGAAGCAGGTCGGTCTCGCGCGTGCCGGGCGCCCCGCCGCGCACGTCCACACCGCAGACCGCGCCCTGCTCGCACAGGACGACGGTGCAGCCCGTCGGGCGGCGGGGGTCGGTGTGGTGGCCCACGCGCAGCCCGCGAACGTCATGCAACGACCCGGCGCCGCGGGCTGCGGGGTCGTCGGGGCGCAGGCTCATGGTCCGACGGGCCCGGCCAGCCGCCGCAGGGCGAGATCGAGCGCGTCCTTGTCGAAGGGCTTGGGCAGGTGGTCGTCCATCCCCGCATCCAGGCAGGACTGCCGGTCCGCTGCGGAGGCATTGGCGGTGATGCCGATGATGGGCAGCCGACCGTCCCGTTCCTCGCGGCGCCAGCGGCGGGTGGCCTCCCAGCCGTCGAGCACCGGCATGTGGCAGTCCATCAAGACCGCGGCATAGCGCTTGCCGGCCATCGCCCGCAGCGCCTGCTGGCCATCGCCCACGGCCTCGGGACACCAGCCGAGTTGTTCGAGCAAGGCGGCGGCCACCAGGGTGTTCACCTCGTTGTCATCGACCACGAGAACGGCCCGGGCTGCGTCTGCCACGGTGCCGTGCCCGGCTTGCGATCCGGACGGGTCCTTGGGGCCGTCGCCCACGGCCGAGGGGGAGTTCTCGACGTGTGTGGGAAGGGGGGCTTGCATCAGGGGCGGCTCCACCGCCGGGGCCGCCAGGGTGAAGCTGAAGGTGCTGCCGTGGCCTAGGGCGGAGCGGCAGGTCACGTCGCCCCCCATGGCCCGGGCCAGCCGCCGCGCGATCGTCAGCCCCAGGCCGGTGCCCGGCACGAGACCGACGTCGCCGACACGCTCGAAGGCATCGAAGATGCGCTGTTGGTCCGCTGCCGAGATGCCCGGGCCGGTGTCGACGACGTCGATACGCCAGATTCCGGACACGCCGGCCACGACGCGCACTTCGATGCCGCCGCGCTCGGTGAACTTCAGGGCGTTGCCCACCAGGTTGTGCAGGACCTGGCCCACGCGGGTGCTGTCGCCGAGCACGAAGCCTGGCGTGCCGTCGGGCCAGTGGGCCTGGAGCGCCAGGCCGCGCTGCAGGGCCAGCGGCTGCAGCAGGGCGACGACCTGCTCGACGGTCTGCCGCAGGTTGATGGTCCCGCGCTGGACTTCGACGGCACCGGTTTCCATGCGCGCCAGGTCGAGCAGGTCGCCGATGATGCGCGCCAGCAGCCGCGCCGAGTTCTCCAGCAACTCCAGCGAGCGCGCGCGGGCGGGCTCGACGATGTCGGCGCGCAGCACCTGGGCCATGCCCATGATGCCGTTCAGCGGCGTGCGCATCTCGTGGCTGACCATGGCCAGGAAGCGGCTCTTTGCGGCGTCCGAGGACTGTGCCGCGGCCAGGGCGGCGGCACGCTCCTCGGCCAGGGCGGCGTTCTCGAAGCGCAGGCGCACCATCTCCGCCAGGTGCGCATTGCCGCGGCGCGATTCGAGCACCAGCAGCACGAGGTAGATCACGCTGCCTACCGCGACCGCCCAGTCGCCGGGCAGGCCGCGCAGCGCGAACCATGCAGCGACCGTGCCCAGGCACACGCTGCTGTACAGCACGCACAGCGGCCAGTGCGAGACGGTGGTGAACACCCCGAGCGAGGCCACGCCCAGCAAGCCGCACACCAGCAGCGTCAGCGACCGTACGTCGGCGCCGGCGCCGAACAGCGGCAACATGGCCGCCCAGGACAGGGTGTCCAACGCGATCCAGAACAGGTAGGACCGCACCCAGGTGCCGATGGCGGGAGTCTCGACCTGCGTGCCCAGGAAGCGCCGCGCGTGGACGATGCGCACGATGCCGATGCCGGCCTTGACGGCGAACCATCCCCAGGCCGATGCCGCCGGCGCGTGGGCGCTGACGATGATGGCGACGACGCCTGCAAACAGGATGCCCCCGGCCACCGGCTGGGGTGTTGCGGCAAACAACTGCCCCAGCAGCGCCTGCCGCACCCGCCGGTCGACGGGTTCTGCCGGCGACATTGCCGCCGGGACGTTCACGCAAAGACCCCAGCTGTCTCCTGCATGCGCGCGCTGACCTCGCCCAGGTGGTGCATGGTGTCGCCGAACTGCAGTTCCAGCACCGTCAGCCGCTTGAAGTAGTGGCTGGCGACGTATTCGTCGGTGACACCGATGCCGCCATGCAGCTGGACGCAGTCCTGTCCGACCTGGCGCATGCTGCGGCCGAGCTGCACCCGCGCTTGAGAGACGGCGCGCCGGCGCGTGTCGCGCGCACTGCCCAGGCGCAGGGTGGCGTGGTAGCTCATCGAGCGCGCGAGTTCGAGCGCCATCTTCGCGTCGGCGATGCGGTGGCGCAGGGCCTGGAAGTTGGCGATCGGCACGCCGAACTGCTTGCGTGTGTTCATGTAGTCCGCGGTGATGGCCAGCAAGCGCTCCATCAGGCCCGTGCCTTCGGCGCAGGCGGCGGCGATCGCGATGTCGCACGCCAGTTCCAGGCGCTCGAAACCTTCCTCGGCGATCAGCTGCGCCGCTGCCGAGTCCAACTGCAGCTCTGCCGCGCGGGCACCGTCCTGCGTCGGGTGGCCGCCCACCGTGACCCCGGCGGCGCCACGCTCGACCAGGAACAGCCCGATGCCGGCCTCGGCGTCGTCGGCTGAGCGCCAGCGCGCCGGCACGATCCAGGCGTCGGCCTCGTCGCCTGCGGGCACGACGCTCTTGCGCCCGGTGAGCGCCCAGCCGTCGCCCACCGCGACGGCGCGCGTGGTGACATGCTGCAGACGGTAGCGTGCGGCGCGCTCCTGGTGCGCGAGCACGACCAGCGCGTCGCCGCCCGCGATGCGTGGCAACCACTGTGCCTGCAGCGCCGACGGCGCCGCCACCAGCAGCGCCGGGACGACGAGCGCCGCGCTGGCGTAGGGCGCGTGCACGAGCCCACGGCCGAGTTCCTCCATCACGACCATGGCGTCCACGGGGCCGTAGCCCAGGCCGCCATGGGCCTCGGGCACGGCCAGGCCGGTCAGCCCGAGCGCAGCGAGCTCGGCGTACACGGCGCGGCTGGCACCGCCGGCGCGTGCCAATGCGTGCCGGCGCTCGAAAGGGAAGTCGCGATCAACCCAGCGCGCGACCGCGTCGCGCAGCGCGTTCTGCTCTTCGGTGAAGTCGAAGTCCATCGTGGGGCTCCTGGTTGCGGTCAGCCGAGCATCGTCTGCGCAACGATGTTGCGCTGGACCTCGTTGGAGCCGCCGTAGATCGTGGTCTTGCGGTAGTTGAAGTAGGTCGCGGCCAGCGGCGCGCAGTGCGCGGCGCCGCCGGGCCACAGGCCGCCCAGGGACTGGTCACCCTGCCAGCCTGCTTCCATCGCCTCGCGGACGAAGGGCACGGCATAGGGGCCTGCGGCGAGCATCATCAGCTCGGTGTAGCGCTGCTGGATCTCGCTGCCGCGGATCTTCAGCAGGCCCGCCACGTCCAGGCTCTGGCGGCCGCTCTTCTCGGCCGACAGCACGCGCAGCACCATCATCTCGAGCGCGACGATGTCCACCTCCAGCAGCGCGATCTGGTCGCGGAACCGGACGTCGTCCCACAGCCCCTCGGCGCGGGCGATGCGCTTCAGGCGCTCGAGCTCGCGCTTGGCGCGGTTCACGTCGGCGATGTTGGTGCGCTCGTGCGACAGCAGGTATTTCGCGTAGGTCCAGCCCTGGTTCTCCTGGCCGACGAGGTTTTCCACCGGCACCTCGACGTTGTCGAACCAGACCTCGTTGACCTCGTGCTCGCCGTCCAGTGTGATGATGGGGCGCACCGTGATGCCCGGGCTCTTCATGTCGATGAGCAGGAAGCTGATGCCCGTCTGCGGCTTGCCCTCGTGGCTGGTGCGCACGAGGCAGAAGATCCACTCGCCGTACTGGCCCAGCGTGGTCCAGGTCTTCTGGCCGTTGACGACGTAGACGTCGCCCTTGCGGTCGGCACGGGTCTTCAGCGAGGCCAGGTCGGAGCCCGAGCCCGGCTCGCTGTAGCCCTGGCTCCACCAGACCTCGCCGCTGGCGATGCCCGGCAGGAAGCGCTGCTGCTGCTCGCGGCTGCCGAAGGCCATGATGACCGGCGCCACCATCACCGGGCCGAAGGGGATCACGCGCGGGGCGCCGGCCAGCGCGCACTCCTCCTCGAACAGGTGGCGCTGCACCGCGTTCCAGCCGGGGCCGCCGAATTCCTTGGGCCAGCCCCAGCCCAGCCAGCCCTGGCGGCCGAGGATCTTCGCCCAGCGCTGCAGGTCGTCGCGCGACAGGCGCAGCGCGTGGTGGACCTTGTGGCTGATGTCGGCGGGCAGGTGGGCGGCGACCCATTGCCTGACGTGGGCGCGAAACTCGAGTTCTTCGGCGGTGAAGTTCAGGTCCATCTTGGCTCGCTTTCTCCCTGGGCGTCGCCGGCCTCGCATCGGTGCGCGGCCTGCAGCACAGGACGGGTTTTTAGCACGACCGTTCGCATGCGGCTTCGGCCATGCCGGGCGGGTGGATTGGCCAGCGGGGGTTCGCGGTGCGCGGCCTGCACGTGCGGCACGGTCCTGGGTCAGCGCGGCGCGCGCAGCCTCAGCAGCGTCCCTTCACGCCGCCAGTCGAAGCGGCCAAGGAAGGTGTTGCCCAGCAGCACCTTCGGCAAGGCTGCAGGCAGCACTGCCGCGCCGACGCGCTGCGCGCGCAGCGGGCCAAGCCGCACCTCGTCGAGCTCCAGCAGGCGCGCCTCGACCGAGCCCAGCGCGGTGTGCGCGAGGCCCCGCGGCGCATCACGCCAGGCCAGGCCCAGCGCCTCGGCCTGGGCCTGGCCCAGGGTGACGGCGCTGGCGCCGGTGTCGAGCAGGAAGTCCACCGTGCGTCCGTTGACCCTGCCCCGTGCCAGGAAGAGGCCGCCAGGGTCGGCGCGTACGACGAACTGCGCCGGGGCCGCGCTCGGCGCGTGGGCGGGCAGCCACAACACCGCGCCCAGCCCCAGCCGCAGGACCTGGCGCCGTTCCTGCAGGCGCCCTGTCATCACGCTCAGTCGCGAAAGTTCGTGTAGGACAGCGGCAGGTCGGTCACGGCCGTCTTCAGGTGCCGGATCGCAGCCTGCAGGTCGTCGCGCTTGGCGCCGCTGATGCGCACGACATCGCCCTGGATCTGCCCCTGCACCTTCAGCTTGCTCTGCTTGACGAGGCCCTGGATCTTCTTCGCGTTCTCGCTGTCGATCCCCGTGCGCACGGCCACTGGTTGTCGCACCTTGTCGCCGCCGATCTTCTCGATCCGGGCCGACAAGTCGAGGAAGCGGATGTCGACCCCGCGCTTGGTCAGCTTGGCCAGCAGCACGTCGCGTACCTGGCCGACCTGGAAGTCGGAGTCGCCGTAGAGCATCAGTTCGCGCGACGCGCCCTTCTCGGTCAGCTCGACACGGGCGCTCGAGCCCTTGAAATCGAAGCGAGTGCCGATCTCCTTGGCCGTCTGGTCGACGGCATTCTTGAGTTCCACCAGGTTCGGTTCGAGGACGACGTCGAAGCTCGGCATGGCAGGGCGGGTGGCGGGTGGTGAACGTTGCGCGCAAGCGACGCGGCGGGCGTCGTGGGTGCGCCCACGACGGAGAAAATTCTGCCATGCCCATCCCCAGCGTTCCCCCTGAAAACCCGCGACCTGCCGCAGCATCGTCGGCCCTGGTCGTGGAAAGTCGTGTGGGGCTGCGCGAGCTCAACACCTTCGGCCTGCCCGCCGTGGCGCAACACCTCGTGCGCGTGCGCTCGGCCGCCGACGTGCGCCGCCTCGTCGACGACCCGGCCTGGGGCCGGGCGCCGAAGTTCATCCTCGGCGGCGGCAGCAACGTCGTCTTCACGCGTGACGTCGAGCCCCTGGTCGTCAAGGTCGAGGTCATGGGCCGGCGTCTCGTCGAAGCCACCGAGACGGCCTGGATCGTCGAGGCCGGCGCTGGCGAGAACTGGCACGGATTCGTGCAGTGGACGCTCGAGCAGGGCTGGCCGGGCTTGGAGAACCTGGCGCTGATCCCCGGCACCGTGGGCGCGGCGCCGGTGCAGAACATCGGCGCCTACGGGGTGGAGCTGAAGGACCGCTTCGAGTCGCTCGAGGCGGTGGACCTGGTGACCGGGCGCAGCGTCGTGCTCGACGCCGCGGCGTGCCGCTTCGGCTATCGCGACAGCGCCTTCAAGCAGCACCTGGCGGGCAAGAGCCTGATCACGCGCGTGCGCCTGCGCCTGCCGCGGCCCTGGTGGCCGGTGCTCGGCTACCTCGACCTGGAGCGCAAGGTCGCCGAGACCGGGATCACGAATCCCGACTCCCGCACCCTGTTCGACTGGGTCTGCGTCATCCGCCGCGCCAAGCTGCCGGACCCGGCCATGCTGGGCAACGCCGGCAGCTTCTTCAAGAACCCGGTGGTCAGCGCCGAGCAGTGCCGCGACATCATCGGGCGTGACCCCGAGGTCGTGCACTACCCGCTGCCCGACGGCAGCGTCAAGCTCGCCGCGGGCTGGCTGATCGACGCCTGCGGCTGGAAGGGCAAGACCGTGGGCGGCGCCGGCGTCCACGACCGGCAGGCGCTGGTGCTCGTCAACCGCGGCGGCGCCACCGGCGGCGAGGTGGTGACGCTGGCGCGCGCGATCCAGGAAAGCGTGTACGGCCGTTTCGGCATCCGGCTCGAGCCGGAACCGGTGGTGATGTAGCCGGGGCTGGCCGGCGCTAGCGGGCCAGCAGGTCCTGGGTCTGCGGGTGGCGGCGCATGTAGCTGGCCACGTAACCGCACACCGGCCGCACCTTCAGGCCCTCGGCGCGTGCCCATTCCAGTGCCTGGCGCACGAGCGCGGCGGCGATGCCGCGGCCTTCGAGCGCGCGCGGCACCTCGGTGTGCACGAGGCGCGCCACGCCGTCAGCCAGGAGGTAGGCGCACTCGCACTCGCGGCCGTCGACGACTGCGACGAAGCGCTGCGCCTGCACGTCGTGGACGATCTCGATCTCCGGGCGGGCCGGGGAGGGCTCGGCAGGTGTCATTGCGTGGTCTCCGCAAGGCTGGTGGTCATTGCACGGGCTCCTTGAGTGCCACAGGGGCGAGTTCGACCGACTGCTGCGCGTCGGCAACCCAGACCTGACCGTCCTGCACCGTCACCTGCCACTGCATCGAGCGTGCAGCCATCGACGCGAGCGACCGTGCCTGGGCCGTGGGCAGTTGCCAGACCGCGAGGTTGCGCAGCCGGGCGACCTTGCCTGACAGGCCGGCCCACCACACGGGCGCCCCGCTGCCGTAGGCGTAGAGGGTGACCCGCTCGGCGCGGCCGCAGGCGCGCGCCAGCCGGCGCTCGTCGGGCTGGCCGACCTCGAGCCAGTGCACCAGCGTGCCCGACAGGTCGTGCTGCCACAGGTCGGGCTCGTCGGTGTCGGACAGGCCGCGTGCAAACTGCAGCGCGCCGCGCATGTCGTCGGCCGGCACCTGCAGCGCGAAGGCCAGCAGGCGCACGAGCAGCCGCTCCTCGGTTTCCGAGGGGTGCAGCGCCAGCGTCAGCGCATGGTCGGCATACAGCTGCCGGTCCATGTCGGCGATCTGCAGCTGGGCCTTGTAAATGGTGGATTTCAGGGCCATGGCAAGACCTCGGGGCGGATGGGCGGCATGAGGCCCCGGCACAGGTGCGTCGGGGGCTGGCGCGGTGAGGAGGGTTGGAGCGGCACGGGCGCGGCTCGGAGCCCAAGCTTGCGGACGTGCAAGGAGGGCATGCGGTAACGGCTCTCGGGCGCTCAGGCCGCGCTGACGAGCGGGATGCGTGCCGGCCGGCCCGCAGCGCGCGTGGCGATGGGCGCACCCGGATCGTCCGGCGCGCCGGCTGCCGTGTCGAGCGCGCGGGCACGTAACTGTCCGCAGCCGCCGTCCACATCCTGCCCTGCGGACCAGCGCAAGCGTGTCAACACGCCTGCGCTCTTCAACGCGCGTGCCATGGCCACGGTGCGCTCGATGTCCGGGCGCTGCCACGGCAGGCCGTCGATGCGGTTCCAGGGGATCAGGTTGACCATGGCATGGCGGCCGCGCAGCCAGGCGGCGAGGGTGGCCGCCTCGTCGTCACCGTCGTTGACGCCCTCGAGCAGCGTCCACTGAAGTTGCAGCGGGTAGCCCGTGGCCTCGGCGTAGGCGCAGGCGGCCTCCACCAGCGCGGCTGGCTCCATGCGCGGGGCGCGCGGCAGCAACTGCGCGCGCAACTCGGGCTTGGTCGTGTGCAGCGACAGTGCCAGCGCCGGCTTCACCTGCCCGAGCGGCAGGCGCTCGAAAGCGCGCGCATCGCCCACGGTCGAGAACACCAGCGACTTGTGCGCGATGCCGCCGTGCGTGCCGAGGAAATCGATCGCCTCCAGCACCGCGTCGAGGTTGTGCGCCGGCTCGCCCATGCCCATGAAGACGACCTTGCTGACCGCACGCAGGCGCCGGGCCAGCACCACCTGGGCCACGATCTCGGCGCTGCCGAGCTGGCGCAGCAGGCCGTCGCGGCCGGTCATGCAGAACACGCAGCCCACGGCGCAGCCGGCCTGCGTCGACACGCACAAGCCGCCTCGCGGCAGTAACACCGATTCCACGGTCTGCCCGTCTGCCAGGCGCACGAGCAGGCGCTCGGAGCTGTCGTCGCCCGGGTGCCGGGATTGCAGCGTCGCCAACCCGTCCAGCGCCTCGGCGATCCGGGGCCAGGCCGTATGCAGCGCGCGCGGCAGAAAGCGCGCCGGGTCCTGCCCGCGCGGCGCCGTGGGCCCGAGCCGAGCCCAGGCACGCAACAACTGCGCGGCGTGGACGGGGCGGGCGCCGTGCTGCGCCAGGGTGTCCTCGAGGGCGGGAAGGCTGGCCAGTGGGGCAGGGTTCATGACAGGCGGGATTGTCGCTGCGCTGTGCCTTCGACGCGGGTGCCGTCCAGCTGCGCATCCGGCGCGGGCAGAGCTTCCGGCTGCACCAGCTCTCGGCGACGCCGGGCCGCGGCGTGGCGGTGGCAGGAGGTCGCCCTGACGCCGAATGCGGATTCCAGGCCGCCGCCCGGACCCGGGGCGCCCGGGCGGGCACCCCCGTGCCGGTCTGGGGCAGATCGTCAGCGCGCCGCCTCGGCCCCCTGCGCGCCGGTCCCCCAGGCGCTCGCCTGGTCGAGCTCGGCCACCGTCGCGGCGTCCAGCACCAGCCGTGCCGCGGCAGCGAGTTCCTGCCACTGGGCAACACTGGTCGCGCTGACGATCGGTGCCGTGATGCCGGGCCGTGCGATCTGCCAGGCCAGGGCCGCCTGCGCGGGCGTCGCCTGCAGGCGCGCCGCGGCGGCGTCGAGCGCGGCCAGGATGCGCAGGCCGCGTTCGCTCAGGTAAGTCTTGATACCTGCGCCGCGCACGCTCTTGGCGAGGTCGGCTTCGCTGCGGTACTTGCCGGTGAGGAAGCCGCGCGCCAGCCCGAAATAGTTGATGACGCCCAGACCCTCGGCGCGGCACAGCGGTTCCAGTTCCGCCTCGTAGAGGGCGCGCTCGACGAGGTTGTAGTGGGGCTGCAGGGTTTCGTAGCGTGGCAGGCCGAGCCGCTGGCTGGTCTGCAAGGCCTCGGCCAGGCGGCTGGCCGAGTGGTTGGACGCGCCGATGGCACGCACCTTGCCCTCGCGGATCAGCTCCGCGAAAGCCGACAGCGTTTCCTCCAGAGGGGTGCTGGTGTCGTCCTGGTGCGCCTGGTACAGGTCGATGTGATCGGTCTGCAGCCTGCGCAGCGAATCCTCCACCGCCTGGCGTATCCAGCGCCGCGACAGGCCGCTGCGGCCCTCGCCGAGCTTCATGCCGACCTTCGTGGCGAGCACGATGCGGTTGCGCTGCCCGCGCGCCTTCAGCCAGCGGCCGATCACGGTCTCGGACTCGCCGCCGACGTGGCCCGGCACCCAGGCCGAGTAGACGTCGGCCGTGTCGACGAGGTTGAAGCCGGCGTCGACGAAGGCGTCGAGGAGCTTGAACGAGGTGGCCTCGTCGGCCGTCCAGCCGAAGACGTTGCCGCCGAAGGCCAATGGCGCAACGCGCAGGCCGGTACGGCCGAGTTCACGGGTGATCATCGTGGGTCTGCGCAGGAGCGCGCTGGTCAGGCTTGGGCTGGGTGCGCGGGGCCGCGCTCGGTGGCTATGGTCGGTGCCGATCGGAGCGCAGAGGCTGAGCGTTTTCCGCCGGGCCCGACAGGTGCGCCAGAAAGCCCCTTTTCCAGGCGCAAACCGCAGCCATGGCTCGGACCATGGCGAGGATCTGCAACAACGAGTCGGGGTGTTGCGGCGTGCAAGCCGGGCACGGGGGAAAGACCCTCGGCGACTCAGCCCTGCGGGGCCGCTTGCGCGTCGGGGCTGTCCTGCGGCGCCTGTGCCTGCTCCGGGGCGGACTCCGACTCGGATTCGGGCTGCGACGGGTTGGCCTTGCGCCGCGCCTTCTCTTCCTTCTTCTGCTTCTTCGCGAGCTCGCGCTGCCGCTTCTCGTACTGGTAGTTTGGCTTTGGCATCGACCGCCCTCAGGATGAGTGAACCGATACGATACCGCAGAAGGCGTTCGATTTCGGGCCCATGCCCCTGCATGCGACCGGGCATGGAGAAAAGACGCTCAGCCTCTCAGTTCTCCCCCGTCAGCCGGCAGTAGTAGCGCCAGTAGGGGTCGTTGCTGCCGACGTCCACCTGCTCGAAGAAGGCCATGTCCTCCTGCGCGATGGGCTCGGGCGTGCCGAGCAGGCGCGCCCGGTAGTTGAGATCGGCCAGATCATTGAGCCGGATCGCGTCGAGCACGGCGTCCTCGACCGTGGCGCCCAGGGTGGTGACGCCGTGCCCGCGCATCACGCAGCTGCGGGCCTCGCGCATCACGCTGGCGAGGTCGCGGCCGAGTTCCTCGTTGTGGATCAGCACGCTGCGCGGGTAGTTGGCGATGCCGTCGTTCACCAGGCGCAGGCAGCTCGGGTCGAAGGCGCCGACCAACGGCAGCAGCGGCACCCCGCAGATGGAGAACAGCACCACCGTCGATGGGTGCGCGTGCAGCACCGAGCCCAGCGCCGGCCGGGCCTTGAGCAGCGCGGTGTGGATGAACACCTCCTTGGGCACATGCAGGTCGTCGCGGCCGGCCACCTTGCGTCCGTCCAGGTCGACCAGGATGATGTCGTCGGCCGAGGTGTAGCGTATGCCCGACTCGCCCGGGCCCCGGGCGCGGATCAGGATCAGGTCATGGTCCGGAACCCGCAGGCTGATGTGGCCGAAGGTGCTGCGGGTGAGGTCCAGCTTGCCCATCACGCGGCAGGCGCGTGCCACGCGCTCGCGCTCAGGCATCAGGGTCTCGTACAGGCCGGCCGCCGTCAGGCACGCGTGCGCTGCATCGGCGGGGCTGCCCGCGCCGGGCGGGCGTTTCGACTCAGCCACGCTGCAACCCGAAGGCCTCGTGGTAGACGTCCAGGTCCACCACGTGGTTGCGTGCCGGATCGCGCAGCGTGCCCATCGGGTCCCGACCCTCCTGCACCAGCTGGATCTGCTCCTTGATCAGGCGGCGCAGCATGGCGATGCCGCGGTCGGACGCGCCCAGGTGCTCGCGCGTGCGGTCGGTCAGGCCGCCCTGCGTCTCCCAGGCCATCGCGTCCTGCGCGGTGACGATCTTGAGGTTGTAGCGGCCCGACTCGTCACGCAGCCTGCAATGCTCGAAGGGCACGTCGGCCTCGGCTGCGGTGACGCTCTCCCGGGACGGCATGAAGTTGACGTGGTAGACCTTCGTGTGGGTGTCGTCGATCGGCACCCGGAACTGCATGTTGTGCAGATAGCCCAGCGCCGACTCCGCGGCGGTGAAGGTCTTGACAGCCTCGTACTCCTGCATGCGCACGAGATCGTGCGAGATCACCAGGCGCAAGGCGGTGGGGAACACCAGCGGGTGCTGCTCGGAGTGCGGTGCCTCGCCCGGCTTGCGGCCAGCCACCGTGCGGACCTTCTGGATGCCGAACTCGAAGCGGACGAAGTCGTTCTTCTCGCCGTACTGGGCCTTCAGGCCCAGGGCGGCGAACTGCGCCTCGCTGGCGTTGTCCTTCTTGGCGCCGAAGCTCCCGTGCAGCCAGTAGACGTGGGCCGGGTCGACAGAATTCTCCATCGGCTGCAACCAATTGCAGTCGATCACCGACTCGATGACGCCCCAGCGCCGGCCGTCCTCGCGCGCCAGCACGTCCCAGCGCGGCAGCAGGGGCGCCGGCTGCGGCCCCATGTAGGCGAACAGCAAGCCCCCGAGCTTCTGCACCGGGTAGGCACGGTGCGTGATCCGGTCCTTGTAGGTGCTGTCCGGGGGCTCCGCCGGCTGCTCCAGGCAGGCGCCGCTGGGGCTGAACTTCCAGCCGTGGTAGGGGCAGCGTATGCCTTCGGTGTCGACCCGGCCGTTGGCCAGCGAGACCAACCGGTGCGAGCACTGTTCCTCGACCAGGCCATAACGCACCGCCTCGCCGTCGGCCCGCGTGCGCAACTGGAAGACCACGAGGTCTTCGCCCAGGATGCGCACACGCTTGATGGGGTGGTCCTCGTCGATCTCGCAGGCGGCCGCCACGGGGTGCCAGTAGCGGCGCAGCAGCTCGCCCGCCGGCGTGCCGGCACCCACCCGGGTCAGGGCGTCGTTTTCTTCTCTGGTCATCACGGTGGTTTCGTCCTCCAGGATCGGCTTGCAACGTGCTCTGGCCGCTTGGGCGGCCCGCCGGCTCAAGGGGCCAGCATCGCCTTGTGGCGCGCGTGACTCTCCCGGATGGCCCGGGTGAACTGCTCCGTCGACTCGAAGCGCGCGACGCTGCCCATCCTGGCCACCGCTTCGGAGAATTCCGGGGTGGCCACCACCTTCTGCAGGTCGGACTCGATGCGGCGCAACAGCGCCGGCGGCATCCGAGCCGGGCCCATGATGCCCATCCAGTTCGAGTAGTCGTAGGCCGGGAAGCCTTGTTCGGCCATCGTGGGCACATCGGGCAGCTGGGCCACACGGTCCTTCGTGCTCACCGCCAACGCCACCAGTTGGCCCGACCTCAGCATCGGTTGCGCCGTCGAGATCGCCAACCAGGAGGCCTGCACGTCACCCGAGGCCACGGCCAGCGCCGCCGGCGCGCCGCCCTTGTACGGGATCTCATTGAGCTTGACGCCCGTCACCCGCATCATGTGCTCCATCATCATGTGGTGCGATTCGCCCCGGCCGCTGGAGGCGTAGTCGAGCGCCCCGGGCCGGGCCCGGGCGGCGGCCAGGAAGTCTGCGAGGGTCTTGTAGGGCAGCTTGCTGTTGACGACCAGCACGTTCGGGATGTTCACGGTGTTGGCGATCGCCTGCAGATCGGTCAGCGGGTCGTAGGGCATCTTGTCGCGCAGGAAGGGCAGCACGGTGATGGGACCGGCCGTGCCCAGCAGCAGCGTGTGACCGTCGGCTGGCGCCCGTGCGACCGCCTCCGCGCCGATCGCACCCGAGGCGCCTGCGGCGTTCTCCACGACGACCGTCTGGCCCCACAGGGCCTGCAGCCCCTTGGCGACGGCCCGACCGGTCAGGTCGCCGGCACCGCCCGGCGGGAAGGTCACGACCAGCTTGACGGGGCGCACGGGAAACGCGCTCTCGCCCTGCGCCTGCGCCTGGCCGCAGGCCAGGCCCGAAAGCAGCGCCATCGGCACGAGCCACCGAAGCAGACCGCGCCGATGGGCGGTGGAAGATGCGGCGTGAGGGGATTTCGCGTCCATGTTGTCTCGCTGGTTGTGTGGGTGGTGAAGGCAGGGCCAGGGGTTGCGGGAAGCCAGGTCCGGTGCCGTACGTTCAGCCCGGCTCGGGCGCCGGCACCTGGTGCGACAGGCGGATTTCGCGGCGCTCGGCAGCAGACTGCATGATGGCCAGGCAGACCTCGAGCGTGGCCATGCCCCAGGGGCCCGAATGCGCGACGGGCTGGTCCCGCACGACGGCGTTGTACAACTCGTCCAGTTCGGCCCGCCGGCCGGCCACGGGGTTGGCGCTGCCGATCAGGGGCACGTCCTCGGTACCCTGGTCGTCGTGGACGTAGATGCCATGCGCCGACTGGCGCACATCGCCGCGCTCGCAGGACATGATCAGCAGGCCCAGGTCATTCGGGACCCAGGGCTTGGGGGCGGCCTGAACCTGGGCGCTGACCCGCTCGTCGCTGCCGCCGATGCGCAACTGGTCCTTGGCCTGGTCCTGGTCCGAGGTGCCGGCCAGCAATTGGCGTCGCACTTCGATGCGCTCCGGGACGGTGAAGTGGTGGTTCTGGTGCCCCCAGGGCACCAGCTCGGAGCCGACGAAGTAGCCGTAGCCGTTGTGCATGAGGGTGGCCGGCGTGCCGTCTTCGAACTCCATGCAGGCCGAGTAGTAGCCGGGGATGGGGCGGCCGGGGAACCACTGACCGACGTTGCCGCGCACGCTGCGCACCATGCCTCCGCCCAGCAGGCGCAGGGTGTCCACCTGGTGCGGCGCCTGGCGGAAGGGCACCCCCCCGCCCTGCGTGATGTCGAGCTCGTCGGCCGAGCGCGGGCGCAGCATCCAGTCCGAATATGCCCACACATGCATCGCGCACAGTCGCCCCAGGCGCCCGGACCGCAGGATCTGCCGCATCGTCTGCACCGGGGGCAGGAAGCTCTGCGTGTGGCCGCAGATCAGCTTCACCTTGTGCTTGATCGACGCCTCGATCATCGCCTCGGCTTCGCGCAGCGTGATCGCCATCGGCTTCTCGACCACCACGTGCTTGCCGTGCTCGGCCGCCATGATCGCGTGCTCGGCGTGAAAGCGGTTGGGCGTGGCGATCCACACGGCCTCGACGTCCGGGTCGGCGCACAGATCCTTGACGCTGGAGTACGTGGCGCCGCCGTAGCGCTGGCGGAAGACCTCCAGGATGCGCGGGTTCACGTCCGCTGCCGCCACGAGGTCGATCGTGTCGAGCAGGCGCATGGTCGGCAGGATCTCCGCCGCGCCCACCCCCACCCCGGCCACGCCGATGCGCAGCTTCCTGGGTGTCGCTGCCGTGCCCGCAACCGCCTTGTCCATCCCACTCCGCCGCTTGGTTATTCATCTAATCCTAGTACCACTCGACGACGCGGGCAAGTGTGTCCATCCCGCGATGTCGGTCTCCTGCGCGTGCCGCAGCGTCGGCGCCTCGCACGGTGATTCGGGGGCGGCCCTTGCGGCGGCGGGCGCTCAGAACCCGAGTTCCCGCACCAGCACGGACGCCGCCTGCCGCAGGTAGCGCCAGACGGGGGCCTCGGAGCGTGCGTGGACGGTGACGATGCCGCGCCAGCTCCGCTCGGACAGCGGCGCAGGCACGGCGCCCCCTGGCGTCTCGAGCTCGAAGCGGACGCGATAGACGGCGTGCTCGGGCACGAGCCGGCCGGCTCGCTCGCGCACCGGGATGTGTCCGCCTGCCGGCGCCGTCAGCTCCGCCTGGGGCAGGGCGCGGGTGGCGTCCTCGTCGATGTCGCGCACACGCAGCTTCAGCAGCGGGCCGGCGCCGCTGTCGGTGACGAAGGTCGCGCGGTCGCCTGGGGCGATGCGGCGCACCGCGTTCTCGTCCAGCCAGGTTTCCACCACCCACGGCGTGCCCTCACGCACCAGCAGCGCGATGCGCTCGCGCGGCGCCAGCCACTGGCCCGTCTGCAGATCCGGGTGCAGGTCGCGCAACCGACCGTCGAAGGGCGCGCGAGGGGCGTAGCTCATGAGCTCGGTGTCCACGCTCGCCAGCTCGGCCTGGGCGGTGGCCAGTGTCTCGCGTGTCACGAGCATGCGCGGGCGCGTCTGCGCGTCGAAGCCCGCAGCGGCCGTCTGCTGGCGCAGCTGCTCGACGCGCGCGTTCAGCGCCTGGCGGCGCGTGTTCAGGTCGGGCACGTGCAGCCGCGCGATCACGGCGCCCTTGGGCACCTGCTCGCCTTCGCCGAAGGCCAGGGCGTCCAGCCGGGCGCCGGCGGGCGCGTGCACCGGCCAGACCTCCGCCGGCCGCAGCAGCGCGCTTGCGCCAAGGCGCCCGGGCCAGGGCACGAACAGCAGTCCCACCAGCGCCATGACCACCATCAGGCTGACCCCCGTGCGCCCCCGCTGCGCGATGCGGTGCCGGCGCTGCACCCAGGCCTGCAGCTCGCCGCGCACCGGCCGCCAGATGAACCAGGCGATCTCCACCACGAACAGGAACACTCCCAGCAGCTTGAAGAACAGGTGGTACACCATCAGGGCGATGCCGACGAACAGCACCAGCCGGTAGATCCAGGTCGCGAAGGCGAAGGCCACCATCCAGCGCGCCTGGCGCGGCGGCACGGGCTCGGGGGGATCCTCGCCGAGCGCAAACAGCGCCTCGCGCAATTGCCAGCGCGCGAGCGCGAAGCAGCGCTCGTGCAGGTTGGGCATGTCCAGCAGGTCCGACAGGATGAAGTAGCCGTCGAAGCGCATGAAGGGGCTGGCGTTGATCGCCAGCGTCGCCACCCAGCTCGTCGTCGCCAGAACGAAGGCGGCCGAGCGTGCCGGCCCGTCGGGCAGCAGCGCCCACGCGGCGGTGGCCCAGGCAGCAAGCGCAAGCTCGGTCAAGATCCCGGCGCCGGCCACCCTCAGGCGCTGACGAGCATCGGTCAGGCGCCAGCTTTCGTTCGTGTCGGTGTAGGCCATGGGCCACAGCACGAGGAAGGCCACGCCCATCGTCGGCACCCGACAGCCCAGGCGCTTGGCCGTGAAGGCGTGGCCCAGTTCGTGCAGCACCTTCACCCCCACCAGCGCGAGCGCATAGGCGGCCAGTCCCTCGAGGCTGAAGGTGTCCACCAGCTGCGCGACGAAGCTGTCCCACTGGCGCGCCACCTGCAGCAGACCGAACCCGAACGCCAGCAGCGTGGCTGCTGCAAAGGCCGGTGTGGCGAACCGGGCGGCCACGCTCTGCCAGCGCTCGAGCCAGGCATCGGGGCGCACCAGCGGCACGCGGAAGAACAGGTAGTGGTGCAACAGCCACGTCCACGGCGTGCCCTGCAGCCGGGCCAGGCGCTCGGCCAGCTTCGCGGCCTGACCGGTACCGGTGGGCTGCAGCAACTGGTGCTGGACGAGGAAGTCCGCGACCGCGCGCACGTCGTCGGGCTCCAACTCCAGTGTCGTCGCCTGCGAGACCGCGTCGGCAATGGTTTGCGCATCGCCCAGACGCCATTGGCGCAGGATTTCGAAGGTGGGCCAGTCGATGCGGAAGAACAGGTTGCGGGCCGGGTCGTGCAGCGTCCAGCTGGGCTGGCCGTCGGGCAGCACCGGGCCGGCCAGCAGGTCGAGCTCCTCCCGCAGCGGCGGCAGCGCCGGGCCGTTGGCGGTGCGGGGCGCGACGGCGGCGTTCACAGGCGGACGTCGTCGCGCAAACCCGGGTGGCGGGCGCCAGGCACGCGGCTGCGCCTCACCAGCCGAGCGTCGAGCGCAGCGTGGCCAGCGGCCGGCGCAGCGCCCAGTAGATGGCCGGCACGCGGTCGCCTTGCAGCTTGGTCGTGCCCTTCAGGCCCACGCGGTGCGCCGTCGGCGCCTCGAGCGTGGCGCGCACCCGGTAGGCGTAGCTGCCGTCCGGGCGCTGCGCGGCCTCGTGGGCGACCAGACGCAGCCGCGCTGCCACCGGCGCGAGCGGGCTGGCGTTCAGGTAAAGCAGCACCGGCGCGCCGGGCTCCAGCGCGATCGCGTCGGCGATCGGCAGCCAGGCCTCGATCTCGACGTCGTCGGTGCGTGCGATGCGCAGGACGCGCTCGCCCAGCGTGATCGGCCGCCCGATCCACTCCGTCGCATCGTCCAGCAGCACGACCCCGTCCTGGGGCGCGAGGACGCGCGAGCGCTCGAGCTGCCGGCGCAGCGCGGCGACCTCGGCGCGCCGCTCCTCGATGCGGCCGCCGAGCAGCGCGAGCTGCGGCCGCACGCGCGCATCGCCGAGCGCCTGCTGGGTGGTCTGGCGCAGCTCGGTCGTGGCCGTGGCCAGGGCCTGCTGCGCCACGTCGAGCCGGCTCTGGATCACGGCCTCGTCGAAGCCGAACAGCGGCGCGCCCTTCCTGACGAGCTGGTTCGGCTGCACGTGGAAGACGTCGATGACGCCATCCACCGGCGCGCGCACGACCGTGGGCTGGCGCGGCACGAGCTCGCCCGGCGCCAGCACCGACAGCCGCACCGGCCACAGCGCCGCCACGGCCATGGCCGCGGCTCCCCACAGCGCGGGGTGGCGCCAGCCGCGCCGCCGGACGGGCAGCGCGCCGGCGGTCTCGCGTCCCCAAAGCCGCCAGCGGCGCTGCGGGCTGGCGTGGCGCAGGGCTTCGCGCGCGTGCCACCAGGCGCCCGCCCACTCCCGCCACAGTGCCGCGTCGCGCGGCGTGAAGGGCTCGTCGCGCGTCAGCAGCAGGCCGCCCGCGCCCGCAGGGTCCACGGTGGTGCCCACCGGCAGCGCGATCCACAGGGCGTGCGCCGGCCACCACTGCCCCCACGGCGCAGCCAGTTCCGGCGGCAGGTCGTGCGCAGCCAGCGCCCGTGGCCCGGCCACCCCCGCCGCCGTCCCGGGCGCCTGCCGGGCGGCGTCGGCACGGCTGCAATGGCGCGCGAGCGCCGAGACCCATTGCGCGTAGGGCGCGTTGACCTCGGGCTGGACGAGGCCGGACAGCGTCTTCACGCCGCCTTCGGCCCACCACAGCGCCGCCTGACGATAGGGGGTCAGCGCGACGCTGCCATTGACGAGCAGGAAGGCGAGCTCGGCCTGGCTGCGGGCCTCGCGCGCCTGCCGGCACAGGCCCAGCAGGGCGGTGACCGGGTCGACATCCTCGTCCATCGTCACGCCGCGAGTCGGGGCATGGCGGCGCTCAGCGGCGGACCCGCTTCGTTGCGCCGGCATCGGCAGCCACGCGGTCGGAAAGTGGCGCCCGGACGGCCTTTCGCTGGGCGGTGTCGGCGCCTGCCGAGGTGCTGCCGCCGGCATTGCTGGCGGGCTCGGCCAGGGCCGCTGTGCCGCTGCCCAGCGGGCGCAGGCCACCTGCGCCGCCCGCGCCGGCTGCGCCCAGCTGATCGCTCAAGCCCGGACGCCCCGGGTTCACCATCACGCCCGAGGTCACCTTGACCTTGAACACCGTGGCCGCCTCCCGCCCGGTCTGGTCGCGCGCGGTGATGCGGATGTCCAGGTCACCGGCGTAGCCAGCGGGCGGCGTCACCCGGAAGGTTCCGGTGCGCGCGTCGAAGACGACCCACGCCGGCAGCGCGCGCCCGTCGCTCAGCCGGGCCTCGAGCCGCAGCACCGCCTCGGCGCTGGTGTGTGCGAAGGTGTCGGCAGGTACCGTGAACGTGACGGTTCGGTTGCTCGGGAAGAACTGGTCGGCGATCGGTCGGTACAGCGACAGCCCGGCGCGCGTGGACTCGATGACCACGCCTTGGAATCCGGTCCGGCTGGTGAAGGTGTCAGCCCAGGCCGCGCGCTCGGGCAGGCCCAGCGTCGAGGGGCGCAGGACCGTCAGGGCCGAGTCGAAGGGACTGAGCGCCCCTCCCGCGGCGGCCGAGGCCTCGGGCCACGGCGCGCTGGTGCCCAAGGGCAGGGCGGCGCCCGTCGCGCCGGCCAGGCGCGAAGACGCCGGGGCCGGTGCGGCGGGGCGATCGTCGGTCGTCCGCCCGGCCGGATCGACGCTGCCGTCGTTGCGGAAGATCAGGCCGGCGCCATCATCACGCAGCGTCGTGACGCCTTCGGCGACGAGCCCGCCGGTGGTGCGCGCGACGAGCCTGAAGGTCTGCGCACCTTCGTTCAGCGTGTCATCGACGAGCGCGGTGCGCGCGAGCAGGACGCCGCCTGGCGACAGGCGCACTTCAGCGCCCTGCGCGAGACGAGACCAGGTCAGGCCCCCGTCGGCCGAGACCTCGACGCCGCCGTCGTAGTCGACGGCGTCGCCGCGGGCGCTGCCATCGGCCAGTGACAAGGTGACGATCTGGCCTGCCGCGCCCCGGATCTCGAAGCAGCTCCATGGCGAGGCCTCGTTGACCTGCGGGCTGCTCACCGTCAGCGGCCGTCGATCGTCACGCTCGTTGACGAAGACCGGCAGCAGCGGGTCGGCCAGGCGGCCGGCTGCGGTGTCGCTGTCGCCGAATCGGTTGTCGGTGATGACGACGTCCAGCAGCAGCCGCCCATCGGCCGTGCGTGTCAGCAGCGCGCCGTCGCCATCGGGCGTGCGGCGGGTGAAGTCGATCCAGCCGGGCTGGTCGATCGTGCGGCCCTCCAGGTCGCGCAGCGGCATCCCGGACTCGCGATAGTGCTCGATCGTCGCGGCGTCCACCCACTTGACGAAGCCGTGGTAGCTGCGCTCGCTCTCGCCGCTGCGGGAGATGTCGATCGTGAAGCGCCACTGCACGCCCTCGCGCGTGGGGTCGATGTCGACGTCGAGGGTCTCGGCGTCCGCGCCCAGGCGCGCGGTGAAGGACAGCGGGCTCCAGGCCGGTCCGAAATGGAAGCGATTTTCGAAATCTGCCGCCTGCGCCTCGGACATGGCCCGCACCTGCACGTCGCCGACCTGGACGCTCTCCAGCGCCTGACCTGTTCCCGCGCCCTTGGCCTCGGCCACCAGGGTCACGATCGACTGCGTGCCTTCGAGGGTGGAGGGGTCGGTATTGGCGCGTGTGAAGGCCGCGTGGCTGGTCCAGGCGAAGGTCACGACGGCGCTCTGCGCCGCGTCGGGACGGCCGTCGGCGTTGAGGTCGCCGGCCAGGCCGGCCTGCAGGCGCAGGTTGAGCGCCTGCCCCGTGCCGGCCGCCTCCAGCTGGGCGGGCAGCAAGGTGTAGGCGCGGGCTTGCAGGCCCTGCTCCTCCCCGCTGACACGGCTGGCCAGCACTCCCTCGGTGCGGTTCGGGATGCCGTCGATGTCGGCATCGGGGCCGCTGGCCAGCGGAGCGCCGAACTGGTCGGCGCCCGCGCCGACCGTGTAGCCGACCCGCGCCGGCTGCGATGCGACGCGGCCGTCGGAGACCGTGTACTCGAAGCTGTCGCTGCGCCAGTCGATCTCCGTGACCTCCGCCACGGTCGCTGCGGGCTGGCCGGCTTCCTGCGGCCCGGGGGTGTAGCGCAGCGCCCCGGCCTGCAGTGCCTGCAGGGTCACCCGCGTCGGCGCGGCCACCGCCTTCCAGGAGCCGTCGCCTTGGCGCAGTTCGAGCGTGCCGGAACCCGGCTGCGGCGCGACGACGAAGGCCCGTCCGGCATGGGCGTAGGCGCTCTGGCCGTCGGCCCGCAGGAACAGCGTCCCGTGCCCGAGGTCGACCTCGCGCCACCCCGACTCTGCCGGGCGGTTGGGGTCGTTGCTGGCGGCCAGGGTGTCGAAGGGCTTGCCGTTCACACTGGCCACGCGCAGCGCATCGGCGTCGATGTCCGAGTCGCTGGCGTCGACGAGCGCGCCTTCGACAAGGCCCCCGAGCGCCGGGCTGAACGCGTCGTCCTGGGCGACCGGCGTGTCGTTCGCGCCGACGATCGTGATCGCCAGGTCGCGCGTGGTCGTCGAGCGCGCCGATCCGGAGTCGTCGCTCAGCGTCAGGCGCCAGGTCGCGACGACGGACTGCTCCTGTCCGAGATGCTGCACGAGCGCGTTGTCGAGCGCGAAATCCCAGCGCAGCGTGCCGGCATTCGCGGCATGGGTGGCGCCCGCCCCCGACAGGCTCAGCGCCTGGTCCAGCGCCGCGCGCAGCGCTGCGCCCGCCACACCCGCCACGCCGCCGCCCTGGACGCCCAGGAGCTCGACGCTGGCGCGCACGCGCTGGCCGGCGTCGGCGTCGGCGAAACCGACCGTGCCGCCATCGCGCAACGGGGCCGCTCCGCCGCTGTCCTCGACGACGCGGCCCGTGGGTGTGGGTGTCGTGAACACCGGGGCGTCGTTGGCGCCGTTCAAGGTGATCGTCAGATCCTGAAAGCGCGTCGACTCAGGGCTGCCGCTGTCGTCGGTGAAGGCAATGCGCCAGGTGGCGCTCACCGACTGCCCCGCCGACAGTGACTGCGCCAATGCGGCATCGAGCGCAAAGCTCCAGTTGAGTGTGCCCCCGGGCGCCGCCGCCGCTGCGCCGGCGCCGCTCAGCGTCAACGCCTGAGCGAGCGCGGCGTCGAGCGCCGCGTCCTCCGGCGTGCCGGCGGCGCGCGCGAGGGCCGGCGCGCCGACGCTGGCGCGCACGAGGTCGCCGGCGTCGGCGTCGGTGAAGCCGATCGAACCTGATTCGAACAGGCGGCCCTGGGCGTCAGGCATGCCATCCTCGGACAGGCCGACGGCCGAGCGAGCGGTTTCCACCTCGGGGGCGTCGTTGGCGCCGCTGATGGTCACCACCACGTCCTGGTAGGCCGTGGCGGCGTTGTCGCCGGAACCGTCGCCCAGACCGACGCGCCACGTGGCGGTGACCACCTCGCCGGCGCCGAGGAAGCGCGCCAGCCGGTTGTCGAGCGCGAAGGTCCAGGGCAGGGTGCCATCGGCGGGCGTGCCGAACTCGAGCGCGGCCGCCAGCGCCTCGCGCAGGGCTTTGCCGGCCGTGGCGTCGAGATCGACCCCGGCCGACGCTTGTACCGACGAGAGGGCGAAGGCCTCGACCCGCACCCGGTCGCTGCTGTCGCCATCGGCATAGGCCAGAGCGCCCTGGTCGCGCAGCCGGCCGGAGGCCGGATCGACCTGACCCTGGTTCACACTGCCGGTGGCGTCACCGGGCCGCGCCTGCACCCCGTCGTTGGCGCCGTGGATCGTGACGACGATGTCCTGCGTCGACGTTGCCGGGCCTGCGCCGTCGCCAACCGTGAGGCGCCAACTGGCGATGACGGACTGACCCTGACCGAGGTGCTGCACGAGCGCGTTGTCGAGCGCGAAGTCCCAGGTCAGCGCGGCCGCCGAGGCACCGCCGCCCGTCAGGCGCAGCGCGCCGGCCAGGGCCTGACGCAAGGCGTCGTCGATCACGGCACCGCCGTCGGGCTGGGCGGCGACGAAACTGACGTCGGCCTGCACGCGGCTGCCCGCGTCGTCGTCGGCGTAGCACAGCGAGCCCTGGTCGCGCAACTGGTCCGAGCCCGGTGCGGTCAGGTCCTCCGTCACGCTGCCCGCCACGTCGACCACGGTCAGCACGGGCGCGTCATTGGCGCCGTCGATCGTGATCACGATGTCTTGCGTGGTCGTGGCGTCGGCGTCGCCGCTGTCGTCGGTCAAGCTCACGCGCCAGACGGCTTGCAGCTGCTGGCCCGGCGCCAGCGCCTGCACCAGCGACGCGTCCAATCCGAAGGTCCAGGCCAGAGTGCCGGCACGCGCAGCCGTGGCGGCGGCCGGGCCGGCAATTTCGAGAGCGCCGGCCAGGGCGGAGCGCAGAGCCGGGCTGACGGCGGTCGTGCCACTGATGCTGACGTCGACCAGGCCGACGCTGGCACGTACCGATTGGTCGGCATCGGCGTCCGTGAAGGTGATCGAGCCCGTGTCGACCAGACGCAACGGCACGCCGGTGCCATCGTCCTCGCCCAGCTGGGCGGTCACCTTCAGGGGCGTCACCTGCGGCGCGTCGTTGGCTCCGCGCACGGTGACGACGACATCTTGGAAGCTTGCCGGCTCCAGGCTGCTGGGGTCGTCACTGAAGCCGACCCGCCAGGTGGTGGTGACCGATTGGCCACCGCTCATGAACTGCACGAGCGTGTTGTCCAGCGCGAAGCTCCATTCGACGCTCCCGGCAGCCGCCGCTGGCGTCGATCCGGTGCCGGCACCGGTCAGCGTCAGGGCGCCGGCCAGCGCATTCTTCAGCGCCAGGCCGGCCACGGATTCGAGGTTCACGCCGCCGGCGCCGACGAAGCGCAGGGACTTCGGCGGCATGACATAGACCCGGTCCGCGGCGTCGGGGTCGGCAAAGTACAGCGCGCCGCGGTCCCGCAGCCTGGCCGGATCGCCCGAGACGAGGTCCTCGCGGACCTCGCCCTCGGCGTCGACCACGGTCAGGGCCGGCGCGTCGTTGGCGCCGTGGAGGGTGACGGTCACGTCCCGGGCTGCTGTGGGTCCGCCGGCGCCAGCCTCGTCGCCCAAGACGATGCGCCAGGTCGCGGAGACCGTCTGGCCGGCATCCAGGTACTGCGCGAGCGCGTCGTCGAGCGCGAAGTCCCAGCGCAGCGTGCCCGCGGCCACTGCTGCCGCAGCACCGTCGCCTGAGAGCGTGAGCGCCGCGGCCAGTGCCTGGGCCAGTTCTGCGCTGATGCCGGCACCGCCCGAGGTGCTGCTGCCCAACAGCGCCACCTGCGCACGCACGCGCTGGGTCGCGTCCACGGCGGCGAACGCCACCGTGCCGCTGTCGCGCAGGCGCGCGGGTGTGCCGCTGGTGGCGTCCTCGGTGACGCTGCCGCTGGTGTCTGCGGCCCCGATGGCAGGGGCGTCGGCCGCGCCTTCGAGCGTGACGGTGATGTCCTGGGTGCGGGTGCCCTGCAGCTGGCCGCTGCCGTCGCTGAAGCTGACGCGCCAGGTCACGCTCACCGACTGGCCAGCCGCCAGCGACTGCGCCAGCGCCGGGTCGAGTTCGAAGTGCCAGGCCAGGGTGCCGACGCTCGTGCCTTCGCCGGTGCCGGCGCCGGACAGGCGCAGGGCTTGCGCGAGCGCGGTGTCCAGCGCGGCGTCGGCCGCCGCGCCGCCGGCGCGCCGGATCTCGTGCAGCGCGAGGCTGGCGCGCACCCGGTCGCCCGCGTCCGGGTCGGTGAAGCTGATGGTGCCGCTGTCGCGCAGCCGGCTCGGCGTGCCGACCGCGCCATCTTCGGAGACCGTGCCGGAGGCGTCGATCGGCGTCAGCGTCAGGGCGTCGTTGGCGCCGGTGATCTCGATGACCACGTCGCGGAAGCTCGTGGCGCTGGTGCTGCCCGATTCGTCGCTGAACTGCAGCCGCCAGGTGGCGGTCAGCGACTGCCCGGCGGACAGGAACTGCACCTGCGCCGGGTCGAGCGCGAAGCGCCAGTTCACCAGGCCCTCGGCGGCGGCCGTCACGGTGCCCGGTCCGCTGAGCGTGAGCGCGCCGGCGAGCGCGTCGGTCAGCGCAGCGCCGATCACGACGCCGTCGGAGCCGGCCACGCCCTGCAGCGCCGCGCTGACCCGGACGCGCTCGCCGCGGTCGGCGTCGGCGAAGGTCAGCGCGCCTTCAGCACCCAAGTGGCTGGCGTCGGCCGGCGCGTCCTCGCCGACGGAGGTGGCCGGGGGCGCTGCGCTGACCGAGGGCACGTCGTTGGCCCCTTGCACGGTCACGGTCACGTCCTGGGTCAGCGACGGGTCGTCGGTGAGCGCGATGCGCCAGCGCGCTTGAACGGTCTCGCCGGCGCGCAGGCCTTGCGCCAGGGCATTGTCGAGCCCGAAGGACCAGGGGATCAGACCGACGCGGGTGGCTGGGTCGACGACGGCCGTGCCGACCTGCAGCGCCGAGGGCAAGGCTGCGACGAGGCTGGCGTCGACTGCGGCGCCGCCGACCGCCGTTGCGCCGAGGAAGGTGACCGTGGCTGGCGATGGCGCGGCCGGGTCCATGCCGCTGAAGCCGACCGCCCCGGCGTCGCGCAGCGCCGGCGGAACGCCTGTCGTGCGGTCCTCGGTGACGGCGCCCGACAGGTCCACGTCCTCGAGGGCCGGGGTCTCGGCCGTGCCGACGACGCTGAACGCCAGGCGCTGCGACGCGCCGGCACCGGCGGCATCGGTGGCGGTGACGGTGAAACTGAAGCTCACGGTCTCGCCGGCGGCGAGGAAGTCCAGGTCGAGCCCTGGCGCCAGGTAGTCCCAGCGCACCGTGCCCGGGCCGCGCACGCTGTCAGCTGCCAAGGTGAGCGCCGACTGCGTCAGTGCGGCCACGCGCGACGCGTCCAGCGTGGCGCCCGCGCGCGACCAGGCGATGTCGTCGTTGTAGGCCACGCGCAATTGCAGTGCCTGGCCCTCGTCAGGATCGTCCAGGCGCAAGGCGCCCGACTGCGCGAGCGTCTGCGAGCGCGCGTCCCGGGCCTCGACGAAGGCCGCCGGGGCGTCGGCGCTGATCGTCGGCGTGTCATTGGCGCCGCGCAGCGTGACGACGACGTCGCGCGCGGTGATCGCGTCCGAGGCGGCGGAGTCGTCGACCAGCTCGATGCGCCAGGTCGCGGTCAGGCTCTGGCCAGCGCCGAGGGGGCGGACCAGCGCAGGGTCGAGGGCGAAGGCCCAATTCACGCTTCCGGAGGCTGCGCCGCTGCCGACGCCCTCACCCGTCAGCGTCAAGGCCTGTCCCAGCGCCTGGACCAATGCCGCGTCGACACGCGCGCCGCCTTCGCCGCTGACGCCGACGTGACGCACGCTGGCACGCACGAGGTCGTTCGCGTCGGCGTCGCGGAAGGCCAGCGAGCCGGCGTCTCGCAGCAGCGCCGGCGTGCCGCCAGCGGCTGCCGCGCTGAGGTCGCCGAGCAGGTCGGCCGCGGTGACGAGCGGCGCGTCGTTGCGGCCTTCGATCACCAGGCGCAGGTGCTGGGTGCTCGTTGCTCCACTGCTGTCCCGGGCCTGGATGTCGTAGCCGAAGGTGATGCGCTCGCCCGCGCCGAGGAAGTCCAGGTCCACGCCGTCGGCGCGGTAGGTCCAGCGCGCCGTGCCAGGCGCGCTCGAGGACGCCGCTTCGATGCCGAAAACCCCCTGCGTCAGGGCGGCGATCTGGGACGCGGTGAGGGTGCCCCCGCTCCAGGCGATGTCACCTGCATAGGTCCCGACCAGCGTGACGCTGTCACCGGCGTCCACGTCACCGACACCGATGCTGCCGGCATGGGACAGCGTCTGCGCCCCGGCATCGGCCGCCTCGATCCACGACGGCGGCGCGGCGACCTGCAGCGTCGGTGCATCGTTGGCGCCGGTGATGAGCACGCGCACGTCCTGGGCGGTCTCGCCGCCGCTGGTGTCCTGCAGGCTCACCCGCCACACCGCCTCGATCGACTGCCCGGCGGCGAGCGTTTGCGCGAGCTCGCTGTCCAGGGCAAAGTCCCAGCGCAGCGTTCCTGCTGCCGCACCGGCGGCGACGCCGTCGCCGGACAGGACGAGCGCCCCGGCCAGCGCCTCGCGCAGCGCCGCATCGAGCACAGCGCCCCCTCGTGGGGTGACCGCCTGCAGCCGCGCCGTGGCCCGGACCGTGTCGCCGGCATCGGCGTCGGCGAAGGTCAGCGTGCCGCTGTCGCGCAGGCGGGCCGGGGTGCCCGAGTTGACGTCCTCGATGACGCTGCCCTCGGCGTCGACGGCGACGGCGGTCGGCGCGTCATTGCTGCCGCTGATGGTGAGCGTGACATCCTGGCTGGCGCTCGCATCGGCAGCGCCCGAGTCGTCGGTCACGCTCACACGCCAGGTGGCGGTGAGCGTCTCGCCCGCGGCCAGGCCCTGCACCAGCGCATCGGCCAGGGCGAAGGACCAGCTCACCGTCCCCGCGCGCGCGCCCGCCTCCACCCCGGCGCCGGCGAGCGTGAGGGCGCTTTCCAGGGCCGCCCGCAGCCCGGCGTCGACCCCGCCCCCCGACGATCGCGTGACGCCCTGCAGGGCTGCGCTCACCCGGGCGAGGTCGCGCGTATCGGCGTCGGTGAAGGTCAGCGTGCCGGCGTCGCGCAGCGTCGCGTCGCCGGACCCCTCGACGACGGCGCCGCTGACGTCGACGGCGTCGATCACGGGGCGGTCGTTGGTCCCGTCGAGCCGCACCTCGATGTCCTGCGTGGCCTGCGCGTTGGCCGCGCCGGAGTCGTCCGTCACGGCGACGCGGTAGCGCGCGAGCACGGACTCGCCGGCCCCCAACCCCTGCGCCAGCGCGTTGTCCAGGGCGAAGGCCCATTGCAGCGTGCCGCCTCGGGCGGCCGTGGCGGCGCCCGGGCCGGTGAGCGTCAGCGCGCTCTCCAGGCCCTGGGCCAGGGCGGCATCGACGACAGCGCCGCCGAAGCCGGCCGCACCCAGGGACTGGACGGTTGCCCGGCTGGAGTCGCCCGCATCGACGTCCGCATGGCTGAGAAGACCGCCCGCGCGCAGCGCCGCCGGGACGCCGGCGGTGGCGTCCTCGGTCACCGCGCCGCGGGCGTCTGCGGGACTGGCAGCGCCCAGGATCGGGGCGTCGTTGCTGCCACGGATGGTGACCGTGAGGGCACGCGTCACGGAGGCGGCGTCGGCACTCGAGTCGGTGGCGCGCAGCGTGTAGCGCAGCACCAGGGACTGGCCTGTTCCCAGGTCGTCGAAGGCGTGGCCGCCGCTGTCGAAGCTCCAGCCGATGCGGGCGCCCGCGCCCGGGTCGGCGGCGTTGGCGGTCTGCCCGCTCAGGCTCAGCATCGCCAGGGCCTGGGCCGTCGTGGGCAGCACCACGCCGGCAGGCCCCTGGATGTCGACGCCGGCCAGCACGACCGAGACGGTGTCGGCCGCATCGGGGTCGACCACCGTCAGCGTGCCGCTGGTGGCGAGTCCGGCGTGGGCTTCGTCGAGCGTCGCAGCGTCACGATCGCCTTCACCGGGCACCAGGCCCGGGGGGTCGTTCTCGGCGGAGATCGAGATCTCCATCGTGGAGCTGCGCGGCGCGCCCCCGTCGCCGTCGTCCAGCGTCCAGGTCAGCGTGCGCGAGGTGACGGGGTCGTCGGCGCTGTTGCGCAGGCGCAGCTCGCGCAGCACCTGCTCGACGTCGGCGCGCTGAGCGGCGGCCGTGAAGTCGACGACCAGGTCCCGGCCGTCGCCGCCGGACAGGCGGCCGACGGTGCGCCAGCCGTCTCCGGCGCGGACCTCGATGCTGCCTGCCTGCACCCGCACCGGACCGCCTGCACCGTCGGCGGTCTCGGGCAGGCCGATACGGTCCTGCCCGCCCACCAGGCCACTGATGCGCAGGCTGCCGCCGCCGAAGTCGTCGCTGTCCGGGTCGAGCACCGACAGCGCGCTGTCCAGCGGCAGGCCGGCCGCGTTCAAGGCGTTCTCGCCGAACGCGCCCCGGGCGGCCAGCACCAGCGTGGCCGGGTCGTTCGCGGGCACCACGTCGATCATGGCGCGCGCGGCGGCGCTGGTGGCAGCCGCGGCGACGGGGCCGGACTCGTCGAGCCCGGCGTCGGTCAATGTCGCCACGATCTGGCGCGTGCCGGCGGTGGGGCGGTCGCTGTCGTTCACGTAGCGCAGCTCGCGCAGCCAGGCCTGGAAGGCGGCCGTGCTGGCGGTGCCGCCCTGGCGCGACAGAACGGTCAGCGTCGCGCTCTTGCTGTCGTAAAGCAGCCTGAACTCGTCCGCATCGACGCTGGCGTCGGTGGCCAGCGGCAGCGAAACCCCGTTGGCGAGCAGTCGTTCGGCGTCGCCGTCGCGCAGACCCTCGAAGCGCAGGCGCAGCGCGCTGTGCAGCGTGTTGTCAACGTCCGAAAGCGTGGCCTGCGGCGCCACCGCCACCGGCGCGTGGGGCGTGCCTGCCGCCTCGGTCCAGCCCAGCGTGGTGCCGGTGCCCGGGCTGACCGGGTCCAGGTCCAGTGCCGGGGCGTCGTTCGCCGGCACGAGGGTGACGACCCCCTGCAGCGCGGTCGCCGCACGCCCTGCCGGTCCCCCCGCGCTGCCGCCGGGCTGGACGTTGTCGCCGTCGTCGATGCTCACCGTGTACGTGCGCGTGAGCCGGGTGCCGAGCGCGCCGGGGTCGTCGCCGGTGTGCGTGTACTCCAGCGCCGCCAACAGCGCGTCGACCTCGGCCAGCGTCGTGTCCGCATCCAGGTTCAGCACCAGTGGCGCGGCGCCTGCGCCGCCGCTGGCCGCCACGCCCGCCGGCAGCGGGATGCCGACCTGCAGCACATCCCCGGCCCGGCCGTCGCCGAGGGCGACGGTCAGACGGCCGGCACCAAACACCAGGGTCGACAGGCCCGGGGTGCTGCCGAGGTCGACATCGCTCGTGCCGGCGCCGGCCAGCAGGCGCACAGGCGCCACGGAGACGCCGGTCCCCGTCTGCGTGTTCTCCGCCGCCACTGGCGAGGTGGCGCGACCCGCGAGCACGGGCGCGTCGTTGCGCGCCTGCACCGAGGTCCCCAGCTCGACCGGCGCCGACCACGTTCCCTGCACGCCGACGGCGCTGCGCAGGTCGACCGCGGTGCCGAAGGCGACGGTGGAATCGGCGAGCCGTACGGTCAAGGCGCCGGGCTGGCCGTTGAAATTGGCGGCGCTGGGCAGGAAGCGCACGCGTGCGTCCTGCGGCAGCAGGATGGCGCTGGCGTCGGCGGGTGCCTCGGCGCCGCTGCCGATCGTGACCCAGCCGCCGGCCGCTGCGTATTGCCACACGCCCTGCCCTTGCGCGTCGGCCGCGTTCCCCACGATCGCCAGCCCACCCCAGGCGCTGGCGGCGTTGCCGCCGCCCGGCACGGCGGCGCGGTCGTCGCGCCCGTCGTCGAAGCCGAAGTCGAGCTCCGCCACCTGGGCGCCGGGCGGCGCGGCCTCGTCCTCGGCCGTCGGTGCCAGGGCGGCCGAGCGTGCGGCCGGCCGGTCATTCACGCCGATGACCGTGGTGCCCAGGGTCAGCGCCTGACGGCTGTCTGCGTAGCGCGTGCTGCCTCCCGAGCGGTTCAGGTCGTCCGACAAGTCGGCGCGCGCGCCCGTCACGACAGCGCCACCGCTGCTGTCGACGGCGCGCAGGCTCAGGTTCCCAGGGGTGCCATGGAAGTCGGTCGCGGGCACGAAGCGCAAGCGGTCGCTGGCGGCCAGCAGCAGCGCGTTGCCGGCAGCGACGGAGGGCAGATCGGTCCAGGCGCTGCCGTCGGAGGACCACTGCCAACGGCCCTGCGCGGCCGTGGAAAGGTTGCCGGTGATGGCCACCCCGGCCAGCGTGTGGGCCCCCGAACCGCCGGGGACGGCATCCCGGGCATCGGCGAACGAATCGCCGAACAGGGTGTCCACACGCGCGCCGGGCAGGGTGTCGGCCGGGCTGTCTTCGGTCACCGCGGGCAGTGTGACGAGCCCGGTTCCGACCCGGGTCGGCGTATCGTTCAGCGGTTCTACCGTGATCGTGAAGCGGCGCGTGGTTTCCAGGGCGCTGCCGCTGTCATCGACATGGCGCGCGGCGCCCGGGTCGGCGTCGGCGCTGCGGGCCTCCACAGGCAGGCTCGGCAGGCGTGCGCCGGTGCTGCCGGCGTCGAGGTAGGTCACGGTGACGGTCAGGACACCGTTGAAGTCGGTGGCGTCGGCCGCGCCGTCGGGGTCGGGCCAGACCAGCGTCAGCGCGCGCAGGCGCTGGTTGAGCTCGGCTTCGGTGGCGCCGCTGATCGAGATGCTGGCGCTGCCAAGGCCGCTGACGCTGCCGCCGCTGCCGCCCACGGCCACGATGGTGCCCGCGCTCAGTGTGACCGTGACCGACAGGGTGGCGGCGCCGTGGTCGTCGGGGTCGTCGATCGCCAGCGCGCCCTGGGTGGCGTCCAGCCGCAGCGTGCCTGTGCCCTCGGCCACACGCACCGGCACCGCGGTGATGCGACCGGGGTCGTTGTAGGGCACGATGGCCAGCGGTCGCGACTGGCTCGCGACGTTGTAGACGCCGAAGGCGACCGTGGTGCTGGCGTAGGGATCGAAGCCGTCGCTCAAGGGCACCGGCTGCATTCCGGGCTGGTTGGCCACGCCGCCGTCGGCACCGCCGATGAGCGCGCCGGCCGCGTCGCGCAGGCGGTCGTCGACCACGAGCTCCACGCGGTAGGCGGACGCGAAGTTCACGCCGTCGGGGCGCCCCACCCGCAGCTCCAGCCCGTCCAGGAAGCCTTGGAGTTGAGCGAGCGTGCCCCGCAACGCCAGCGCCCGCCCGGTGCCGTCGAGGGCCGCATCGATGCTCGCGCCGTGCGCTGCGGCCGACGAAGACAGGCGCAGGTCCGCGTCGACGTAGAACGACGCGGGCAAGGGCTGTCCGGTGGCGTCCACCACCCGCACCAGCATCTGCATCGGCCCCGCGCTCTCGCCGCTGGCGCGTCCGTCAGCGGCGTCGGCGTCGGTCAGCACGAAGCCGCGCAGGGACGTGACGGCAGCGTCGACCGCGGTTGCCGTGGTCGTGGGCGCCAGGACGCCCGGCGCGTCGTTCACGGCGGCAATGTCGAGCCCGACGCGCCAGGGTGCCGGTTGGACGGCCACGCTGCCGGCGCCGATGTCGCCACCGATGCGCGCGCCGGCGTCGTCCAGCGTCAGCGTCAGTGTCACGTCGCCAGGATCGGTGCCGTTCAGGTCGTGGTTCAGATCCGCCACACCGGTGTAGTGCAGGCCGCCGCCGGCGTCGTCGGCAGTGAGCGCGGCATGGCGCCCGTTCAGCAGGGCCTGGATGTCGCTGGCGCGGCCGGTGAGCGTCACGCGGCTGCTCGCGTCGCCGCCGAGCGTGACCGCGCGGCCCCCCGCCGGCGTGAGGGTCGTCTGCGTGCCCGGCGCGCCGAGGTCGAGCGTGCCGGAGCCGACCGTCAGCGTCACCGAGACGGGGAGGTCGAAAGCGGTCGATTCGGCGTCGGCGACCGTGAAGAGGCCGCTCACGCGCGAGCGCACGTCTTCCGTGACCGCGGCCAGCGCCGGGCCGCTCAAGGTGGCGGCGTCGTTGGTGCTGGAAGCCCGCAGCACCACCGAAGCCGTGCCGATGTTCGGATGAGCCGCGGGCACGGGAACGCCCGCGGCCCAGTCGAAGGCCGTTGTCGGCACCGCCGTCGGTGCGCCGGTGCTGGTGGCGGGCTGGTTGCTGCGTCCGCCGTTGGCGTCGGGGCCCGTGTTCAGCAGTTCTCCGCCCGGACCGCGCAAGCGGTCGTCGGCGATCACCTGCAAGGTCCACGCCGCATCCAGGTCGCGCTCGAAGGTCACGGTGAGCCCGGCCAGCGCCTCGTTCAACTGGCCCCGACTGCCCTGGACCTGCAAGGTGTCGTTGACGCCCCCGCGCACCACCGCCCAGTCGCCACTGGTGTCCGACGGCGTGGCGAATCCGATGCGCACGCCACCGCCGCCGAAGCCGGCGGCATAGGAGGTGGGCGCCTCGCCGGCGGCCGACTGCAGGCGCACGGTGACCTGGAGGAAGTCGCGCTCACCCACCTGGACGCCGTTGGCAAGGTCCGGGTCGCCGACCGAGAAGCCGGGGACCGGGTTCAGCGCCGGGATCGCGCTGTCGATGTGCACCGGCCCGGCAGGTGCCGAAACCGTCGGGGCGTCGTTCGTCGGCTGGACGTAGATCCAGAACTCGTTGCCGGTCTGCTCCTGGTTGCCGTCGGCGAGCGTGAAGACGAAGCGGTCGTCGAGTGTGCCGGGGTAAGTGCTGCCGGCGGGTTCGGTCCCCTCGTGCAGGTAGTAGATCTGCCCGTCCTGCACCTGTTGCTGCGAGAACGAAGACCCGAGGCCGATGGTGGTGAAGGTGCTGCCGTTGGCCGAGAAGGCGAGCCGGCCGGCCGCGGGCGCGCTCGTGATCCGGTACTGCACCTGCTGCGCCGTGCTGTCCGGGTCCCAGGCCTGCAGCATCGCTGCAGTGAGGCGGGTGACGCTGCCTTCCTGGATGACGGTCAGCGGCTCGTTGGCTGCTGCGCCGCCGGCCAGGTTGGGCGCGCGCCCGTTGGCCACCGGGTCGACGAGCGTGGGCCGGGCGGCGATCTCGGGTGCGTCGTTGACGTTGGTCATGGCCAGCCAGACCGCTGTGGCGGCGCTCTCGCTGCCCCAGCGGTCGCGTGCGACCACCTGGAAGCTGTCGTTGCGAGTCTCCAGTCCGTCGTGCACGTAGCGGACGCGCCCGGACTGCAGCAGGTCGGCGGCATACAGGGTCTGGCTCGAGATGTCGCCGGGACTGACGTCGGTCCACTGTCCCGCGCCCAGGGCGTCCACCTGCAGCCGGCCGGCGCCGGGCAGGGCGACGACGCGCCAGCGCAGCGGGTCGGCGCCGAAGACACCGTTGTCGAGTGCGTCGTTGACCCGGTAGTTGTCGGCCACCGCCGGGTCGTTCTCGAGATAGGGCTCGCTCTTGGCGTCGTCCACGTCGGAAAGCTTCAGACGCTCGCTCGTGATCGTCACCGTGCCGCCTTCGGGCAAGGGCGTGCCGGGCGCACCGAACGCCGTCGGCGCGTCGTTCACCGGCGTGGCATGGATGTCCAATGCCGCCTGGGCCACCCCCGAGGCGCCAGTGGCCGAGACATAGAAGCTGATGGAGGAAGTGAAGACCTCGCTGCCGTCGTGCACGAAGCGCAGGCGCCCCGCGTTCACGTCAGCCTGCGTGAAGCTGTCGAGGATGCCCAGTGCGACGCCGTCCTTGCGCAGGGTGCCGTTCAGGCCCGAAGCCGCGCCGGAGAATCCCGCCACCGTGTAGACGATCTGGTCGGGGGTCAGGGTGCCCGAGGCGTAGGACAGCACACTCGCAGAAATCGTGACGCTGCCGCCCTCGACCAGACTGGAGACGGCCGGGCCGGACGGCGGCAGGCCGACGTGCCGGGTCTGCAGCGTCGAGACCGGTATCGGCGTCGCGCCGGTCGACCCGCTGCCCCCGTCACCCGCAGACGTCTCTGCAAGGTTCAATTGAAACGTAAAGGTACGAAGCGGGTCCGCCGGGTTCGGTCCGGTGTACACGCCGCCCGCGCGTGGATAGTCCTCGCCGGTGTGGTCCCAGCGCAGCGACATCGCGCCGTCGCGGACCTGGAACTCGAAGTCGTCGACCGGGTTCGCGCCCCCGCTGTTGACGGCGGTCTGGACGTACTGGACCCGACCCGCGGCGAGGTCGGACATCGTGAACGAGGCCCCCTGGCCGAGCGCGGCGTTGTCCAGCAGCAGGCTGCCGTCCTGCGGCAGACGCGTGATGACGAAGGAGAGGCTGGACGCGCCGGAATCGACGTCGGTGACCCGCAGCATCGAGGTGTCGAGCGTGACGCGGTAGTCGTCGCCGCCGCCGTCCAGCACCCGGTTCGGGCCGTTGACGGTGACGACGGCCGTGCGCGTGGAGGCCGGGTCGAAGACCGGGTCGTCATTCAGCGGGCGCACGTCGATGACCACCGTCGCGCTGGCCGACAGTCGATTGGCGGTCCCGCCGCCGCCATCGGTGACGGTGACGTCGAAGCTGTCGTTGCGTGCCGCACTGTCGCGGTCGATGCCGTCGTGCTGGTAACGCAGACCGCCGCGGTCCGCGTAGGCGATGACGAAGCCCGTGCCCTCGAGGTCGATCAGGCTCAGCGCGCGGTCGATGGCGGTGGCCACGCCATCGATCCGCGCCGTCCCCTTGAAGTGGAGCCAGCCGTTTTGCGGCAGCCGGGTGATGCGCAGGTCCAGCGTGTCGTCACCCGGATCTGCGCCGCCATCGGCAGCGATGGACAGGCCGATGACCGACTGGGGCACGCCGCCGCTCAGGGCCGTGTAGGGCTGCCCCTCGTAGAAGGTGGCGCTGCCGCGCACCGTGGGGGCCTGGTTGACCGGGGTGATGGCGATGCTGACCACCGCGGTGTCGGACTGGGCCAGCGGCGTCGCGCCGTCGTTGACCAGGAGCTCGAAGCGGTCGGCGGCGTTCTGGTCGGCGCCGCCCCCGGCCGTGTGCACGTAGGCCAGGGACCCGGCGACCACCTGCTCGTGCGTGAACGTGGAGTTCAGGCCGATGCGCTCGCCGGCCAGCGTCACGTAGCCCTGCAGCGGCACGCTGCCCAGGCGGTAGACGATCTGCGCTGGCGACTGGCTGCCGGCCGTGACCTCGGGGTCGACCGCACGCAGCGCCCCCGCGCCGATGACCGTGGAGGACGCGCCCTCGGTCACCCGCACCTGGGCGTCGTCCACACGCACCGGGTCGTTCGACGGCGTCACCGTCAATTTCAGCGTGGCCGTGCTCGCAAGCGTCGGGTTCTGCGCGTCGCTCACGCGCACGCTCAGCCAGGTCGATGCGGCGGTGTTGCCGCGTTCGATGTCAGCCGCGTCGAGGCGCAGCTGGTTCAGCCAGGCCTGCGCCGCCTCGGCGGTTCCTGTGAAGCGAAGACCCTCTGGCAGCGCAGTGACCAGCCCGGTGGTGATGCCGCCGGGATCTGCCAATGTGCCCACGGCCGGATCGTTCAGCGTCACGTCGACGTTCAGCTGCGCCGCCGCGTCGCCGTCGTGGGCGATGGTCCAGCCCGACAGGGTGACCGTGCTCGCTCCTGCGGCGTTGAGCGTGCTGGGCTCGATGAGCTCGAGCGCGGCCACGGCGGTCGAGACCGTCGGCACCCCCAGCAGCGGCGCCTCCTGGGCGAGCCAGGCAGCGGCGAAAGCCGGTGCCGCCTCGACCGGGCCGCTGCGGTACTCGAGGACCCAGTTGCCGCCCATGGCGGCCGATCCGGTGGCGTCAGCCGAGGCGGCCACGTCGGCCTGCGTGAGGCGTGCAATCCGCTCGACCAGCTGCCGTCCGCCGTCGCCTGCGCCACTGGAGCAGCCGTAGACGAGGATGTCGGCATCCGCCGCCAGGTGCGCCGCCCAGGACGCCAGCGCCGCGTCGGCCGCAGGCGATGCCAGGGCGTCGGCCAGTCCGTGGGCGGCTGTCAGCAGGAGCTGGCCTGGCGCGCCGTGCGCGAGCAGGTGCACGGCCTGCAGCTCGCTGTGCCGGGACACGGCCGCGCCCATCTGCGCCCAGGGATCCTCGCTGGCATCGAGCACGACGAGTTCCACGCCGTCGCGCAACCGGGCCTGCCACTGGGCGGGGTTCGCCACGGCCGCGTCGACGAACACGAGTTCGCGCGCTCCGGCGCCGGTGCCGGCCTTGCCCGTGTCCGCCCAGGCATCACGGCCTGGGGCGGCCGCGACCGCCGGGCCCCAGGCTGCGGGCGGCGCCTGCCCGGTCAGGCGCGCCGCGTCCGTCTGCGGGTGGCCGCCTGCGGCGTTCAGGTCGTCGACCGCCGCCGTGGCGGCAGCGCCGTCGAACATCTGGCGCTGTTCCAGCGCCATCGGCCGTGGGCCGCTGCGCGCGAGCTTGCGCCGTGTCCGGGGCGGATCGCTGCCGGCCGGGCCGGGACCTGGAGGCCAGCGCGTGTCGGCTGAGGCCATCGCCTGCGCGCTTGTCAGCGCCGGTTGGGCTGGAGACGTCCGCTCATGCCCGCCACCAGTTCGGGGAACCGGCCTTCGATCGCCGCGGCGACCTTGACCGACTGGCTGACCGGGTCGGCACGGGCCCCGATGCGGGTGAAGCGCGCGGGATAGCTCTTGCGCGTCTCGTCGATCTGCACGCGCACGCGCTGGCCGGGGCGCAGCCAGACCAGCCAGCTCGAGGGCACGAGGAACTCGAGTTCCATGACGCTGTCGTCCAGGATCTCGAGCAAGGGCTGACCCGGCTGGACGAACTGCTGCTCGCGTACTTTCTGCTCGGCCACCCGGCCGGCGTAGGGGGCACGCACGGTGCACTTGGACAGCACGGCTTCGTGCATGCCGACCTCGGCGCGGGCACGGCCGACGGCGCTGCGGGAGAGGTCGAGCTCGAGCTGACCGATGGAGTTCAGCTCCAGCAGCCGCTCATTGGCCTTCAGTGTGGCCTGCGCGGCGTCGAGTTCGGCACGGGCCTTGTCGAGCTGGGCCTGCTGCACCGTGCAGTCGAAGACGACCAGCACCTGCCCCTCGGTGAACGCGGCACCCTCGGCCACCCCCAGGCGCTGGATGCGGGCGCCGACCTCGGCGGACAGGGAGGTGAAGCGACGCGGCGTCAGCTGCGCCCGGATCTCCTGGCCTTTCAGCCTGGCATCCAAGGCAGTGTCCTTGTCGGACGCCGATTTCGCCCGCGCCTGGCTCTGGCCCCACGCGCTGTCGGTGTGGCCCGTGATGCACAGCACCAGTGCCACGGCGGCCAGCCCCCTGGAGATGGTGCGTCCGGGGCTCATGACCGCGCCTCCAGCACGCGTCGGCGCATCACCTCGGCCTGTTCGCGGATCTGTTGCGTGAGCTGCTGCACGCTGAGGGCATCGATGTTGCCGAGCAAGGGGTCGAAGCCTAGCGTGGCGGTCAGGCGGTTCTCGGCCACCTGCATCTGTCCCAGGGCCTGGTAGCGGCGCAGCAGGCTCAGCGTCGCTGTGGTGGCGTTGCTGACGACGTCGAGCTTGCTCTGGGTCTGGGCGATCTCGCGCGCCCGCATCATGTCGGCGATGCGCCGGTCGACCTCCCAGATCGCATCGGCGCGGAAGTACTGGTCGCGCGTGTTCTGCAGCGCCAGGCGCGCCAGGTGCATCTGCGTCAGCGCAGCCAGTTGCATTCCCATGCGTCGTTGATCGGCCAGAGCGACGCCGGCCTCGGCGAGCCGCACCTGCGCTGGCCCGGCCAGCAGGTTCAGCAGGTTGAACGAGATCTGGACGCCCGCCTCCTGCCACTGCCGATGCAGGAGGTAGCTGTCGGAGTCGTAGCTTCCACCGAGGTTGACACTGACGTTGGGGAACAGGCGCGACAGGGTCCGCCGCACTTCCTCGCGCGCGATGCGCGAGTTGTAATGCGCCTCGCGCAAGTCCGGGTTGAACGCCAGCACGGCCTCTTCCATGCGCGCCAGCGGCAGGTCCAGCAGCAGGCGGCCCACGTCCTGCAGCCCCTCCTCGGAGAGCACCAGGTTCTGGCCGAGGGGCGCGTTGATCAGTTGCGCCAATTCGGTCTGGGCGGAGGACAGCTCCTGGCCGATGGCCTCCAGCAGGCGCAGGTTCTCGAGCAGCTGGCGCTGGTAGCGCAGCGCGTCCAGGGGGCTGCGCACGCGCAGGCCCTCGGCACTGCGCGCATCGCGCAAGGCGTCCTCGGCCAGGCGTACCGTGCGCGTGACTTCGTCGCGAAGCTTCTGTGCCGCCATCGCGCGGAAGAAGGCGGTGCGCACGTCCTGCAGCAGCTGGTGCATGGCCTTGCGCCGGCGTTCGCCGGCCACGAGCGCGCGGTCGGCCTGCTGGCGCGAGGCGTGGTAGCCCATGCTCAGGTCGAGCAGGCTCCACGTGAACTCCAGGCCGCCGAGGGAGCGCGCGCGGTCCTGCGACACCGTGCTCGGCGTTGCCGAGTCACGGTTGATCGTGACGCGGTCGCTGTCGCGCCAGTCGTAGCCGGCCTGGGCGACGAGTCGCGGCAGCATGTCCAGGTTCGAGGTCTCGAGCTGGCGCAACGCGATGACCTCCTCGATCATGCGGGCGCGCCTGTCGAGGTTGTATTTGAGCGCGCGCGCCATCGCCTCCTCGAGCGTGATGGGGCCGCCGATGGGCTCGACCCCGCTCTGCATGCGCTGGGCGTCGGATTGCGCTGTCGCGCCCATTTCCGGGGCTGACAGAAGCTTGGGCGCCGGCAGGGCGGCTTCCGGGAGGCTGCCGCAGGCGGCGACGAGAAGAGTGACGCCCGCTGCTGCCGCGCGCAGCAGCAATCCGTATCTGTGGCGTGATTTCCCGGTGAAACTCAACGGGGATTTGCTCCGAGTCGCGGCATGGAGGCGATCGCGTCGATCTTGCAAGACCAGACGACGAGGGCGGGAAAATCTGCCCCGCATTCTAGGTGGAGTCAAGGTATGAGTCGTGTAACCTTGTATCTTGTGAATTTCAGAGCAGAACAATCTCTTCGCGCAATATGGTGTGTTGCGAAGAAATGTATTCCAGGGCCGACCGCTGAGATCGTCGGGGCCTTCGGCTCGTGTTGCGCCCGCGCGCTCGAGCCCTTGGACGGCATCCCGTCGTCGCCACGGGTGGGCCGCCGACAGGCCGTCTGCCTGGGCCCTCATTCCCGTGCGCATTCGGTTGCGGTCCCTGGGCTCCCGAGCGCCACGGTCGGGGCGTGGCGGCGGTCCCGCAGTCATCGGACGCTCGTCCGATGAGCCTCGGGCCGGCATAGCATCGACGCGGGCGTGTGGTGTCGATGAGCGATTCCCGCCAATCCGATTCGTCCGGTTCCAAGGATCCGGACACCCCGCCGGCGGACAGCCGTGGCGCTGGGATTGCGCGTCCCGGCGCATCCAGGCGCCCCGGCAGATTGCCCAGCCTGGCCGAACTGGGCGCATTCGACCTCCCGGACCCCTCGTCGCAAACCCCCCGACGGTCCGGGCGCCTGACCGATGAGGACCTGCGCGGCTTGCCGGCGCGCGACGCAGGCGATGGCCGGCGGGATGCGCGCCCGAGCGAGACTGCGTCGGCGGCGCCGCGCGCGCACGATGCCGCGGCCGGGCGCATGGTCAAGCCAGTGTCCTGGCCCGGCCTGAAGCCCCGACCGGGTACCGCGCCGGCAGATGCTGCGGCCACGGACGCGCGACCGCGGTCCGACGCCGGCCCTGCGGGCGCAGGGTCGGGGCCCGTGCGCGCCGACACTACATCGCCTGCACCTGCCGGCGTGTCTGGCGCGGCCGGGGGCGCCGAGGGCGCGACGCGCCCGCCCGAGGCCGCGGCGCGCTCAGCCGCAGCCGCGGCAGCGCCGGCGCGCAAGGTGCCTGCGGTGACCGTGAGCTGGGCCGATCTGCAGGCCGCGGTGGCGGCGGGGTGGATGACGCGCGATGCCGCGCACGCCTTGTGGGCGCGCTGGCTCGCGCGCAAGCCGCTCAGCCACATCGATGCCGACGAGGGCGAGCCTGTGCAGGCACCTCGCCCTCCGGGTGGGGACGCACCGCCCGGTACGGCTGCAGCACCCGACGCAGGCGGCTTGCCGTCGCAACCCGAGGCCGGTCCGCAGGGGGGGCGGGCCAGGGCGGGCGGCAGTTCCGGCTCGGCACGGGTCCAGCCCGAGGCTGCACAGGCCCGCCCGGGCTCGCAGGCGCCACGCCCGGGCCCTGGTCGGCAGGACGCCGGGGCAGCGCCGCCCGCCCCGGCCACCGAGGTTCTGGAGCCCCTGCACAAGGAGCGCGCGCGCGTCGCCGGGCGCGGCGACCCGCGCCCGCGCATCGAGGTCGTCGACGTGATCGAGGTCCCCAGCCCGGCGCCGCCCGAGCGCGGGGCGCCGTCGGGAGGGGCCGTGGCGATGGCGCTGGCACTGCTGGCGGCGACGGCTTCAGCCGTCGGCATGGCGGTCGGCGCGACCTTGTTCGGGCCCTGGTTCGCCGTTGCGGCCGGCCTGCTCGGCAGCGCGCTGGCCTGGCGTAGCACCTCGGGGGCGCATCGCCGCGGCCAGACGACCGCTGCGGTGCTCGGTGTTCACCTGCTGCTGCCCTTGCTCGCGGCAACGGCGTGGCAGGCACAGGCGGCTGCGGGTTGGTGGCCCGCGCAGCGCCCGCTCGACCTGTTCGCAGCGGCTCCGGCGGCAACGCCAGCCGCGGCGCCGCAGCCCGGTATCGACTGGCGCTGGCTGGTCCTGACCTCGGTGCCCCTGATGGCTGCCGTCTACTGGCTGGGCCGATTGCGCCAGCCGGTGCTGCTGGCGTCGGTGACCGTCCTGCTCTGGGCGGCGGCCTACCTCACGGTGGGCAGCGTGCTGCAGTCGCTGGGGCTGGGCGCGCACGGGATGTCGACCTTCACGGTGCTGCTGGGCGGCCTGACCCTGGCGGCCGCTTTGTACATCGACCTGCGCGTCCGGCGCGAACGGGGCCCGGATTTCGCACGCTGGCCGTACCTGGCCGGGGCCGCGTTGCTGGGGGTGGGCTGGGTTTCGATGGCCGCGGCTGCGGCGTGGGTGCTGCTGCCACGCTACCTGGGCTGGACGGTCTTCTTGTTGTGGGCGCTGTCGCTGCAGCGCCTGGGCATGGTGGCGGTGGCGCTGGCGCTGGCCGGGTTCGAACTCGCCTGGGGCGCGAGTCGCCTCCTTGGCTCGGACCTGGCGGGCTTGATCGTCGGCTTGCTCGCCCTGGTGGCCATCGGTGCGGGCTTGATCTCCTGGCGGTCACGGCTCGAGGCCTGGTCCGGCCCCCTGCGGGCGTGGATGCCTGCTGCCTGGCGCGCGGTTTACCTCCCTACGCGTGGGGCATCGCGCTTCCCGCCACCAGACCGCGCCGGCTGAGCGACACTGCTTCGAGGCGCGGTCTGGCAAGGTGGCCGCATCGAGCGTCCCATCCGTCAACGCGTTCCAGGGAGACCGTCTGTCATGTTCCAGAGCACCATCGCCGGCAGCCTGCCCAAGCCCGCCTGGCTGGCCGAAACCCGCCGCCTCTGGCCGCGGTGGGTGGCCGAGGGCGCCGAGCTTGCGCAGGCCAAGCTCGACGCGACCCTGCTGTGGATCAAGTCCCAGGAGGACGCCGGCCTGGACGTGGTGGGCGACGGCGAGCAGTCGCGCCAGCACTTCGTGCATGGCTTCCTCGAGCAGGTCGAGGGCATCGACTTCGAGCACAAGGTCGAGATGGGCATCCGCAACGACCGTTACAAGGCCATGGTGCCCCAGGTCGTCGCCCCGCTGCGCCTGAAGGGGCGCGTGCATGAGAGCGAGGCGCGCTTCCTGCGCGCGCGCACCACCCGCCGCACCAAGTTCACGCTGCCCGGGCCGATGACCATCGTCGACACGGTGGCCGACCGGCACTACGGCGACCGCGTCGCTCTCGCCTTCGCCTTCGCCGAACTGCTGAACCAGGAGGCACTGGCGCTTCAGGCTGACGGCATCGACGTGATCCAGTTCGACGAGCCCGCCTTCAACGTCTACCTGCCCGAAGCCGCCGACTGGGGTGTGCGAGCCCTCGAGCGCGCCGCCCAGGGGCTGCATTGCACGACGGCCGTGCACATCTGCTACGGCTACGGGATCCCGGCCAACGTCGACTGGAAGAAGACGCTGGGCCAGGAATGGCGCCAGTACGAGCGTGTCTTCCCGGCCCTGGCGGCGAGTTCGATCGACCAGGTCAGCCTCGAGTGCATCCACTCGCGCGTGCCCCCGGAGTTGATGGCCCTGCTGCGCGGCAAGGACGTGATGGTGGGCGTCATCGACGTGGCCAGCGACGTGGTCGAAACCGCTGAAGAAGTGGCCGCGACCCTGGGGCAGGCTTTGCGCTTCGTGCCACGTGAGCACGTGATCGCCTGCACGAATTGCGGCATGGCGCCGATGGACCGCGCAGTGGCGCAGGCCAAACTGCAGGCCCTGGTGCAAGGCGCCGCGCTGGCTCGGGAGCGCTACGGGGCGTGACTGTTCAGCGGGGCGCTCAGCCCTGGAGTTGCGCCGCCAGGCGCTGGGCGCAGGCGCGCGCTGCCTCGCCTTGACACTGCTGGGCTTGTGCCAGGCACTCGCGTGCGTACTCTGGATCCCGCTGCAGGCGCTCGACATGAACGCGGTGGCCCTCACGCGACATCAGCCACTTGAGCTGGATGATGTCCACGAGGGGCAGGCCCTCACGTTCTGGGGAAACAGCGGAATTCATCATGGAAGAGGCGGGGTGATCTGTACGATCGAATGATCAGTTTCGCCGAACCTCGGCGCGCGAACCTGAAGCCCTTCAAAGCTTGACGAAGATCGTCTCCTACCCGGCAGGCCGGCTGTTGTGCCCAGGCGACAGGCCCGCAGGACAATTGGAGATCCCGTCTGGCCGAGGCGCGCGGTGCGTCCACACAACCCGGCACCCGCTGGGCAGGCGGCCCGACTCGAGGAACCCGATGTCAGACTTGGCCATCACTTTCGACGACGTCGCCGCCGCCGCCCGGCGTCTGGCGGGCCACGCCCACCGTACACCGGTACTGACCTCGCGCACGGCCGACGAGCGCACTGGCGCGCAGGTCTTCTTCAAGGCCGAGAACCTGCAGCGCATGGGCGCCTTCAAGTTCCGCGGTGCCTTCAACGCGCTGGCCCGGTTCGACGCGGCGCAGCGCGAGCGCGGCGTGATCGCCTACTCCTCGGGCAACCACGCCCAGGCGGTGGCGCTGGCGGCACGCATGCTCGGCATGCCCAGTGTCATCGTCATGCCGCAGGACGCTCCGCCGGCCAAGCTGGCGGCCACGCGTGGCTACCAGGCTGGCATGGCCGGCAGCGATGTCGTGCTCTACGACCGCTACCAAGAGGACCGTGAGGCCATTGGCCGTCGTCTGGCGGCCGAGCGCGGTATGGCGCTGGTGCCGCCGTATGACCATGCCGACGTCATGGCGGGCCAGGGGACCGCGGCGCTCGAACTGGTGCAACAGGTGGCCGAGGCCGGCGGCGCACCGCTCGACGTGCTGCTCGTCTGCGTGGGCGGTGGCGGCCTGATCTCCGGCTGTGCCGTGGCCGTCACGCACCTGGTGCCGGGCATCGAGGTCTGGGGCGTCGAACCCGAGGCCGGCAACGACACGCAGCGCAGCCTGGCCGAAGGGCGCATCGTCCACATCGACACCCCGAAGACGATCGCCGACGGCGCCCAGACCCAGCACACCGGCGAGCTGACCTTTCCGGTGATCCAGCGGCTGGTGCGCGGCATCGTCACCGTCAGTGATCAGCAACTGGTGGAGACCATGCGCTTCTTCGCGGAGCGCATGAAGATCGTCGTCGAGCCCACGGGCTGCCTGGGGGCTGCGGCGCTGTTCGCGCGCGCCGACGGGCTGCCCGACCTGCGCGGCCGCCGCGTGGGCGTGGTGCTCTCGGGCGGGAACGTCGACCTGCGGCGCTACGGGCAGTGGCTGGCGGATGCGCCGGCGCCTGGCTGAGCAGGCTCAGCTCTTCAGCCGGGATCCTTGACGCTCGCCACGGGCTGGGCGCCGAAATCGGCGCGGTCCAGATAGGCCAGCACCTTCGCGGCCGCGGCCGGCGGGCTGTCGAGCTGGCCCTCGTTTTTGAAACTGGCGAACCGCGCCTGCTCGGGAAAGGCGACCGGATCGCCGCCGCGCAACTGCACCTGCATGTCGGTGTCGATGATGCCGGGAGCGAGCGAGCACACGCGTGCGCCCGACGGGTGGCGCGCCTCCTCGAGCGCCACGCTGCGCGTGACGTGATCCAGGCCCGCCTTGACGGCGCAGTAGACAGCGCTGCCGGCCATCGCATGCCGTCCCAGGCCGGAGGAGACTTGCAGCACCTTGCGCGCCACGTCGAACCCGGCGCTGGCCTCGAGGAAAGCGGCAGTCAGCAGCAGCGGCGCCTCCAGGCTGGCACGCGCCGCGCGGCTGACGGCTTCGAGATCGGCGCCGGCCAGCGGCCCGGGTTCGACCAGCAGCGCGGCGTTGTTGATCAAGGTCAGCGATGCCACATCGGCAGGCGCCAGCGCTGCGATCCAGTCGCGCAGCCGCCGCGCCACCGGCACGGGGTCGGCGAGATCGACCGACCACTGCTCGATCGGTGTGCTGCCCACCGCTTCGAGCGCGACCTCGGGATGTCGCTGCAGGGTCAGCAGTCGGTGGCCACGCTGGCGCAGCGAGCGCGCCAGCGCGAGGCCCAGGCCGCGCGAGGCGCCGGTGATGATGGTAAGGGGCAGGGGGGCACTCATGCGCGCAGCATAGCGCCTGCCCCGCCCCGTACGGGCATCAGGCCCCGCTCGTGCCGCCGGCCTCGCGCGCCTTCAGCTTCGGTGCGGTGCGCAGGCTGAGCCACATGGTCACGGCAAGGATCGCCACGACCACGCCGAGCGACACCACCACCGGGATCTTGATGATGTCGATCAACATCATCTTCGTGCCGATGAAGGTCAGGATCACCGCCAGGCCGTAGCTGAGTAGATGGAACTTCTCGGCCACCGCGGCGAGCAGGAAGTACATCGCGCGCAGGCCCAGGATGGCGAAGATGTTGCTCGTGAGGACGATGAAGGGGTCGGTCGTGATCGCGAAGATCGCCGGGATCGAGTCCACGGCGAAAATCACGTCGGTCAGGCCCACGAGTGCGATGACCAGCAGCAGCGGCGTGGCGATGCGCTTGCCGTTCTCGACCGTGAAGAAACGCTCGCCGTCGAAACCCTTGGACACCGGCAACACCTTGCGCAGCAGCTTCAGGGCCGGGTTGGATTCGAGGTCCGGTTCCTGGCCGGCGGCCCACCACATCTTGATGCCGGTGAGCACGAGGAAGGCGCCGAAGATGTAGAGCACCCAGTGGAACTGCGCGATCAGCCACGAACCGACGAGGATCATCACCGTGCGCAGCACGATCGCGCCGATGATGCCGATCATCAACACCCGCTTCTGGAACTCCGCAGGCACCGCGAAGTAGGTGAAGATCATCAGGAAGACGAAGATGTTGTCGACCGCCAGGCTCTTCTCGATGAGGTAGCCGGTCAGGAACTCCATGGCCTTGGTGTTGGCCGTAGCGGTGCCGTGGTCCTGCCACACCGCCCACCAGAACAGGCCATTGAAGGCAAAGCTGAGCGCCACCCAGATGATCGACCAGTTCAGCGCCTCCTTCACGCCCACGGTGTGGGCGCCCTGCTTGCGCAGGACGACGAAATCGACGAACAAGGCGACCAGCACGGACGCAGCGAAGAAAATCCAAAGCCAGAGCGGCGCGATGGTGTCCATGGACACTCCCGGGAAGAAGAGATTGAAGATCGCGCCGAAAGGTCTTGCGGGGGATTCCCTGCGGTCCCGGGTGACGGGCGGGCGCCTGTCACCGTACTGACGGGGGGCCGCGGCAGCGGGCGCTGCGTGCTACTCCCCTTTCGACAATGAGGAGTTTAGGTGGATGGTCTATCCCCCCACTGAGGCCAAGCAATTGCCTGCGCCAACCGCAGGCGGGCCGTCTGCGCAGCCGAGCGCTCGCCCTGAACCGGGCCGCCGCTTCATCCTTCATGCAGACGATCACATCGTCGTCGTCGACAAGCCTGCCGGCCTGCCCTCGGTGCCTGGCCGGGCTCCCGGGCTGCAGGACTGCGCCGCCGTGCGGGTGCAATCGGAATTCCCCGACGCCCTCGTCGTGCACCGGCTCGACATGGCCACTTCAGGCCTGCTGGTCCTGGCGCGTGGCCCGCAGGCCCAGAGGATCCTGAGCCGCGCCTTCGAGCAGCGTCAGATCGGCAAGCGCTACGAGGCCTGGGTGGGGGGTGTGCCCCTGATGGACGGCGGCACGATCGACCTGCCGCTGGCGGCCGACTGGCCGCATCGGCCGCGCCAGCGTGTCGATGTCGAGAGCGGCAAACAGGCATGCACGCACTGGACCGCTCTGGAGCGGGCCGCGGACCGATGCCGCCTCGAACTGGAGCCCGTGACCGGGCGTTCGCACCAATTGCGGGTCCACCTCGCGGAGATCGGCCATCCGATCCTCGGAGATCCCCTGTACGCGCCGCCGCGTGTCCAGGCCCTGGCGTCCCGGCTCTGCCTGCATGCGACGAGGCTGGAAATGAAACACCCGCAGACGGGGCTGCGGGTGATCTTCGTCAGCGAGCCACCGTTCTGACGCCGGTGGCGTCGGGCGGTGGCGCTTGGCGCGTGGGACTTACTGGGCCTGCTGGATCCCGGCGATGGCCCAGGCGCCTTCGCCTTCATTCTTGACCAGGTGCCAGACCTCGTCAAAGGCGACGGCCGGCGCCTGGGCTTCTTCGCGGATCAGGCCGTGGAAGCGCACGCTGACGATCTGCCGACCGGCCTCGGTGGCGAAATCGATGACCTGGGCATCGACGCGATCGACATCCGTGCGCTGGTCTGTGGCGCCACGATCCTGGATGTCCATGCGCAGCGCGGCGAACATCTCCGGAGTTGTGAAGCGGCGCAGGTCATCCAGATCGCCGGCGTCGTTGGCTGCCTGCAGGCGGATGAAGATCATCTTCGCCACCCGCTCGAAGGCGGGGAGGTCGAACCCTTCCGGCAGGTTCGGCGCGCTGACTGACGCCGCCGTGGCAGCGACCGGGGCCGCAGGCGCAGCGTCACCGCCCAGACGGGCCAGGGGCTGCCCGGTCACCGACACCTCGCCGCCGGCAGGCTCGAGGCTCGTGCGCGCGGTCGTGGTGTCGACGACGGGGGCAGGGGACGCCTGCACTGGCGGTGCGCTGCTCCAGGACGGGCCTGCCGTGCCGGCCTGACCGGCACCGGCCGTCGCCAGCGCGGGCTGCTGCCGCGCGCCCCGGCCGAAACGGCGCATCAGGAAGACGACCAGGAAGATCACGGCCACGGCCAGGAGGGCGAGCATCAGGAAGTTGGCAAAAGCTTCGCCCAGCCCCAGGTGGCTCATCAGCGCCGCCAGCCCGAGGCCGGCTGCGAGCCCGGCGATGGGCCCGAGCCACGACCGCTTGGCCGGCGCTGCAGCGGCAGCCGCGGCCCCTGCGGCCGCAGGAGCGGCCGCCGGCGAAGGCGCTGCCTGCTGCGGCGAGGCCGCCTGTTGCGGGGCTGCCTGCTGCGGCGGCGTGTTCTGAGGAGTGCTCTGCGCCGGCGCGTTGCGCTGCATGCCCTGTGACTTGCCGGCGCCTACGCGCTTGGCTTCGCTCCAGGAGGGCGCCGTCGCGATCATCATCACCGCGAGCGTGCCAGCCAGCCAGTTCTTCATTGCTCGATCCTTGCAAGTAGGAGGGGGTGGTGTCTGGCGCGGGCGGATGTCCTCATGCCAACCCGCGCGACGTGCAGTGTGCGGCATTCGTCGCGTGGCGCAAAGCCCTGGGCTGCTTGACCCTGCCGACGATGGGCGGTTCATGCCGTCGGACCGGCCTGTGCGCCGGGCGCGCGCCTGGATAATCCACTCGGTCGGCGACGGCCTGCCTCGTCGGCCGTCATCCCCCACCCGCGGAGCCCACAGCAATGGCCACGACCTTCATCACCCTTGGCGGCGGATGCTTCTGGTGCCTGGAGGCCGTGTACGAACTGGTGGATGGCGTCGTCTCCGTCGAGTCGGGTTACAGCAATGGCCACATCACCCGGCCGAGCTACGAGCAGGTCTGCGAGGGCGACACCGGCCATGCGGAAGTCGTGTGCGTCGAGTTCGACCCCCAGCGCATCACCCTGCGCGAGATCCTCGAGATCTTCTTCGCCATCCACGACCCGACCACACTGAACCGGCAGGGTCACGATGTGGGGCCTCAGTACCGCTCGGGCATCTATCTTCACGACGAGTCCCAGCGTGCCGTCGTGCAGGCGGTGCGCGGCGAGGCTGACGCGGCCCATGGCGGGCGGGTCGTCACGGAGGTCGAGTCGCGACGCAATTACTGGCCCGCAGAGCCCTACCACCAGCACTACTACGCCCGCCACCCTTGGCAAGGCTACTGCGCGCACGTGGTCGCCCCCAAGGTCGAGAAGTTCAGGCGCACGTTTGCCGCACGGGTGCGCGGCTGACCGGTTCTCCGCCCCGGTCAAGCGACCGGGGGGTTTCAGCGAGGCAGCTTCAGTTCCCGCGCAGGCCGCCGCAGCGTGAACTTGCGCTGCCCCTGGGGAGTCGCGACGACGGCCTGGACCCGCTTCAAGCGCGGAAAGGTCTCGAGCAGGCCGATCCCCAGCGTGCGCAGCTGCGCCGCCTGGGCGCAGCGAAACCCGATCTCGACCTCGACATCGGCATGATCGGCCGCGGCTCCCGCGCTGGCACCGCGGGGCTCGTGGGGATCCTTCACTTCCGTCTTGGTCGGACGGCACCGGGCTTCGGCGTCGGGCTGGATCAGGTCGCCTGACTGGCGCAGGCGCGCGAGCGCGTCGGCCATCGCCTGGCGCTGTGCCGATGTGCGCGGCGCATGCTCGAAGCCGACCAGGCTTTCCTGGGGCAGTTGCATCGTCAGCGTCAGTTGCTCGCCCTCGAGTGCGACCTGGACCTGGGCCGTGCCGTGATCGTGCGGCGCTGCGCTTGCGCCGGGGGGCCACCACGCGCAGATCGCGAGGCCGGCGGCGCAAGCCCATCGGGACGACGCTGGATCACGAACGCGGAGGGGCAGGGTGGATGGCATGTATCGAACGAATGCTGAGAGGTGACCGATGCGCCGGGAGGCATTCGGTCAGGAATGGGGCGTGATTTCCAGGTTTGCCAGGCGGGCGAAAATGTTAACTTCTCGCCATGACTGATACGTCCTCGCCTGCGCATCCGGCACCTTCACGCATGCAGCCCCAGACTGTACACAGTGCCGCACGCGCGTCGCGAGTGCTGCTCGTGGGCGGCTGTGGCTACGTGGGATCGCACCTCCACCGGCACCTTGTCAAGGACGGCTTCAAGGTCAGCGTGTGTGACCGAGGCGATCGTGGCAATCCGCAATCACTGGACGTGATCGGCCAGGACTACGCCTTGCTCGAGGCGGATTTCCTCGCTGGCTTCGATACCGTGCTGTGGTTCGCCGGTCACTCCAGCGTCGGTCGCGCGGTCCAGGACCCGAGTGGGGCGCTCGCCAACAACTGCCTGAACCTGCTCAGCTTCGCGCGTAAGCTCGCGCCGGGCACGCGCTTGGTCTATGCATCCACGGGCAGCCTCTACTCGACAGCGGACAACCAGGCGCCGCCCGCGGACGAGCGCAGCCTCGCGCGCGTGCCGTCCCAGAACGCCTACGACATCTCCAAGTTCGCCTTCGACTACCTGGCCGAGCATTTCCTGAGCGACTTCCATGCGCTGCGGCTGGGGACGGTGTCGGGCTGGAGCCCGAACCTGCGTGACGAACTGGTCTTCAACGCGATGAACCTCTCGGCCGCACGCGCCGGCGTCGTGCGCCTGCGCAATCGGCACGCGCGTCGCACCATCCTGTTCCTGGACGACCTGTGGAGCATGGTGCGTCGATTGCTGGAAGGGGACGCGGCGCCGGGGGTGTGCAACGTCGGCAGCTGGTCGGGCTCCATGGGCCAACTGGCCCAGGAGATCGCCGCCGTCTGGGACGCCGAGGTGGTGGACGAAGGCGACTCGCCGACGTATTCCTTCGAACTCGACACCTCGCGCATGCGGCACCTGTGCGGTGCCGCTCTGCACACCTGCGATCTGGCGGCGCAGTGCCGCTCGTTCGTCTCCGCTTGCGAGGCCGCCGGTCACCCTGGCGTCGTACGTCGCGGCCAGACGCTGCAGCCTCGCTGAGACCCGCGCCCCGTGCTCTTCAAACCACACCGCCCGAGATGCACCGCCCGATAGACCGCTGCCTTTGCTGCGACGCGCCCACCTTGCGCGGCGTCCTCGACTTCGGCCTGCAGCCGCCGGCCAATGCCTATGCCGCGACGGCGGCCGCGGCGGCCGGGGTGCCGCGTCACCCGCTGGCGCTGAACCTGTGCGCCACCTGCTGGCACGCGCAACTGTCCTTCGCCGTGGACCGGCGGGAGCTGTTCGCGCACTACGCCTATGTCAGCGGCACCTCGCGCACGCTGACGCGATTCTTCGATTGGTTCGCCGCCGCGCTGGCCCGGGCGCTCCCCCCGCGCGCACGGGTTCTCGAGATTGCCGCCAACGACGGCTCCCTCGTGCGCTCGATGCAGGCTGCGGGGCTGAACTGCACCGGCATCGATCCGGCCGCCAACATCGTCGCCGGGGCCCGGGCCGCGGGCTTGCCGGTTCGGCTGGGCTGGTGGCCGGCGGCGGCCGCAGAGCTGGACGACCTGTACGACGCAGTGGTCTGCATGAACGTGCTCGCCCACGTCGACGACCCCCTGGCCTTCCTGCAGGCCTGCGCGTCGAGGCTCGCGCCCGGTGGCGTCGTGATCGTGCAGCCCTCGCAGGCGCGCATGTTCGACAACGGCGAGTTCGACACGGTCTATCACGAGCACGTGTCCTTCTTCAACACGCGCTCGATCGCGCACCTGGCCCAGCGCGCGGGGTTGCGTCTGGCCAGCAGCGCGATCGTGCAGGTGCACGGCGACAGCCCGGTCTACCTGCTGCGCCACGCACACGAGGCGGGCGCCGCCGATGCGCTGGCGCGCAGCCTGCGCGAGGGGGAGTTCGGCCTCGATGAGGACCTGCAGGCTTACGAGCAGCGGGTCGGCCTGTTCGGGCCCGAGGTCTACGACCGCTTTCGCGAGCGCGCCGCAGCCGTGATGGGCCGCGCGCGCGCGGTCGTCGACGAGCACCGCAGCGGGGGATTCGAGATCGTCTTCGTCGGCGCCGCGGCGAAGGCGCTGACGCTGATCAATGCGGCGGGCATCGTGCCCGACCGGCTGTTCGACGAGAGCCCGCTCAAGATCGGCACCCATGCCCCGGGCTGTGCCTGCCTCGTCGAGCCCTTGCAGGCGGCTGGGGCGATCGGGCGTCCGGCCCTGTTCGTGCTGTCGGCGTGGAACTTCAGGCACGAGCTGACGCGCAAGCTGCGCGACATCGGCGTGCCCGAGGGCTCGCGCTTCCACGCCTACCTTCCCGAGCCGGCCTTCCTGTGAGCGCGCGGCTGCCGCGTGAGCCTGCTCCGTCCACCGCTTGGTCCTGAGGTCCGATGCGCACCGTCCTGACGCACTTCTACAACGAGGAGTACCTGCTGCCTTGGTGGCTGGAACACCACGTCCGGCTGTTCGACCACGGCGTGCTGATCGACCACGGTTCGACCGACGGCTCGGCCGACATCTGCCGCCGGATCGCGCCGCACTGGCGCCTCGTCCGCAGCCGCCTGACGCACTTCGACGCCTACCTGACCGACTTCGAGCTGATGGGCTACGAGCAGGAACTGCCGGGCTGGAAGGTGGCGCTGACGGTGACGGAGTTCCTGCTGCCGGCGCGGCCTCTGGCGGAGTTCGAGCGCAAGCTGGAGCGCGAAGGGCGCATGGGCGGGGCCGCGAGCGGATTCCAGCTCGTCGATATCGAGCCCGCGCGCGAGCCGCAGCCAGGCCGGCTCCTGATGCTGCAGAAAACCCATGGTCTCGACGACAACGCCGGCCTGCCGCCGCGTGAGCGCCTGCGCTTCGGCCTGGCCGCGGAGGCCAGCCACAACCGCGCATACCACCGGCTGCCGGTGGGGATGTACACGCCTGGGCGGCATGCGTCCTTCCACCCCGACAACGTCGTGCGCCATCCCGACATCGTCGTGGTGCACCTGTCGTTCGCGCCCTGGAACACGCGCTTTCTGCAGCGCAAGATGCAGATCGCAGCCAAGGTGCCGGCGGAGGACCTGAAGCACCAGCGGGGAGCGCACCACCTCCGCACGCGCGCCCAGTGGGAGGCCTTCCACCAGGCCATCGCGCCCCACGCGGTGGACCTGCGTGCCCACCCGGTGGCGGGGCCGGCGCTGGCCCGGCTGGAGCTCAGCTTGCGGCCGCCGCCGCTGACCTGAGCATGCACCGGCCTGGGGCACGGCGGAAAAACTCTCAGCCTCTCAGGGCGCCAGCCGTTCCCGCACCCAGCGCTCGTCTTCGAGCCGGTAGCGCAGCCGGTCGTGCAGGCGCGATGGGCGACCCTGCCAGAATTCCCAGCGGTCGGGCAGCAGGCGGTAACCTCCCCAGTGCGGCGGGCGCGGCGGGTTCATCACATATTGCGCCCCATAGCGCGCGGCGTTGGCCACGAGCACCGCGCGCGAGGCGATGACCTCGCTCTGCGGCGAGGCCCAGGCGCCGAGGCGTGAATCCAGCGGACGGCTCGCGTAGTAAGCGTCGGATTCGGCCTGCGAGACCTGGGACACCCGGCCCTCGATGCGCACCACGCGCTCGAGCTCGACCCAGTGGAACTGCAGCGCTGCGTGGGGGTTGATGCCGAGCTCGCGACCCTTGCGGCTGGCGTAGTTGGTGTACCAGACGATGCCTCGCTCGTCCCAACCCTTGATGAGCACCACGCGGGTGGAGGGCCGCCCGTCGGCACCGACGGTGGCCAGCGTCATCGCGTTCGGCTCCGGCAACTGGGACGAGACCGCCTCGGCCATCCAGGCGCTGAACTGCTGCAGCGGGTCCGCGTGGGAGGCGGCTTCGTCGAGGGCGGCGCGTTCGTAGCTCTTGCGAAGTTGCGCGATGTCCTGGCCGATGTTCTTCATGTGCTGCAGTATAGGAAGGGCCTCGGCCTGAGGGGCTGAATGTCGTTATCCCATGCCCGCCTTGCACTCCGAACACGCTGTCTCGACCTTGCGACTCGTCGCCATGGCGCGTGTGCTGGCTGCGGTTTTCGCCTCGACACAAGGCGTTTCGGCGCGCCTGTCGGGCACGGCGGAAAAGCACTCAGCCGCCAAGAGCCTGGCCCCGAGCCAGCGCGCCCGGCCCCCTGCGCAAGCTGCGGACCCGTTGGCAATCCCTTACGGGGAATGCCTTAGGTAGACGTCCCATTGGCGTGTTCGCCGCAGTCGGGCAAGCTACGTTCCATGGCGCCGGCCGTGGCGCCGTCCATTTCTCCATCCACGCGGCCGAGGGGAGGTCATGGTTTCGGGACCGGTCGTCATCGTCGTTGCTGCGGGCCGCGGGAGCCGGTTTTCCGGCAGGGGCCACAAGCTGCTGCAGGCGCTGGGCTCTTCCACCGTGCTCGGCACGACACTGGGCCATGTGCTCGAGAGCGGCCTGGCCTTGGTCGTGGTGACCACCGCAGCCCTGGGCAGCGAGGCGGCGCGCTTCGTTGCGCGCCGTGACGTGCTCGTCCTGGGCGACGAGGAGGCCGCGCGCGGCATGGGCCACACCATCTCCGCCGGGGTGCAGGCGCGCTCGCAGGCGCAGGGCTGGCTCGTGCTGCCGGCCGACATGCCGCTGGTGGGCCCGTCGATCCTGCTGAGCGCGGCCGAGGCGCTGACGCGGCATCCCGTCGTCTTTGCCCAGCATCACGGGCGTCGGGGACACCCGGTGGGCTTCTCAGCCGGGATGTACTCTGAACTGCTGTCGTTGGCAGGCGACGAAGGCGCGCGGCGGCTTCTGGCCCGCTACCCTTCGGTCGGCGTGGAGACCGAGGACCCTGGCGTCCTTTTCGACATCGATACCGAGGCCGACCTGGACGCTGCGCGCGCGATGTTGCCGGCCCTCTGCCGCGCCTAGGAACCGGTCGGACCAGGAAGTCGCCGGCTGCCAGGCGACGGCGGCGGCTCCTATGGCACCGTTTTCTTGACCCGTCGCGCGGCGATGGGCCGGCGAATCTGGCCGGAACCGTCCTCGCAGGAACCGTCCTCGCAGGAACCGTCCTCGCAGGAACCGTCCTCGCTGGGGCCGATTTCGCTGTCAGCGCCCCAAACCCGGCAGCCTCTCAGGCCAGACCGTGCGCGCACGCCAGCCGCATCAGGCGGCGCACTTCGGCATCAGGGACACCGTGCGCTTCGAGCGCACGCGCCGTTTCGGCCAGGTACTCCAGCGTGGTGCCGTAACGGCCGCGCGCGTGGCGCAGGATGTGCAGCAAATCCGCATCCGCCAGCGGCGGCATCCATGCCGGGCTGCGGCGGCTCAGTGTGAAGGCCAGCGCGCTGACTTCGCCCGAAGAGGTGGCGGTGCGCAGCAGACGGGGGTCGTAGACGCCGGTGGGCATTTCGCGTGCCCAGAGTCGGCACATCTCCTGCTCGACGCGGCTGCAGGGCAGCCGATAGGCCACGCCCCGGCAGGCGCCACCCTGCAGCAGGGCGAACACCAGGCCGGGCTGTTCGGGCGTGCCGCGGTTGATGCGCGAGCGCATGCGCAAGGCCCGGTGCCATCCGCGCACGAGCGCAGGGCGTTGCTCGGCGGCGTCGAACTCGGGGCGCCAGATCAAGGACGCATATCCGAAGACCCAGAGATCGCCACAGCCACCCCATTGACCGAGCAGGCGCTGCAGCATGGCCTCGGGGTCGCGGGCCTGCGGAAGATCGGTGTACGAAGGAGACGCGCCCATGCGGGTCCGCATGATAGGCGCATGGCCGTCGAGGTGGAAATGAAATCGAATTACATACAATCCGTGAAACTGATTACATTCGATGCTGTCCCCGATCGGCGGGCCTGGTCGTACCGGGTCTGCGCTGGAAAGATCTCCCCATGAGCATGACACCGCTCCATCCCCGATTCGCGCAGGTGACGGCGCGCATCCGCGAGCGCAGCGCCAGCGAGCGCGCCGCGTACCTTGCGCGCCTCGACCGCCTGGCGGCCCGAACCCGCGGCAGCGACCGCCTGGGCTGCGCCAACATTGCCCACGCGGTGGCGGCTTTGCCGTCGGCCGACAAGTTGCGCATCGTTGCCGAGCGCAGCCCGCACCTGGGCATCGTCACGGCCTACAACGACATGCTGTCCGCGCACCAGCCCTATGAGACCTATCCCAGCCTGATCCGCGACGAGGCACGGCGCCAGGGGGCGACGGCGCAGGTGGCCGGCGGCGTGCCCGCGATGTGCGACGGCATCACCCAGGGCGAGCCCGGCATGGAGCTCAGCCTGTTCTCGCGCGACACGATCGCGATGTCCACGGCGGTGGCCTTGTCGCACGACGTCTTCGACGCCGCGCTGCTGCTGGGCGTGTGCGACAAGATCGTGCCGGGGCTGCTGATCGGGGCGCTGCACTTCGGCCACCTGCCCTGCGTCTTCGTGCCGGCGGGTCCGATGAGCACCGGGCTGTCCAACGCGGAGAAGGCGCGCGCGCGCGAACTCGCGGCCCAGGGGCGGGTCGACCGCGCGGCGCTGCTGGCGGTCGAGGGCGCGGCCTACCACGGGCCCGGCACCTGCACCTTCTACGGCACGGCCAACAGCAACCAGATGCTGCTCGAGGCCATGGGGCTGCATGTGCCGGGCACGGCCTTCGTCCACCCCCACGACGGCTTGCGCGAGGTGTTGACGCGCGAGGCGGTGCGGCACGTGCTCGGCCTCGTGCGCGGTGGCTCCCGCTTCCTGCCGATCGGCCGGCTCGTCGACGAGCGGGCGATCGTCAACGCGATGGCGGCGCTGCTGGCCACCGGTGGCTCGACCAATCACCTGATCCACTGGGTGGCGGTGGCGCGGGCGGCCGGGTTGGTGATCGACTGGAACGACTTCGCCGAGCTGTCCGACGTCGTGCCGCTGCTGGCGCGTGTGTACCCGAACGGCGCGGCCGACGTCAACGAGTTCCAGGCCGCCGGCGGCCCGGGCTTTGTGCTGCGCGAACTGGCGCGCGGCGGGTTGCTGCACACCGATGCGGCCACCGTCGCGCCCCGCGGCATGTCGGCCTACTTCGAGGTGCCGGTGCTCGAGAGCGAGGCGGCGCAGCCACCGACCGCGGCCGCCGCGCAGCCGGCACCAGCTATGCCGATGCCGGCGAGTCTGTCCTGGACTGTGCTGCCTGAGGCGCCCGGCGACGACACCGTGCTGCGTCGCGCCGACAGGCCCTTCTCGCCCACCGGAGGCCTGCGCCTGCTGACGGGCAACCTGGGGCGGGCCGTGATCAAGGTCTCGGCCGTGCCCGCGGACCGTCACGTCGTGGAAGCCCCGGCGCGGGTCTTCGACAGCCAGGAGTCCCTGCAGGGCGCGTGCGCGCGGGGGGAACTCGAGGGCGACGTCGTCGTCGTGGTGCGCTTCCAGGGTCCGCGGGCCAACGGCATGCCCGAACTGCACAAGCTGACGCCGCCTTTGGCGGTGCTGCAGGGACGTGGGCAGCGGGTGGCTCTCGTCACCGACGGGCGCATGAGCGGGGCCTCGGGCAAGGTGCCTGCGGCGATCCACGTCGTGCCCGAAGCCCTGACCGGTGGCCCGCTGGCGCGCGTTCGCGATGGCGACACGGTCCGGGTGGACGCGGTGGCCGGCACGCTGCACGTGCTCGTCGACCCGGCGCAATGGGCCCTTCGCGAGCCGGCCGGGCGCCCAGCGCCACTTGCCGAGGAGGCGGCGCACGGCCTGGGCCGCGATCTCTTTGCCGGCATGCGCCGCAACGTCCGCAGCGCCGAGGAGGGCGCGGTGACCTGGCTGTGATCCGCCGTTCAACGCTCCCTGCCACACTGCGGGCTTGCCGACTGCCTTGAGGTTTCCCGACGATGAACACGCTCGAACTTGCCGCCCACGGCCCTGTGATTCCCGTCATCGTGGTGCAGCGCGTGGAAGATGCCGTGCCGCTGGCGCGCGCCCTCCTGGCCGGGGGCGTGAAGGTGCTGGAGGTGACGCTGCGCACGCCGGTGGCGCTGCGCTGCATCGAGGCCATCGCCGAGGCCGTGCCCGAGGCCTTGGTCGGCGCCGGCACGGTGCGCTCGGTGGCGGATGCGCGCGACGCGCGGGCTGCGGGCGCACGTTTTGCCGTCAGCCCCGGCTACACGAGCGAGATCGGCCGGGCCTGTGCCGACCTGCGCCTGCCGCTGCTGCCGGGCGTGGCCACCGCCAGCGAGGTGATGCAGGCCCAGGCCGATGGGCACCACTTCCTGAAGTTCTTCCCAGCCACGGCGGCCGGCGGTATCCCGATGCTCAAGGCGCTCGCCGGCCCCTTCCCGGACGTGGCCTTCTGCCCTACCGGCGGCGTCACGCCGCAGACGGCGCCGCAGTTCCTGGCCTTGCCCCACGTGCCCGTGTGCGGTGGCTCCTGGTTGACGCCGGCTGATGCCGTCGAGGCGGGCGACTGGGCGCGCGTGACGCAACTGGCGCGCGAGGCTGCAGCGTTACGCGCTGCGTGATGTTTTCCCGCTGCGCGCTGCCTGATGCCTCCCCGCCGCGCGCCGATTCAAGCCGCTGCCCGGCGCAAGGCCCCTTCTTGATGCATTGATGTCCTGCGCTGCACCTGCAGCGCCCATCGGCGATCCGATTCGGACTCAGCCGCGCGCCGCCTGCGCCACCAGTCCGGCCACCTGGCGGGCCTGCGCGTCTGGCTCCCGCGCCAGCCCCTCGATCACGCCCTGACGGTCGTCGGGCAGCCGGTTCTGGCTCAGCTTCCACTTGCCCACGAGGCGCTCGACGGGGATCTCGATGCCGACGATCGCGCGCAGCATCTGGTCCACGTAGTCCTGGGGGGCGTCGGCGACCGACCACGGCGTCTCCCGGGGGGCTTCGCGCACCTGTGTCAGCCGGTCCACCAAGGCGTGCAGCCAGGGCGCGTCATCGACGGCGAGCAGCTTGCCGTGCGCGTGCACGGTGGTGTAGTTCCAGGTGGGCACGACCTTGTGCGTGGCGGCTTTGCTCGGGTACCAGGACGGCGTGACATAGGCCTGCGGGCCGTTGAAGACGGCGAGCACGGGCTGCCCGCCGGCCACCCGCCACAGCGGGTTGGCGCGCGCCACGTGGCCGCGCAGCACGCCGTGCGGCCCGACAGACGGGTCCAGTTCGAGCGGGATCAGGTCGGCGGTCAGCCCCTGGGGACCGGTGCTCACCAGCGTGGCGAGCGGGTGCTCGCGCAACAGCGCGTGCAGTGCCGCGGGGTCGGTCTGCTCGAAATGGCTGGGCAGGTACATGCAACGTCTCCTCGGCGTTCATGACGCGGCTGCGAGCGGGCCTGTCGTCCGTTGTCCGTCCCCCGTCGCGAACCGCTTGCGCCGCCGGATGCCGGCGCGCCGGCGCTTCAACCGGCCAGTGCCGGGCGCTCGATCAGCTCGAGCTTGTAGCCGTCGGGGTCGGTGATGAAGGCAATCACGGTCGTGCCCCCCTTGACCGGGCCGGCTTCGCGCGTGACTGCGCCGCCCAGTGCCGCTGCCTTGTCGCGCACTGCGGCGCAGGTCGCGGCGACGTCGGGCACGCCGATGGCGATGTGGCCGAAGGCGCTGCCGAGCTCGTAGCGGTCGACCCCGTAGTTGTAGGTCAGTTCGATCTCGGCGTGCTCGGGGTTGGTGCCGTAGCCGACGAAGGCGAGGTCGTACTTCTGCTCGGGCCGCTGCGTGGTGCGCAGCAGGTTCATGCCGAGGACCTGGGTGTAGAAGTCGATCGACCGTTGCAGGTCGCCGACGCGAAGCATGGTGTGCAGGAGTCTCATGACGTGGATTGTGGCAAGAACAGAGCGCGACCTTGCGCCGGGTTTCCACTTGGCGGCGTACCCGTGCAGGACTCGACCCCGCACACACACCGAACGCTCAGGCGCGTCGGTGAGCGCTCTGCGAATCGGCGTCCGCCGCCGGCAGTGGCTTCCAGCGTGCGGTCCGCGCCCCAATGGCGATCTGCGTCGTGTCGCCGATCTCGCCGGGGGCGTCGGCATCGCCCGAGACGCCGATGACTTCGAGCCTCATGCGAAGGCTGCGCAGCCGCGGCTGCGTTCGGACGACCCGGGTGCAGCCGGCAGGCGGCTGGCAGACCCTCAGCGGTCCAGCCACACCGCCATGCCCTGGGCGTTGAGTTCGATGTCGACCGCCAGTGCGCGTTCGATCTCGGGCTCGGGCATCGCGCAGCCGTGCTCGCGCAGGCTGCCGACGTACAGCGCCGTCAGCTCGCGGCACAGCGCGGCGTGCCGGTCGGGGGCCGATCGCAGGGCCTGGCCGATGGCCACCACGCGGTCCAGCAGCGCCAGCATGCGCGCGGCCAGCACGTCGACATCGCCGACCCGGCCGTAGTGCGTGAGGTAGACGCAACGCGGCGCGCGCTCGAGCAGCCGGCACACCGATGCCCGCAGCGCCTCGGGTTCGAACTGCACCGGCGTCGACGTCGGAATGACCCAGGCCCCGTGCTCGTTGTCGAACTCGCGGTAGCTCAGCCCCAGGGTGTCGCCGGTGAACCAGCCACCGGTGAGCTCGTCCCAGATGCAGTGGTGGTGCTTGGCATGCCCGGGGGTGTCGATCAGCGTCAGCGGACGGCCGGCGAGTTCCACGGTCATGCCGTCACTGCTGGCCACCACGTGCTGCGCGTCCACGCCGACGAGCCGGCCGTAGGAGCGGTCCATCTCGGCCTGGCCATAGACGGCGAGCGCGCCTTGGTACAGGGCCGAGGGATCGATCATGTGGCGCGCGCCGCGCGGGTGCACCAGCACGCGCGCTGCCGGCAGGTGCTGCATCAGCAGGCCCACGCCGCCGGCGTGGTCGAGGTGCACGTGCGTCGGGATCACCCAGTCCACGGCCTCGCGCGCCAGCCCGAGCGCGTCCAGCGCGCCCAGCAGCCGCGGCACCGAGAAGTTGGTGCCGGTGTCGACGAAGGCGGCGCGGCCGTCCTGCACCAGCAGGTAGGCAGCGTCGAAGCGCTCGCGGTGGAAACCGGTGTCGACGAGGTGGACGCCGTCGCCCAGGGGTTCCAGGTAGGCAGGCAGGGTCATGAAAGGATTGTAGGCAGGGGGTGCGGTGGGCCGTGTGCCGTTCGCGACCCGCCCTGGCCGTGCCTGCGACGCCGCTCTGCGGCACACGCGGCTGCATGTCCTGCGATGTACCGCGACAGGGTCCGAGAGACCGCCCTGGGACTTCGCGTTGCCAGCCAGAGTGTGTCCTGCTCGGCCCTCGCCGCGACGGGGTTGCGGCCAGCGGTCTCCAACTGGGGATGAAGGCGACCGCGGCGGCGGCGCTGATCTCGGGTTCGCGCCTTGCGACCGGCGTTCGGTCATGGCAGGAGGGCGTCCGCCGCACCGCTGATGCGGCCCTGAGGAACTCGAGCATCTTGCATGCGACCGGCGCCGCGCTGCTGCTGTTGCCAGGTGCTTGTCGCAGCCGCACTGATTGCTTTAGGCCTAAAGCATTTCGGGCGAGAATCAGGCCCATTCCCGAGGAGAGTTCCCGCATGCGCATCGTCTGCATCGGCGGCGGTCCGGCCGGCCTGTATTTCGCGCTGCTGATGAAGCAGCTCGACCCGAGCCACCACATCACGGTCGTCGAGCGCAACCGGCCCTACGACACCTTCGGCTGGGGGGTGGTGTTCTCCGACGCCACGCTGGACGGGATGCGGCGCTGGGACACCCCGACGGCCGACGCGATCGAGGTCGCCTTCAACCACTGGGACGACATCGAACTGCACTTCAAGGGGCATGTCATCCGCTCGGGCGGGCACGGCTTCGTGGGCATCGGGCGCAAGAAGCTGCTCAACATCCTGCAGGCGCGCTGCGAGGAACTGGGCGTCGAGCTGCAGTTCGAGACCGAGGTCGATTCGGACGCCGACTACCCCGATGCCGATCTCGTCATCGCCAGCGACGGCGTGAACTCCCGGATCCGCCAGAAGTACGCCGAGGTCTTCCAGCCCGACATCGTCACCCGGCCCAACCGCTTCATCTGGCTGGGCACGACCAAGCTCTACGACGCCTTCAACTTCCATTTCGAGAAGACCGAGCACGGCTGGTTCCAGAGCCACGTCTACAAGTTCGACGACCAGACGACGACCTACATCGTCGAGACGCCAGAGCACGTGTGGAAGGCCCACGGGCTGGACCGGGCGAACACCGACGAGTCGATCGCCTTCTGCGAGAAGCTGTTCGCGAAGTACCTCGACGGCCACCCGCTGCTGAGCAACGCGAGGCACCTGCGCGGCTCGGCCTGGCTGAACTTCCAGCGCGTGCGCTGCCGGCGCTGGCACCACCACAACGGCCGCAGCCACGTGGTGCTGATGGGGGACGCGGTGCATACCGCGCACTTCGCCATCGGCTCGGGCACCAAGCTGGCACTGGAAGATGCCATCGGCATGGCGCGGCTGTTCAAGGAGGCGAAAGCCGCCGGCGGCGGCGGCGCGGCCGACATCCCGGCCGTGCTCGAGCGCTACCAGGCCGAGCGCGAGGTCGACGTGCTGCGCCTGCAGAACGCGGCCTGGAACGCGATGGAGTGGTTCGAGGTGGTGGGCACGCGCTACTGCGACCAGCTCGAGCCCGAGCAGTTCATGTACTCGATGCTGACGCGCAGCCAGCGCATCAGCCACGAGAACCTGCGCTTGCGCGACGCACACTGGCTCGAGGGCTACGAGCGCTGGTACGCGCGCAAGGCTGCAGCGCAGGCCGGCCTGCCGGTGTCCGCCGCGGCGGTTGAGGCCGCCCCGGCGGCGCTGAAGCCGCCCAGCCCGATGTTCACACCGTTCAAGCTGCGCGGCATGACCGTGCCCAACCGCGCCGTCGTCTCGCCGATGGCGATGTACTCGGCCGCCGATGGCATGCCGGGCGACTTCCACCTCGTGCATTTCGGCGCGCGCGCGCTCGGCGGCGCCGGGCTGCTCTACACCGAGATGACCTGCACCAGCCCCGACGCGCGCATCACACCCGGCTGCGCCGGGCTGTGGAACGACGCGCAGCTCGACGCCTGGAAGCGCATCGTCGACTTCGTCCACGCGAACTCGGGTGCGAAGATGGGCATCCAGCTCGGCCACGCCGGGCGCAAGGGCAGCACGCAGCTGGGCTGGCAGCAGATGGACGAGCCGCTGGTGGCGGGCAACTGGCCGCTGCTCTCGGCATCGGCCCTGCCTTACCTGCCGCACAGCCAGGTGCCGCGCGCGATGACGCGCGCCGAAATGGACCGCGTGCGCGACGATTTCGTCGCTGCCACACGGCGCGCCGCCGAGGCCGGCTTCGACATCCTCGAGCTGCACTGCGCGCACGGCTACCTGCTGTCGAGCTTTCTCTCCCCGCTGACGAACCGGCGCGACGATGAGTACGGCGGCAGCGTCGAGAACCGCGCCCGCTACCCGCTGGAGGTCTTCGCAGCCGTCCGCGCGGCCTGGCCGCAGGACCGGCCGATTTCGGTGCGGCTGTCCTGCCATGACTGGTTCCCCGGCGGCAACACGGCCGACGATGCGGTCGCGATCGCGCGTCTGTTCAAGCAGGCCGGGGCCGACATCATCGACTGCTCCTCGGGCCAGGTGGTGGCCGAGCAGAAGCCGGTCTACGGCCGCATGTACCAGACGCCGTTTGCCGACCGCATCCGCAACGAGGTTGGCATCCCGACCGTGGCCGTGGGCGCCATCTCCGAGGCCGACCATGTCAACATGGTGATCGCCGCCGGTCGTGCCGACCTCTGCGCCGTGGCCCGCCCGCACCTGGCCGACCCGGCGTGGACGCTGCACGAGGCCGCGAAGATCGGCCATGCCGACATCGCCTGGCCGCTGCCGTATCTTTCCGGGCGCAGTCAGTTCGAGGCCCAGCTCAAGCGCGCGGCGGCGGGTTCGGCGGGACCGGCCTGAAATCCACGCGCAACCAACTTCAGGCGCCTGTCCCCCCGCCCCCCAGGAGCACGAAGCAATGCATGACGACAAGAAGCCCTTCAAGGACTACGCGGCCCGCCACTTCCGCTGGCAGTGCAGTGACGACGGCCGCGTGGCGACGATCACGCTGAACCGGCCCGAGAAGAAGAACCCGCTGACCTTCGACAGCTACGCGGAGCTGCGCGACCTGTTTCGCAACCTCGTCTACGCCAGCGACGTGCGCGCCGTGGTGGTTGCGGGCGAGGGCGGCAATTTCTGCTCCGGCGGCGACGTGTTCGAGATCATCGAGCCGCTGACGAAGATGCCGATGCCCGAGCTCCTGCGCTTCACCCGCATGACGGGCGATCTGGTCAAGGCGATGAAGCGCGCGCCGCAACCCATCGTCGCGGCGATCGACGGCGTGTGCGCCGGTGCGGGCGCGATGATTGCGCTGGCCGCAGACCTGCGTCTGGGCACGCCGTCGGCCAAGACCGCCTACCTGTTCACGCGCGTGGGCCTGGCCGGCGCCGACATGGGCGCCTGCGGACTGCTGCCGCGCGTGATCGGTCAGGGCCGGGCGACCGAGCTGCTGATGACGGGGCGCTCGATGTCGGCCGAGGAGGGCGCGGCCTGGGGCTTCTTTAACGCCCTGCACCCGCGCGAGGAGGTTGTGGCCCGGGCGCAGGCGCTGGCGCGCTCGCTGGCCGACGGACCCTACTTCGCCCACACGGTCACGAAGACGATGCTGAACCAGGAATGGGCGATGGGCATCGAGGAGATGATCGAGTCCGAGGCCCAGGCCCAGGCCATCTGCATGATGACCCAGGACTTCAAGCGCGCCTTCGACGCGTTTGCGGCGAAGCAGACGCCGCGGTTCGAGGGGGATTGAGAGAGTTCAATTTCCGCTCCAGCATCTCGCGGGAGCGGGGAGGCCGGGTGCCCTGCTCCGCTCATGTCCTCCGCCATCGGCCTGCAGCCGATGGCTCCCCCTTTACTTCGCTGCGCAGGGCACCCAGCCTCCCCGCTCTGGCGGCGTCATGGATCTTGCATGCGAAACGTTCTCTCACGTCCACCGGTTATGCAGTGTGGTGTTCGGCGTTCCAAGCTCGCTGGTCAACCGTGCGGTTCGACTGGGGCGATGCTGGCAGGACGCGGGGTGTGGGTACCCCCCGCAGCGAAGTAAAGGAGGAGGCACGGGCGCAGCCCGGGCCGGGGGACATGAGCGGAGGGGGGTACCTACACCCCGCGTCTGAGAAGATGCAGGCGTGAAATCAAGGCCAAAGAGCCGCCGACAGCATCGATAAGCCGCCGAAAGACGGAGCCGCCACACCACCATGACCCGCCTCTCCCACCTCGACATTCCCTTCTTCGACGACCTGCACCGCGAGCAGGCGGCCGCGCTCGATGTCTGGTGCGCGCAGCACCTGGCCAGCGTCGACCATGCCGATACCGACGCCGCCTGCCGTCGCCTGGTGACCATGCTCGGGCAGGCCGGGCACCTGCGCTGGTGCGTGCCGGCCGCGCATGGGGGGGCGCTGCCGGCGCTGGATTCGCGGGCACTCGTCGTGGCGCGCGAGACGCTCGCGCGGCACGACGGGCTGGCCGACTTCGCCTTCGCGATGCAAGGCCTGGGCACCGGTGCCATCACACTGGCTGGCCGCCCCGAACTGCAGGCCCGCGTGCTGCCGCGTGTGGCGCGGGGCGAGTGGATCTCGGCCTTCGCGCTGTCCGAGCCGCAGGCCGGCTCCGACGTCGCGGCCATGGTCTGCACCGCGCGCGACGATGGTGAGCACTGGGTGCTGGACGGGCAGAAGACCTGGATCAGCAACGGCGGCATCGCCGATGTCTACTGCGTCTTCGCGCGCACCCTCGACGTCGACGGTCAGCCCGTGGGCGGGCCCGGTGGCAAGCCCACGGCGTCGATCAGCGCCTTCGTCGTCGAGGCCGGCACGCCGGGGCTGGAGATCGCCGAGCGCATCGACGTGATCGCACCGCACCCGCTGGCGCGGCTGCAGTTCAGCGGCTGCCGCATCCCGAAGGGCCACCTGCTCGGCGCCCCCGGCGAGGGCTTCAAGCTTGCGATGCGCACGCTCGACATCTTCCGCGCCTCCGTCGCGGCGGCGGCGCTGGGCTTCGCCCGGCGTGCGCTCGACGAGGCCGTGGCGCACGCGAAGGCGCGCCGCATGTTCGGCCAGACGCTGGCCGACTTCCAGCTCACCCAGGCGGCGCTCGGCGAGATGGCCGCCGCCATCGACGCCGCGGCGCTGCTGACCTACCGCGCCGCCTGGCTGCGAGACGTCAAGGGCGCGCGCACCACGCGCGAGGCGGCGATGGCCAAGATGTGCGCCACCGAGAACGCCCAGCGCGTGATCGACCGCGCGCTGCAGATGCACGGCGGCCTGGGCGTGCGGGTCGGCTCGGTGGTGGAGTCGCTGTACCGCGAGATCCGCGCCCTGCGCATCTACGAGGGCGCCACCGAAGTGCAGCAGCTCATCGTCGGGCGCGACGTGCTCGGCGCCTGAACACCGCGTCTGGCGATGGACACCCTCCTCGTCCTCGCCGCATTGCTGAGCGCGCTGCTGCACGCGAGCTGGACTGCCGCCGTCAAGCACACCGGGCAGACGACCGAGGCCATGACCGGGCAGATGGTGGCTGCCGGGCTCGTGACCCTGCCGCTGCTGCTGTGGCTGCCCTGGCCGCGGGCCGAGGCCTGGGGCTGGATGGCGGCGAGCTGTTTCTTCAACTGGCTGGGCATCCTGTGCCTGCTGCGCGCCTACGAGCGGGGCGCATACGGCGCCGTCTACCCGCTGAGCCGTGCGACGATGGTTCTTGTCATCGCGCCTTTGTCGGTGGTCTTCGCCGGGGAGCGTCTGTCGGTGGCGGCTTGGGTCGGGATCGCCTGCATCGCGTCTTCTCTGGTCCTGATGGCCTCGCAGGCCCGCGGCGGCCAGCGTCTGGGGACCGACGTGCTGGGCTGGACGCTGCTGGGCGGCGTGTTCAGCGCCATCTGCGTGATGCTCGACGTGCAGGGCATCCGCTCGTCCGGCTCGCCGATCGCCTACGGTTGCTGCGCCGCGGTGGTCAACGGCTCGCTGATGCTGCTGCGCCAGCGCCGGCGCCCGGGGCTGTGGACGGCCATCGTGCGCCACCGGCGTGTCGTCGTCGGCTCGGGTGTGGTGTCGATGGCGTCCTACCTGCTGATCGTCTGGGTCTTCACCCAGGCGCCGATGGCGATCTCGGCGGCTCTGCGCGACACGAGCGCGTTGTTCGCGGTGCTGATCTCGGTCTTCGTGCTCAAGGAAAAACTCGGCCGCCTGCAGCAACTGGCGGTGCTCGTGGCGGGCTGCGCCGTTCCGCTGCTGCGCTTGTAGTCGGGCCCGTGCCGGGCGCCCTCAAGCGCGGTCCGTGGGCGTGCGGGCGGCCGACCGGGCGGCGCGTCGGCGCGCTTGCGGGCCGGGGGATGCGGGCAGCGCCCGCTTCAACAGCCCGAGCAGGCGAAACAGCTCCGCCTGCGCGCTCGCGTCGAGTCCGTCGAACAGCGTGGCGACCCAGCGCTCGTGCTCGCGCGCCATGAAGCGGAACTGGCGCCTGCCCTCGCGTGTGAGGCGCACCGTGCAGGCGCGCCGGTCGTCCGGGTCGTCCCGGCGCTCGACCAGCCCTTCGGCCACGAGCCGATCCGTCAGGCCCGTGACGTTGCCGCCCGTGACCATCAGGCGCTCGGACAGCTCGCGCATCTTCAGGCCATCGGGGTGGCGGTCGAGCTGGGCCATCAGGTCGAAGCGGGGCAGCGAGCCGCCGAAGCGCTCGCGCAGCCGACTGCGCAGCGGGGCCTCGATGCGGTTGGTACATGACAGCAGCCGCAGCCACAGGCGCAGCGCCATGTGGTCGCCGTCATCGACCCGGGTCTCGTGATCGGCGCAGGCCGCAGCGTCGAAGTCCTCCGACGCTGCCCCATGGGAAACCCCTGCGTCGGCTTCGGCTTCGGCTCCGGCGGTGGCCACAGGCGTTTCTGCGGGTGTGGTGGACTCGGGTTTCACTGCGCCGCCCCGCTGCCGTGGATCGCGATCCGGTCCAGACCGTGACGCTGCGTGCCTGCGAGCACGCGCGCCACGGCGCCGTAGGCGGCGTCCGGGTCGGCGTGCAGGTGCACCTCGGGACGGGGCGATTGCGCCGCGGCGGCGGCCAAGCGTGCTTCCAGCGCCTGGCGATCGGCCGCCTCCAGGCGCACCCCGTCCCAGGTGATGGCCCCGTCGGCGGCCACGTCGACGCGCAGCACCGGCAACGCCGGCGGCGGCGCCGTCGCGGTGCTGGGGGAAGGCAGCGCCATGCGGATCGCGTGCGTCTGGATCGGGATCGTGACGATGAACATGATCAGCAGCACCAGCATCACGTCGATCAGGGGCGTGGTGTTGATGTCGACGAGCACGTCGGGGTCGCCGTCGGGCGCGGTGGTGCTGCGGTGGTCGGCTGCAGGCATGGGTCAGAGTCTCCCGCCCTGGGCGGTGGGCTCCGTCACATAGCCCACCTTCACGATGCCGGCGCGCATGCACGCGTCGTTGACCTGCTCGACCGCGCGCCAGGCCACGCGTTCGTCGGCGCGGATGTGAACCTCGGGCTGGGGCTGCTGCCCCGCGACGGCGCGCAGGCGTTGCGACAGCGCCTGCGGCCCGTCCAGTCGTTCCATGCCCCAGTGCACGGCGCCATCGCGGTCCACCGAGATCACCACGTGCTCGGGCCGGATCTGCGCCGGCGCATTGCGCTCCTTCGGCAACTCGAGCGCGATCGTCTGCGTCACGACCGGCACCGTGATCAGGAAGATGATCAGCAGCACCAGCATCACGTCCACCAGCGGCGTCGTGTTGATCGTGTGGTTGAACGGGTCCTCGCCGGGGTCGGCGGGTAGAGGGGTCAGGGCCATGAGGTCGGTCGGGCGCGTGACGGTGGGATGGTGCGTGCTGCCAAAGGTCGGTGAACCGCCTTCAGCGCCGGCCCGCGATCAGCACGTTCTGCAGGTCCGCCGCAAAGGCGCGCGTCTGCTCGAGCACCGTGCGGTTTCGCCGCACCAGCGCGTTGTAGCCCATCACCGCCGGCACGGCGACGAACAGGCCGATCGCGGTCATGATCAGCGCCTCGCCCACCGGACCGGCCACGCGGTCGATGGAGGCCTGGCCGCTGACCCCGATCTTCACGAGGGCGTTGTAGATGCCCCAGACGGTGCCGAACAGGCCGACGAAGGGCGCCGTCGAGCCCACCGTGGCCAGGAAGGCGAGTCCGTCCTGCAGCCGGCTCTGCACCCGGCCCACGGCGCGGTCGACGCTCATGCCGACCCAGGTACGCTTGTCGATGGCCTCGACCAGCGTGCCCTCGTGGTGGGCCTCGGACCGCAGTCCCTCCTCGGCCACGTAGCGCAGCGGCGAGTCCGGCTCGAGCCGCTCCAGGCCCTCGCGCACGGAGGGTGCCTTCCAGAAGGCCTCGGCCGCGCGCGCGCTGCGCAGCATGCGTTGCTGGGCGAGCAGCCGCGTCACGATGAGGTACCAGCTGCCCAACGACATCAGCAGCATCACGATCAGCGTGCCCTTGGCTACCAGGTCGCCCTGCGCCCACAGCGCCTGCAGGCCGTAGGGGTTGGCGGCGCCCGTTGTCTGCACGATGACCGCCGGGGCGGCGGCCCCGGCCGCGCTCGCGGCCTGCGCCAGTGCGCCATCGGGCAGCAGGGCCAGCACGGCGCAGAGCAGCACGGCCAGCGTCCAGGCTGTCTTGCGCAGACCCTGCATGCAGGCGCTGCGGCGCCGGCTTGGCTCGAGGGGTGGGCACGTCGCCGCGGCAGGGTCAAAGCTCAGGTTCATGATCGATCCTCGAGATTCCACAAGATTTCGCGTCGCAGCACGCCGGGTACGGCCTGGCCGGCGTCGTCGATCGCGGGTTGGTAGCGGCATTCGCCGAATTTCCTGACCGCCAGCGCATCGAGCTGCCGGTGCTCGCGCGTCGTGCCTGAGGGCTGTTCGACGTCGATGCGCGCGACGCGGCCGTCGGCCTCGATGGCGATGCGCAGCAACGTCTTGCCCGTGGTGCCGGCGCGCACGGCGGCGCGAGGGTAGTCCTCGCGCCGCGGCTTGCAGGCCTCGAGGTCTACCAGGGCTGGTGGCTGCGGGACCCGCGTCGCACGGGCCCGCTGCGGGGGCTGCGGCGCGAGAGGCGGCGCGGCGGCGGGAGTGGAAGGCGGCGGCGGAACCGGCAGGGGGGCGGCGGGCAACGGCGGCGCAGGTGGAGGCGCAGCGGGGGGAGGAAGTGGTGCTGGGGGCGCCGGCGGGCGCGGGGCAGCCGGAATCGTGGCGGGCGCAGCGGGCGCCGGCGAGGGAATCGCTGCAGAAGGCGGGGCTGCGGCGAGCGTGACCACCGGCGCGCTGGCTCGTGCTGGCGTTGCCGCAGGCGAAGAAGCCGTCTCCACGTTGGCCGTGGGTGCCGGGGCGGGGAGGGCAGCGGGGGGCTGCGCGGTGGTCAGGGCCGGCGTCGTCGTCACGCGCGCTGCGGCAGGCGCGGGTGGGTCCGGGGTCGGCCTTGGCGGCGGTACTGGCCAGGCCACAGCCGGCGCTGAGTTGGTAGCCGGGGCTGGAGGCGGGGCCGGAGGCGGGCCGGCCACCGGCGCGCGCGCCGAAGCCTCCGGACGGGGAAAGGCCACCGCAGCCGCTGGTGCGGGCGCTGCCGAACTGGGTGCCGGCGCCGGCATCACGGCCGGCACTGCGGCCTTGGTGCTCGGGTCCGGACGGGGGAATGCCACGGCCGGTGCCGGTGCCGGCGCGCTCGGCGCAGGTGCCGGGGCCGCGGGCGAGGCTGCTGCCTTCAAGGCCGGCTCCGGACGCGGGAAGGGCACTGCAGCCACCTGCGGCACTGCGACGACAGGCGGCGGCACCGGCACCGGCACCGGCGCGGGCGGTGTCCCTGGCGGTGGTGGCCGCGGCGTCGGTGGTGGAGGCGGTGGTGGTGGTGGTGGTAGTGGTCTCGGCGATGGAGGTGGCGGAGGTGGAGGTGGCGGCGGAGGCGGAGGCGGAGGTGGAGGTGGAGGTGGCGGTGGCGGTCTCGGCGATGGAGGTGGCGGAGGCGGTGGCGGCGGCGGCGCAGGCGCAGGCGGTGGCGGCGGCGGCGCAGGCGCAGGCGGTGGCGGTGGCGGTGGCGGTGGCGCCGGGGCCAGAGCCGGGGCTGGAGGCGCAGGCTGTGGCGCGGGGGAAGTTGCGGGCGAAGTCACAGGCGCCGCAGGCTCTGCCAGAGCCATTCGTGGCGCGGGCGAAGGCGCAGGCGTCGCGGCGGTCCGGGCCGGTGAAATCGCGGTCTCGGGAGGTGAGGGCGCGATCAGGCGCGCGATCACAGGTGGCGGCTCGGGTGGCTGTGCCGGTGGCAAGCGGTCGCTGACCAAGGTCCATCCGAGCAGCGCGTGCACACCGAACACGGCGCTGAGGCCCACCGCGCGCTGCACAGGCGTTGTCCCCGCGCCCGCGTCCGCCCAGGCAGGGGTCAACGCCGTGGCAGAGCCGGGCGCCGCCTTGCGCGTGATCTCGTCGCCGGGTCGCATGCCGTGATCCATGTCGCCTGCTGCAGTTCCCATGCAACGACCGCCCCGCCGTGTCGGTGACGTACGGGCGATGCACGCCCTGCGTCGGCGCGCAGACCGCTGGTCCTCATGAGAACGAGGCAGTGTATCGGCACGCTCCGGAGCGCGCCTGGCGGCAGGAAGAACACCCCGTGCCCGCCGCCGCTGCCGCTCAGCGACGGCTTGGCCCCGGCTCCACGCCGAGCACGCTCGCAAACTCGGCTGTCTTGCGCCTCACGTACTCGTCCCGCTCGACCTCGTGCAACTGGGTCGCGTGGCGTTCGCTCGCGTCGAACCAGGCCTCGATGGCGCGGGCCACGCGCTGGGCGGGCGGCAGTTGCTGCACCGCCAGCCAGCTCTGCACCGCCAGGTGGAAACGCATGGTGTTGCGCTCGATCGCCGCCCGCACGCCACGCACGAGCACCGGTCGGCCCTGGGCGTCGGTATCCACCACCGTGAAACCGACCCGGTGACGCGCCACTGTGGAGACGTAGGCCTGTGCCATCCACAGTCCGGTGGCGGTGAAGGCGCTGGAGTAGACCAGCCGCATCACCGACGATCCCCCCTCCAGCGGCGCGAGCTCGAAGCCGATGCGGTAGTCGCGCGTGCCCATCGGTCCGCGCTCGGCCATCAACTCCACGACCAGGTGCGAGGTGTCCCGCGTCACTGTGTTCCAGGTCAGCTGCAGCGGGTACGCCGGGCCGAACAGGCCCTCGCGCTGGGCCGTCATCGTCATGTCGAGCAGGACGCCACCGCTGCCCGAGCCAGGCATGCAGTGCTTGATGTTGGGGTGCAACATCAACAGACTGCACCAAGCGAGCGGGTCGGCCAGTGCGGTGGCCGCCGTGGCGTAGGGCAGGTCCAGCCGCGCCAGCACCTCACCACGCGCGCGTTGCGGCTCTTCTGTGGACTCCAGGTAGACCCCTGGCGCCAGGGCGCGTGCCGGGCTGGCCACCAGCGCCGCATAACGCTGTGCCAGCGTCGATTCTCCCCGCGCCTGCGCGAGGACGGCCATAGGCGCCGCACTGAAGCTTGCGAGCAGAACGAGCGCGCTCAGCCGCCACCACTGCCGGCGCGACCACGGTGCGGCAGCTGGGGGCTGAGCCCGGATAGTCATGCCTCGATCGTCGGCCGCCGCCGGGCGTTCGGGGTTGAGCGGATGCAGATATCCGCGTCTGCGCTGAAGGTGGCGTGGCTCGCAGTCAGCGGCCACCGCCTGTCGGCGCATTGCTCGTGACGTCCAGAGCCTTGAACCCGATGGCGGCGCGGCGCCTCATGCAGCGTCGTTCATTCTCGCCAGGCGGGGCCAGCGCAATGCCAGCCAGGCCGCGGTCGCGCCGATGCCCATGCCCACGGCATCGGCCAGCAGGTCAGGCCACTCGCCGTGGCGGCCCGGCACCTGGGTCTGCGCAAGTTCGATCAGACCGCCCCAGGCGAGTACAAGTGCCTGCCAGGCGGGCACGGGCCAGCGCGAGCCCTCGGCTGCCAGCCGCGCGCAGAAGGCCAGCGCGGCGAAGGCGAGCACGTGGTTGAGCTTGTCCCATCCGGTGTCGAGCGTCGGCGGCGGCTGCGGCACGACCGCCAGGGCGCCGGCAACAAGGGCCAGCGCGAAGAGCAGGGTGGTCCAGAAAGTTCGACGGGCAAACGGCATGGACCGTACTGTGCCTTGTCAGGGCGGCCGGCGCTCGCGTCGCCGTTGCCGGCGGTCTGAGCAAGCGCAGCGCGCGGTTTCGAGCCGGTGACCGGGCTGGCCAGGACGCTGCCCTCTCACAGCCCTGCCATTCGCGGCAGCCACAGCGAGATCGCCGGCACGTAGGTCAGCAGCACCAGGGCCACCAGCAGTGGCACCAGCCAGGGCAGGATCGCCATCGTCGTCCGCTCGACGCTGAGCTTGGCCACCCGCGCCAGGACGAACAGCACCATGCCCATCGGCGGGTGCAGCAGGCCGATCATCAGGTTCAGCACCATGATCAGGCCGAAGTGCACGAGGTCGATGCCCAGTTGCTTGGCGATCGGCACCAGGATAGGCACGAGGATGGTGATGGCCGCCGTCGGCTCGAGGAAGCAGCCGACGAACAGCATCAGCAGGTTGGCCATCAGCAGGAACATCCACGGGTCCTGCGTGACGCTGAGCACCCACTGCGAGATCGCTGCGGTGACGCCGGTGGCGGTGAGCATCCAGCCGAAGATCGAGGCTGCCGCGACGATGAACATCACGGTCGCCGTGGTCTCGACGCTGTCCAGGCTGATCTTGACGAAGGACCGCCAATTCAGCGTGCGGTACCAGAACAGGCCCAGGAACAGTGCCCAGACGCTCGCTGCGATCGCGCCTTCTGTGGGGGTGAAGATGCCGGCGGTCATGCCGCCGATCAGCAGCACCGGGGTCATGATCGGCAGCACGGCCTGGAAACGGAAGAAGCGGTCGGCTGCGAACAGCAGCACCAGCCCGCCGATCACCGTGGGCTGCGCGGGAAGCCCCAGGTCCTTGACCAGCCACCACATCGACAGCGGCCAGGCAGCGACGACGGCGGTCTCGATGATGGCCTTGCCGAAGCGGGTGGACGAGAACTTGATGTCGCCGCCCCACTTGTTGCGGTGGGCGAAGAAGGCCACCGTGACCATCATCAGCAGGCCCAGCAGGATGCCCGGCAGCAGCCCGGCCAGGAACAGCGCGCCCACCGAGACATTGGCCATCATCGCGTAGATCACGAAGGGCAGGCTGGGCGGGATGATCGGGCCCACGGTGGCCGAGGCCGCGGTGACGCCCACCGCGAACTCCTTGGAGTAGCCGTGGTCGCGCATGGCCTTGATCTCGATCGTGCCCAGGCCGGCGGCGTCGGCGATCGCGGTGCCGCTCATGCCGGCGAAGACCATCGAGCCGACGACGTTGACGTGCCCGAGCCCGCCGCGCAGCCAGCCCACGAGCGCCAGCGCATAGTTGTAGATGCGGTTCGTGATGCCGGCGTTGTTCATCAGGTTGCCGGCGAGGATGAAGAAGGGCACCGCCAGAAGCGGGAAGCTGTCGATGCCGCCGATCATGCGGTGCACCACGGCGAACGGCGGCAGGTTGCCGCTGATCAGGATGTAGATCAGCGACGAACCGGCCATCGCGATGGCCACCGGGATGCCGCCGCTCATCAGCAGCAGGAACAGGATCTTCAGCATCGGGGAGCCCCTGCCGCGCTCAGCGGTCGTCCATCGTCGATTCGGGTCGCTCGAGCACGCTGTAGCCGCGCTTCCAGTGAACGCGCGCCACCCACAGCGAGCGCAGCGTCATCGCCACGAAGCCGAACAGGCACACGCCGTAGACGATGTTCATCGGCAGGTCGATGATGGTCATCTGATAGCTGCCCATCTTGCCCATCATCTGCAGCGTCAGCACACTCATCGTGGCGAAGAAGGCCAGGCGCAGGAGGTCCACCCCGCGCGACATCCAGCGCGACAGCCCGGCGGGCAGGTAGCGGTACAGCAGGTCGACCTGGATGTGATTGTTGCGCGCCACGCCGATGGAGGCGCCGACGAAGACGGTGCCGATCAGCAGGTAGCGCGCAATCTCCTCGGTCCAGGAGGCCGAGTCGTTGAGCACGTAGCGGGTGAAGAACTGGTAGAAGACCGTCAGCCCCAGCGCCCAGAACAGCAGCAGCGCCACCCAGGCCTCGGGCGGCGTGCCGGCAAGATCCACGGCCTCGTCGGTCGCGTGGAACTCCCCGTCGTCGCCCATCACCTTCGGGCCCGCGTCGATGTCCGGCGTCTGGCTCATTTCAGCGGGTTCCGAAGGTGGGCTGGGCAGGTCAGGGCTGGCGGTCGGGGCCCGTTACTTGACGGCGACGATGCGGTCGTAGTCGCGGCGGGTGAAGCCCAGGCCCTCGAGCGGACGGTTCTTCAGCACCGAGTCGACGAAGCTCTGGCGGTTGACGTTGTGCACGCCCAGGCCCTTGGCGCGGAACTCGGCCACCAGCTCGCTCTCGCGCTTCTTGATCTGCGCGGTGGCGCGCACCGCGGCTTCCTGAGTGACGTCGGTGAAGACCTTCTTCTCCGCGTCGCTCAGGCGGTTCCAGACGTGCGGGGCAATCTGCGTCACCAGGCCGTCGACGATGTGGCCCGTCAGCATGATGTGCTTCTGCACCTCGAAGAACTTCTTGGCCTCGATCGTCGTCAGCGGGTTCTCCTGCGCCTCGACAGTGCCGTTCTGCAGCGCCAGGTAGACCTCGGCGAAGGCGATCGGCGTCGGGTTCGCGCCGCAGGCCTCTGGCGTGGCGCGGTAGGCGGGCACGTCGGGCACGCGGATCTTGATGCCCTTCATGCCGGCGCAGTCGGTGAAGGCCTTCTGCGCCGTGGTGTGGCGCGCGCCGTAATAGGTGTAGGCGGTGATCTGGATGCCGGTCTTCTGCCGGAATTCGTTGACCATCTCGCGGAAGATGTCGCTCTTGCTGTAGGCGATGAGGTGGTCGCCGTCGCGGAAGATGAAGGGGTAGTAGGCGATACCGATGCGCGGGTAGGAACGCGCCGCGAACGACGGGCCCGAGATGATCATGTCCACCGTGCCCAGCGTCAGGCCCTGGTTGATGTCGGTCTCCTTGCCCAGCGAGGAGGCCGGGAAGACCTGGATCTCGAACTTGCCGTTGGTGCGCTTCTTGATTTCCTCGGCGGCCCAGACCGATTCGGTGTGGTAGGGCTCGCTGGTCTCGTAGACGTGAGCCCATTTCAGCTTGGTCTGCGCCAGCAAGGGCATGGACAGCGCCAGCGCCGCGGCGCCGACCAGGGTCTTCAGGAAGGTGCGCTTCATCAGGGGGTCTCCTCGAGGTTGCGTGGAACGCGAAACTCGGTGATCGTAGAAGGCGGCAATGCCCCTGCGAACCCTGGAAAACCCTTTTCCAGGCCAGCCCGGCAGGCTTTCAGGCCGTGTTTTCGAGCGTGGCACGCACGCCGCGGTGTTCGAGGGATTGCAGCGCCCGCGCGAGTTCTGCCACCAGCTCGGGGTGGTCGGCGAGGTCACCGAAAACCGGACGGAAGCGGGTGGCTAAGCGCGCCCGCTCCTCGACGCTGGTACAGGCCTGGGCCTGGCGATGCAGCGCTGCAAGTTCGCCGGCCAGCGGGTCCTCGACGGGGTAGGGCCGTTGGGCTTCGTCCACCCCGCGCAGGTAGTGGAGCCAGGCCGCGACGGCCAGGGCCAGGCGCGTGATCGGTGCGCCGGCGGCCAGACGCTCGCGCACCGTGGCGAGCAGGCGCTGCGGCAGTTTCTGCGTGCCGTCCATCGCGATCTGCTGGGTGCGGTGCGCCAGCGCCGGGTTGGCGAAGCGCGTGATCAGGCGCGCGCCATACGCGTCGACGTCCAAGCCCGGCAGCGCTGGCAACGTCGGCGCCACTTCGTCGCGCAGCAGGGCCTGGACGAAGGCGCGCAGCGCGGGCTCGTTGATGGCGCGGTCCACGGTGTCCCATCCGGCCATCGCACCCAGGTAGGCGATGGCCGAGTGGCTGCCGTTGACCATGCGCAGCTTCAGGCGTTCCCAGGGCGCAGCCTCGGAGACGAAGCGCGCGCCGCCCGCGTTCCAGTCGGGTCGTCCGGCGGCGAATCTGTCCTCGACCGCCCAGTCGATGAAGGGCTCGGTCATCACCGGCCAGGCGTCGCGGGCGCCAAGCGCCCGGGACAGACGGTCGCGATCCGCGTCCGTGGTGCGCGGCACGATGCGGTCGACCATGCTGTCCGGGAAGGTGCAGCGCGCCTGGATCCAGCCGGCGAGGTTCGGATCGACGGTCGCGGCCAGGGCCAGCACCAGGCCCTGCAGCGTGCGGCCGTTGGCGGGCAGGTTGTCCAGCGACATCAACGTCAGTGGCCCGAGCCCGCGCTGGCGCCGCAGAGCCAGCGCGTGGACGATGAAACCCAACGCGCTGCGCGGGGCCTGCGGGTGCCCGAGGTCGTGCGCGATGTCCGGGTGCGCCCACCACAGGCCTGCGCCCGCAGGGTCACGCAGGTAGCCCTTCTCGGTCACCGTTAGGCTGGCGATGCGCGCCTGAGGGTGCGCGAGCGCCTCCAGCACGGCCGCCGGGTCCTCGGGAGCGACGAGCAGGTGGGTCAGGCAGCCCACGACCTGCAGCGCCTGCCGCGGCTGTCCGGCCGTGTCGGCGTCGCGCACCGCCACCGTGTACAGGCCGCGCTGCGGTGCCAGCGCGTCGCGGGTGTCGGCCTGTCGCAGCGACACCCCGACGATGCCCCAGCGCAGGTCGGGCCGTGCCGGGTCGGCCATGATGGCGGCCTCGGTCGCGATGGCGAGGTGGGCGCGCGCGAAGGCGCCGATGCCCAGGTGGACGATGCCCGGGGCGAGGGCGCCGCGGTCATAGGCCGCGGCGGTTGCCTTGTCGCGCAGCGCGGGCAGCGACGCAGGGTCGAGACGGGGCAGGTTCATGCAGGCGGGGGCGAACGTGGCGCTCACCAGTGCCACAGCGTGCCGTCGTGCTGCAGCCGGTTCACGGGCAGGTAGGCACGCTGGTAGGGGTAGCGGGCAGCCAGCGCCTCGTCGATCTGCACGCCGTGGCCCGGCACCTCGCCCGGGTACATGAAGCCGCGCTCGAAACGGTAGCTGTGCGGGAAGACGGCGTCGGTCTCGGGTGTGTGCGGCATGTGCTCCTGGATGCCGAAGTTCGGCACCCACAGCCCGAAGTGCAGCGCCGCGCCCATGCACACCGGCGAGAGGTCGGTGGCGCCGTGGCAGCCGGTGCGGACCTGGTACAGCGCCGCCAGGTCGGCGATGCGGCGCAGGTGCGTGATGCCGCCGGCGTGCACGACGGTGGTGCGGATGTAATCGATCAACTGCTGCTCGATCAGCGCCTTGCAGTCCCAGATCGAGTTGAAGACCTCTCCCACCGCCAGCGGCGTGGTCGTGTGCTGGCGGATCAGGCGGAAGGCGTCCTGGTTCTCGGCTGGGGTCGGGTCCTCGATCCAGAACAGGCGGTAGGGCTCCAGTTCCTTGCCCAGGCGCGCGGCCTCGATCGGCGTCAGCCGGTGGTGCACGTCGTGCAGCAGGTGGTGCTCCCAGCCCAGCTTGCTGCGCACGGCCTCGAACAGCCGCGGCACGTGGCGCAGGTACTTCGACGTGTCCCAGTCGTGCTCCGACGGCAGGGTGCCGTCGGCCGGCTCGTAGAAGGAGTGTCCACGGCCCACGCCGTAGACCTTCTCCAGCCCCGGCACGCCGCTCTGCGCGCGGATGGCCTGGTAGCCCAGCTCGGCGTGGCGCAGCACCTCGTCGACGGTTTCCTCGATGTCGCGGCCGTTGGCGTGGCCGTAGACCATGACGCGGCTGCGGCTCGCACCGCCAAGCAGCTGGTACAGCGGCAGCCCGGCCGCCTTGGCCTTCAGGTCCCACAGCGCGGTGTCGACGCCGGCGATCGCGCTCATCGTCACCGGCCCGCGCCGCCAGTAGGCGCCGCGGTAGAGGTAGTGCCAGAGGTCCTCGATCTGGTGCGCGTCGCGCCCGATCAGGCAGGGCACGACGTGGTCCTGCAGGTAGCTGGCCACGGCCAGCTCGCGCCCGTTGAGCGTGGCGTCACCGAGCCCGGTGAGGCCCTGGTCGGTCTCGATCTTGAGGGTGACGAAGTTGCGGCCGGGGCTGCAGACGATGACCTTGGCGGCGGTGATCTTCAATGGGTGCGTCTCCTACCGCCATCGTAGCGCCCGCCAGCGGCCCGAGGCCTGTCGGGCGCGGGCCCGCCTTAGCCTCTCAAGCCATGCCGACCTGCGGCAGCGGCGCCCGGGCGTCGTCCGGGCGGCTGCGCAGCATGTCGGTCAGCTCACGCTGCGCCGCTGCGCAGCCCGGGTCGCCGAAGCGGTTGTCCATCTCGTGCGGGTCCTGCTGCAGGTCGTACAGCTCGCCCGCGCCGCTGATCAGGTCCAGCGTCAGCTTGTGGCGCTGCGTGCGCACCGTGCGCAACTGCAGCGCGATGCCGGAGCGCGAGGGCCGCAGATCCCACTCGGACAGCGCGAAGTCCCGGGTGGCATCGTGGCGCTCGACCAGCGGCCGCAGGCTGCGGCTGTGCGCGCCCTCGGGCAGCGTGGTGCCGGCGTAGTCGCAGAAGGTCTGCGCAAGGTCCAGCGTCGACACCGGGTCGGGCACGACGCGGCCCGCCGGAACGCCCGGGCCTTCGAACAGCAGGCCCACGCGCAGCAGGCCTTCGTAGGGCATCGGGCCCTTGAGCAGCAGGCCGTGATCGCCGAGCCAGTCGCCGTGGTCGGTGGAATAGATGACGACGGTGTTGCGGTCCAGCCCCAGGTCGCGCAGCGCGATGCGGATGCGGCCGACCTGATGGTCGATGAGCGAGATCATCCCGTAGTAGTTGGCGATCAGCTCGCGCAGCTGCCGGTCGGTCTGGGACGGCGTGCGCGAGGACTTCTCGCGGAAGGCGCGCAGCCGCTCGTTGGCCATCTGCGGCCGGCCCTCCAGACTCGCGCGGTGCCACCAGGGGCGGCGGTCGAGGTCGAGTGCGCGGTGCCGGGGCAGGTCCACCTCGTCGGGGTGGTGCAGCCGGCACCAGGGCTCGGGCGCGTCGAAGGGGTGGTGCGGGTCGGGGAAGGAGGCCCACAGGCAGAAGGGCTGCTCGCGGTGCCGGCGCAGGAAGTCGATCGTGCGGTCGCCGATCCAGGTCGAGTTGTGCCAGGCCACCGGCAGGGCCGAGTTCCAGGTCTCGTGCGCGTCGCTCAGCGGGGGCAGGGCCTGCCGGTACAGGCGGGTGCGCTCCTCGCCCTGGCCGTCGGCGTGGTACCAGCGCTCGTAGTGCTGGCCCCGGGGTGGCAGCATCGGCGGGAAGTGGTTGTGGCCCTCGAGCATCAGCTCCAGGTGCTGCAAGCCCATGTAGGGGCCGTACCAGTCTTCGCCGTAGTTCGCGCTGCTCTCGCGGCACTCGGGCGAGCCGGTGGGCTCGAAGGTGTGCGAGGTCGTGAAGTGCGCCTTGCCGATCAGGGCTGTGCGCACGCCGTGGCGCGCCAGGGTCGCGGCATAGCCGCGCTCGGCGGTCTCGGACGGCAGGTCGATGCCGTTGTCGGAGACCCCGTGCGTCAGCGGCAGCAGGCCGGTCAGGATCGACGAGCGCGAGGGCTGGCACACCAGGTTGGGCGTGATGCAGGCCTGGAAGCGCGTGCCGGCGCGCGCCATCTCGTCCAGGTGCGGCGTGCGGACCTTGCGGCCCTCGAAGCCGTAGCAGTCGCCGCGCTGCTGATCAGAGGTGATGAACAGGACGTTCATGGGGGGCTGGGTCATCGGGCGCTCCACGGGGCCGCTGTCGTCACTCGGGCTCCACGCCCAGCGACTTGAAGATCGCCGGCCAGCGCGCGACCTCCTCGCGCATCATGCGGCCCAGGTCTTCCGGGGCCGCGCTGGTGGCGTTGTCCAGGCCGAAGCTGGCCAGGCGCTCGATCACGGCCGGCTGGCGCATGATCTTCAGCAGTTCGTCGTGCAGGCGGTTGACGATGGGCCGGGGCGTTCCGGCAGGCACGACGATGGACTGCCACTGCGCGGCCTCCACGCCCGGGAAGCCGGACTCCACCATCGTCGGCACGTCGGGCAGGGCCGGCGAGCGCGTGCGGCCGGTGACGGCGATCGCCCGCAGCTTGCCGGCCTTGATGTGCGGCAGCACCGGGGCCATGCCCAGCAGGCCGAGCTTGACCTGGCCGCCGACGACATCGACCACGGCCTGCCCGCCGCCCTTGTAGGGCACGGCGGTGACGTCGATCTTCGCCGCGTCCTTCAGCATCTCCATCGCCAGCCATTGCGGGCCGCCCAGGCCGGGCAGGGCGGCCGACAGTTCCTTGGGGTTGCGTTTCGCGTAGCTGACGAGTTCGGCCAGTGTCTGCGCGGGCAGCGAAGGGTGCGCCACCAAGGCGTGCGAGCCCCGCCCGAGCAGCGTCACGGGCGCGAAGCTCGTCACCGGATCGTGCTGCAGCTTCTTCACCAGCGCCGGGAACATCGTGTTGACGTCCACGTACATCAGCATCGTGTAGCCGTCGGGCGCGGCCTTGGCGGCCTGTTCGGTGCCCAGCAGGCCGGTGGCGCCAGGCTTGTTCTCGACGATCACCTGCTGCTTCAAGGCTTCGCCCAGCGGTTGCGCCACCAGGCGCGCCACGACGTCGGTGACACCGCCGGGCGCATGCGGCACGATCAGCCGGATCGGGCGTGCCGGCCACTCCTGCGCCTGCGTGGACGTCCAAGGCATTGCCGCGGCCAGCGCCAGTGCGAACACCTGCACGAGCCTGCCGATCCGGTGTCGAGTCCACTGGCGCATGTCTGTCTCCTTGTGTTGGGGGGCCAAGTTCCGGCGCTGGCGAGCGGGCCGCGGTCTGCCTCGGGAAGCGCAGGCTCTCGGGGGCGCCCGCGATGCTCAGGACGGTCGTCGGATTCTAGAAATCGACCGACAGACAGCGGAAGCGGGAATGATTCGATATCAGATATTCTTCTAAAGAATGATTTTCCGAATCGATTGCAGATGGACCTGCGCCACCTCGGTCTCTTCCTCAGCGTCGCGGCGACGGGCAGCTTTTCGCGCACCGCGACCTTGTCCGGCTCGACGCAGTCCTCGGTGAGCAAGGCCATCGCCAGCCTCGAGCAGCAACTCGCGGTTCGGCTGTTCGACCGAACCGGTCGAGGCGTCACCCTGAGCGCTGCAGGCAGGACCTTGCTGCCACGCGCTGAAGCCTTGCTGCGCGAGGCCGACGCCTTGCCCGAACTGATGGCTGGTCATGGCGCCCGTCCCGCGGGGCTGGTCCGCATTGCCCTGCAGCCCTCGGTGGCCTGGCCGCTGGTGCGCGAACTCCTGGCCCAGACCGAGCAACGGTGGCCGCAGGTGCGCCTGCAGGTGGCTGAAGGCACGACGCAGCAGATCGAGCAGTGGCTGGCCGACGGGCAGTGCGACCTGGGTGTGATGTCTCGCGCACCGTCGGCCAGCCATGCCGACAGCAGCCCGCTGTTTTCCGTGGCCCTGCTCCTGGTGTCGCGCCCGGATGCCGCGCCGACCGCGGGCGGGCCGCTGCCCTTCTCCAAGGTGGCTGGCCTGCCCCTGGTCATGGCCACAGCGCCCAACGGTGGACGCTTGCTGATGGAAGAGGAAGCGCGACGTCAGGGCCTGCAATTGAACATCGCGGCCGAGGTCAATTCCGGTCACCTGACCAAGCGTCTCGTCGAGAACGGACCGCTTTACACGGTGTCGAACGGCCCCTCGATCGACGATGAAGTGCGCGCCGGCCGGCTGCGTGCCGTGCCGATCTGCCAGCCCGAGTTGCGGCAGACCTTCCATCTCGCGCTCGGGGGCCGGCGCCAGCCGTCGGCTGCGGTGCGCTGCATCGCCGACCTGGTGCGCAGCCTCGTGGGGTTCGTGGCCGAGAGAGGTTTCCCCGCGCCTGGCTGCGGGCTGAGGCTCACGGAGCCCTAGCCGGCGCCGAGGCAGGCTCTGGTGGGTGCACGAGAAATGATCCTCGTCGCCCGCTGGCTTTCATGGGCATGGGCTTGTGCCGGCCCGGCCCAGGCCTGCGGCGCTCGGTTGGTTCTGTCATGGCTTGTTGTGCGGTGGCGCGTGCCCTCGTTCCAGGTCTGAGTACGCTGCACGCCCCCGCGCTTGGCTGGAGCGACCGAGTCTTCGGGCACGATCCCGATCCACACGGGCGGCTGGGCGTCTTGCGATGTGCTTGTGCTGTGATGGACGGGGTGGCGCACAGGTTGCGCGTCCATGGAGGCGGTCTGCCAAAGTGGCATTGCCCAGGTTCTCACCGCGTTTCGGCGCGCCCGCAAGGCTGCCCGGCGCGGGAGAACTCGGTCTCCGCTCGCGGGTCGTGGCAACCGATGGCAGGAGATCACCAACATGAAGCGGGCCTCGGCCCCGCAGGGTGGTGAACGGTTGGCTGATGCAGGGTAGCCGGACGGAGCCGCTGAAATGCGCGCATGCCGTCATGCATGCCGCTGCAGGCAGGGTCCTGGAAACTCAGGGAAATCCTGGGTATGACGAAACGTTCAGAAGCCCATTGCAACTTGTACACAAGAACGCTAGCATATAAAACGATGACATCAAGTGCACTGGCATTGGTCCGGCAGGAGGACGCAGGCTCCGCCGCCGAGCGCGCGTACCGCCTGGTTCGCCGCGCTATCCTGGACCTGACCTTTCCTCCCGGCAGCACGCTGTCCGAAGCGGCGCTGGTCGAACAGATCGGTGTCAGCCGCACGCCCGTTCGACAGGCCCTGCAAAGGCTTGAACACGAGCAATTGGTCAAGGTCTTCCCGCAGCGAGGCACCATCGTGGCGCCGCTGGACATGGCGGGGTTCCGCGAGGCGCTGTTCACACGGGTCGCGCTGGAAGCGGCCGTGGCCGCAGAAGCGGCGCGTCGCGTCACGACTGCCGATTGCCAGGAACTCGATCGCCAGGTGCGTGAGCAGCAGCGGGTCGTCGACGAGGGCGACGACGAGGGCTTCTTCCGGCTCAACGAGATCTTCCACCGACGCGTCATGGCCTTGGCCGGCGTGCCCAATGTCTGGGCCGTGGTGGAGTCGGTCAAGGTCCACCTTGACCGCTTCAGGGCCGGGCATCTGGCGCTGACTGAACCCTATCCGCTCGACCCGGTCGTCAATGAGCATGCGGTGCTGGTCGAGGCCCTCGCGCGCGGCGATTCGGCGTCGGCCGCAGCATTGATGAGGGAGCACGTCGAGAAGATCGTCCCCCGTGCGCAGTTGCTCAGCGATCGCCGTCCCGAATTCTTCAGCTGGCCGCCCGGCGTTGTCGGGCCGGTCCGGCTGCGATCGATCACCGAGCGATGACAACCACACCGAACCGAAAACCGCAGGAGACAGTCAGCATGAGCCTCAGATCCGCTTCTCGCCGCCGGGCGCTCCAGTTTGGCGCCGGTTTCGCTGCCGCCGTGGCCACCGGGCGGCTGGCCGCCCAGGACACGACCGCGCCGGCGTCGCTGCTGCGCGCCGGCAGGACCGTCCTGAACTTTCGCGCGTGGGAGCGATACCCCGCCAGTGACATCCCCGAACTCAACCGCTTTCTCGACCGCAATCCAAGCCTGTCGATCCAATGGGTCAGCGCGCCTTTCGGCCGCTACCGCGACGCACTGATTGCCGAATTCGTGGCGCGCACCCCGGTGGACATCGTCCAGGTGCCAGAGACAGAGCTTGCCGGATGGGCCGACAGCAACTGGCTGTTGCCCCTGGACGGGCTGCCCGGGCTCGATACCGTCCTCGGCGCGGCCACTCCGACTGCCGTGGCGGGCACCAAGGCCCTCAATGGCAAGACCGTGGCCCTGCCATTCCTGTCGGATGCGTTCGGCTTCGCCTACGACCACGACGTGCTGACCAAGGCCGGTTTCGGCGCGACGGCCCGGAACCTCGACGAGTTGCGCACTCAGATGCAGGCGGTGAAGAGGGCGGGTCTGGCGGAATACCCGCTCAGCCTGGCGATGAAGAAGCAACCCGGGCAGTTCTGGAGCCTGTGGGCCACCTTGTATGCCTCGGGCGGCGAGTTCTTCGACGATGGCAACCAACCGCTCTTTGATCGGCCTGGTCATCCTCTGCAGGCCATTCTCGAGTGGTATGTCGCCGCGATCAACGATTGGAAGATCACCGCGCCCGACGACATGCAGCGCGATTGGGGCGCCTCGCGCACGGGCGTGCGCGCCGGCACCATCAAGTTCGGCTACATGGCCCAGTACGCCTTGGCAGAGTTCAACGTCTGGCCCGATTCAAAGGCGGCAGGCAAGATCCGCATGGGGCTGATCCCGGGCCTGGAACGCAACGACCTGGCTACCGTGGGCTACGCGCACAGCGTCGGGCTGGCCGCCACCGCGAAGGACAAAGACGCAGCCTGGAGAACCCTGCGTGCCTACGCAGGTCCGGACGAGACCGGCCAGTTCACGATGCCGCGCGCCCGGCTGCTCAGCGAGGGCGGGCGCAGTCCGTATCCGAACCTGGTTGCAGACTCCCGCGTCGGCGATCTGTTCAAGCGCATGAACGTGGGCGATACCGCCGCGTTCAACACCTTGTCCAAGATCGGGCGCCAGCGCAAGGGCATCAAGACCACCTGGTATCCGGAATGGGAGCCCTTCCTGATGTCGCAGGTCCAGGAGGCGCTGACCAGGAAGACCTCGGTCAGGTCGGCCATTGTCGCGTCGGCTGCCGAAGCGCGCCGGCTCGCCAAGGGTTGACAAGGGGTCCATCGCCTTGACGCGGTTCGGCGGGTGCCGCCCGCCGGCCGCTCCACACGAGCCTGAACAACAAAGCCATGACCAGTTACGCCGAAATGCGACGCGCCCTCGTTGGCGCCGATCCGCGCCTGAGCCGCTACGACCCGCTGCCCCGGATCCTGTTCTTCGACGACTTCGACCAGGGTGTCAACGGCTGGTGCGAACTGATCGGCAACCACGACGGCAACCTCGACAAGGTCCGCCCGGTGATCAGCGACATGCGACCGCCGCAGATCAGCAATGTCAGTTTCTTCGACATCGGCACGCACGGCGCGGTCGACGGAACCTACGCGCTGAAGCTTGCCACGCGTGCCCGCGCCAACCACATGGCGCTGGCCATCAAGCGGCTGACCTACGTCAAGCCCGGTCTGGTGCAGTTCGAGACCTACTTCACGATCAAGGCGGAAAGCTGGATCGGCGCCCTGCCGGAGCGCCACAAGTCCTACGACGGCAATATCGATCCGAGCGTGTATGACTTTGGTGACTTCTGCATCGGCAACGATGTGTGCGACCTGGAGTATGGCCGCCGCTACCACTGCGCCCTGCGCTACCTGAACACCGACGAACAGGGCAATCTGGTGCGCAAGTGGATGTACAAGACCTCGTTGCAGACCTCCACGCGCATGGTGCTCGAGGGTGCGCCGCATACGACCGACTACCACGTGGCCCACCCTGACGATTGGGTCGATGTGCCCGACGGAAAGCAGAACCTCTGCTACAACGAATTGCCAACCAAGGTCAACTGGCACTACCTGCGTTACGTCTTCGACACCGCACAGGGGCGCAATGTCGAACTGCAGGTCAATGACAAGGTCATGGACCTGAGGGACATACCGGTGCCGACCTATCCCAAGGGCTACTGGGGCCTGGAGAAGCTGCTGAACTTCTGCGTTGATGTGCGCACGCACCGTCCGGTGCGCAACTTCATCTTCCTCGATTCCGTTCTGGTCTCTGTCGACTGGTAATCGCCATGCTGAAGCGCTCCTTCACCGCCGTTGTCGAGCGGAACGTCACCTTCCAGGGTCGCCTCGAGACCGAGCCGTATGAGACGGCCTGGGCCGGGGAGGCGCGGTGGTTCATCCACGTGCTGTCTGCCGACCCGAATACCACCCTGTCCATCTCGTCGGAGATCTCGCCAGACGGCCTGACCTGGTGCCCGCACGAGGCGGCGCCGGTCAGCCGCATGGGCCCCGGTCTGCTGAGCCTGCCCCTGAAGATGCTGAGCCCGTGGCAGCGTCTGGTGCTGACCGCCCAACCCCAGGCCGATGCCGTCAAGGTGATCGCGTACCTCACGTTGCGGGAGTGATCCGCATGAAGGCCAGACGCGGGTGGGCGGCGCCCAACGAGCCGCAGCCCTTCCTGTTCTTCATTCTCAATTCGCCGGCGATCCTGCTGCTGCTTGGGCTGGTTCTCTACCCTATCGTCTACTCCTTCTGGTTGTCGCTGCACGCCTACAACCTGCGGCAGCCCAATCGGGTGCGCTTCATCGGGCTCGACAACTACGCCACGGTGCTGGCCAGTGACCAGTTCTGGAGCGCGGCGGGCAACACGGCGATGTTCTGCGTGGCGTCCATCACGCTGACGGTCGTCCTTGGCACGCTGCTGGCCTTGCTGCTGAACGAGGCCTTTCCAGGCCGAGGAATCCTGCGCGCCGTGATGCTGCTGCCTTGGGCCATCCCGCCGGTGGTCAACGGGCTGATCTGGCAATGGATGCTCGACGGCCAACACGGCCTGATCAATGCGCTGCTGCTGGGCGCGGGCGTGATCTCGGAGCCCCAGGCCTGGCTGAGCAGCGCTGCCACCGCGATGCCGGCGCTCGTGCTGGCGCAGGTCTGGAACCACGTGCCCTTCGTCGCTGTGGTCATGCTGGCGGCGCTGCAGACGGTGCCCGAAGAGTTGTACGACTCCGCACGGCTGGAGGGCGCGGGCCTGTGGCAGCGGTTCCGGCACGTCACGCTGCCCTGGCTCTCGCACGCGCTGCTGCTGGTGCTGGTGACCCAGACCATGGTGGCGCTGCGTACCTTCGACATCATCTACGTGCTCACCGGTGGTGGGCCGGGAAGCGCCACCACTGTGATCGCGTGGCTGACCTACGTCACCACCTTCAATATGACGGACTTCGGGCGCGGCAATGCCTACGCCTACATCATCGCGCTGGTCACGCTCGCCTTGTCACTGTTGTACATCAGGCTGCTGTGGAAGCGCGGGGAGTTCGGTCGATGAACCGGCTGCTGTCTGCCGCCACGCTGCGCACCGGCTTGCTGATGGTGGCCGGGCTGGCGTTCTTTGCCTTCCTCTTCGGCCCGGTCTACTGGATGGTGATCACCAGCCTGATGACCGAGTCGGAGATGCTGACGGTGCCGCCGCACTTCTTTCCGCACGAGCCCACGGTGAGGAACTACAAGACCATCCTCGGACTCGGTGATCCTGAATACCTCAAGCTCGCCCAAAACCGCGCGCCGGCCGTGTTCGACATCGCGCCGGCTCTCGTCAACAGCCTCGTGACAGCCGTCAGCGTGGCCCTGATCAATCTGTTCGTGGCCACGCCTGCCGCCTATGCCTTCGCCCGCCTGAACGTGCGCGCAGGCCTTCCGCTTCTGATGAGTTATCTCGCGATCAGGATGGTCCCGCCCATCATGATCGTGGTCCCGCTGTTCCTGGTCATGCGCAACCTGGACCTGATCGACACGCGGATGTCGCTCATCCTCGTCTACTGCTTCTTCACCTTGCCGTTCTCGATCTGGATCCTGCAGTCCTACTTCAAGGCGATGCCGGTCGAACTCGAGGAGTCCGCGCTGATCGATGGCTGCTCCCGCTGGCAAAGCGTGCGCTACATCCTGCTGCCGCTGGCCCGGCCCGGGTTGACCTGCGTTCTGATCCTGTCCTTCATGAGTTGCTGGAGCGAGTTCCTGTTCGCGGTGGTCTTCTCCAAGACGGCCGCGAGCAAGACGCTCACCGTGGTGGCGGCAAGCTTCGCTGACACCGCTGCGATCCAGTTCGACTACGTCATGACGGCCGGTGTGCTGACGGCGCTGCCGCCGTTCATCCTGGCACTGTTCTTCCAGCGCTACATCGTCGGCGGGCTGGCGGCTGGTGCCGTCAAGGGTTGAGATGATTCGCCTGCCAGACCTGGGCGTGGGCTGCGCCGCGCTGTCCATCGTCTCGCCCGAAACGGGCGACGAGGCAGCGGTGGACCTGCTTGTGCATGCCTACGACTGCGGCGTGCGCTGCTTCGATGTGGCGCCGCTGTATGGTGGTGGCCGCGGCGAGGTGCTGCTGGGGCGAGCGCTGGCGCGCATGCCGGGGCCGGTGATCGTCTCCACCAAGGTGGGCTACACGGGTGCCATCCCCTACGGCGGCCGCCAGGCCCCGCAGGACAGGCGCAAGGATTTCTCTGCTGCATCCATCGAGCGCAGCATCGGCGAGAGCCTGCAGCGGTTGAACCGCGATGCGGTGGATGTTGTCTTCCTGCACGACCCCGACGGTGACCTGGACGCCATCACCCGCCAGGCCCTGCCCACCCTGGAGCGGCTGCGCGCGCAGGGTCTGGTACGCGCGCTGGGGGTCGGCACGACCCGCGTGAACGCGGCGCATGCCGCGCTCGATCGCTGGCCTGTGGACGTGCTGTTGCTGGCCGGCCGCTGGACCCTGATCGATCGCAGTGGCGGCGACATCGTCGAGCGCTGCCGCGTGATGGGGGTGCAATTGGTGGCCGGTGGCGTGTTCAATTCCGGGCTGCTGGCCGCCGATCGGCCCGCGCAGGGTGGGAATTTCGACTACGCGCCTGCGCCCGCGTCGATGATGGAGCGCGCCGACCGGGCGCAGAATCTGTGCATGGCCGCGGGCCTGCCGCTCAAGGCCGCGGCTGTGCAGTTCACGCGGCGCCATCCGGGGGTGACGACAACGCTGCTCGGCCCACGCACGCGCGCCGAGTTCGACGAACTCGTCGCGTTGCTCGCGCCTGCGGTCCCACCGGCCTTGTGGGCGCAACTTGACCTCCTCGTCAAGCCGCAGGCGTCGTCTTCATGATGATCGACGCGCATGTGCACGTCTGGCAGCCCGGCGACGGGCATCGTGTGCTGATCCGCGAGCGCGTGTCGGCGTTGGATGAGGACTTCAGCTTCGAACGCTTGATGCCCGAGCTGCCGGGGGCTGGCGTCGAGCAGGTGGTGCTGGTGTCGGCGGCACAGTCCTGGGCCGAAACCCAACGACTGCTTCAGGTGGCGCGCCGCTTTCCGCTGAATGTGGCTGGCGTCGTGGGCTATCTGCCGATGGACGAGGACGACTTCGAGCACCGCCTCGAGCAGGCCTGCCTCCACCCTGCCCTGGTGGGGCTGAGGCTGCCGCTGGTCGTCTTCGACGATGCGGACTGGATCCGTCGCCCGCGCGTGGGTCGGGCCCTGGACGCGATCGCTGCCCGGGGGCTGGTGGCGCAGGTGCTGGCCGGCCCGGCCCACCTGGCGGCTTGCGCGCAGGTGTTGGCCGAGCACCCCCGACTTGCGGCTGTGATCGACCACGCTGGCAATCCCGGGCCGCGGAATCGGGACGATACGGTTTGGCTCGACGGACTCGCAGCGCTGGGGCGCGATACGGCCGCCTGGTGCAAGGTCGGCGACTTCGCGCCTGCGGTGGGCCTGCCTGCGGACGAAGACCGCTGCACCACGGTGCTGCGGCACGTGCTCGCCTGCTTCGGCAATGAGCGCCTTCTCTACGGCTCGAACTGGCCGGTCTCGGCGCTGCAGCAGCGCTACCCTGCTGTTGCGGGCGGCTTGCGCGCGGCAGCCGGCCGCGTCGGGCTCGACGTCGAGCGGCTCGAGGATTCGATGACACGCAATGCGCTGCGCCTGTGCGCCCGGGCGGCGCAGCCACAACCAAGGGATCCGACGACATGGCCAGTGTGACGATACGGTCGGTGACGAAGCGCTTTGGCAGCATCGAAGTGCTGCACGGTGTGGGCATCGACATCGACGATGGCTCGTTCACCGTGCTGGTGGGGCCGTCTGGCTGCGGCAAGTCCACTTTGCTGCGCATGATCGCCGGCCTCGAGCAGGTCAGCGGGGGCGACATCCTGATCGGCGGCAGGCGGGTCAATGACGTGCCGCCGAAGCAGCGCGACATCGCTATGGTGTTCCAGAATTACGCGTTGTACCCGCACATGACGGTGCGCGAGAACATGGCCTTCTCGCTGATGCTGGCCAAGGTCGATCGCGCCACGATGGACAGCAAGGTTGCTCGTGCCGCCGAGACCCTCGGGCTCACGCCGCTGCTCGACCGCCACCCGCGCCAACTCTCGGGTGGCCAGCGCCAGCGCGTGGCCATGGGGCGCGCGATGGTGCGCGACCCCCAGGTCTTCCTGTACGACGAGCCGCTATCCAACCTCGACGCCAAGCTGCGTGTGGCGATGCGCACCGAGCTGAAGGAACTGCATCAACGCATGAGGACGACCTCGATCTACGTCACGCACGACCAGATCGAGGCGATGACCATGGGCGACCAGATCGTGGTGATGCGGGATGGCCGCATCGAGCAGACTGGCCGTCCGCTCGACCTCTACGACCATCCCGCCAACACCTTCGTGGCCAGCTTCATCGGATCGCCCGCGATGAACTTCCTGCCGGGCAGGGTGGTGCGTTCGGGGTCCACCGTCGCGGTGGAACTGGACGACCAGACGCGGCTCGCGCTGCCGGGCGCATCGCCGGCTCTTGACGGGCAGACCGTCACCCTTGGCACACGGCCCGAGCACCTGATGCTGGATGCCGAAGCCGGCATCCCCGTGCAGGTGGTCACGGTGGAGCCCACCGGTGCGGACACTTTCGTGACGTGCCGCCACCGAGGTGCCGACATTGCCGCGGTGTTCCGTGAGCGGCACGATTTCACGCCTGGCAGCATGATCCGGCTGCGCCCCGACCTGAACCGGGTACACCTGTTTGACAACACGACCGGACTGGCGCTTCGGGCCTGAGGCGCGGGCCACCGGCAGGCTCAACGGCTCGACACGCTCGCCGTCCCGAAGGACCTCAGGCCGCACTCGAAGCGCTCGAGCGTGAGCGGTGTGCTCCCGGCGTCGGTGCGGCCGGCGGAGATCCAGTGCGCGAGGCTGGGGCTCCCCTCGCCGAGGGTCACGGGGCTGAAATGCGGCGCCCGCCTGGCGCTGCCGCAGGCGGCGCCTCAACCGCGGTGGCCGCCTCCGGCCTGGCGCACGAGTTGGACCAGGCTGAAGCGCCTGGTCGGGTAGGGGTGTCGGGATGCGGCGAGGTCAGCGAAAGAGTGCCGTAGGCGGCTCGGCGCGGGCCTCGAGGGCGAATCTGGCATCTTGCGGGCTGTGTGGTCGGGCCGATCCGCCCCATGCGGACCAGGGCAAGCCTGGGGGTCCGGGTTCGCTTGTCGGGCATGGGGGCGCTGCTAACATCACCTGCTTCGCCCAACCAAACTGGACAGGAGTCCCCCGATGAAGTTCTTCCGCACCCTGGCGCTGGCGCTGGCTGTCGTCGGCACCGCACTTGCCGGCAGCGCGATGGCGCAGTCCAAGTCCAAGCTGCAGCAGATCCTGGAACGTGGCACGCTGCGCGTGGGCACCACCGGGGACTTCAACCCGATGTCGGTGCGCGACCCAGCCACCAACAGCTACAAGGGCTTCGACATCGACGCGATGCAGCAGCTCGCCAAGGACATGGGCGTGAAGATCGAGTGGGTGCCGGCGGAGTGGGCCACGCTGGTGGCCGGCATCACCGCCGATCGCTACGACATCTTCTCCGGCGCCTCGCTGAGCATCGCGCGCGCCAAGACCGTGGCCTTCTCCGCGCCCTACCTCGAGGCGGGCACGGTGCCGGTGATCCAGAAGTCGGGCGCCGGCAACATCAAGGGCTGGGCCGACCTGAACAAGCGCGGCGTCACGATCGCGGTGCTGATGGGCACGGTCTTCGAGGAGCAGGCGCGCGCCCACTTCCCGCAGGCCACGGTCCGCGCGATCGAGAAGCCCGCCACCGGCTTCCAGGAGGTGCTGGCTGGCCGTGCCACGGCCACGATCACCAGCAACATCGAGGCCGGCACCCTGGTGCAGACCTACCCGAACCTGGCCATGGTTTCGGGCGCCGAGCTGCGCAACAAGCGCCCCTTCGCCTTCCCGCTGCCGCAGAACGACGCGGTGTGGATCAACTTCGTCAACAACTGGGTCGCGCTGAAGCAGTCCGAGGGCTTCTTCGACCAGCTCGAGTCCAAGTGGCTCGGCAAGTGACGACACGTTGACGCGTCCAGGCCGATGATCGCCAGCCGCCTCGCCCGCCGGGCGAGTCTTCTTCTTCTGCTTGCGCCCCTGGGGCTGCTGGCGGGTTGCGGGATGTCCCAGGACTACGCCTGGGGCTGGTACATCTTCAGCCCTCTCACCGAGAAGGGCCAGTCCAACCTGGCCTTCATGGCCGCCGGGCTGGTGTTGACGCTGCAGTTGTCGATCAGCGCCATCCTGCTGTCGGTCCTGCTGGGCGTCCTGCTCGCCGTGGGTGGCCTGTCGTCCTGGCGGCCGGCGCGCTGGGCCAGTCGCGGCTATGTCGAGTGCTTCCGTGCGGTGCCGCTGCTGGTGCTGCTGCTGTGGGTGTACTACGGGCTGCCGGTGGTCAGCGGCCTCAAGCTCGATGCCTTCCTCGCTGGCGTGCTGTCGCTGGCGCTGTCGGACGCCGCGTTCGAGGCGGAAGTCTTCCGCGCGGGCCTGCAGTCGGTAGCCAAAGGTCAGCGCGAAGCCGCCGAGACGCTGGGCCTGTCGCGCTGGCAGACCTTCCGCCATGTCGTCTTCCCGCAGGCCATCCGCACCATCCTGCCTGCGCTGGGCAACCAGTTCGTCTACGTGATGAAGATGAGCTCGCTCGTCTCGGTGGTCGGCTTGCAGGAACTGACGCGTCGCGCCAACGAGCTCAACGTCACCGAGTACCGACCGCTGGAGATCTACTCCCTGCTGGTGCTGGAGTACCTGCTGCTGATCCTGCTGACGTCCTGGCTGGTACGCCGGCTCGAGCGCCGGCTGGCCCGCACGCCGGGTTGAGGTTCACGTCCGGGTAAGGCGCACGCCGGGCCTTCCCGCGCTGCTCTCGACGGCGGCTCTGGGGAACGGCCCCCAGCCCGCGTGGCGGGTGCTCCCGTCTCCTCGCGCGATGGGTGGGGCGTACGGGAAAACACCGAGTCCGGGGCGTTCATCTTCCTGAGTCATGCCCCTGCGCGCCTTCCCCGGCAGCGCGAGGGGCGAACACCACGCTCAGTGCTGCAGGATGCGTCCGAGGAAATCCCGGCAGCGTTCGGTCCGGGGCGCACCGAAGAAGGCCTCGGGCGCTGCCTGCTCGACGATGCGGCCGCGGTCCATGAAGACCACGCGGTCGGCGGCGCGCCGGGCGAAGCCCATCTCGTGGGTCACGCACAGCATGGTCATGCCCTCGAGTGCGAGCGTTTCCATGACCTGCAGCACCTCCATGATCATCTCGGGGTCGAGCGCCGAGGTGGGCTCGTCGAAGAGCATGATCTTGGGCTTCATGCACAGCGACCGTGCGATCGCCACGCGCTGCTGCTGTCCGCCGGAGAGTTGCGAGGGGAACTTGTACGCCTGCTCGGAGATCTGCACCCGCGCCAGGTAGTCCATCGCCAGGGCCTGGGCTTCCTCGCGCGGCAGGCCGCGTACGCGCATCGGTGCGAGCGTCAGGTTGTCCAGCACCGACAGGTGCGGAAACAGGTTGAACTGCTGGAACACCATGCCGACCTCGCTGTGCAGCCGGGCGAGGCTGGCGCGGTCGTCGGTGAGTTCCGTGCCGTCGACGACGATGCGCCCCTTCTCGTGACGCTCCAGGCGCGAGATGCAGCGGATCAGCGTGGACTTGCCCGATCCCGAGGGCCCGCAGATCACGATCTTCTCGCCCTGCGCCACCTCGAGGTCGACACCGTCGAGCGCCTGGAAACTGCCGAACCACTTGCTCACGCCCTCCATGCGGATGATGGGGTCGGCGGCGGGGGCGGGGTTCGGGTTCATCACGATGTGTCCGGGGTACTCTGCCTCATTATGATTGGGTGATGCGATCGACCGCACGCGCAGGATTCCCGACCCCGGAGCCGGCCGGATGCTGCTGACCGAGCAGACCTGGCCCGAGGTCGGGCGCTATCTGCAGGACTCGCGCGCGATCGCGGTGCCGCTGGGCTCGACCGAGCAGCACGGCCCGCTGGGCCTCATCGGCACCGATGCGCTGGTGGCCGAGGCGGTCGCGCGCGGCCTGGGTGAGCGTCTGGGCGTTCTCGTCGCGCCGACGATCGGGCTGGCGGTGGCTCAGTTCAACCTCGGTTTCCCTGGTACGGTCTCGCTGCGGGCGAGCACCTTCATGGCGGTGATCGAGGACTGTGTGCTGTCGCTCTGCCGGCACGGCTTCGAGCGCCTGTACTTCGTCAATGGCCATGGCGCGAATGTCGGCGCCGCGCGCGCGGCCTTCCAGGACGTGTACGCACGCTGGAGCCTGGGCACGATGCCGGGCACCGCGCCGCGCTGCCGCCTGCGCAGCTGGTGGGAGTACCCGCAGGCCGACGCGCTGCGCCGCGCCTGGTATGGCGAGGCCGAGGGCCTGCACGCCACGCCAAGCGAGATCGCGGTGACCCTGCACCTGCGACCAGGCTCGAAGCGCGGCGGCACCGTGGAGCCGCCGCCATTGCTGGGCCGCGACTTTCTGCGCGACCACGGCGGCGACAACCACTGGGACGCGGTCACGCACCGCGCCGCCTTCCCCGACGGGCGTGTCGGCTCGCACTCGGCCCTGGCCACGGCCGAGCAGGGTCGTCAACTGCTGGAGGCGGCCATCGACGGCGCATGCGCCGACTTCCAGGCCTTCCTGGCCGAACCTTGAGGGTTTCTCGCGCCATGATCGTCCTCCACGGCTCCCCGGTCTCCGTCTACACGGCCAAGCTGCGCATCGCGCTGCACGCCAAGGGTCTGGCCTTCGTCGAGCGCGAGCCCGAGGGCGGCTACCGCAGTGCCGCCTGGCGCGAGCGTCAGCCCACCGGCACGATCCCGGCGCTCGAGATCGACGGTGTGCTTCTGGCCGAGTCCGAGGCCATCGTCGAGTACCTCGAGGACACGCATCCCACGCCCAGCCTGCTGCCCGGCACGCCGTTGCAACGTGCGCAGGCGCGCTTTCTCGCCCGCTTCCACGACCTGCACCTCGAGCCGCGCGTGCGCGCGCTGTTTGCGCTGGTGCGTGACGGCGCACGCACGCCGGCGCAGGTGCAGGCGGCGGCCGCCGCCCTGCAGGAACGGGTGGACCTGCTGGCGCGCCTGGCGCGTCCCGGGCCTTTTCTTGCCGGCACAGGCCTGACCGTGGCCGATCTGGGCATGACCGTGTCGGTGCCTCTGGGCGCAATGTTGCTGGACGCGCTCGGGCAGGCGCTGCGCCTGCCTCCTGCGCTGCAGTCCTGGCTCGACGCAGCGCAGATCCACCCCGCCGTGGCTGCCGGGCTGGCGCCGTGGCGCCCGGCCACCGACCGCTGGCTGACCACTGCATTCGTTCCGACTGTTGCACCATGAGTCACAACCCTTCGCCACCGCAGGATGCCATGCTGGACCCGTCGAGTTTCAGCCCGCTGCTCGAGCCTTCGTGGCAGTTCGTGCCCAAGGTCGCGATGCAGGATTTCACGCGCGAGGACTGGGACCTGATCAACCGCCAGCGCGGACCCTACTATCGCCAGGAGCAGGGCCGCCAGGTGCTGCGCATGCTTGCCGCGAGTGAGCACGACCCGGGCTTCGGCTACATGGTCAACAACTACCGCCATTGCCTGCAGTCGGCGACGATGGCGCTGCGCGACGGGCTGGACGAGGAGGATGTTGTCGTCTGCCTCCTGCACGACATCGGCTTCGTCGCTTGCCCCGACACCCATGGCGAGTTCGCCGCAGCGCTGCTCGGGCCCTATGTGTCCGAGCGCAACCACTGGATGCTGCTGCGCCACCCCATCTTCCAGCAGGCGCACGCCCCGCACCTGCCCGGGGCCGATCCGCAGGCCCGCGAGCGCTGGCGCGGCCATCCGCACTTCGAGTGGGCCGCCACCTTTGTCGAACGCTACGACCAGGCCGCCTGCGACCCGCACTACGACTGCGCGCCGCTGTCGGTCTTCGAACCGCTGGTGCACCGCCTCTTCGCCCGCGTGCCGGCGCGTCGCCAGACCTTCGACTGAGCGGCTCAGCGGCCGAGCGACTTTCCCCCGTATCCGCCTTGCATTGCGCGTGCGACGACCCGGCGCGTCCCTCTCCCAACCTCTCCTTACCGAAAGAGCACCACACCCCATGAGCGCCTGGATCCGTATGATTCCGCTGCAGGAGGCCACCGGCACGCTGGCCGAGGCCTACCGCCTGGTCACGACGCCGCACGGCACCGTCGACAACGTGATGAAGGCCCACAGCCTGCGCCCGCACACGATGCAGGGCCACGTGACGCTGTACCGCAGCGTGCTGCACAACCCCGACAACACGCTGCCCTTCTGGTTCCTAGAGATGGTGGCGTCCTACGTCAGTTCGCTCAACCGCTGCACCTACAGCTTCACTCATCACTGGGCCAACGCGCGCCGCCTGCTCAAGGACAAGGCTCGCTCCGACGCCATCCTCGAGGCCTTCCAGGCGCGCGCGCCCGAGCGCGTGTTCGAGGGCAAGGAACTGGCGTTGCTGCGCTACGCCGGCAAGCTGACCACCGACGTCGGCGCGATGGAGAAGGCCGACATCGACGCGCTGCATGCCGCCGGCTGCGACGACGGCGAGATCCTGGAGGTGAACCAGGTCTGCGCCTACTTCAACTACTCGAACCGCCTGCTCAACGGCCTGGGCGTCACGACCGAAGGCGACGTGATCGGGTACTACGCCGAGGATTGAAGGCCTCAGCCAGCCCGCCCCGTGTTGCTCAGGGCGGCGGCAGCCGGTAGCTCGCCGGCGTGCGTGCGAGCTTCACCGGCGAGGCGACGCCGCGGTAGTCGTCGCCGATGGCCACCACCATGCCGCGGTGCGCGGTGTGGGGGTCGGCCAGCGCGCCGGGCACGTCCTGGATCGGCGCGCAGGGCACGCCGGCGCGCACCAGGCGGTCGGCCAGCGGCTTGCACGCCAGGCCGGCCATCTTCTGTTCCAGCAGCTGCTTCAGCGCGTCGCGGTTCGCCGAGCGCTGCGCGTTCGTGGCAAAGCGCGGGTCCTGCGGCAGTCCGGGCGCGCCGAGGTGCTGGCACAGCGTGGCGAACTGGCGGTCGTTGCCCACCGCCAGGAAGATGGGCTCGGTCCCCGTCCTGAAGGTGTCGTAGGGGCAGATGTTGGGGTGGGCGTTGCCGGTGCGGCGCGGCAGGCGGCCGTCCTGCAGGTGGTTGGCCGCATGTGGGTGCAGCACCGACAGCGCGGCGTCGTACAGCGCCACCTCCACGTACTGGCCGCGCCCGCTGTGGTGGCGCTCCTGCAGCGCCATCAGGATGCCGAGCGCCGTGTTCAGGCCGGTCACCATGTCGACCACCGGAACGCCCACGCGCAGCGGCTCGCCGCCACGCGCCTCGGGCTCGCCGTTGACGCTCATCATGCCCGACAGGGCCTGGATCGCGGCGTCGTAGCCCGGCAGCCCACCCATCGGGCCGTCGGCCCCGAAGCCGGTGACGCGGGCGTAGACCAGGCGCGGGAAGCGCTGCGTCAGCACCTCGGGGCCCAGACCCCATTTCTCCATCGTGCCGGTCTTGAAGTTCTCGACCAGCACGTCGGCGTCGGCCAGCAGCGCCAGCAGCGCCTCGCGCGCGGCCGGCTGCGTCAGGTCCAGCGTGCAGCCGCGCTTGTTGCGGTTCAGGCCCCGGTAGTAAGCGGCGCGGCCTTCGGCGTCGAAGGGCGGGCCCCAGCCGCGCGTCTCGTCGCCGCCGCCTGGCGGCTCGATCTTCAGCACGTCAGCGCCGTGGTCCGCCAGGATCTGCGTGCAGTAGGGCCCGGCGAGCACGCGCGCCAGATCGACGACGCGCAAGCCCGCCAGCGCCCCGGGGGCGCCCGCCGCAGCCGGCGCGAAAGCCAGGGCAGGCGGGGCGGCGGCGCTGCCGTCGGCGGGAGTGGCGTCGTGGTTCATGATCGATGGCGGTGGTGTTGTAGATGGTCGCGCAGCGCCGCCAGCACGTCGTCGGTGCGGTCGGTGGTCAGCCAGTGGCTGGCCTCGGGCAGCTCGACCAGCGTGGCACGCGGCAGCCGCGCGGCCAGCACGCGGCCGTTGTCGGGCGGGATCAGCGCGTCCTGCAGGCCGTGCAGCACCAGCGCCGGCATGGTCAGGCGCGGCAGCTGCAGGTAGACCGACCAGTAGATCAGCGCATAGAGCTGGGCGCGGTAGTCGCGCGCGCCGGGCTGGTGGGCCAGGCGCACCAGGGCGTCTTCGTCGAACAACGCATCCGGCGTGCCGCTGGCGTAGGTGTAGGGCCGCATCGCGCGCAGGCTGTCCTCGGCCGGCAGGTGGGCCTTGTCGAACAGCAGCTTGCGCACCTGCGCGGCGGCCTGCACCGCCCAGGGGCCGCCGCTGTGCGTGCCCAGCAGGCTGAGCGTGCGCACCCGGTCGGGGAAGTCGACAGCGAACTGCTGCGCGATCATGCCGCCCATCGAGAAACCCACGACGTGGGCGCTGCGCTCGCCCGCCGCGTCCAGCACCGCGGCGATGTCGGCCGCCATCGCCGAGACCCGGTGCACGACGAAGAAGGGCACCCGCGTCAGGCCGGCGCCGCGGTTGTCCAACAGGATCACGCGGTGCGTGCGGGCGAGCTGGGGCGCGATGCGGAACCACATCGCCGAACTGCAGCCCAGCCCCATCACCAGCACGACAGGCTCGCCCTGGCCCAGCGAGTTCCAGTGGATGCGGGCGTCGGGCCTCTGGACGTAGGGCATCGAGCGTCGTGCGCGGGCTCAGTTCATCTGCGTGACGAACTTGGTGTTCAGGTAGCCGTCGAAGGTCTCGGTGCCGCCCTCGCTGCCGATGCCGCTGTCCTTGATGCCGCCGAAGGGCGTCTCGGCCAGCGCCAGGCCCAGGTGGTTGATCGTCACCATGCCGGCCTCCAGGCCGGTGGACAGCGCATGCGCGTTGCGGTTGGACCCCGTGAACGCGTAGGCCGCCAGCCCGAAGGGCAGGCGATTGGCCCGCGCCAGCACCTCGTCGATGGTCTTGAAGCGCAGGATGCCGGCCACCGGGCCGAAGGGCTCCTCGTTCATCAGGCGCGAGTCCTCGGGCAGGTCGGCGATGAGGGTGGGCGAGAAGAAGTTGCCCGCCCCCGGGATCGGCGCGCCGCCGGTCAGCACCGTGGCGCCGCGCTCGCGCGCGTCGTCGATGAAGCCGGCCACCGCGCCGACGCGGCGCTGCTGCGCCAGCGGGCCCATCTTGGTGTCGGGCAGCAGGCCGTCGCCGACCTTCAGCCCCTGCGTGCGGCCGACGAAGTCGGCGACGAAGCGCTCGTACACGCCTTCCTGCACGAAGAAGCGGGTGGGCGAGACGCACACCTGCCCGGCATTGCGGAACTTGTAGGGCACCAGCATCTTGATCGCGGCGTCGATGTCGGCGTCGTCGCAGATGATCACCGGCGCGTGGCCGCCGAGTTCCATCGTGCTGCGCTTCATCAGCGCCGCGGCCTTGGCGGCCAGCATCTTGCCCACCGGCACCGAGCCGGTGAAGGTGATCTTGCGCACCACCGGGCTGTCGATCAGGTGGTCCGACACCTCCGAGGGCACGCCCCAGACGATGTTCAGCACGCCCGCGGGCAGGCCGGCGTCGTGGAACAGCCGCGCCAGCGCAACCACGCCGCTGGGCGCGTCCTCCGGGCCCTTCAGGACGATGGTGCAGCCGGCGCCGACGGCCGCCGCGATCTTGCGTATGGCCTGGTTGAACGGGAAGTTCCAGGGCGAGAAGGCCGCGACCACGCCCACCGGCTCGCGCAGCACCATCTGGCGCACGCTGTCGTTGCGCGCCGGGATCACGCGGCCGTAGATGCGGCGGCATTCCTCGGCATGCCACTCGGCGTGCTCGGAGCAGGCCACGACCTCGCCCACGCTCTCGGCCAGCGGCTTGCCCTGGTCCATCGTGATGCCGCGGCCGATGTCCTGCGCGCGCTCGCGCGCCAGCTCGGCCACCTTGCGCAGCACCTTGCTGCGCTCCATCGGCGAGCTCTTCTTCCAGGTCGTGAAGGCCCGCGCCGCGGCGGCAAGCGCGCGGTCCAGGTCTTCGCGCGTGGCGTGCGGCAGCTGGCCGATGACCTGGCCCGTGGCCGGGTTCAGCACGTCCTGCTCGCGGCGCCCGCCGCCGTGGATGAATTCACCGTCGATGTAGAGGCTGAGCTGGGGGTAGGTCATCGTGGAGGTCCTTCCAGGAGTTCGGGGGGTCAGGGCACGAGGATGGTGCGCCCGACGATGCGGCCCTCGTGCAGCGCCATCAGCGCCTCGTTGGCCTCGGCCAGCGGGCGGCGCGTCACCGGGATCGGCTTCATTGTCCTACGCTGCGCCAGCGCGACGAGCTCGCGCAGCTCGTCCAGCGTGCCGACGTAGCTGCCCTGCAGCGTCAGCGGCCGCATCGGGATCACCGGCAGCGACAGCGTCAGGTCGCCGCCCATCAGCCCGCAGACGACGACGTGGCCGCCGCGCGCGCAGCAGGCCAGCGCGGTGCCCACCGTGGCCGTGGCGCCGACCAGATCGAGCACGGCGCGCGCGCCGCCGCCGGTGGCCTGCTGGATCTGCGCCACCGCGTCGGGCGCCCGGCCGTCGATGGCCTGCAGCGCGCCGGCGGCCCGCGCGGCCTCGCGCTTGACCGGGTCGATGTCGACGACGATGGTGCCCTTTCCGCCCAGCGCCTTCAGCACCTCGATGGCCATCAGCCCCAGGCCGCCGGCGCCGATGACGACCACCGGGTCGGTGCGGATGCGCGGACCAAACTTCTTCAGCGCGCTGTAGGTGGTGACGCCGGCGCAGGCCAGCGGGGCGGCCTCTGCCGCGTCCAGGCCCTCGATGTCCACGAGGTAGCGCGGGTGCGGCACCACCACGTACTCGGCAAAGCCGCCGGGCCGCACCACTCCCAGCGACTGCGGCTTGATGCAGAGGTTCTCCTCGCCGCGGCGGCAGGCGGCGCATTCGCCGCAGCCTATCCACGGGTGGACCAGCATCGTGCGCCCGGTGGGCACGGCGCCGGCCGCTTCACCGGCCGAGACGACCTCGCCGACGATCTCGTGGCTCAGCGTGATCGGCGGCTTGATGCCGCGCTCGGCCAGCGTCAGCTTCTTGCCGCCGCCCAGGTCGTAGTGGCCTTCCCACAGGTGCAGGTCGGTGTGGCACACGCCGGCGGCGCGCACCTTCAGCAGCACCTCGGTGCCCTGGGGTTGGGGAACGGGCCGCTCGAGCAGTTCGAGCGCTTGGCCGTGGTGGGTGACGCAGTAGCAGCGCATGGGAGTCCTGTGTGTGGGGTTGGGGGGTGTGATCGCGTCCCGCCCGGGACGGGCCGCATCCCGTTCGGGCTGAGCCGCATTCCGTTCGGGCTGAGCCTGTCGAAGCCCTGCGTGGGGTTCTCGCGTTCCTGTCGCCGGCGGGGCGGGCGGGTGCGGCTGGTTCAGACCGAGCGCGGTGCGAGCCAGCCGTTCAGGGCTGGCCACATGCGCAGTTCGGCGCCGCGGCCGGCCACCAGGCCGACATGGCCTCCCTTGAGCACGATCTCCTGCTTGTCGGCGCTGCCGGCCAGGCGCACCAGGTCGCGCGATGAGGCGTAGGGTGTGATGTGGTCGTCCTGCGCCAGCAGGTGCAGCAGCGGCGCGCGCAAGGAGCCCAGGTCCACGCGCCGGCCGCCGATCTCCCAGCTGCCCTGCACCAGCCGGTTGCCGCGCAGGAAGTCGCGCACCATCTGGCGGAACACGCCGCCGGGGAAGGGCAGGTTGTCGGTCTCCCACTTGCCCATGCGCAGGTGGCTGCGCACGACCTCGGGCCGATCGATCTGGTTCAGCAGGCCGGCGGCGCCGGCCACCTTGCCGAAGGGCCGCAGCGCGCGCAGCGCGTTCTGCACCCAGTCGCCGGGCACGTTGCCGTGCTGGGCGAGCAGGCCCTCGGCGTCGAAGGGCTCGCCCATCCAGGCCTTGAGCGACTCCAGCCCATCGCTGTTGACCGGCGCGGCCATGCACACCAGGTTGCGCACCGGGGCGTCGGCGTGCAGCGCGGTGTAGAGCACTGCGAGCAGTCCGCCGATGCAGTAGCCCAGCAGCGACAACTCGCGCTGCCCGCTGTGCTCGAGCACGCACTCGACGCAGCGCGGCAGGCGGCCGAGCACGTGGTCCTCGAGCGTGAGGCCGCTGTGCTCGCGGCGCGGCCGGCCCCACTCGATCATGTAGACGTCGAAGCCCCGCTTCAGCAGGAACTCCACCAGGCTCTGCCCCGGCACCAGGTCCAGGATGTAGGGCTGGTTGACGAGCGAGGTCACCACCAGCACCGGCACGCGGTAGACCGCGTCGGCCTGCGGCAGGTAGTGGTGCAGCTTGAGCGTGCCCTCGGCGTGGATGGTGCGCCGCGGGGTGACGCCCAGCGGGCCGGCCATCGCGCCGAAGTCCTCGGCTGGCAGGCCCATGCGCTCGAGCGCCTGCTGCACCGGATTGGGCAGCACGCTGTCGCGGGCGGGCTGGGCCGCGCTCATCGGCCTGCCTTCCGCGCCCGGGCGCGGCCCGCCGTCGGTGCCGGGGCAGCCGTCGGGGCCGGTGCGGTCGCCCCCGGCGACGCCTGCGCGCCGTCGGAGGCAGGCTTGCGCGTGCGCGCAGGGGCGGTGGGAGCGACGACCTGGCGCGCCTCCAGTGCCTGCTGCAGGCGCGACACGGCGGCGGCCACCTGGGCCAGGCCGTCCTCGAGGCGGCCCATGCGCTCGTCCAGCGCTTCCAGGTCGCTGCGCGAGGGCAGGTTGGCCACGGCCAGCGAGGCCTGCGCCACCTCGGCGAACTGGCGCTGCATCATGCGCAGCTCGTCCACCTGGCGGCCCAGCGGCCCGCTCAGGCGCTCGTCCTTCATCAACTCCGACAAGCCCTGGCTCCACTGCGCCTCGGACTTGACGATCCAGTCGCGCCACATCGCCAGCGGGTTGACGGTGTTCCAGTCGACGGTTTCCATGCGGTGTGCTCCCGGGCGTCAGGCCTGCGCCGCGGCATCGACGCCGGGCTTGAGGATGGTGCGGCCGCGGATGCGACCGGCGCGCAGGTCCTCCAGCGCCTGCGTCGCGGTGGCCAGCGGCTGCGTGGCCAGGGGCAGGCCCGGCAGCACGCCGCTGCGCGCCAGCGCCATCAGCTCCTGCATCTCCTGCAGGCTGCCGACGTAGGACCCCTCGACGCTGACTGCCTTCATCGACACCAGCGCCGGCACGATGGGCGTGGAGCCGCCGAACAGGCCCACGCACACCAGCTTGCCGGCCTTGCGCAGCGCGCCGAAGCCGAAGTTGAAAGTCGCTGCCGCGCCGACGAAGTCGATCGCCGCGGCGACGCCGCCGCCCGTGGCCTTCAGCAGGTTCTTGAGCGCGCCCTCGGCCGCCGGGTCGACCAGCTCGCCGGCGCCGGCCTCGCGCGCCACGTCCCACTTGGCGCGGTCGAGCTCGACGACGATGGGCGCCACGCCGAACATCTGGCGCGCCAGACGGATCCCCGACAAGCCCACGCCGCCGGCGCCGATGATCAGCAGCGGGTCCTGCGGGCCGACGGCGCCCACTTTCTTCAGCGCGCTGTAGGCGGTCAGGCCCGAGCAGGCGTAGGTACAGGCCTGTTCTTCGGCCAAGGTGCCGTAGTCGAGCAGGTATTTGCCGTCGGGCACGACGACGTGGCTCGAGAAGCCGCCGTCGCGCTGGATGCCCAGGGCCTGCGGGCGGTTGCACAGATGCTCGCAACCCTCGCGGCACAGCGAGCAGGTGCCGCAGCCCAGCCACGGGAAGACGACGCGGCGGTCACCAACCTGCACGCCCTGCGCCTCGGGGCCCACGGCCACCACGGTGCCGGCGATCTCGTGGCCCAGCGTGCGTGGCGGCTGCAGCGCGCGCGTCATGTCGAGCTTGTTGCCGCCGCCGAGGTCGAAGTAGCCGTCGTGCAGGTGCACGTCGCTGTGGCACACGCCGCAACTGCCGATGCGCAGCACGACCTCGCGGCCCTGGGGCGTGGGGACTTCGCGCAGCTTCTGCGCGAGCGGCATGCCGAAGGTCTCGACCTGGTAACTGGTCATGGTCATGGGGTGTCTCCTGCAGGATGGATGAAAGGGGGTGTCAGTGCCGCCGGTGGCGGTCGATGAAGTCGACGACCGCGCGCTCGAGCGCCGCGGGCTGGTCGCGGTGCGGCGAGTGGCCGCAGGCGGGCAGCTCCAGCAGCTCGGTCTGCGGCAGGCGGCGGGCGATGCCGTGGATCTGTTCTAGCGTGCCGTATTCGTCGTCCAGGCCCTGCGCGGCGAGCACCGGGCCCGTGAAGGGCGCGATCTCGCCGGCGATGGACCAGGCGCGGAAGGCGGCGTCCAGCCAGATGTCGTTCCAGCCGCGGAAGGCCGAATCGGGGTCGTCGTGGTGGCGTGCCAGGCGCTCGCGCAGGTCGGTCGTGGCGTAAGCCTGGCGGGCGCGCTCGATGCTGGTCACCGACACGTCTTCGACCACGATGTGCGGCGCCAGCACCACCAGGCCGTCCACGCGCGCTGGGAAGCGCGCCGCGTGCAGCAGCGCGATCGAGCCGCCGTCGCTGTGGCCGAACAGCCAGGGCGGCCGGGCTTCGGTATCCACGCCGACGGCTTGCAGGAAGGCGGGCAGCACCTCGTGCGCCTGGCGGTGCATGAAGTCGGGCTGCCAGCGCTCGCCGGGCGCGCGCGGCGTCGAGCGCCCGTAGCCTGGGCGCGAATACACCAGGCCGCGCAGGCCGGCCGCGGCGCACAGGCGGTCGGGGAAGTCGCGCCACATCGACACCGAGCCCAGGCCCTCGTGCAGGAAGACCATCAGCGGCCGGTCGGCAGCGTCACGGGCGATCCAGCGGTGCTCGATGCGCACCGCCCGGTCGCGCCAGGCGATCTCGACGAAGTCCACGGTGCAGGCTCCGGGGTGTCGGGGGGCCGGCCGTTCAGCCGCGCTCGCGCTCGAGCGCGCGCAGCTTGAAGCGCTGGATCTTGCCGGTGGCCGTCTTCGGCAGGTCGGCCACGAACTCGATGAAGCGCGGGTACTTGTAAGGCGCCAGCCGGTCCTTGACGAAGGCCTTCAGCGTGGCTTCGTCGGTCTGCGCGCCGGGCTTGAGCACGACGAAGGCCTTGGTCTTGGTCAGGCCGTCGGCGTCCTCCTTGCCGATGACGGCGGCCTCGAGCACGGCCGGGTGCTGCACCAGCGTGGCCTCGACCTCGAAGGGGCTGACGTAGATGCCGCTGACCTTGAGCATGTCGTCGCTGCGGCCGGCATAGGTGTAGGTGCCGTCGGCGTTGCGGATGTACTTGTCTCCGCTCTTGGTCCACTCGCCCTGGAAGGTCTCGCGCGATTTCGCGCGGTTGCCCCAGTACATCAGCGCCGCCGACGGGCCGTGGATGTACAGGTCGCCCGGCTCGCCGTCGGGCACGGTCTCGCCACCCTCGCCGCGCAGTTCGACCCGGTAGCCCGGCACCGGCCAGCCGGTGGTGCCGTAGCGCACCTGCTCGGGGGTGTTGCTCAGGAAGATGTGCAGCATCTCGGTCGAGCCGATGCCGTCGACGATGTCCACGCCGAAGTGGGCCTTGAAGCGCTCGCCCAGCTCCGCGGGCAGCGCTTCGCCGGCCGACGAGACCAGGCGCAGCGCCAGCGCATCGCGTGCCGGCAGCGCGGGGTGCGCCAGCATGCCGGCAAAGCCCGTGGGCGCGCCGTAGAACACGGTCGGCTTGGCTCCACCCACCTCGCCTAGCATGCGGCGGAAGGTGGCCTCGGGCGTGGGCCGCTCGGCCATCAGCACCGTGGTCGCGCCCACGCTCAGCGGAAAGCTCAGCGCATTGCCCAGCCCGTAGGCGAAGAAGAGCTTGGCCGCCGAGAAGCAGACGTCGTCCTCGCGCAGCTTCAGCAGGCGCCGGCCGTAGAGCTCGGCCGTCCAGTAGGGGTTGGCGTGCGAGTGCACCGTGCCCTTGGGCCGGCCCGTGGAGCCGGAGGAATAGAGCCAGAAGGCCGGGTCGTCGGCGCCGGTGGCGGCCGCGCGCGGGGCCGGCTCGCTGCCCTGCAGGAAGGCCTCGAACTCGACCTCGGCCGGGTGCAGCGGGGCCGTCGGGCGCGAGACCACGACCTTGCGCACCTCGTGGTCGCTGCGCGTCATCGCCGCCGTCAGCGTGGGCAGCAGCGCGCCCGACACCAGCACCGCCTGGGCGCGCGAGTTCTCCAGCATGTAGGCGTAGTCGTCGGCCGTCAGCAGCGTGTTGACGGCCACCGGCACCAGACCGGCATGCATTGCGCCCAGAAAGCTCACAGGCCAGTCGTTGCCGTCCTGCATCAGCAGCAGCACGCGTTCTTCGCGCCGGATGCCCAGGGCGCGCAGGCCGGCACCCAGCCGGCGCAACCGCTCGGCCAGAGCGCCGTAGCTCAGCGCGCCCAGGTCGTCGACGAAGGCGGCCTTGTCGGCGCGGCCGGCGTTCAGCTCGATCAGGTGCTGGGCGAAATTGAAGCGGGCCGGCAGGTCGGCGACCTCGGGCACGGGGGATTCGGCAGTCATCGCTTGTCTCCTGGGGGGCGGTGGTGCAGGGTGCGGGGTGCCGGCTGGCGCCCGGGGCCGCAGTGCGACCCCGGGTGCGCCGGCCTCCTCCTCACCTGGTGAACTGGATCTGCCCTTGCGGCAGCAGGTAGAGCACGAGGGCGCGGCCTTGGCGCACGGTCGGGCGGTGCGCGCTGCCGGGCGGGCAAACGACCCAGCCCGCCGGCCGGCCGTCGAAGGTGGCGCCGGGCTCGAGCGGCATGACGAGGTCGATCTCGCCCAGCGGGTGGGTGTGGTGCGGCCCGGCGATGTCGGCCATGTCGACGACGTCGACCGAGAAGCCGTGCAGGTCGTCGGCAGGCTTGAAGATGCGGCCGTAGCGGATGCCGCCACCTTCGCGGTCGCACAGCCAGCCATCGGCCACACCCGCCTCGCAGCTCGCCTTCAGCGCGGTGTAGGTGGCGCTGTCGGCCCCGTGGCGGGTGTTCAGCCAGGCGTCGAGGTCACCGTCGAGCGGCCGGTGCGCGATCTCGGCCGTGAGTTCGGCGATCTGGCGGCGGAATTCGGAGGGGGTCATCGTGGGTCTCCTGGGGGCCGGGGCCCGTCTTTGCTTTCCGGGCTTGCCCGGCGGGGAAAGATGCAGTATTGTGCGTACTTGAACTTTAGAGCCGATCTTCAGCCGTGTCAAGCACTATATTGCATGAATCCGTAGGAACACCAGGATCTGGATTGCCGGTCGACGCCGACGAAGCAGGTCAAGCCAAGGCCGAGGCCAAGAACCCCTTCCTGGTGGCTCTGGGCGAGCGGGTCCGCGCGCTGCGGGCACGCCGCGGCATGACGCGCAAGAGCCTGGCGCAGTCCGCCGAGATCTCCGAGCGCCACCTCGCCAACCTCGAGTACGGGGTCGGCAACGCTTCCATCCTGATCCTGCTGCAGGTGGCGCAGGCGCTGCAGTGCTCGGTGGCCGAACTCGTGGGCGACCCCACCACGACCTCGCCCGAGTGGCTGATGTTGCGCGAGTTACTGGTGGGCCGCGACGAGGACACGCTGCGCCGGGCGCGCGTGGCCGTGCGTGATCTTCTTCACGGCGCCAGCGGCGGCGGACCGGCGCAGCGCAGCCAGCGCATCGCGTTGATCGGGCTGCGCGGCGCGGGCAAGTCCACGCTCGGTCGCATGCTGGCCGAGGCGCTGGGCTACCCCTTCGTCGAGCTGAGCGGCGAAATCGAGAAGTTCGCCGGCTGCAGCGTCGCCGAGATCCAGGCCCTGTACGGGCAGAACGCCTACCGCCGCTACGAGCGCCGCGCGCTCGAGGAGGCGATCCAGATCTATCCCGAGGTCGTGATTGCCACCCCCGGCGGGCTGGTGTCCGACGCTGCCACCTTCAATGAACTGCTCGCCCACTGCACGACGGTGTGGCTGAAGGCGCGCGCCGAGGACCACATGAGCCGCGTCGTCGCCCAAGGCGACATGCGCCCGATGGCCGCCAGCCGCGAGGCGATGGATGACCTGCGCAGCATCCTCGTCGGCCGCACGCCTTTCTATTCGAAGGCCGACATCCATATAGACACCAGCACGCAGGCCCTGGCGCAGACCTTCGAACTGCTGCAGGCCCGGGTGCGTGCCTGGATCGCCCCGGGTGCGGACCTTGCTGCTTGAATGAAATTCTTTGCATCGGGATCGGGGAGTGGAAAAAAAATGCATGCGGGTGCTTGACGGGATGGAATGTATGCACTATGATGCGTGTCATCGAAATGCAAGACATGCAGTCGAGTTCAGAACCCCAGCCCTGACCCCCGCCCGAATGCTTGAGGAGACAGCCATGAGCACCGCCCCCCGCGTCGACTACCAGATCCACCCCTCGCAATACCGCCACTGGAAGCTCAGCTTCGACGGCCCCGTGGCCACGCTGAAGGCCGACTTCGACGAGAACGGCGGCCTGCGTCCCGGCTACAAGCTCAAGCTCAACAGCTACGACCTCGGCGTCGACATCGAGCTCAACGACGCGATCAACCGCATCCGCTTCGAGCACCCCGAGGTGCGCACTGTCGTCGTCACGAGCGCCAAGGACAAGGTCTTCTGCTCCGGCGCCAACATCTTCATGCTCGGCGTCTCGAGCCACGCCTGGAAGGTGAACTTCTGCAAGTTCACGAACGAGACGCGCAACGGCCTGGAAGATTCGTCGAAGTACAGCGGCCTGAAGTTCCTGGCCGCCGTCAACGGCGCCTGCGCCGGTGGCGGCTACGAGCTGGCGCTGGCCTGCGACGAGATCCTGCTCGTCGACGACCGCTCCAGCGCCGTCAGCCTGCCCGAGGTGCCGCTGCTCGGCGTGCTGCCCGGCACCGGCGGCTTGACCCGCGTCACCGACAAGCGCAAGGTGCGCCACGACCTGGCCGACCTGTTCTGCACCAGCGTCGAGGGCGTGCGCGGCCAGAAGGCCAAGGACTGGCGCCTGGTCGACGACATCGCCAAGCCCGCGGCCTTCGCCGCCCGGGTGCGCGAGCGCGCCCTCGAACTGGCCGCCGGCAGCGACCGCCCCGCCGAGGGCAAGGGCGTCGAGCTGACTCCGTTGCAGCGCACGATCGAGGCCGACCGCCTGGTCTACCCGAACGTCGTCGTCGAGATCGACCGCGCCCGCCGCGTCGCCACCTTCACGGTCAAGGCCCCGGTCGGCCCGCAGCCGACCGACATCGCCGGCATCGAGGCCGCGGGCGCGGGCTGGTATGCGCTGGCGATGGCCCGTGAGCTCGAGGACGCGATCCTGTCGATGCGCACGAACGAGCTCGACATCGGCACCTGGCTGGTCCAGACCGAGGGCGACGCCGCGGCCGTGCTGGCCGTGGACGCCGTGCTGATGGCGCACAAGGACCACTGGCTGGTGCGCGAGACCATCGGTCTGCTGCGCCGCACCTTCAGCCGCCTGGACGTCTCTTCGCGCAGCCTGTTCGCACTGGTCGAGGAAGGTTCCTGCTTCGCCGGCAGCTTCCTCGAACTGGCCCTCGCCTGCGACCGCATCTACCACCTGGCCCTGCCCGACAGCGACGCGCCGCCGACCATCACGGTGGGCGACGTCAACTTCGGTCTGTACCCGATGGTCACTGGTCAGAGCCGCCTGGAGCGCCGCTTCTACGCCGAGCAGCCCGCCCTCGAGGCCGTGCGTGCCAAGGCCGGTCAGGCGCTGGATGCCGACGCCGCCTTCGCGCTGGGCCTGGTCACCAGCAACCCCGACGACATCGACTGGGCCGACGAAACCCGCATCGCCATCGAGGAGCGCGTGGCCATGAGCCCGGACGCGCTGACCGGCATGGAAGCCAACCTGCGCTTCAACGGCCCCGAGAACATGTTCACCCGCGTCTTCGGCCGCCTCACTGCGTGGCAGAACTGGATCTTCCAGCGCCCCAACGCCGTCGGCGAGAAGGGCGCGCTCAAGGTCTACGGCAAGGGCGACAAGGCCGCCTTCGACTGGAACCGGGTTTGATCGACGGCTGAACCATCACACGTTGGCCGATCTGACTGAACCACTGTTCACACCATTCAATCCGGAGCACATCATGTCCAGCATCAACTACAGCGAGAAGATCCCGAACAACGTCAACCTCGGCCAGGACCGCACGCTGCAGCGCGCGCTCGAGAGCTGGCAGCCCGACTTCATCAACTGGTGGGACGACATGGGCCCCGAGGGCACCACCGACGCCAGCGTCTACCTGCGCACCGCCGTCAGCGTGGACCCGCAGGGCTGGGCCCAGTTCGGCCACGTCAAGATGCGCGACTACCGCTGGGGCATCTTCCTGAACCCGGGCGAGGCCGACCGCAAGATCCACTTCGGCGACCACCTGGGCGAGAAGGCCTGGAACGAGGTGCCGGGCGAGTACCGAGCCAACCTGCGCCGCATCATCGTCACCCAGGGCGACACCGAGCCCGCGTCGGTGGAGCAGCAGCGCCACCTGGGCCTGACCGCGCCCAGCATGTACGACCTGCGCAACCTGTTCCAGATCAATGTGGAAGAGGGCCGCCATCTGTGGGCCATGGTCTACCTGCTGCACAAGCACTTCGGCCGCGACGGGCGCGAGGAAGCCGACGCGCTGCTGCAGCGCCGCAGCGGCCAGGAGGACAACCCCCGCATCCTGCAGGCCTTCAACGAGCAGACGCCCGACTGGCTGAGCTTCTTCATGTTCACCTACTTCACGGACCGTGACGGCAAGTTCCAGCTCTGCGCCCTGGCCGAGAGCGCCTTCGACCCCCTGGCCCGCACGACCAAGTTCATGCTGACCGAGGAAGCGCACCACATGTTCGTGGGCGAATCGGGCATCAGCCGCGTCATCCAGCGCACCTGCCAGAAGATGAACGAGCTGAAGACCGACGACGTCAAGAAGCTGCGCGAAGCCGGCGTGATCGACCTGCCGACGATCCAGCGCTACCTGAACTTCCACTTCAGCGTCACGATCGACCTGTTCGGCGCCGACGAGTCGTCCAACGCCGCCACCTTTTACTCCACCGGCCTGAAGGGCCGCTACGAGGAAGGCAAGCGAGTCGATGACCACCAGCTGCGCGGCCAGACCTACAAGGTGCTGACGGTGCAGAACGGCCAGTTCGTGGAAAAGGAAGTCCCGATGCTCAACGCGCTGAACGAGGTGCTGCGCGACGACTACATCAAGGACAGCATCGCCGGCGTCGAGCGCTGGAACAAGGTCATCGAGAAGGCCGGCATCCCCTTCCGCCTGAAGGCCCCGCACAAGGCCTTCCATCGCAACATCGGCGCGCTGGCTGGCGTGAAGGTGTCGCCGGACGGCAAGGTGGTCTCCGAGGCCGAGTGGAACGCCAACGTCGACAGCTGGCTGCCCAGCGGCGCCGACCGCGCCTTCGTCGCGAGCCTGATGGGCCGCGTCGTCGAGCCCGGCAAGTTCGCCAACTGGATCGCCCCGCCAGCCATGGGCGTCAACCGCCAGCCCGTGGACTTCGAGTACGTGCGTTTCGCCTGAGCACCGAACTCGTGAAGAATGTGGGGGGGCTGCGGCCCCCCTTCGACCAAGGAGACCCGAGATGGACATGACCGAAGGCGCGGTGATCCGGCAGCACCTGATCGACCCCGAAATCTGCATCCGCTGCAACACCTGCGAAGCCACCTGCCCGGTGGGTGCGATCACGCACGACTCGCGCAACTACGTGGTCGATGCCGACAAGTGCAACTTCTGCATGGCCTGCGTGCCGCCGTGCCCGACCGGCTCCATCGACAACTGGCGCTCGATGCCCAAGGTGCGGGCCTACAGCGTGGCCGACCAGCTCACCTGGGACGAGCTTCCCGGGGAGCTCTCGGCCGAGCAACTGGCAGAGGCCGGGGTGGCCGCGGACGCTGCCGCTGCGGCCGAGCCGGTCGCCCCCGTGCTGCCCGCGGCGGCCAGCGGCGAGGCTGCCTTCAACAGCGCGCAGTACGGCGCCACCCTTCCGCCGTGGTCGGCCGCGCACGCCTACACCAACCTCTACGGCCCCAAGGCGGCGCAGAAGACGATCACCGCCATCTGCACCGGCAACGTGCGCGTGACCGAGGTCGGCAAGGACTACGACACCCACCACATCGTGCTGGACTTCGGCGCCACGCCCTTCCCGGTGCTCGAGGGCCAGTCCATCGGCATCGTGCCCCCGGGCGTCGACGCGAACGGCCGCGCGCACCACCCGCGCCAGTACTCGATCGCCAGCCCGCGCAATGGCGAGCGTCCGGGCTACAACAACCTGTCGCTGACGATCAAGCGCGTGCTCGAGGACCACCAGGGCAAGCCGGTGCGCGGTGTGGGCAGCAACTACATGTGCGACCTGCAGGTGGGCGACAAGGTGCAGGTGATCGGGCCCTTCGGCGCGAGCTTCCTGATGCCCAACCACCCGCGCTCGCACATCGTGATGATCTGCACCGGCACCGGCAGCGCGCCGATGCGCGCGATGACCGAGTGGCGGCGGCGGATGCGCAGCTCGGGGAAGCTGGAAGGCGGCAAGCTGATGCTCTTCTTCGGCGCGCGCTCGAAGGAGGAACTGCCCTACTTCGGTCCGCTGCAGAACCTGCCGAAGGACTTCATCGACATCCACCTCGCCTTCTCTCGCACCCCGGGCCAGCCCAAGCGCTACGTGCAGGACCTGATGCGCGAGCGTGCCGCCGACCTGGCCCCGTTGCTGCAGGACCCGGACGCCTACTTCTATGTCTGCGGTCTGAAGGCGATGGAAGAGGGCGTGGTGCTGGCGCTGCGCGACGTGGCCGTCAACGCCGGCCTGGACTGGGAGACGGTCGGCGCCGCGCTCAAGCGCGATGGCCGGCTGCATCTCGAGACCTACTGAGCCTGGATACGGCAGATGACCGCTTTCTTCCGCGAGCGATGGCTTGCCGGGTCGGACGATTCCGGGCACGACCGGCCGCACCCGAAGGGTGACGGCGCTGCACACCCTGTCGAGCGGCCCTCGACCACGCTGGCGCCGCAACAGTTGCGCGCCATGGCCCCCTTCGTGCCCAGCGCCGCGCTCGTGTCGCGCGTGCTGGCGCGCCGTGGACGCTTGCGTGCCTTCGAGCGCCTGGAGCCGGCGCGCTGCGCGCTCGTCGTCGTCGACATGCAGAACGCCTTCGTCGAGGAGGGCGCGGGCCACGCCTGGGTGCCGGCGGCCCAGTCCACCTGCCCGGCGATCGAGCGCCTGGCCGCAGCGCTGCGCGCGGCTGGAGGCTGTGTGGCGTGGGTGCTGAACACCTTCACCGAGGAATCGGTGCGCAGCTGGTCGCACTTCCACCGCGACCTGTCCACGCCGCGCGGCTTCGAGGTGCGCAGCCGCTCGATGGCCGCCGGCACCTACGGGCACCAGCTCCATGCCGACTTGCGGCCGCAGCCGCAGGACCTGCTGGTGCCCAAGACGCGCTACAGCGCCTTCATCCAGGGCTCGTCGGACCTGCACGCCCAACTGCAGGCGCGCGGCATCGACACGGTGCTGGTGGCCGGCACCGCCACGCCGGTGTGCTGCGAATCCACGGCACGCGACGCGATGATGCTCGACTACCGCACGGTGATGGTGTCCGACGCCTGCTCGGCCACGACCCAGGCCGAGCACGACGCGACGCTCGCGGCCTTCCTGCTGAACTTCGGCGACGTGCAGACCACCGACGAGGTGCTGGCGGCGCTGGGCCGCTGAGGGCGCCGCCGTTGCCGCATCAGGGCGTGGGCTTGTAGCCCGAGGCGCGGATGACCGCGCCCCAGTGCTCGTGGTCGGCCTTCAGGATCTCGCCCAGGCGTGCGGCGCCGTAGCCGGTGGGGATCAGCGCGGCTTCGGACAGGCGCCGGTTGACGCCCGGGTCCCGGATCGCGGCCATGGCCGCCTGCGACAGGCGCTCGACGGCAGCCGTTGGCGTGCCGGCCGGCGCGAACAGCGCGTACCAGGGCAGGGCCACGAGATCGAGGCCGAGTTCGCGGAAGGTGGGCACGTCGGGGAAGCCCGGGTCGCGCTGCTCGCCGGCCACGGCCAGCAGCCGCGCGCGGTCGGCGCGCACCAGCGAGACGATGTCGGCCGAGACGGTGGACAGCGCAGAGATCTCGCCGGCGGCCAGCGCCTGCATGGCCGGCGCAGTGCCCGCGTAGGGCACGTGGGTCAGCGTGATGCCGGCGGCCTTGGCCACCATCACGCCGAAGAAGTGCGGGATGCTGCCGGTGGCGGCCGAGCCGTAGAAGCCGCGCTTGTCGGGGTCGGCGCGCACCCACTCGACGTACTCGCGCAGCGTGCGCGCCGGCACGTTGCGGCCCACGCCGATGCCGACGTGGAAGCTGCTGAGGTGCGCCACCGGCGCGAAGTCCTTCAGCGGGTCGTAGCGCAACTGGCCGGCGAAGGAGTGCGGGAAGATCGCCATCGTCGCCACCGGGGTCATCAGCAGCGTGCTGCCGTCGGCCGGTGCGGCCTTGACCAGCTCGTTGGCGATGCGCCCGCCGCCGCCGGGCTTGTTCTCGACGATGACGGTCTGCTTCAGCGTCGTGGCCATGTGCTCAGCGACGATGCGGGCCACCAGGTCCGACGTGGCGCCGGGCGGGTAGCCGACCAGGACCTTGATCGTGCCAGCCTGCGCCAGCGCGCTGGCCCAGGGGGCGCCGAGCGTGGCGGCAGCAGCGCCGACGCCGGCCAGTCGGGTCAGGGCGTGGCGGCGGGTGGGAGGCTTGCGGTGCATCGGGGGTCTCCTTGATCGTTCGCGTGGCGGTGCCGTTACACCGGCGGTCGATGTTAGCGCTGCCTCCGCCCGTCAAGGCATGTAGGTTCCCCCGTTGACATGCAGCGTCTGCCCGGTCATGTAGCTCGACGCCGGGCTCAGCAGGAAGAGCAGCGGCCCGACCACGTCGGCCGGCTGCGCGATGCGGCCCAGAGGCACGAACTGGCCGTAGCTCGCCGGGTCGACCCGCGGCGCGTCGTCCTCGGCCGAGCGCCCGGTGCCGCCACGCAGGAAGGCGGTGTCCACCGCGCCGGGCGCGACCGCGTTGACGCGCACGCGCGGCGCGTTCTCCAGCGCGAGCTGGCGCGTCAGCAGGATCAGCCCCGCCTTGGCCGGCCCGTAGGCGCCGTAATTGGGCCGCGCCCAGGCGCCCAGGCCCGAGGCGGTGTGGACCAGGCTGCCCCGGTCGCTGCGGTGCAGGTGCGGCAGCACCGCGCGCGACAGCAGGAAGGCAGAGTCGAGGTTGCCGCGGATCACCTCGTCCCACACCGCAGGCGGTGTCTGGGCCAGCGGCAGCGCGGGCGTCATGAAGCCGACCAGATTGACGCAGGCGTCGATGCCGCCCAGGGCCCCGGCCGCCTCACCCATCGCGTGCTCGACCGAGCCCGCGTCGCGTGCGTCCATCTCGAACTGCGGCAGCCCGGGCTGCGGGTGGGCGGCGATCGAGCTGGCGAGGTCGAGCACGGCGATGCGGGCGCCCAGCCGCCCGGCCTGGTCCACGAGCTCGCGCCCGATGCCGCCGCAGCCGCCGGCGACCACCAGACGCAGGCCCGCGAGTGCGCCTGTGGACCAGACCGAGGCTTCGCCGGGAGGGTGCGCCATGGTGCGGTTCACCGGGCTCAGCTGCACTTCTGAGGCGCGTGCGTGTCGAGCAGCGTGCGCTGGCCGTTGCGGATGCGGATGATGTAGCCCGGCAGTTCGGAGTCGTTTTCCTTCGTGAAGCAGATCTTCCCGATGACGCCGTTGACGTCGGTGGTGCGCAGCGCTTCGCGGATCGCCAGGCGCTCGGCCTTCACCTTGGCCGCATCGCCGGTGACGTTGGCGCGCTTCATCGCGTCGGCGTAGACGTGGACGATGTCATAGGCCGAAGCGTCGACGTGGTGGGCGCCGGTCTTGTTGACGCCGCGCTTCTTCGCCTCGTCGAGGAACTTGCGCTCGAAGCTGCGGGTGCGCTCGTTCGTGTCCCACCAGTACCAGGCGACGTAGGTCGCGCCCTCGCCGTCGGGGCCGAGGATCTTGCCGATGTCCGGGTCGGCGAAGATCTGCCCGCCGATCAGCACGCTGTTGTGGCCCTGGCGGCGCAGTTCCTTCATGACCTTGGCCGTGCCCTCGGGCAGGCCGGCGAAGGCGAACACGCCCGGGGTCTTGCCCTGCAGCTTGGTGATGTGCGGCGACAGGTCGGTGGCGTTGGTCGGGAAGCCTTCGGCCGGGATGACCATCTTCCAGCCGTTGGCCTCGAGCAGGTTGGGCATCCAGCCCGCGAGGGACTTGCCGACGAACTCGTCGCTCGGGAACATCACCGCCGCGGTGCGGTTGCTCACGCCGCCCTTCTCGCCCATGGTCTTGAGCAGGCGCGCGAACTGCTTGCCCTCGTCCTCGGTGACGCGGAAGGCCCACTTCAGGTTCTTCGTCAGGCCCGGCGCGGAGGCGGCGTTGGGGATCTGCACGATCTCCAGGCGTTCGCCCGCGGCAAAGCCCACCTGCGCCTCCTGGCTCGAGAACGGGCCGATCACGCCGAGCGCGTTCGCGTCCTGCGCGAAGCGCTGCACCGCCACCTGGGCGTTGCGCGCCTCGCTGCCGGTGTCGAACTTCTCGACCCGGATCTTGCGGCCGTTGACGCCGCCGGCGGCGTTGATCTCGGCCACCGCGATGTCCACAGCGATCTCGGTGCCCACACCCACGCCGGCATAGCGCCCGGTCTTGGCGTGCGTCAGGCCGAGCACGAGGTCCTGCGCCCAGGCGGGCAGGGTGATGCAGGCCGCCAGGCCCGCCAACAGCAACTTGCGCATCTTCATCGTCAACTCCTCTTCGTGGAACCCAGATAGGCCGCGGTCATGCGCGGGTCGGAAGCCAGGGACCGGGCGTCGCCTTCGAGGACGAGGCGCCCGAGTTCCAGCACATAGGCCCGCTGCGCGGTGGCCAGGGCCATGTGGGTGTTCTGCTCGACGAGCAGGATGGACAGGCCATCTCGGTGCAGGTCACGCAGCAGCGCGAACAGGGCCTGCACCAGCAGCGGGCTCAGCCCCAGCGAGGGCTCGTCCAGCATCATCAGCACCGGCTTGCTCAGCAGCGCGCGGCCGATGGCCAGCATCTGCTGCTCGCCACCGGACAGCACCGAAGCCGGCATGTCGCGCCGGCGCGCCAGGTTGGGGAAGCGTTCGTAGATGGCGTCGATCTCGCGCGCCGGGTCGTCGCGCCGGGTGTAGGCACCCATCAGCAGGTTCTCGTGCACCGTCAGGCTGACGAAGATCTGCCGGCCCTCGGGCACCATGGCCAGACCGTGGGCCACGCGCCAGGCGGCGGTCTGGCGCTGCAGGGCCTGCCCCTGGAAGCGCATCTCGCCGCGCTGCGGCCGCACCGTGCCCTGCAGCGCCTTCAGCAGCGAGGTCTTGCCCGCGCCGTTGGCGCCGAGCACGGTGACGATCTCGCCGCGGTCGACCTGCAGCGACAGGCCCCGCACCGCATGGGTGTGGCCGTAGACCACGTCCAGGTCGCGCACCTCAAGCAGCATCGCTTGCCTCCGCTGCGGTGGGCTGGCCGAGGTAGGCCTCGAGCACCGCCGGATCCTGATGCACGGCTTCGGGCGTGCCCTCGAAGATCTTGCGCCCGAAGTTCAGCACGACCACGTGGTCGCACAGCTCGCGCACGAAAGGCATGTCGTGTTCGACGACGAGCAGCGTGATGCCGCTGGCCGACACGCGCTCGAGCAGGCGGCGCAGTTCGGCGGTCTCGACCTCGTTCAGCCCGGCGGCGGGCTCGTCCAGCAAGAGGATGCGCGGCTGGGCCATCAGCGCGCGCACGACCTCGATGCGCTTCTGGATGCCGTAGGGCAGGTCGGCGACGACCTGGCCCGGGTAGGTGTCCAGGCCGGCGTCGTCCAGCGCGGCGCGGGCACGCTCGGTGGCGCGTGCGCTGGAGATCCACTGCAGCGCCCGGCTGCGGTGGTGCTCGCCCAGCATCACGTTCTCCACCGTGGACAGGTGCGGCATCAGGCGGATGTTCTGGAAGGAGCGGGCGAGCCCGAAGCGCACGCGCTCGACGATGCTCGAGCGCGTGATGTCGCGGCCCAGCGCCTCGATGCGGCCGGCATCGATGGGGTAGACGCCGGAGATCAGGTTGAAGACCGTCGACTTGCCTGCCCCGTTGGGGCCGATCAGCGCGGTGCGGCTGCCCGCGCGCACCTCGAAGGACACGTTGTCGATGACCTGCAGGCCGCCGAAGGCCTTGCTGACGCCGCTCAGGCGCAGCGCGGTGTCGCTGATCACTGCGCTCATCACTGGGTCCTCCGCGCCCCGGCCCCGGGTGCCAGGCGTTCGAGCATGGTGCGCGTGACCAGGCCCTGCGGCCGCACCATCATCAACAGCACGACGGCCACGCCGAAGACCATGTAGCGCCCGCCTTCGAGGAACTTCAGCGCCGGGTCCAGCTCCGACAGCCGGCGCAGGCCTTCGGGCACGAGCGTGAAGAACAGCGCGCCCACCAGCGGCCCCCAGACCGTCTGCGTGCCGCCCATCAGCACGTAGAGCAGCACGTAGATGCTGAACAGCACGCCGGTGGACTGCACGTCGATGAAGTTGAACTGGTGCACGAGCATCGCCCCGCCCAGGCCGCCGATCGCCCCGCCGATCGTCAGCGCCGCCACCTGCGTCAGGCGCAGGTTCACGCCGAAGAGCTGGGCCACGCTCTCGTCGTCGTGCAGCGCGCGCACTGCCAGTCCGAAGCGGGTCTGCATGAGCCAGAACACGAAGGCCACCACGCCCAGGGCCACGGGAACGACGACATCCAGGCCGGCGAACTCCATGACCGTCAGCCCGGCCGCGCCGCCGAGCGCCGGGATGTTCAGCAGCACGCCGGCCACGACCTCGGCGAAGGCGAAGGTGGCCAGCACCATGTAGATGCCGCGCGTTCGCAGGATCGGGAAGGACACGGCGAAGGCCACCAGGCCCGCCATCGCGGCACCCGCCGGCGCGGCCAGCGCCAGCGGCAGTCCCTGCAGCGAGCTCAGTCCGCCGGCGGTGTAGGCGCCCACGAGGACGAAGCCGGCCGCCCCCAGGTTCAGCAGGCCCGCAGCCGCCGGCACGAAGACCGAGTAAGCGACGATGACGTTGACGGCGAGCAGGCCGAGCAGGCTGCTGAGATAGCCCGACATCAGAACTTCCCCTTGCCGATCTTGGAGCCGCCGAAGAGGCCCTGGGGCCGCACGATCAGAATCAGCAGCAGCAGGCCCCAGACGGGTATCTTCTCGATCTCGGCGCCGAAGGTGCTGATGGCCAGCACCTTGACCAGCCCGACGACCAGGCCGCCCGCGATGGCGCCCCAGATGTTGCCCAGACCGCCCAGCACCATGCCCGCGATCGCGTCCGTGGCGATGGCCTCGCCCATGAACGGCGTCACGGTGCCGTAGCTCGCCGCATAAAGGATGCCGGCCAAGGCCGACAGCACGCCGGCGATGACGAACACGACGGGCACGATGCGCTGCACCTCCACGCCCATCAGCGTGGCGGCGTTCGGGTTCTCGGCGATCGCGCGCAGCGCGCGCCCGAGCTGGGTGCGCCCGAGCAGTCCGTTCAGCAGGGCCACGAGCACGATCGCGAGCCCGAGCGCGGTCAGGTGCGGCACGCCGAACAGCAGGCCGCCGACCTGAAGCGTCGTCTCCTTGAAGGGGAGGGTGAAGCGCTGCGGGTCGCCGCCCCACAGCGCCATGGCCAGGTGCTCGAACACGATCAGGAAGCCCAGCGAGCTGACCAGCGGCAGGGCGTGCTCGGTCGCGTCGCCGAAGCGCGCCTTCATGTAGCGGTAGGTCACGCGCTCGATGAGCAGCGAGGCCAGCACGACCACACCGATGCCCACCGCCGCCGCTGCGGCCCAGTGCAAGCCGAAGCCGCCCAGGTGCGGGCCGGCGGTCGACAGCGCCCAGGCCACCATCCCCGCCACCATGAACAGCGCCGGGATGGTGAAGTTCAGGAAGTTCAGCATGCCGATGCTGAGCGTGAACGCCACGGCCACGAAGGCCAGGATGCCGCCGAGCATGAGGCCGTTGACGATCTGCTGCAGCAGGATCATGGTGGGGCGGGTGCGGGTTGCGTGGACGGCGTGCTCAGCCGATGTGCTGCGCGTGGTGCTGCAGGTACCAGGTCGCGAGTTCTTCGCGCGTGGTCCACCAGACCTCGGGGTGCTGCTTCGCATGCGCCAGGAAGTCGCGGAAGCAGGGCATGCGGTGCGGGTGGCCCGAGACGTGCGGGTGCAGGCCCACGCTCATCAGGCGCGAGCTCTCGGCGCTGTCGTGCATCAGTTCGTCGAACTGGTCCTTGAGCATGCGCGCGGCGTCCCAGGTGCTCATCGCGCGGCGGTGGAAGAAGGTGAAGTCGTTGACCTCGATCGTGTAGGGCACGTTGACGATGGGGCCCGACGGCGTGTGGATCAGGTAGGGCTGCTCGTCGTTCATGTAGTCGCAGAAGAACAGCAGCCCGCGCTCGGCCAGCAGGTCGGGCGTGTTCGGCGTGCCGCGCAGTGACGACGAGAGCCAGCCGCGCGCCTTGCGGCCGACGACCTTCTCGTAGGCGGCGAGCGTGGCGTCGATGACGGCGCGCTCTTTGTCGATGTCGAAGGTGTAGCGCGTCAGCAGCTCGCCCTGCTCGTAGTTGTGGGCCACGATCTCCCAGCCGCGGTCGACGGCGTGGCGCACGATCTCGGGCCGCTCGAGCGCGGTCTTGGCGTTGATCGTGCACGACAGCGGCACGCCCATCTGCTCGAACAGCTTGAACAGCCGCCACACGCCCACGCGCTGGCCGTACTCGCGCCAGGTGAAGTTCGGGAAGTCGGCGACGTTGCCCGGCAGGCTGTCGGGCAGCATCGGCGGGCCGCCGGCGTAGTAGGGCTCGCTCGTGTCCTTGACCAGGTCCCAGTACTCGCAGTTCATCGTGATGATGACCGCCAGCTTCTTGCCGCCTGGCCAGCGCAACGGGCCGCGGGCGGCGATGGGGGACCAGGGGTAGTGCATGGGGAGGGCCTTCCGTTTCCTGTCTAGACTGCGCTGATGCGCAAGCGCGCCGGGGTGGGCCCGGAGCCCGCGCCGAGGAGCACGCCGTGGACAGCCTGTGCCTGGGGAGTTTTCTTGTCAGACGCGTGGTCGAGACCGAGGGACCGTTCGCGCCCCTGGACTTCATCGTCCCGCAGGCCGACGCCGCGCGCGTCGAGGCGGCGGCGCACTGGCTGCGGCCGGGCTACCTGGACGCGGCGAACCGTGTCGTGATGAGCTTTCAGAGCCATGTGCTCGACACCGGCCGCCACCGCATCCTGGTCGACGCCTGCGTCGGCGATGACAAGGAGCGCCCGCTGCGCCCGGGCTGGCACCGCCAGCGCTTCGGCTGGCTGCAGGCGCTGGCCGCGGCAGGGCTGCGGCCCGAGGACATCGACTTCGTCTGCTGCACCCATCTGCACGCTGACCACGTCGGCTGGAACACCTGCCTGCGCGACGGCCGCTGGGTGCCGACCTTCCCGCGCGCGAAGTACGTCTTCGCGCGGCGCGAGTACGCGCACTGGGAGGCCGAGCACCGGGCGGCGCTGGCGCAGGGCAGGCCGGCGCCCAACCACGGCTCCTTCGCCGACAGCGTGCTGCCGGTGGTCGACGCCGGGCAGGCCGTGATGGCCGACGACGGCCATGCCTTCGAGGACGGGGTCTGGCTCGAACCGGCCCCGGGGCACACCCCCGGGACGGTGACGCTGCAGGCCCGCAGCGACGGCGCGCATGGCATCTTCTGCGGCGACATCCTGCACACCCCCGTGCAGTTGCTGGACCCGGGCTGGAACTCCCGCTTCTGCGAGGACGCAGCCCTGGCCGCGGCGACGCGGCGGCGGCTGGTCGAGCGGGCCGCCGACAGCGCCACGCTGCTGATGCCGGCGCACTTCCCGGGCGCGGTCGGCGGGCGCGTGGTCACCGACGGCGGGGGCTGGCGCTGGGAGGCGGAGCAGTCTCATCGCGCGCCTACATGATGGCGGGCACTTCGTGCCGCTCGTCGCGGGCGCCGGCGGCAGCTCGGTCCCAGGGCTGGTCGGTGCGCCACTGCCGGGCGATGTAGCGCTCGCCGTTGACCTCGGGCCCGGCGTGGGCCATCAGCCAGACGACGGGCGCGCGCATCAGCGAGGGCGGCAGCAGGTTGCCGTCGGCGCCGCGGCGCTCGCCGCCGCCGGGGAGCATGCGGGTGTCGCTTGCCCCACCGGGCAGCAGCACGTTGACGGTCACGCCACTGCCCTGCAGATCCTTGGCCCAGACGACACTCATCGCCTCCAGCGCAGCCTTGGACGGTCCGTAAGGGCAGTATCCGGTGCGCACCATCGTCGGGCGGCTGGTCGAGACATTGACCACCCGGCCGAAACCCTGTGCCACCATCACCGGCACGCAGGCGCGCGCCATCAGGAAGGCGCCGGTGACGTTGGCGTCGACGATGTTGCGAAAGCCCTGTGGGTCGGCCTGCCAGAACAGCGCCGCCTTGCGCACGAAATCCCCGCTGATCTCGAGCATGCCCCGGCCCGCGTTGTTGACCAGCCCGTCGATGCGCCCCCAGGCTGAGAGGCACCGTGCTGCCACGGCCTCGCAGTCGCTCCAGTTCGCGACGTCTGCCACCATCGCCAGCGCGCGCGCCTGCCCCGCCTGCGTGTTCAGTCGCGCTGCGGCGGCTTGCAGTTCGGCCGGTTCACGCGCGCCGGTGATGAGCACCCGGTGGCCTGCGGCCACCAGGGCCTCGGCCATCTCCCATCCGAGGCCGCGTCCGCCTCCGGTGACGATGATGCTGCGGCACGCCGGTGGTGCGGGCGTCGCAGGAGCCTGGGGTCGGGAATCGCTGGACATCGGGCCCGTTCCTCCTACATCAAGGCCGTGGCCGGCACCATCTGCGCGACCATCGCGCGGGGCCGGGCGCCCAGAAGGTGCGACTGAAGTCGCAGACGGCCAAGGAAGGGATCCCGCGCGCGCACCGCCTCGATGATCTCCCAGTGCTGCTGGTTCGAGCGCCGCACCTGGACCTCGCCCGGCCAGGTGTGCTGCTTCAAGGTGACCAGCGGGAGCTCGATCAGGTTCGTGGCCAGCGCCTGCAGGCGGCTGGACCGGCTGGCGCGCAGCAGCACATGGTGGAAGCGGTGGTTCAGTGTCTGGAAGCGCGAATAGAGAGCCCGTCCCTCGAGGCCGGGCTGCGTGAGCAGGGCGTCGATGTCGCCTGCGATGGTCGACATCTCCTCCCAGTCCGCGGGTTGGGCGTGCACCGCTGCCAGGCTCACGGCATGCCCTTCGAGCATGGCCCGCAACTGGAAGATCTCGTCGACCTCGGCGGTACTGAGCTCGAGCACGAAGCTGCCTCGACTGGCCTCGGTGCGCACCAGGCCGTCTGCGGCCAGCCGGCGAAGGCCCTCGCGTATCGAGGTGCGCGACACGCCCACGCGCTGCGCCAGGTCTTCCTCGATCAGGCGTTGCCCGGGCTGGACTTCGCCGTCGAGGATCCACTGCCGCATCGTGTCGTAGGCAAGGGCGCTGGCTCGGGTCATGCGACGGCAATATAGGTGATTGTGTACAGGGCGTTTTTCAGACCCTAAGGAATTGTGGGAAATACTAGGGAAAATACCCGTATCCAGACCAAAAATGCCCTGAAGATAGATCGCTTGGGGGCAAGCAAGCTGCGACAAAAGGCGACTTTGTGTACATTGACGGTGAGAAATGATCGGACGGAGGACATGAGGAACACACATATCCTGATCGCGGGCGCCGGTCCAGTCGGCCTGGTGGCTGCGCTCGTGCTGGCGCGCGCCGGCGTGCAGGTCACGGTGGTGGAGGCTGCGGCCCAACTCAATTTCGACCTGCGCGCCTCGACCTTCCACCCTCCCACGCTGGACATGCTGGCGCGCTACGGCCTGACCGACGCGCTGGTGGCGCAGGGCCTGGTGGCACGCTACACCCAGCAGCGCGACCGCCACGAGGGTGTGATCGCCGAGTTCGACATGCAGTTGCTGGCGGGCGACACCGACCACCCCTTTCGCCTGCAATGCGAGCAGTGGAAGCTCACGCAGCAGATCAAGGCCCAGCTCGACGCGATGCCCCACGTGGCTTTCCACTTCCTGGCCCGCATGGAGTCCGTCGCGCAGGACGGCGAGCGGGTGCGCGCGGCGCTCAGCATCGACGGCGCGCCGCACGAGATCGAGGCCGACTACCTCATCGGCGCCGACGGCGCCTGGAGCGCTGTGCGGCGCAGCTTGGGCATCGAGTTCGAGGGCTACACCTACCCCGAGCGCTTCCTCGTCATCTCCACGGACTTCGAGTTCGCGGACCACCTGCCGCGTCTGTCCTACGTGAACTATTGCTCGGACCCCGAGGAGTGGTGCGTGCTGCTGCGCGTGCCCACCCTGTGGCGCGTGCTGTTCCCCACACCGGCCTCCGAGAGCGACGACGAGTGCCTCAGCGATGCCTCGGTCGAGCGGCGGCTGCAGAAGCTGCTGCCCCAGCCCCAGCCTTACCGCACGGTGCACCGCACCTTGTACAAGGTGCACCAGCGCGTGGCCCAGCAGTTCCGGCGTGGCCGTGTCTTCCTGGCCGGCGACTCCGCGCACATCAACAACCCGCTGGGGGGCATGGGCATGAACGGCGGCGTGCACGACGCGATGAACCTGACGCACAAGCTCCTGGGGGTGCTGCAGCGCGGCGAACCCGAGGCGGTGCTCGATCGCTACGAGCGCCAGCGCCGCACCATCGCCATCGAATACATCAACGCCAGCACGGCCCGCAACAAGCGCGAGATCGAGGAGCGCGACCCGGTCGAGCGCCGCAAGACGCAGGACGCGCTGCGCGCCACCGCCGCCGATCCCGCGCAGGCGCGTGCCTACCTGCGCAAGACCTCGATGCTGGATGCGCTCGCCCGCGCGGAGGCCATTGCATGAATCCCATGACCCACCAGGGGCTCACCACCCGCAGCGGCGCCGAGCGCCGCGCCGAGCTCGCCGCGCGTCTGAAGAGCCGCGAGCTGCTCGTCGCGCCCGGCATCTACGAAGGCTTCTCCGCCCGCATGGCCGACGCGATGGGCTTCGAGGCGTTGTACATGACCGGCTACGGCACGGTCGGCTCGCACCTGGGCCTGCCCGACGCCGGCCTGGCCAGCTACACCGACATGGTGGGGCGCGTCACCCAGCTGTGCGCCATCACCGGCACGCCGATGATCTGCGACGGCGACACCGGCTACGGCGGACTGCTGAACGTGATGCACACGGTGCGCGGCTACGAGGCCGCGGGCGCCTGCGCGATCCAGCTCGAGGATCAGGAGTTCCCGAAGAAGTGCGGCCACATGCTCGGCCGCCGTGTCGTCGATGCCGAGCTGATGGCCGACAAGATCCGGGTGGCGGTCGAATCGCGCCGCGACCCGAACTTCCTGATCATCGCCCGCACCGACGCGCGCACCACGCTCGGCCTGGACGAGGCCCTGCGCCGTGCGGCCTTGTACGCGCAGGCGGGGGCGGACATCCTGTTTGTCGAGAGCCCCGAGTCGGTCGAGGAGATGCGCACCATCTGCCGCAGCTTCGACCAGCCGCTGCTGGCCAACATGGTCGAGGGCGGGCGCACCCCCATCCTCACCCGCGCCGAACTGCAGGACATCGGCTACCGGATCGCCATCTTCCCGGCCACCGCCTTCCTGGCCGCGGGCGCGGCCTACCGCGCGGTCTACCAGACCTTGAAGGCCGAGGGCTCGACCACGAACCCGCCGGTGCCGCTGCACGACTTCAAGGCCTACTCCCAGATGATGGGCTTCGACTGGGTGGCGGCTTTCGACGCGCGGCACGCGCGGCCGGAGTGACCGCCCCGCATCCCGGCGCCCGCCCCTTGGAGGACTGACATGGACAAGCACGCGATCTACCGTCACCAGGGCCTGGGCGGCACCTCGGGCATCGGCCGCCGCTGCGGTCTGGTGCTGGTGGACTTCGTCAACGGCTTCGTCGACTTCGACCAGCTCGGCGGACCGCACATCGAGGCCGCAGCCCAGGCCACGGTGCCGCTGCTTGCCGCGTTCAGGCGCGCCCAGCTGCCGGTGGTGCACACGCGGGTGGTCTTCGAGGCCGACGGCTCGAACGTCAACGTCTTCGCCTTGCGCGTGCCGCCGCTGCAGAAATTGACCGAGGACGCGCCGGGCTCGCAGATCGTGCCGGCGCTCACGCCCATGCCCGGCGAATGGGTGGTCCGCAAGCAGTCGGCCTCGGCCTTCTTCGAGACCGGGCTGGCGGGTTGGCTGCATCAGCGCGGCGTGGATACCTGCGTCATCGTCGGCTGCACCACCAGCGGCTGCGTGCGCGCCTCGGTCGTCGATTCGATGCAGCACAACTTCCGCACCGTGGTCATCAGCGACTGCGTCGGCGACCGCGCGCTCGAGCCGCACGAGGCCAACCTGTTCGACATGCAGCAGAAGTACGCCGACGTGATGACGCGCGACGAATTCCTCGGCCGGCTCGACGCGAGCCAGAAAGCAGTCTGAACCATGGATCACCTCGGCTACCGCAAGAAGCTGGGCACGCTGGGCCCGTCGACCAACACCATCGTCCAGCCCGACTTCGACGACCTGCGCCCGGTGGGCGTGACCAACCACTACAGCCGCATCGCGATTCCGAACAACCCGGTGAACGACGACGCCGGCTTCCTGCAACTCGTCGACAACATCAACAAGGCCACGCTGGACGCCGTGGACGTGCTGCGCAGCTGCGAGATGGACTATCTCGTGATGGGCATGTCGGCGGCGACCTTCTGGAACGGCCGCCAGGGCGCCGAGAAGTACCTGGAGATGATGCGCGAGCGCGCCGGCGTCGGCGTGTCCTGCGGCTCGTTCGCCACCGAGGCGGCCCTGAACGTCTACAAGGTCAAGCGCATCGCCTTCCTGTCGCCGTACTTCGAGGTCGCCAACGCCCAGGTGCGCCGCTTCTACGAGGACTGCGGCTTCACGGTGGTGCGCGACGTCTGCCTGCGCCGGCCGAGCCCGGTGCAGATCGCGCACAGCACCGACGCGATGTGCCGCGAGGCCATCCGCCAGATCGACGGCGATGACGTCGAGGCCATCGTGCAGGTGGGCACCAACCTGTCGATGATCCGTCTGGCCGCGGCGGCCGAGCTCTTCCTTGGCAAGCCGGTGATCGCGATCAACACCGCCACCTACTGGCACGCGCTGAGGGCCCTGGGCATCAACGACCGCAAGGCGGGCTTCGGCTCGCTGATGGAACACCACTGACTTCCCTTTTGCCGACGAGGTATCCGCCATGCAAAGACGCCACCTTCTCGCCGCCGCGGCGGCCCTTCCGGCCGTCGGCCTGACCACCGGCGCCTGGGCGCAGGCCTTCCCGAACAAGACCGTGCGCATCGTCGTGCCGGCGCTGGCCGGCAGCGCCGACGCCTTTGCGCGTGCCATCGCGCAGCGCCTGGGGCCGGCGCTGGGCCAGACCGTGCTGGTGGAACAGAAGCCCGGCGCCGGCACGAACATCGGCAACGACTTCGTCGCCAAGTCGGCACCCGACGGCCACACGATGCTGATCAACGGCCTGCCGCTGGTCACCAACCAGGCGCTGTACGCCACGCTGCCCTACGACACCATGCGCGACCTGACGCCGGTGATCGAGGTGGCCGAGGTCACGAACATCATCACGGTGCACCCGGGCCAGCCCTACAACACGCTGCGCGAGCTGGTCGAGGCTGCGCGTCGCGAGCCCAACAAGCTGAACTTCGGCACCCCCGGCGCGGGCAGCTCCGGTCACCTGTCGGCCGAACTGCTGGGGGTCAAGACCGGCGCCAAGTTCATGCACATTCCCTACCAGGGCAATGCCCAGGCCACGAACGACCACCTCAGCGGCGTGCTCCAGGTCGGCTTCGTCAACATGCCGGTGGGCCTGCAGTTCGCCCGCACCGGGCGCCTGCGCGCACTGGCCGTTACGGGCTCGCGCCGTTCACCGCTGCTGCCCGACGTGCCCACCGTCAACGAGGCCCTGGGCATCAACGACTACGAGCTGACGGGCTGGTTCGGCATCCTCGTGCCGTCGAAGACGCCGGCCGACGTCGTGGCGCGCCTGAACGCAGAGATCGGCAAGATCCTGCAGGACCCGGCGGTGCTGGAGACCATCCGCAACCAGGGCGGCGACCCGCTGGGCGGCACCGCGGCCCAGTTCGAGGCCCGCATGCGCCGTGACATGCAGCGCCTGGGCGAGGTCGTGCGCCTGTCGGGGGCGAGGGCGAACTGAGCCTGGATTCGGCAGTTGACCGCTTTCTTCAGCGAGCAAGTACTTGCTGGGCCGGGAGATTCCGGCCACGACCGACCTCACAGTCGGGTGACGACGCTGCACACCCGATCGAGCTGCCCTCGACCACGCTGGCGGCGTTGCGAATCCTCGCCATGGCACAGGCCATGGCTGCGGTTCGCGCCTTGCCATCGCGGCCGATGACAGCCCGCTCGG
>JAIXWM010000144.1 GCA_027491255.1 Rubrivivax sp. | reverse complement strand
TGGCGGTCATGGGAGTGCCCTCCGGTCACTGCGTGACCACCTCCCCGAGGGAGGGAGAGCGCCACCTTCGGACGGCCGGGCGGTGGCGCTCATGCCGTCACCCTGCGCGCCAGTTCGAGGTACAGCGGGATGCCGACCACGAGGTTGAAGGGGAAGGTGATGCCCAGGGCCGCTGTGATCGACAGCGCCGGGTGCGCCTGCGGGACGGCGATGCGCATGGCGGTCGGCGCGGCGATGTAGCTGGCGCTGGCCGCCAGCGTGGCCAGCAGGGCCACGCCGCCGGTGGACAAGCCCAGCGCCACGCCGGTGGCCGCGCCAGCCAGCGCCAGCAGCGGCGGCGCGCCCAGGCCGATGACGAGCACGGTCGCGCCGAAGCGTCGCACTTCGGCCAGGCGGTTGCCGGCCACGAGGCCGAGTTCCAGCAGGAACAAGGCCAGCACGCCCTTGAAGGGCTCGATGAAGACGGCACGGATCGGAGCGGTCCCTGCTTCGCCGGCCAGGGCGCCGATCACCAGGCCGCCGGCGAGCAGCAGCACGCTCTTGCCGAACAGCACGTCGTGCGCGAGCTCACCCCAGCGCGCGGGCGCCGAGGCGCTGGCGGGGTCGGCGCGCCGCATCGACAGGCGTGCCAGCAGCACGCCGGCGATGATGCCCGGGGCCTCCATCACGGCCACCCACAGCGGCGCGTGGTCCTCGTAGGGCACGCCGGCGCGCACGAGCGCGGCGGTCGCCACGGCGAAGGTGACGACACTGACCGAGCCGTAGTGCGCCGCCATCGACGCCGCGTCTGCCGGCGCCAGGCGCAGCCAGCGCAGCAGCGGGAACAGCGCGAGCGGGATCGCAAAACCCAGCGCCATGCACGCCAGCACCTGCGGTGCCAGCGTCAGCAACGGCTGCTTGCTGAGCTCGATACCGCCCTTGAGGCCGATGGCCAGCAGCAGGTAGATCGAAAGCGTCTCGTACAGGGCCTCCGGCAGGCGCAGGTCGCTGCGCAGCAGGCGAGCCAGCACGCCCAGCACGAAGAACCACACGACCACGTCGACGACCATCCGTGCATCCTGCCAGAAGGGCGCCTGCCTGCACCCCTTGGGGGTTCAGCGTGGGCTTCGCTTTGCGCGGCGCGGGGGAGGGCTCTTCGGCTTCGGCGGCTTTTTCGCCACCGGCGCGCGCGGCGCAAGCTCGGCCCGCATCGGGCCGCTGAACTCGACCTGCCCGCTGCGCTGGTTGTAGTCGACGCCGGCAGCCTCCACCGTGTCACTGCCGATGCGCATGCGCACGGCCAAGTCACTGCTCACGCGATCTTCCCGCGGGTGCACGCGCAGCGCCTCGCCCTCGATCTCGGCCGGCAGGCCCTGCGCCGTGGTCCCGACGACGCGCGCGCCGCCCCTGAGCAGGACGTCGGCGCCCCTCGCATCGGACACGAGCTGCCTGGCCGTGCCGACCATCTCGCGTCCGTCGGGCGCGTAGGCGCGAACTGTGGGGTCGTCGATCTCGATGCGGTCCGACAGCGGCAGGTGCCGCAGTTCCCGGCCTTCGATCTGCAGGCGCAATCGGCCGTCGGCGGTGTAGCGCTGCAGCGTGATGCGCTGCATCACGTAGTCGGGCTCCTCCCGTGGGGCGCGTTCGACGCGCGATTCCAGTGGCGGCGGCGCGTGGCGCACGAGCCACCACGTGCCCAGGGCCAGGGCGCCCATCAGCAGCAGCGGCAACCAGGCGCTCAGGAGGTCCCAGGGGCGCAGCCGACGGCGGCGGCGGTCGACCCCTGGCCCGCCATCGGTCGGGCCGAGCGCGATCGGCACCTCGGGCAGATCCGGGAGGTTGAGCTCGATCGGACGCGGGCTCACGGTCGGCCCCCGCACACCCGCTGCAGCGCGCGCGGGCACGTCCGCAGTGACCGCCCCGCTTCTTGCCGCAGCCCCAAGGCAGGAAGGGCGCAAGCTCCGGATGGCCGTGCGGTGTTGCTCATGGCCGCTGCGTCGTTGCGGTCTGCTCGCGCAGCAGCCGTGCGTAATGCCCTGAGGCCATCAGCAGCAGGTCGCAGAATTCACGCGCCGCGCCGTGTCCCCCGTACGCGGCGGTGACGTGGTGCACGCGCGCGCGCACTTCGGCATGGGCCTGGGCCGGGGCGCAGGAGAAGCCGGCGCGTTGCAGCAGCGGCAGGTCGGGCCAGTCGTCACCGATGGCGGCGACCCGCGCCCAGGCCAGGCCGAGGCCGCCCAGCAGTTCGGTTGCCGCGGCGAGCTTGTCCTCGACGCCGTAGCGGGCGTGCCCGACGCCGAGCTCGGCCACGCGCCGGCGCACCGCCGGCGAGTCGCGCCCGGTGATGACCAGTGGCGCGATGCCGCAGCGCGCAAGGAGCTTGATGCCGAGCCCGTCCAGCGTCGAGAAGGCCTTGACGGTCTCGCCGTGTTCGCCGATGTAGATGCGACCGTCGGTCAGCACGCCGTCGACGTCGAAGATCGCGGCCTGCACACCCCAGCCCTCGCCCGGGTCTTCGCCCGGGCCTGCGGCAGGGCCCATCGCGCGCAGCAGCAGCGCGGGTGCGAATCTCACGGCTGGGGTATCGGCGTCCATCAGATCACCTTGGCACGCATCAGGTCGTTGCTGTTGAGCGCGCCCACGACCACGTCCTCGGCATCGACGACGATCAGGCTCGTGATGCGGTACTGCTCCATCAGCCCGGCGGCGTCGACCGCCAGCGCGTCGTCGCGCACCACGCGCGGCCGCGCGCGCATGACCGCGGCCGCGTCCAGGGCCAGCAGCTCGGCGCCACGCTCGATCAGGCGGCGCAGGTCGCCGTCGGTGAAGATGCCCAGCGGCCTGCGCTGCGCGTCCACCACCGCAGTGAAGCCCAGGCCCTTGGCGCTCATCTCGCGCAGCACTTGCGTCAGGGGGGTGCCGGGCGCGACCTCGGGCACGGCCGCGCCGGTGCGCATCAGGTCGCGCACGTGCACCAGCAGCCGCCGCCCGAGGCTGCCGCCCGGGTGCGAGCGCGCGAAGTCGTGCTCGCCGAAGCCGCGCGCGTCCAGCAGCGCCACCGCCAGCGCGTCGCCCAGCGCCATCTGCGCCGTCGTGCTCGCGGTCGGCGCGAGGTTCATCGGGCAGGCTTCCTGCTCGACGCCGCTGTCGAGCACGAGGTCGGCGTGGCGCGCCAGCGTCGAGCCCGAACGGCCGGTCATCGCCACCAGCACCACGCCCAGGCGGCGCAGTGCCGGCAGCACGGCGGCGAGCTCGTCGGATTCGCCACTGTTGGACAGGGCGAGCACGACGTCCCCCGGAGCGACCATGCCAAGGTCGCCGTGCAGCGCCTCGGCCGGGTGGACGAACAGCGCCGGCGTGCCGGTGGACGACAGCGTGGCCGCGATCTTGCGCCCCACGTGCCCGCTCTTGCCCATGCCCATCACCACGGTGCGGCCGCGGCATTGCAGCATGGTCTGCACCGCCTGCGCGAAGGCCTCGCCCTGGCGCGCGGCCAGGCCGTGCAGCGCCCGCGCCTCGATCTCGAAGGTGCGGCGCGCGAGCGCGAGCGCGCGCCCGGCGCTGAAGGCGCCGGGTCGGCCGGGCGGCGGGGAGCTGGAAAGCTCGCTGGGTGGTGGGCTGGAGGAGGCGCTCACGTCGCGACGAGGCTGGCGGGCCGGGGTCGGCGTCGCAGGGGCCTCCGATAGGATCGGACCATTCTAGGTTCGCGTCCCCGCATGGCCACCACCCTCGAACTCGTGCTGCTCTACCTCGTCGCCGCGGTGGCCGGCGTCGTCGTCTGCCGCTCGCTGAAACTGCCGCCGATGCTGGGCTACCTGGTGGTGGGCGTGCTGATCGGGCCGAACGCACTCGCGCTCGCGCAGGACAGTGCCGGGGTGCGCTACCTCGCCGAGTTCGGCGTCGTGTTCCTGATGTTCGTGCTCGGGCTGGAGTTCAACCTGCCCAAGCTGCGCAGCATGCGCACCCTGGTCTTCGGGCTCGGCCTGTCGCAGGTCGCGCTCACGGTCATGGGTGCCGTGATCGGCCACTTCCTTCTGCTGTGGCTGTTCTCCTTCACCACCCGGCCCTGGGAACTGGGCTGGCAGGGCGCGGTCGTGCTCGGCGGCGCGATCGCGATGTCGAGCACCGCCATCATCGCCAAGCTGATGGCCGAGCGCCTGGAGATCGACAGCGAGCACGGGCGCCGCGTGATGGGCATCCTGCTGTTCCAGGATCTGGCGGTCGTGCCGCTGCTGGTGCTGATCCCGGCGCTGGGCTCCGGCACCGAGGAACTCGCCGGCTCGCTGGCGCTGGCGTTCCTGAAGGCCGCGGGGCTTCTGACCGTGCTGCTGGTGGGTGGCCAGCGCGTGATGCGCTGGTGGCTGACGCTGGTGGCACGGCGCAAGAGTGACGAACTCTTCATCCTGAACCTGCTGCTCGTCACGCTCGGCCTGGCCTGGCTGACCGAGCACGCCGGCCTGTCGCTGGCGCTCGGCGCCTTCGTCGCCGGCATGCTGGTGGCCGAGACCGAATACAAGCACCAGGTCGAGACCGACATCCGGCCCTTCCACGACGTGCTGCTGGGGCTGTTCTTCATCACCATCGGCATGAAGCTCGACTGGCGTCCGGTGCTCGAGCAGTGGCTGCTGGTGCTGCTGCTGACCACGCTGCCGATCCTGGCCAAGTTCGTGCTCATCGCCGCGCTGGCCAGGCTCTTTCGCGCCGGGCCCGGCACCTCGCTGCGTGTGGGGCTGTACCTCGCGCAGGCCGGCGAGTTCGGCTTCGTGCTGCTGACGCTGGGCGCCGAGCAGCGGCTGATCGCGCCGCAGTGGGTGAGCCCGGTGCTGGCCGCGATGGTGCTGTCGATGCTGGCCGCGCCCTTTCTGGTGATGAATGCCGACCGCATCGTCAGCCGGCTCAGCGCCAACGACTGGCTGATGCAGTCGGTGGCGCTGACCTCGATCGCGAAGAAGGCCATGGCCACCGAGGCCCACGTCATCATCTGCGGCTTCGGCCGCAGCGGCCAGAACCTGGCGCGCCTGCTCGAGCCCGAGCGCATCCCCTACATGGCTCTCGACCTCGACCCCGACCGCGTGCGCCAGGCCGCGGCCGCCGGGCGCAGCGTCGTCTTCGGCGACGCCGCCCGGCTGCAGAGCCTGATGGCCGCCGGGCTGGCGCGCGCCAGCGCCGTCGTCGTCACCTACCACGACACGCCCTCGGCGCTGAAGATCCTGGCGCTGGTGCGCGAGCACGCGCCCAAGGTGCCGGTGCTCGTGCGCACCATCGACGACGCCGACATGGACCGCCTGCGCGCTGCCGGCGCGACCGAGGTCGTGCCCGAGGCGATCGAGGGTTCGCTGATGCTGGCCGGGCACGCGCTGGCGCTGGTGGGTGTGCCGATGCAGCGCGTGATCCGCATCACGCGCGATGCGCGCGACGCGCGCTACCGGCTGCTGCGCGGCTACTTCCACGGCGCCGACGACGACACCGTGGCCGAGCTCGAGCAGGCGCGGCTGCGCAGCGTCACGCTGCCGGCCGGCGCCGCCTGCCTGGGACAGCGCCTGGGCGACCTGGCACTGCACGCGGTCGGCGCGCAGGTGGTGTCGCTGCGGCTCGGTGGCGGCGCCGTCGTCGATGCTGGCGACGAGATCGTGCTCGGCGCCGGCGACACGCTCGTGCTTGCGGGCCTGCCCGAGCCGCTGGAGTTGGCGGAGGCCAAGCTGCTGCAGGGTTGAGCGTGGATGGGCAATGGACCGCGCCGATCCAGGCTCAGCCCTTGGGGTACAGCACCATCTGCGTGCAGCGGAACAGCGCCAGCGTGCGTCCGCTCTCGCGGTGCGTGACCTCGGCGTCCCAGACCTGGGTCGTTCGGCCCACGTGGGCCGGGCGCGCCACGCAGTCGGCGTGGCCCTCGGTGGCGGTGCCGAGGTGGTTGGACTTCAGCTCGATCGTCGTGAAGCCGCGCGCGCCCTCGGGCAGGTTGGCCACGCAGCCGTAGCCGGCCGCGGTGTCCGCCAGCGTCACCAGGGCGCCGGCGTGCAGGAAGCCGTTGGGTGCCATCAGCACCGGCAGCAGGGCCATCTCCAGGCGCACTTCCTGCGCGCCGACCTGCAGCACCTTCAGGCCCAGGTGCGCCGGCAGGCCTCGCTGGCTGATGCGGTTGAAGTAGTCGGGGCTGAGGGTGGCGTCCTGGAAGGGGGCGGTGCTCATGGCGTTGCGGCGGCGGGGGCGGCGAGTCGGGGCGGTCGGCGCGGGCGGGGGCCCGCTGACGGACACCGATCCTATCTGCCGCCGCGCCGGCCCGGGCCGCCCACCGGGATCCGCACGCGAAGCGGCCCGCCGCTCCGTCAAGAGCGGCGGGCCCGGCGAGGACCCCGGTTCCAGGCCTCGCGACCTGCTGAGCCGTCTGGGTGACGTCCTCGTCCCGCGCAACCGACCCGAAGGCCCCTGCGCTCAAGCCCGTTGCCGGGCCCCCATCTTCACCGTCGCTTCAGCCGCGAGGCCGATGTCGACAGCGCATGGCCAGTCTAGGCGCGGCCGACCGGCCGGGATTGCGCGGGCTCAAGGACGATGCGCACCCTCAGCGCGCCACCGGCATCGCGAACTCCGCGCCTTTGCCGATGCTGTCGGGCCAGCGCTGCATCACGCTCTTCTGCTTCGTGTAGAAGCGCACGCCCTCCTCGCCGTAGGCATGCATGTCGCCGAACAGGCTCTTCTTCCAGCCGCCGAAACCGTGCCAGGCCATCGGCACCGGGATCGGCACGTTGATGCCCACCATGCCGACCTGGATGCGGCGAGCGAACTCGCGCGCCACGCCGCCGTCGCTGGTGAAGCACGACACGCCGTTGCCGAACTCGTGCTCGTTGACGAGTTGCACCGCCTCGGCGAAGTCCTTGGCGCGAACGCAGGCGAGCACGGGGCCGAAGATTTCCTCGCGGTAGATGCGCATCGTCGGACGCACGTGGTCGAACAGCGTGCCGCCGGTGAAGAAGCCCGCCTCGTGCCCCGACACCTGGCAGCCGCGGCCGTCGACGACGAGCGTGGCGCCTTCCTGCACCCCGAGCGCGATGTAGTTCTCGATCCGGTCGCGCGCCTCGCGCGTGACGATGGGTCCCATCTCGGCGTCGGGCTCCATGCCGTTGCGGACCTTGAGCGTGCGTGCGCGCTCGGCCAGCAGCGGCACGATGCGCTCGCCCACATCCCCCACGAGCACGGCCACGCTGATGGCCATGCAGCGCTCGCCGGCCGAGCCGTAGGCGCTGCCGATCAGCGCGTCCACGGCCTGGTCGAGGTCGGCGTCGGGCATCACGACCATGTGGTTCTTGGCCCCGCCCAGCGCCTGCACGCGCTTGCCGTGGTGGGCGCCGGTCTCGTAGATGTACTGCGCGATCGGGGTCGAGCCGACGAAGGACACCGCCTTCACGTCAGGGTGGGCGAGCAGCGCATCGACCGCGACCTTGTCGCCCTGGACGACGTTGAACACGCCATCGGGCAGGCCGGCCTGCTTCAGCAGCTCGGCCATGAACAGGCTGGCGCTCGGGTCGCGCTCGCTGGGCTTGAGGATGAAGGCGTTGCCGCAGGCCAGCGCCACCGGGAACATCCAGCACGGCACCATGCACGGGAAGTTGAACGGCGTGATGCCGGCCACCACGCCCAGCGGCTGGCGCAGCGTCCAGTTGTCGATGCCGGTGGAGACCTGGTCGGTGTAGTCGCCCTTGAGCAGCTGCGGGATGCCGCAGGAGAACTCGACGATGTCGATGCCGCGCGTGACCTCGCCCTGCGCGTCGCTGAAGACCTTGCCGTGCTCGGCGGTGATCATGGCCGCCAGGGTGTCACGGTGCTGGTTCAGCAGCGCGAGGAAGGCATTGAGCACGCGCGCGCGCCGGATCGGAGGCGTCTCGGCCCAGGCCGGCTGGGCGGCGCGAGCGCTGGCCACCGCGGCGTCGACATCGGCCGTGGCGGCCAGCAGCACCTGACGCGCGGCCGCGCCGGTGGCCGGGTTCCACACCGTCTGGCTGCGCGTGCCGCTGCCGCGCGTGGGCGCACCGCCGATCCAGTGGCCGACGTCGGTGGTGCGGGTGAAGGCTTCGGGCACGCCCATGGTGATCTCCTGCGTGGCGGGGATGGTGGCAAAACCTGCGAGTCTATGGCGGCCGCGGCCGCGACAATGCGGCCATGCGCGATTCCCCGCCCCGGCACTCCCCCCCTGCTCCCGCCCCCGCTGCCGCACCGCCGCAGGCGCCGCTGGGTGACGCCGAGATCGCCGAACTCGAGCACCTGCTGGCCGGGCTGCCGCCCCCGGCGCAGCCGCTTGACACGAGCGCGCTCGACGGCTACCTCTGCGGCCTGCTGCTGCAGCCGCAGCCGGTGCCGGCGGTGGACTGGCTGGCGCGGGTGGCCGACGCCGATGGTGCCCCGGTGCCCGACAGCGCGGACTGGCGCCGCATCGCCGCGCTCGCGCGGCGCCGCCATGCCGAGCTCGGCCGAGCGATCGCCGAGCGCGCCTGGTTCGACCCCTGGGTGTTCGAGGTCGACGAGGCCGACGACGACGGCCCGCCGCTGACGCCGTCGCAGCTGGCGCAGCCATGGGTGGCGGGTTTCTCGCTTGCGCTGGAATGTTTTCCAGGGCTGATGGCACTGGATGCGCCCGCCCTGCACGAGCCGCTGGCCTTGCTCTACGCCATGCTCGACCCCGAGGACCTCGAGGACGCGGACGATCTGCTGCCGATCATCGAGACCCTCGAGCCCCCGCGCACGCTGGCCGAGGCGGTGGAGGACCTGGTGCGCAGCGTGCTGCTGATCGCCGACGTCTCGCGCCCGCGCGGCGCAGGCGCTGCGGCGCCGCGGCGCGGCCCGCCCCGGCGCCCACCGAGGCGCCCGCGCTGAAGCCCGGCAGGCCGTCGAAGGTGCCGGCGAGCGGCCACAAGAGCGCGACCGAGAAATAAAATACGTAAACCCACAGCACGAACACCAAACCGAGGTCGACGAGCCGCCGCGTCTCGCTGCGTGCTGCGGTCGTCACCGGTGCGCTGATCGGCCCTGGGGATCGGTTCTCGGGCGCTGCGGCCGGTGCTTGCTGGTGGCAGTCTTTTCGGACCCACCAGGTCGTCTCGACAATGAAGAACAAGCTCCTCGTATTCGGCGCCGCCCTGCTGCTGGTCGCGGCGCTCTGGGTCGGACTCGGGTGGCGCACGGGGGTCAAGGTCGAGGAGGCCGTGAAGTCGTGGTCGACGCCTGCCGCAGGTGCGTCCGCGCGCTCGGCGTGGAAGGTCATGGACCTGAAGCACTCGCGCGGGCTGTTCGCGTCCTCGGGCGAGTTTCACCTCGTCTACACGGATGCGCAGGACAGCTACCCGTTCCTGGTGGCCTACTCGGTGGATCACAAGGCGCTGCCGACCGGGGCGGCGCGCTTTTCCTGGCTGCTGCTGCCCGAAGGGCCGCTCGCCGTGGAGCTCAAGTCCGTGCTCGGTGCTGACCTCAAGCTCACGGGCGAGGGCAGCATCGCCTATGGCGGGGGTCTCGTGAGCGACATCCGGGTGCCGCAGGTCAGCATCAGGAAGTCTGGCGCGAGCTGGAGCATCGTTGCGTCCACCGGCACCGTCCTGTTCGACACGAAGCGCCTGGAGTTGCAGTGGAAGCTCGACAAGCTCGTCATGCGGGGCCACGGCCAGGCTTTTGAAGTCCAGGGCACCGCCGTCAGCATCGACGTCGACAACGAGACCAGGGGCAAGGCGTTCGCCCGGCTCGCGGTGGCCCAGATCGACACGAGCCTGGGTACGCTCGAAGGCCTGGACCTGACCGCCGAATCGCGCCGCAACGGCGACAGGTTCGACACGTCGGTCACCCAATCCGTGCGCAAGATCGAGGGGGGCGGCCAGGAGTTCTCCAATCTCCAGATCAAGTGGGAGCTCAACGGCCTTCACGCCGAATCGGTGGAGAAGCTGGTCCTGGTGGCCCAGGAAAGCGGCGAGATGAAGTCGCTCACCAGCAAGGAGCGGAAGATGGCGGCCGAAGCCGTCGAGACTGTCCTCAGCAAGGGTTTCTCGTTCGGTATCCCCACGCTGACCGGCAGTGCGAAGAACGCCGGGGTGGAGGGGGCTTTCACGGTCACGGTCATGCCGGCGCAGGGTGCGCAGACTGCCCTGGTCGACCGCCTGCGGTCTACCGGCAAGGCTGCGGTCAGGGGCGCACTGCTTTCGCCCGAGCAGCGTGAGGCGGCGGCGGGCTCGGGCCTGGCCGTGGTTCAGGGGGACACCCTGACGACGAGCTTCGAATACGCCAAGGGCGTGCTGAAGGTGAACAGCCGCGTGCTCGACGCCACCTTCGTCGACGAGGCGCTGGCCAAGGTGGACAGCGAGATGCAGGCGGCCCTGAACGCCTTGAAGCAGAAGCGGTAGTCGAGCGCAGCCGGGGCGCAGCGGCCACGGGCCCCCGCGCCTGCCGCGGCGTGTGGCCTGCGCGCGACGCCGCGGCAGCTCTCGAATCGACGGGTCTTCACCTGTCAAGTTCTTGTCATGGGTTGCCGAAGAACATCGGAGCATGTCGACGCCGACGTTGCGCCAGGGAGCCCCGAGATGACCGCCACCCGCCTGACCCGCCTCCTGCTTCAAGGCCTGCGCCGCCCGCGCCGCTCGCCCGGCACCCGACCGGACTTCGGCGACTGCGGCGCCGAGCTCGCGCTCGACATGACGCTCGCAGCGCGGCCCTTGCTGCCCGCTGCGCCAGGCGCCGAGCGCGCCCGCGGATCCGACGCGCCGGGCGCGTTGGAGGTACCGCCGCCACCGCGTCTGGCCTGACGGTCGCTGCGACCGCAGCCGCACCGGTATCTCCGATAGCCCCCAACCCCGGGCGCAGACTGCCGCGTGCATAGAATGGTTCGATGACAAAAGGGTCGCTGCGCGAGAAGGTGCTTCGCGTTCGTGAGGACGCCATCGTCGACGTGGTGAACCGCCTGCTGGCCGAGAAGGGCTTCGAGCAGATGACGGTCGATGAGATTGCCGCTGACGTCGGGATCGCAAAGGCCAGCCTCTACAAGCACTTCGTCTCGAAAGAGGCGCTGGTTGCGGCCGTCATCGAGCGCCTGCTCGAGCGTGCGCTCGAGGTGGCGCGGCAGCTCGACGGGCATGTGGATGTGTCCGCGCTCGGCCGCCTGCGCGCGATGGTGCGCTGGGGCGTGAAGCTGCAACTCGCCGGCGAGATGCCGGTTCTTCCCCTGCACCACCCCAGCGTCCGCGCCGAGTTCGTGGGCGCCCGCCCCTGTGCCGAGCTGCTGGCCCAGCTGTCCGACCTGCTTGGCGCGTGGATCCTGCGCGCTCAGGCCGATGGTGAGGTGGATCGTTCGCTTCCGCTCGAGCTGACGCTGTACACGCTCTACGCCCGTGTGGCCGACCCCGTTCCCGGCCTGCTCAAGGCCGCCGGGCCCTACGACGACGCGCAGGTCGTCGAGTGGGTCGTCCAGACCCTGTTCGCCGGCCTGGGTACGCGGCCGAGCTGAGGGCCTGAGCCCTACGCCGCCTCGGGGCGCTCAGCGCACCAGCAGCACCGGCACCTTGCAGTGCGCCAGCACCTTGGTCGCCACCGAGCCCATCACGAGGTTGCCCAGCGAACCGTGGCCGTGCGAACCCATGATGATGAGGTCGTGCCTGCCCTTCTCGGCCGCGCTGACGATGTTGTCGGCGGCGGCGCCCGCCTTCGTGGCGAAACCGACCTTCAGGTCTTTCTTCTTGGCGAAGAAGGTGCGGATGGGCTTGAGGACCTTCTCGGCCTCGTCGTCGTAGTAGGACTTCAGGATCTCGCGGTCGATGACGGCGGCAGCGCGCGGCGGCACGGCAGGCACCGAATGCAGGATCGTGTACTCGTGGGCGCCACCGAGCCATTCGTCGTGCGCGGCCAGATAGGCGAGCATGCGCTTGGTGTAGGGGCTGCCATCCACGGGGACAAGGATCTTCATTGGGGCTCTCCTGTGCTCAGAGTGTCGTCTGTGGCGCCCGGGCGCCGCGTGGGCGGCGTTGACGGTGCAGATCCAGTATCGCCGAGGCCGGGAGGCCCCACCGTTGTTCCGTATCAAGCGCAGCAGACTCAAGCGCAGCGGATTTCGAGGATCGGTGTTCGGCGTTCAGCGCGCGCGGGCTGCCCGAGCGCAGGCGAGCATCCCGCCGTGACGTCCCCGGCGCGAAGGCAAGCGCACCCGTTCGCCGACCGGGCAGGCGCGGCGCGAGGGCGCCGCGGCAGGCCGGCCTGCCGTCCCGTCACACTTCGAACAGCTTCATCGGCTCGTGGTTCTCGATTTCGCGCTTGTCCGCCAGGCCGCGCGCCTGGCAGACGACGCGCGCCGGGCTTCGGCCGGGGCGCTCGATGCGGTAGTCGTGGCGGCAGTGCAGGTGGCCGTGGATCCAGAGGTCGGCGCGGGGGATGAGGTCGTCGTCGGCGTTGCAGAAGCTGGCGGTGCCGGGCTGCTTGCCGAAGCGGGGGTCGGCGCTGCGCACGCTGGGGGCGAAGTGGGTGACGACGACGGTGGCGTCCCAGCGCCCCTGGGCGGGACGGCCGAGTTCCTCGTCCAGGAAGGCGCGGCAGGCCAGGCTTTCGGCGCGCATGCCGGTGGCGTCCAGCGGCCGGCCGCCGCGCGACATGCCCGCGGCCTGCAGGAAGTAGCCTGCTGCGCGCTCGGCCTTGGCGCGGCCGCGCTCGCCAAAGAGGTCGAAGTCGCTCCAGCGGGTGGCACCGACGAAGCGCACGCGCCGCCCGGCCTTGTCATCCAGGACGACGGCCTCGCGCTGCAGCAAGCGGATGCCCACCGCCGCGCACGCCGCGCGCAGCGCCGGCCAGGCGGTGTCGAGCTCGCGCCCGTCGAACTCGTGGTTGCCGGCGACCATCAGCACCGGCACCGGCCAGCCGGCAAAGCGCTGCAGCGCTGCCCAGGTGGCGTCGATGTCGCCCGCCAGCACCAGCACCTCGGCCCCGGGCGCCGGCTGGGGGCTGAAACGCTCGCTTTCCAGGTGCAGGTCGGACAGGATCTGGAGCTTCATGGGACCGGGGGGCGGGCTGCGGCGCGGGGGGCGGCTCGATATGTGGGACCGCGGGGGCTGCGACCGCGTCCCCTGGAGCGGAGCAACTCCCGGGCCCGGAGAAGGCTGACGTGCGGGTTGCTCGGGTTCCAGCGCCGGCAGGCCGGTATTCGAGCGGCGGCAGTATCGCCGAGGCTTTGCGGGCCCTCATGCTGCATGCCGCGCCAGTACAGGTGCACGCTGCCACGGCGGACAGCAGGCCGCCGGACTGCGCCGCACTCCTGGTTGCGCCCCATGGCGCGTCCAGCCCAGGTGGGATAGGCTGGAGCAACGGCGAGTCGACCATGTCCGCGCAACTGCCCCCACCCGATCCGTTCTGCGCGACGCGGCGCGTCGTCTGGCTGCGCGCCCTGCTCCTGGGCGCGCTGGCAGCTGCGGCAGTGCTCGGTCACTCTGGCCGCCTGCACGCGCAGGCCACACCGGCGCCCGGCGCGCGCGTGATCGACCTCGCGCTGGACGGCGACCGTGTCACGGGCGCGGAGCTGGTGCGCGCCGGACCGGCCGCGCCGACGCTGCGGCTGGGGCAGGGCGACAGCGTGGTGCTGCGCTGGACGGCGTCACGGCCCACGGTGCTGCACCTGCACGGCTACCGCCTGGCCACCGAGGCCGGGCCGGGCAAGGTGGCGGAGCTGGCCTTCAGGGCGCGCGCGGCCGGGCGTTTTGCGGTGGAGACCCACCGTGCCGACGGCCGCCATGCCGCGCTGCTGTACGTGGAGGTGCTGCCCCGATGAGGCAAGCCGCCGCACCGACTGCGCAGGCCGCGAGCCCGCGGGGCACCGCAGCCATCCGGGCCCTCCGTGGCTTCGGTGCGGCCGCCCTCGCCGCCGTCGGCAGTGCCCCGGCGCTGGCCCACGCCCTGGCGCCGCGCTACGACCTGCCGCTGCCCTTGTGGCACTACCTGGGCGGGGCGGCGGCGTCGGTGGCACTGTCTTTCGTGGTCGTGGCGCTGGCGCGGCGGCCGCTGCGCCCGATGGCGGTGACGCTGGAGACGTCGGCGGGTGCGGCGCTCGCGCGCGGGTGGGCGGGGCTGCTGCGAGCGCTGGGCGTCGCGGCGCTGGTCCTGCTGCTGGCCGCGGGCCTGTTCGGCCCGATCGGCGACTGGGACGCCAACCTGCTGCCGGTGACGGTCTGGGTCCTGTGGTGGGTGGGCATGGCTTTCGCCTGCGCGCTGGCGGGTGGGCTGTGGCGCGTGCTGGACCCTTGGCAGGCCATCGCGTGCGGGGTCGGCGCGCTCGGGGGGCGGCGCGTGCGCCAGCCGCTGCGGCGTGCCTTCGCCGGCGGCTGTGGGCCGGCGGTGGTGCTGTTCCTCGCCTTCGCCTGGACCGAGCTGGTCTGGGGCAGCAACGCTCACCCGCGCGCGCTGGCCGCGCTGGTGCTCGCCTGGTCGGCGCTGGCCTGGGCGGGCATGGCGCTGATGGGCCCGGCGGCCTGGCGTCGGCGCTGCGACCCCTTCGACCGCTTCTTCGGCCTGCTCGGGCGCCTGGCGCCGCTGAGCCTGCACCGCCGCGCGGCGGGCTGGGCCGTCACCATGCGCTGGCCCGGCGCCGCGCTGCTGCAGGGGCGGCTGCCCTCGCGCTCGGAGACGGCCTTCATCATCGTCATGCTCGCCACGGTGGGCTTCGACGGCGTGAAGGAAACCCCGGCCTGGGAGGCCTTCACGGCCCAGGTGCTGGCGCTGCTGTACGCCGCCGGCGTGGTGCACGCCATCGGCTACGCCGCTGCCGGCAGCCTGGTCAAGACCGCCGGGCTGCTGCTGGCGCCGCTGGCCTGGGCCGCGGTGTATCTGGCGTTCTGCGCGCTCTCGGCACCTTTGGCCGGCGAGCCCGCCGGGCGCGTGGCGCGCCGCTTCGCCCTCAGCCTGGTGCCCATCGCGCTGGCCTACCACCTCGCGCATTACCTGTCCTACCTGCTGATCCAGGGCCAGGCCGCGCTGCCGCCGCTGTCGGACCCCTTCGGCCTGGGCTGGGACCTGTTCGGCACCCGCGGCCGCGAGATCGACATCGCCATCATCGAGATGCGCACCGTGTGGGCGGTGGCGGTGGCCTCCATCGTGGTCGGGCACGTCATCGCCGTGGTCGTGGCCCACATCGAGGCCCAGCGCGCCTACGGCGCGCGCGCGCTGCGCAGCCAGGTTCCACTGCTCGTGCTGATGATCACCTACACCGCCTTCAGCCTCTGGATCCTGTCCCAACCCATCGTCGAGGCGGGCTGACTACGGGTGAGCCCGGTGGCGCAGCACCACCGCCTTCGGTTGAAATCGCCGCACAAAAGGAGAACGCCGATGCATCGAAGCCGTCTTGCCCGTCTTGCCCGTCTCGCTCTGTGGGCCGCTGCCGCAGCAATATCGCTGCCCGGGACCGCGCTTGCGCAGGCACCCGCGCCCCGCGTCGCGCCGGTCGCCGCCCCCGGGGCCGACCCGGCGCCGGGCCAGTGGGGTCGACGCTCGCCGCTGCTGGAGGCGAACTCCGAGTTCGCCCTCGCGTCCACCGGCGGGCGCATCTACGTGCTCGGCGGCTACCCGAAGGGACGCATCAGTGTGCGCACGGTCCAGATCTATGACATCGAGACCGACCGCTGGAGCCGCGGCCCCGACCTGCCGGTGGCCCTGAACCACGGTGTGGCAACCGCGGTGGACGGTGTGATCTACCACTTCGGAGGCCAGACCGACCCCAGTACGGCCTACGTCGACACCGTCTACGCGCTCGACACCCGGCAGGGCGCCGAGACGCGCTGGGTCGAGAAGGCGCGCATGCCCACGCGCCGCAGTGCCGGCGCCGCGGTGGTGCACGAGGGCCGCATCTACATCGCCGGCGGGCGACCGCCACGCGGCAACGACTTTGCTGTCTACGACCCGCGGCGCGACACCTGGGAGACTCTGCCCGACCTGCCCAGCCAGCGCAACCACATTGCCGCCGAGCTCATCGCGGGGCGCATCCACGTCTTTGGCGGCCGCCTCGGCGGCGGCTTCCAGAGCGACAAGACCGCGGCCCACGAGGTCTACGACCCGCGCACCCGCACCTGGACCGTGGCCGCGCCCATGCTGCGGCCGCGCAGCGGCATCAACAGCGTCAACGCCCACGGCTGCATCCACATCTGGGGCGGCGAGGAGGCCGCGGGTGTCTTCCCGGACCACGATATCTACGACCCGCGCCAGGACCGCTGGACGCGCCTGCCCGACATGCCCACCCCGGTGCATGGCGTCACCGGCGCCACCTTCGCGCAGGGCCTCATCTTCGTCACCGGCGGCGGCACCGAGGTCGGCGGCAACAGCGGCAGTCTGCTGAACCAGATCTACCGGCCGGCGCAGCGCTGCGACTGACGGCCTGCCAGGGCGGGCGGGCCGCCGCACGGGCAGGGCAAGGGCTCGTGCGGGCCGGTCGTCAGTGGCTGGTCAATCCTTCGAAGAAGCGTCCGATCTCGAGCGCCGCGCGGTCGGGCTGCTCGAGGTGCACGAAGTGCCCGGCATCGGGCAGCACCTCCAGGCGCAGGTCGCTGAAGTGCTCGTGCAGGCGGTCGGTCCAGGCGGCCTTCAGCACCGGGTCGTGCGCGCCCCAGAGCACGCGCGTGGGCTGCGGCAGCGGCGGCAGCGGCGCCGCGCGGCCCTCGATCACCGCCATGCGCGCCTGGTGCACGCTACGGTACCAGTTGAATCCGCCCTGCAGCCGGCCAGGCTTCATGAACTGGTCGACCCAGCCCTCGAGCGCCGGTGCGACCCACTCGCGCCGGTGCGACCAATGCGACAGCAGGTGACGCAGATAGACGCTGCAGGCCGCGCGCGATGAACCCACCAGCTCGGCTGCCCAGGCTTGCTGGTGGAAGAACTGGTACCAGACCTCGCCCAGATGCCCCGGTTCGACCCAGCGCGCCCCGATGCCCGGGTAGGCGCAGTTGAAGAAGAACAGGCCACCCACCCGCTGTGGCGCGCGCCGCGCCAGCGCCTGCGCGACGAAGGAGCCGACGTCGTGCGCGACGATGCCCACCCGCGCCCACCCCAGTCGGTCCAGCAGTTCCAGCAGGTCTGCGGCGTGCCGGTCGGGCCCGGCGTCGTTGGCGGGCACGCTGGCCGCGGGCTCGGTGTCGCCGAAACCGCGCAGGTCAGGCGCCAGCAGCTCGAAGCGCCCGGCCAGGCGCTCCATCACCGGCCGCCACGCCTGCGACCACTCGGGCCAGCCGTGCAGCAGCAGCAGGCGGGGACGGCCGGCCTGCGCGCTTGCATGCAGGCCGCTGACCTGGAGGCCGGCCTCGGCCAGGGTGACGTGCAGGGTAGTGATCGGGTTCATCGTGCGGCGGATTGTGGCGTCGCGGTCCCCGGCCGCCGCGCATCCGCGCGCGGCCGGTCGGGCCGGCGGGCCCGGTGCGCGGGGCTTGCGATCTCCGTGCCTGGCAGGTCCTGAGCGTTCCTGCCATCCCAAGGCGGGACCAGCCGGTCCCGTGCCCCGCGCGTGGGCCTGGCCTCAGGCGGCCCCGGCCGAGCCCGCGGACCCGCTGGCCGACGGCGCGCCACCCAGCGCGCGCTGCAATACCCCCCCGAGCAGCCGCACGCCCTCCTCGATGCGCGCGACATCCACCGTGACGAAGCTCAGCCGCAGCGTGTGGGCGCGGGCCTGGGCGCTGTAGAAGGCGGCACCGGGCACGTAGGCCACGCCGGCGGCCACGGCCTCGGGCAGCAGCGCGGTGGCGTCCAGCCCCGCGGGCAGGGTGACCCAGAAGAACATGCCGCCCCCGGGCCGGACCCAGTGGCAGCCCGCGGGCAGCCAGCGCCGCAGCGCGGCGTCCATCGCGTCGCGTTGCGCCCGGTAGCGGCTGCGTATCGTGGGCACGTGCTGGTGCAGGAAGCCCTCGCGCACGACCTCGTGCACGACGCGCTGGTTGAAGCTGGGCGTGTGCAGGTCGGCGGCCTGCTTGGCCTGCAGCAGCTTGGGGTACAGCACGGCCGGGGCGACGACGTAGCCCAGGCGCAGGCCGGGGGCGAGCACCTTCGAGAACGAGCCGAGGTAGACCGCCTGATCGCCGGCCGCCGCGGCCAGCGGCTGCGGCGGCGCCTCGTCGTACCAGAGGTCGCCATAGGGGTTGTCCTCGACCAGCGGCAGGCCGGCCGAGGCTGCGGCCTCGGCCAAGGCGAGCCGCCGCTGCAGCGGGATGCAGCGGCCGCTCGGGTTCTGGAAGTTCGGCAGCAGGTAGGCAAAGCGTGCCCGTCCCGCCGCGCGCAGCGCCTGCGGCAGCGGGCCCTCGTCGTCGCCCTCCAGCGGCAGGAACTGCGCCTCGTAGGGCGCGAAGGCCTGCAGCGCGCCCAGGTAGGTGGGCTGCTCGACAGCGACCTCGCTGCCGGGGTCGATGAGCACCTTGCCGACCAGGTCCAGGCCCTGCTGCGAGCCGGTGGTGATGAGCACCTGGGCGGCCTGCACGCGCAGGCCCTGGCCGGCCAGTTCCTGTGCCACCCACTCGCGCAGGGGGCCGTAGCCCTCGCTCGCCGCGTACTGCAGCGCCTCGCGTGGGGCGTCGCGCAGCACCCGCGCCGTGGCCTGCGCCATCGCCTCCACCGGGAAGGTCTCGGCCGCGGGCAGGCCCCCGGCCAGCGAGATGATGCCCGGGCGCTCGGTCAGCTTGAGGATCTCGCGGATCGTCGAGGGGTTCAAGCGCTGGGCGCGCTGCGCCATCTGCCAGGTCATGGGCGTCCTCGGAGCGGGGAGTGGTTGATGGAGGGCGGAAGCGGTCGGCCGGGGGGGCAGTGGGCGCAGTCCGGGGTCGAATCGTAACGACTCAGCCTCTCAGCGCGCCCGCGGCTGCCCCACCGGCATGCGTCGGCCGATGAACACCACCGCCAGCACGGCCAGGGCGAAGCCCACGGTCACGGGTTCCAGCGGCTCGCCAAGCACCGGCACGGCGAACAGCAGCGCCAGAAAGGGTTGCAGCAACTGCACCTGGCTCACCCGCACCAGCCCGCCCAGGGCCAGGCCGCGGTACCAGGCGAAGAAGCCGAGCCACATGGAGAACAAGGACACGTACAGCAGCCCGCCCCAGGCCGGGCCGCTGACCGGACCTGTCGGCCACCACCACAGCGCCAGCGGCAAGGTCAACGGCAGCGAGCCTGCCACGACCCAGCAGATCACCTGCTGCGCCGGCAGCACGGCGGCCACCCGCGCCCCGCCGACGTAGCCGAAGGCGGTGCTGAGCACGGCCAGCAGCAGCCAGCCGTCGGCCGCGACGAGGCGGCCACCGCCGGCCTGCAACGCGAAGGCGAGCACGAGCGCGCACCCGCCGAGCGCGCACAGCCAGAAGCCGCGCGACGGCCGCTGCCCGAGGGACAGCGCGCCGACGATGGCCGTGCCCAGCGGGATCACACCCGAGACCACCGCCGCGTGCGTGGACTCGACCTCGCGCAGCGCGACCGCGATGCACAGCGGAAAACCCACCACGGTGCCGAGCGCGCAGATCGCCAGGGGCTTGAGGTGCTCGCGCGCTGGGCGCGGGGCGCCGACCAGGCGCAGGTAGAGCACGCTCAGCAGCCCGGCCAGCGCGGCGCGCGCGGCGGTCACGAATTCGGGGCTGAGCTGCGGGTGCGCGGCGTCACCCACCGCCAACCGCGTCATCGGGAAGGTCATCGCGAAGATCGCCACGCCGACGAGCCCCAGCAGCAGGCCGCGGCGCACGTCGCCGGCCGAGGGCGGCCCGGGCTCGGGCGAAGCGGCGCGCGCGCCAGCGGTCACGGGCGGCGCCGTCACAGCACCGCCATCCACGCCGCAGTGGCCACCAGGACACCCGCCAGCACGCGGTTGAACACGAGCAGGCGCCGGCCCTGCGTCAGCCAATGGCGCAGGGCGGAGCCTACGAGCGCGTAGGTGAGGTTGCTCGTCAGGCCGTAGGCCATCATCAGCGGCAGCACGAGGGCCAGGCGCGGACCGATGGGCTCGGCCACGGTGACCCAGCCGGCGCTGATCATGAGCGCGTTCATCCAGGCCTTGATGTTGAGGAGCTGCAGCGCCACCCCCTGGCCGAAGCCCACGCTCAGCCGCTGCCCGGTCGCCTGGGCCACGCGGTCGCTGCGCGCCAGCTTCCACGCCAGCCACAGCATGTAGGCCAGACCGAACGCCTTGATCATCCCGCGCAGCACGGGCGCGGTCTGCAGCAGCGCGCCCAGGCCGCCGGCGCAGGCCAGCAGCAGCAGGCCCCAGCCCACGGGCACCGCGAGGATGAAGCGCAGTGCGTGCCGCAGCCCGCCGTTGGCCGCCAGCGCCGCCGACAGCGTCGTGTTCGGGCCGGGGGTGAAGGCGATGGCGGTGGAGAACACGATCAGGGCGAGGAATTCCTGGGAACTCATGGCGACGGCACGCAGGCGGGCGGCGGAGCGGGCTCAGAGGCGCAGAGTTTGCCGATGTGCCCGATGGGCGCGTCAGTATGCCCCCCTGTCCAGGCGCATACCGCAGCCATGGCTTGGGCCAGGGCATGGATTTGCAAGGAGGAGACGGGTTGCTTCGGCGTGCAATGCGGGCATGGGGGAAAGACTTGCAGGCTTTCAGGCCGAGTGAAGTCCGGAGTACTCCTGGAGCGTTGGCGCCGCAGCGCCGGTCGATCGATGCCCGGTGTCAAGGTGACGACCCAGACGGCGCTTGTGAAGTGAGCATCGGCACGCATGCCGCATGTTGTGCTCTACCCGTGTGTGGCCTGGGCTGTCTCCATGTCGACGGCCATGGTGGGCCTTGAGGGAGCGATCATCCTGACCGAACCCTTGGCGCGCCGCAGTCGCCCAACGCAGGCCGCGGCTGGCAATCGGTTGCCTGGGCCATGCGCTTGAGAAACGCGCGCCGGACGGTGCCTGCCGCGATGGGGGCGGCCACCTGTTTCGAGTAGCGCTCGGCGCCCGAGAGCTTGCGCACCCAACGCCTGTACGGCACGACGCCTTCGGCTGTCTTGCGCACTGCGCCCATGGCCCGGTAGCTTCCGCGCTCGATGAGACTCGGGTTGGATTCACTCGCAGGCGTGTCCAGGTCCGGGCCCAGATCAGCGTCCAGCACTCTGACTTCGGACATCAATGCGCTGCAACCAGGCCCATCCGGAACCGCGTAGGGCCCTTTCTGCGCATGGGCCAGTGACTCGGGAATGGGCGCATCGACGAGATTCAGGTCACCGAGCGGCGCCGTCACGGCCTGGGCCACTTTGGACTGATCGGTCGTGGTACAGCCCACGAGCAGCACGCCCAGGAACAGCAGAAGAAAGCGCATCTTGATGGTGCGGTGGCGCGAGGCCTGAAGCCATAGCTTCTGCGCGGACCGCAGTGAAGTCAAGGGGCGCTCCTGGGCGCTTGCCCGCTTTCACATGGACACGTCGGGCCGCTTCCCGTGTTCTGGCGCTCCCATAGGGGCGCCGGGACGGGCCATGCACCGCCCCCGGGCATGCTCAGAAACTGGCCTTCGTCTTCACGAGCAACTGCAGCTTGCTGACGCCGTCGGGCGCATTCAGCGGCGTGGCCAGGTCCACGTGCAGCACGTTGCTGAAGGCCGAGCGCACGCTGACGATGCGCAGGCCGGCCCCTACATCGGCGAGCCAGGGCGTGTGGGTGACGGTTCCCGCCTGCCCGCCCCAGGCCCTGCCGACGTCGACGAAGGCGACGCCGCCGAAGCGGAACAGCTGCCACAGGAAGAAGTCGGTGTAGATGCGCTGCTCGGCCGTCAGCAGCACGCTGCGCGTGCCCGCCTGGTAGCGCAGCGGATAGCCGCGCAAGCCGTTGTCGCCGCCGAGCTCAAGCCGGCTGGCGGGATCGGGCCGCATCAGCATGTCGGCCGCAGCCGCGGCGTAGAACAGGCGCCGCGGCCCCTGCGGCTGGTAGTACTGCGCCGCGACGCCGGCCTGCTGGCGCCGCGCGGCGCCGTCGCTGAGCTCCCCCTGCAGCCGCGCCGACGCCATCAGCGTCCTGCCCGCAGCGGGCCGGAAGCCACGGCTGACCGAGCCCGAGTACAGCCACGCCGAGCGCGTGGAGCCGGCTGACCGGGAGGCGACCCCGACCTGCGCCTGCACGTTCAGCCCGAGGGCGAAGAACTCCGGACGCCCGATCAGGTTGCGGTTGAACTGGCGCTCGTAGCGGTCTTCGAGCAGCTCGTAGCGGACAAAGGGGACGAGCAGCGTCTGGTCCTGCGGCAGCACGGCCGGCGCCGTGCGCCCGGGCTCGGCCGCGTTGCCGTCCTCGACCCGCGTGAAGCCCACCGTGTAGCGCTGAGCCCAGCCCTCCACCAGCCCCGACGACCAGCCCGCGAACAGCTCGGCGCGGCGCTCGCGCCGCCGGAACTGGCTCTGCGCCTGCCCGGCGTTGTAGACGCTGTCGATGCGGTCGTCGTCGGAGATCGAGACGCCGGCGGCCCAACGCGCATCGATCTCGTTGAACGGGCGGACCACCGAGGCCGAGTAGCGCCGCCCGTCGTCGGAGCTGGCGTGCGCGAGGTCGACCGAGCCCCAGGTGCCGAAAAGACGGTCGGCCGACAGCCCGTACTCGGTGGTCCGGCGGTCCACATTGCTGCTGCGCGCGACCCCCAGCGTCACGCCCGTGCCCAGCAAGTTGTACTCGCGCAGGTGCAGCGCGCTGCGGTTCGCCCCACCGGCGCGGCCGAAGCTCACACCCGGGTCGATCGACCAGGTGTCGCGCGTGAGCACCTCGACATCGACGACGCCGTCGCGCACGGCCATGGGCCGGATCTGCACGTCGTAGACGTATCGGTTGGCGCGCAGCAGGCGCTCGGTCTCCTCGATCACGCGCGCCGACACCGGCTCGCCGCTGGCGAACAGCAGGGCCCGGAGGATGACCTCGGGCCGGGTCACGACGTGCAGCGAGTTGGCGAGCCGGAACAGCGGCTTGTCCTCGCTCGGGTTGCCGGTGTCGAAGATGTTGCGCGGCGAGATGCGGATCTCGCCGATGCGCGCGCCGGCGGCCTCCAGCTCGGCAAAGGACGGCAGTGCCTGGGCGCGTGCCGTGGCCAGGGCGGCCATGCCGAAGATCAGCACCGCCACAAGTCGGGACGACGTCCGACGCATCCGCGGCATCACCGGGCGCCCCGCCCTCCGAGCAACGGGAACAGGCTCACCAGCCCGTCGGCCATCACCTCCACCGCCAGCGCGGCGAGGATCAGCCCCATCAGCCGTGTCATCACGTTGATGCCGGTCTGGCCGAGGAAGCGCGCGATCGGTCCGGCCAGCGACAGGCACAGCGCGGTGGCCACGGCGATCACGACCCCGTAGCCCACGAGCACCGACAGTTGCAGCAGCGTGCGCGCCTTGTCGGCGTAGATGACGACGGTGGACATGGTCGCCGGCCCGGTCAGCAGCGGGATCGCCAGCGGCACGACGGCGATGCTCGCCCCCACCGCCGAGCGCGACTCGGCGTCCTGCATCTCGCCCACGGTGGCGCGCGCCTCGGCCGGCTGCGCGTTCAACATCGACAGCGCCGCGGTCAGCAGCAGCATCCCGCCACCCACCTGGAAGCCCCCCAGCGAGATGCCGAAGAAGGACAGGATCTGCAGGCCCAGCAACGCGCTCAATGCGATCACGACGAAGACCGTGACCGAGGCGATCCAGACCGTGCGCCGCCGCTGCGCCGGCTCGAAGCCCTGCGTGTAGTGGATGAAGAAGGGCACGCAGGCCAGCGGGTTGACGATGGCCAGCAGGGTGATGAGCGGCTTGAAGTCCACGTCGGCATTGTGATGCGGGCTGATTTCGACACCGCCACAGTACTCACTTCCGGTGAAGTAGGCGCCGGGCTCGTCGATCGGTGTGCCAGGCCTCGCTCGAGGTTGAGGCGGGGCGGGGACGGATGCGCAGCCTTCCCACGCCTCTCAGAGGAAGTCGGTCATGGTGGCAATCATCCTAGATTCGGCAGTTGGGCGCGCCCGAGCGGGCTGTCATCGGCCGCGATGGCAAGGCGCGAACCGCAGCCATGGCCTGTGCCATGGCGAGGATTCGCAACGTCGCCAGCGTGGTCGAGGGCAGCTCGATCGGGTGTGCAGCGCTTTCACCCTGCTGATGAAGCCGGTCGTGGCCGGAATCTTCCGACCCGGCAAGTACTTGCTCGCGGAAGAAAGCGGTCGACTGCCGAATCTAGGATCATCCTGCCCGTCGGGCGTTGGCTCCAAGAGCGGATCGGCCGGTTGCCGGGGCCAGGCGGGGTCCTGAAGTCATGGTTGCCGCCGCGCCCTCCACGGACTCGACCACGCATCCGTGGCGCGGCATGTCAGCCGTCTGCAGGACACCCTGTCCAGGTAGCGCTTGCATGGACGGCGGTCCGGCTGCCTGCGCGAAGGCCGAGGCATCCACCTGAATCGACCACGTGCCCCGCGCCGGCCGCAGGCGCACCCCGTTCACTCCAGCACCAGCACCCGCCCGAACGGCGCGACCGCATCGCGGTGGACCTCGGGCACCGCCCAAAGCACCGGGCAGGCGGGGCGGTGGCGGGCCGGGCCGTCGAGGTCGGTGAGGACGATGACGAGGTCGGGGCGGTGGCGCGCAGCCTCGTCGAGCAAGGGTGTGAAGTCGGTGTCGCCACCGCCGCCGAAGGCCAGCGCCGCCAGATCCTGCGGGCCGAAGCGGCCGGGCTCGAGCCGGGCCACCTGCCGCACCGCGCAGTCGCCCACGACCACCGTCATCGCTGCCTGCAGCCGGCGTGACAGGGCGCCGAGTTCGCGCGCGAAGCGCTGCAGCAGCGCGTCGTCGACCGAGCCCGAGACGTCCACCACCAGCGCCAGGCGGGGCACGGCGCGCGAGGGCGTGGTCCCGGGTTCCCAGGGCAGGCGCTGCCCGCCCGGGCCGCGGCCGCGGTTGGCGAGCCAGGAGCGCGTGGGCCTGGACCAGCTCGGCCCCGGCGCGTGCGACAGCGCGCGCGCCGCCTGCCGGCGCAGCACCTGCTCCCAGGGCGTGCGGCTGCGTGGCAGGTCGGCCAGCAGGGCGCGCAGCATCGAGTGCGGGCCGTCGCCGGCGTGGCCGCGCAGCAGGCGCTCGCGCCAGGCGCGTGCGTCCTCGGCCTCGTCCTCGGGGCGGCCTGCGTCGTCGGGCGGCGGCAGCAGGTCCGGCCGCTGTTGTCGACCGAGCGCGCGCAGGCGCACCGCACGCGGGCCGTCGTCGCGCGCGGCGGGAGGGCCAGCGCTGGCATCGGGGGCTGGCGTGTCGGCGGTCGCGTCGCGCTGTGCGTCGTCCGCGCCCCCGCGCTCTACGGCGCGGGCCGGGCTTGCAGCCGGCGCCGCACCACCGCCGCGGGCCTGAGGTTCGGGGCCTCCGCCGTCACGGCCCCCCTGTCCGCCGCCGCCCTGCGCCGCCGCTTCGCGCCGCCCGAGCGGCAAGCGCAGCAGGGGCGGGCGCGCCGCCGCCTGCGCCGCGCGTCGGTCGTCGACGGCGTGGTACAGCCGCTCGACGTCCCACTCCAGCAGTGCCTTCTCGGGCGCCGTCTCGACGTTCAGCACCTGGGCCAGCACCTGCTCCAGCATCACCGAGCCGGCGGGCAGGCGCAGCCAGCGCAGGTGCGCAAGCGCGCTGTTGACGATGGCGTCGGCGCACAGGTTGAAGAGTTCGGCGTCGACCTCGCCCAGGCGCTGCCGCAGGGCCTGCGCCCGGGGCACGTGGCGCAGCGCGACGTGCAGCACCGCATGCGCGACGCAGGCGGTCTGCTCCTCCAGCGGCAGGGCGTCGAAGGCGGGGGCGTACCAGAGCGTGCGGCCGTCGGTCAGCACCGGGGCGGGCCCGCGGAGGACGGCGTGCCGATCGTCGAGCCCTGCGCCGCCCTGCGGGGATGGGCGCAGGACCTCCGGGCCGGCGGCGGCCGCCGGCACCGGTCCGGGCAGATCGGCATGGCCGACCCACAGCGCGAGCCCGCCGCTGGAGGGCGCGAACTCCACCATGCGCTGCACTGCGCGCACGCCGCGGTGGCGGTGCTGCGCGGCACCGGCCCAGGGGTCGTCGGTGGCGGCATGGCCATTGGCCGGCGGTGCCGACATGGAGCCCGTCGCGGCGTGCGGGTGGGCGGAAGCGGTCACGCTCGGCCCGCCGCCGCTTGCGCTGTCGATGGCGGGTGCGCGCCGATGCGCAAGGGGGCAGCGTTGCGCACGGTGCTGCATTGCATGGAACGCAGCACTAGCGGCCCCGCTGCTCGAGGTAGCGGCGGTAGTCCGGGCTGTCGAACATCACCGCCTCCAACCCCTGCTCGAGCGCCTTCTGCGCCAGCAGCTCGACGGCCAGGGTCTGCGTCTCGCGCAGCGGCAGGGGCTGCGGAGCGCGAATCTCGCCCCACTGGCCGACGATCTGCAGCGCGCGCGCCATCCGGTCGGTGTCGCTGGCGGCGGCCAGCAGGCCGTAGATGAGCGCGTACAGGCCGTCCAGCGTGCGTGGCAGCAGGGCGGCGGTCTCGGGACCAGGGCGCGCGGCCAGCAGCGCCACCACGTCGGCGCCGGCTTGCAGTTCGCGCAGCACGCCGAAGAACTCCGCGGCGTTGGCTGCGCCGATGCGGCCCTGCACGAAGACGCGGCGCGCGGCCTCGGACAGCGGCGCCTGCAGCACGCGGGAGACATCCTCCCAGCCGCGCGGGCTGGCCCCCACCAGGTGGTCGGCAGCGAGCTGCGCGGCCGTGTCGTCGAGCTTGTCGGGCCGCACCTTCAGGTAGGCCATGACCTCGGGCGCGAAGCCGTGCGCCAGCGCGTGCGCGAGGAAGGCGTCGATCGTGGCCTGGACGTGGAAATGGAACATGCGGTCGGCCAGCGCCGTACCCATGTCGTGGCTCACCGCGCCGTGGAAGCTGGCATTGCCCGCGGCCACGACCATCCAGCCGGGCGGCAGCTCGTAGCGGCCGGCGCGGCGGTCCAGGATGAGCGAATAGGCCGAGATCTGCAGCCGCTGGTCGGCCGCGGTCAGCTCGTCCAGGAACAGGATGCCCGCGGGCTGCTCCGGGCCCGGCAGGAACTCCGGCGGGAACCACACGGTGCGCTGCTGGTGCTCGTCGGCGTAGATGGCGCCGCGCAGGTCCACGGGCTCGATCGTCGTCAGCCGCAGGTCGATCAGCGGCACGCCGTGCTGCTGCGCGACCTGGCGCACGATCGAGGACTTGCCGACCCCGCGCGAGCCCCACAGCATGGTCGCGCGGCGCCGCAGCGCCGGGTCGGCGAACTGCTCGGCCAGCGCGGCCTTCGCGGTGGCCACCGAGACCGGTGGGACGTTCATCGGGTGCGTGTGCATGGGCGGGCTGTCGGGACGAAGCAGTCCGCGATCATGCCTTGCCCGGGGCAAGGACCGGGCGCGTCATTGGGAGCCGCAACAGTGGCTTGCATGAGGCGCCTGCCGCGGCAAGACCCCTCAGCCGAAAACCGTGCCCCGTGCCGCCTGGGTGATGGCGGCCACGCCCGGGTGCGAGATGCGCCGCTCCACCGAGATCGCGTAGAACTGCTCGACCAGATCGTCGCTGCGCCCCATGATCTGCACGCCGTACTGGGCGCAGGTTTCCTGTTCGACGACGCTGGGCGAGATGAAGACGCCGCGGCCCTCGCGACCGAAGGCCTTCATGAGCGCGCCGTCGTCGAACTCGCCGACGACCCGCGGGCGCAGGCCGTGCAGCGTCAGCCAGGACTCGAACTGCGAACGCACCGTCGATCGGGCCCCGGGGATCAGCATCGGAGCACCGTTCAGGCATTCCGGGAACGGACCCTGCAGACGGCGCGCGAGGGCCGGCGCGCAGAAAAAGCTCATCGACGAGGTGCCCAGCGCATGGTTGTAGGCTTTCACGGCCAGGCGCCGCGGCAGCGGCTCGTCGGCGATCACCAGGTCCATGCGGTGCAGCGCCAGTTGCGCCAGGAGGTCGTCGAAGTGGCCCTCGGTGCAGATCAGGCGCATCGGCTCGGCCAGCGCCAGCGCCGGCTCCAGCAGCTTGTAGGCCACGGACTTGGCCACGGCATCCTCCACCCCGACACGGAACTCCAGCACCTGTTGCCCGCCGCTGCGCCGCTCGCGCATCGCGGCTTCCAGTTCGCTGCCCAGGCCGAAGATCTCGTCGGCGTACCGCAGGGCGACACGACCGTCGTCGGTGAGCTCGAGCCGGCGCCCGCTCTTGCGGAAAAGCCGGCGCCCGAGGCGGTCTTCCAGCATCTTGATCTGACCGGACAGTGTCTGCGGCGTGGTGTGCAACTGCTCTCCCGCGCGCACCACACCGCCTGCCTTGGCGACCACCCAGAAGTAGTGCAGGTGCTTGAAGTTGACATTCATGATGCGGTTTTTTCGAAATGAAAATGTATGAATGTCGAATTTACGCGAAATGATTCCAGTCGTAGAGTGCCCCTGCCTTGTCGCCGATCTCAGAAGGAGGGAACCATGCGCATGAGCACCAAAGGCCGTCTGGCGGTGAATGCATTGATCGACCTGGCGCTGCACGCGCCTGCCGGTCCGGTGGCGTTGGCCTCGATCTGCCAGCGCCAGCAGATTTCGCTGTCCTACCTGGAGCAGTTGTTCAGCCGACTGCGCCGCGAAGGCGTGGTGGAGAGCACCCGCGGCCCGGGGGGCGGCTACACGCTGGCGCGCAAGCCCGCCGAGATCACGTTGGCGCAGATCGTCTCGGCCGTGGACGAACCGATGCAGGACCACGCACAGGGTGGCCGGGAGTCAGACCTGTCGCTGGGCCTGTGGCAAAGCCTGCACGCGGTCATGCTGAACCACATGGCGTCGATCACCCTGGGCAGCCTGGTGCAGGAACAGCTCGACAAGGGTGTGATGGTCGAGGCCAAGCGGGTGCGCCTGGCGATCTCTTCGGCGCCGGTGGTCAAGCCGGTGCGCACGCGCGCGCCCAACTCGGTGTTCGCCTTGGGGCGCTCGCTGGCGGCTTGAACCGTGCGCGTCAGCGGCGTCAGCCCCCAGCCCTGCCGGGCGGGGGGTCGCTGACCCGGTGTGCATGTCGCCCGTGTGCGGCAGAGCTGCGCGGCCGGCAAGGCGGGGGGCTGCCGGTCCGCGCGCCTCGGCGGTGCCCTGGGACCGCCCTGTGGTTTTCCTGCCTGACGCCGGCGCCGGCCCCCGGCGCTGGGCGACGTCGGACGCGCGGCACGGCGCGCGGTTTTCGCCTGAAGACGGGAAGTTTGTGCGCCAGCCGCGGCAGCGCCGCAAGCTTCCCCTGATTCGACGAGGGCGGCCGGCCCCGCTGCCTAGAATCCGCGCCAGCCACCGGCCCTCGCGGCCCGCCCGCGCCTTCGCCCGCCCAGGAGACTTTCGATGAACGCACCGCACGACTTCTCGCCCCGCGTCGACCCGCGTCCGGTGCCTGCGGCGATGCTGCAGGCGCTGCGCGCGCGCTTTGGCGAGCGCTGCTCCACTGCGCAGGCGGTGCGCGAGCAGCACGGTCGCGACGAATCGCCGTTCCCCGTCACGCCGCCCGAGGTCGTGGTGTTCTGCGAGAGCACCGAGGACGTGGCCGCGGTCGTCGCGCTGGCGCACGAGCACGCGGTGCCGGTCATCCCCTACGGCACGGGCTCCTCGCTCGAGGGCCACCTGCTGGCGGTGCAGGGCGGGGTGAGCGTGGACGTCAGCCGCATGACGCAGATCGTGCGCCTGAACCCCGAGGACCTGACGGTCACCGTGCAGGCCGGCGTCACGCGCGAGCAGGTCAACCGCGAGATCCGCGACACGGGGCTGTTCTTCCCCATCGACCCCGGCGCCAACGCCAGCCTGGGCGGCATGGCCGCCACGCGCGCCAGCGGCACGAACGCGGTGCGCTACGGCACGATGCGCGAGAACGTGCTCGGACTGACGGTGGTCACCGCCAGCGGCGAGGTGGTGCGCACCGGCACGCGGGCCAAGAAGAGCAGTGCCGGCTACGACCTGACGCGGCTGTTCGTCGGCAGCGAAGGCACCCTGGGCGTCATCACCGAGGTGACGCTGAAGCTGTACCCGCTGCCCGAGGCCGTCAGCGCCGCAATCTGCCACTTCCCGAGCGTGCAGGCGGCGGTGGAAACGACGATCCAGGTCATCCAGATGGGTGTGCCGATCGCGCGCTGCGAACTGCTGGACGCGAACGCGGTGCGCGCCGTGAACGCCCAGAGCAAGCTCGGCCTGCGCGAGGCGCCGATGCTGCTGATGGAATTCCACGGCAGCCAGGCCGGCGTCAAGGAGCAGGCGCAGACCGTGGAAGCGATCGCCGGCGAGCACGGCGGCGAGGGTTTCGAGTGGGCCAGCAGCCCCGAGGAGCGCACGCGTCTGTGGACGGCGCGCCACAAGGCCTACTTCGCCGGCATGTCCACGAACCCGGGCTGCCGCACGGTGACCACCGACACCTGCGTGCCGATCTCGCGCCTGGCCGAGATCATCGACATCTCCGTCCAGGAGGCCGCGGCCTCGGGCCTGCCGCACTACATCGTCGGCCACGTCGGCGACGGCAACTTCCACCTCGCCTACCTGGTCAAGGAGGGCGACGATGCGCAGCGCGCCACGGCCGAGCGCCTGAGCATGCAGATGGTGCAGCGCGCGATCGCGCTCGAGGGCACCTGCACCGGCGAGCACGGCATCGGCCTGCACAAGATGGGCTTCCTGCTCGACGAGGCCGGCGCCGGCGCAGTCGACCTGATGCGCCAGGTCAAGCGCGCGCTCGACCCGCGCAACATCATGAACCCGGGCAAGATCTTCGAGCTCTGAGCGGGCGAAGTCTCCCGGCCCCGAGGCCTGCGCTCAGCCGGCGGGCGGCGGCGCTGGCGGCGCCTGCTCCGCCACCAGCAGCGTGCCGTTGCGCAGGCCGCGCAGCGTGGCGAGCACGAGCGCGGCGATGACCAGCGAGGCCAGCGCCAGCGCCGCGGGGCCCAGCACCGCGAGCAGGCCACCGGGCTCGGCCAGGCGCAGCGTCAGCGCCGCGAAGGCGGCCAGCGGGAAGGACATGCCCCAGTGCGGCAAAGCGAAAGGCTGCGCGGCGATCAGGCGCGCCTGCGTACCGGCCCACAGCAGGCAGAACAGCGCCACGCCCCACATCGCCCAGCCCACGAGCGTGGGCGCGCCCAGTTGCAGCGAGGACAGTCCGACCACCGCGGGTGGCGCAACGATGATGAAGACCGTGGGCCGCAGGCGCTCGGGCCACAGGCCTGCCACGCCGACGCGCACCAGCAGCAGCACGAGTGCGACCGGCCAGAACACGAGCCCGATGCCGAACTGAGCTGCCGCCCACTCGGCATGCCCGAGCGGCACGCCCGCCAGCGGCGCGATCACGTTGCCCACCACGGGGATGAACAGCGCCGGCGTGATGCCGGCCCACTGCAGCCCGCCGGCCTGGTTGCCGCGCCACCAGCGCGCCAGCACCCAGACGATGACGTAGAGCTGCGCCAGGCAAGCCACCCACCACAGCACGCGTACCGGCGCGCTGACGCCGAGCGTGACCACGCCCACCGTGGCCACCAGCATGGCGGCGATCGGCAGCGCGGCAATGAAGGTGTGGCGCACCGGGTGGCGCCGGTCTTCGGCCCAGGCCTCGGCATGCGCGAGCCCGCGCCATGCGGTCAGCGCCAGCAGCAGCGCGAAGACGAGGGCCGCCAGGGCGCCGATCGCGGCGCTCGTTACGCCAGCGGCCTCGCCCATCAGCGGCACGGCCCGATGCCAGGCCAGCGACAGACCGGCCAGACCCATGACGACGGCGTACCAGCCGGGGTAGAGGAATCTCAGCGCAGGGGCTTGGGGCGTCATGTCCAGGGCCGGTGCAATGGCAGACCCTGGATTGTCGTCGGCCCCTGGCTGCGGCGGCCAGGGGGCTGTCCAGGGCCTTCCCGGCCGAGGCCCGGCCCGGCCCTGGCCGGGGGATCAGAACGGGATGTCGTCGTCCATGTCGTCGAAGCCGGTCGCAGCCTTGGCCGGTGCCGGCTTGGCCGCAGGCGCCGGTGCGCTGCGGGGCGCGGGTGCGCTGCGTTGCGGCATGCCGCCGCCGACGTCGTCACCGTAGCCGCCGCCCGCGCCACCCTCGCGGCCGCCGAGCAGCTGCATCTCGGTGGCGACGATGTCCACCGTGTTGCGCTCGATGCCGTCCTTGTCGGTGTACTTGCCGTACTTCAGGCGGCCCTCGACGTAGACCGGTCGGCCCTTCTTCAGGTACTCGCCGGCGATCTCGGCCAGGCGGTCGTAGAAGGTCACGCGGTGCCACTGCGTGTCCTCGATGGACTCGCCCGAGGCCTTGTCCTTGCGGCGGCTCGAGGTGGCCACCGAGATGTTGCAGATGGCCGCGCCGCTGGGCGCGTAGCGGACTTCGGGGTCGCGCCCGCAGTTGCCGACGAGGATGACTTTGTTGACCGAGGCCATGGGGTGCTCCTGGAACGTGGTGTGGGGGGATGAGGAGGGGTGCTTGCGGAGTCCCCGGCAGTGCGCCGAAGAGGTCCCGGGCCCCGGCGCGCGGCCCCGACGGGCAGGGTGCGCGGGCCAGGACCCGTGTGGTCATGATACCGGCGTGCATGGCGCTGGCGTCACCCTTTCGGGTTAGCTCCCGCGGGGCGGGCCGGGCGGACGCAGCGGCTCGCTTACCATCGCCGCCCATGACGGAAATGACGTGTGTCGGGCAGGGCAGGCCGGGCGCCGACGCTCCTGGCGCGGCAGCCCCCGGCAGCGCGCAGGCCCCCGCGAGCGCCACCTCCGCGCTGCGCGTGCTGCGCGACGTCTTCGGCTACCCCGCCTTCCGCGGCTTGCAGGGCGACGTCGTCGAGCACGTGGCCGGTGGCGGCGACGCGCTCGTGCTGATGCCCACCGGGGGCGGCAAGAGCCTGTGCTACCAGGTGCCGGCCATCGTGCGCCACCGCGCCGGCCAGGGCGTGACCGTCGTCGTCAGCCCGCTGATCGCGCTGATGCACGACCAGGTCGGCGCGCTCGAGGAAGCCGGCGTGCATGCGGCCTTTCTCAACAGCACGCTCGACGGCGACGGGGCGCGGCAGATCGAGCGCGAGTTGCTGTCGGGCCGGCTCGTGCTGCTGTATGCGGCGCCCGAGCGCATCCTGACGCCGCGCTTCCTGGCGATGATGGACTCGCTGCACGAGCGCGGGCGCCTGGCGCTGTTCGCGATCGACGAGGCGCATTGCGTGAGCCAATGGGGCCACGACTTCCGCGCCGAGTACCTGGGCCTGTCGGCGCTGCACGAGCGCTACCCGGGCGTGCCGCGGGTGGCGCTGACCGCCACCGCCGACGCCCACACCCGGCGCGACATCGTCGAGCGCCTGGCGCTGGCGCAGGCGCGCTGCTTCGTCTCGAGCTTCGACCGTCCCAACATCCGCTACACCATCGTCGAGAAGGACAGCGCGCGCACCCAGCTGCTGCGCTTCCTGCGCGACGAGCACGAGGGCGAGGCCGGCATCGTCTACTGCCAGAGCCGGCGCAAGGTCGAGGAGACGGCGCAGTGGCTCAGTGACGAGGGCATCCCGGCGCTGCCGTACCACGCCGGGCTCGAGGCCGACACGCGGCGGCGCCACCAGGATCGCTTTCTGCGCGAGGACGGGCTGGTGATCGCGGCGACCATCGCCTTTGGCATGGGCATCGACAAGCCCGACGTGCGCTTCGTCGCCCACCTCGACCTGCCGAAGAACATCGAGGCCTACTACCAGGAGACCGGGCGCGCCGGCCGCGACGGCCAGGACGCGGATGCGTGGATGGCCTACGGCCTGTCGGACGTCGTGAACCAGCGCCGGATGATCGACGAGGGCGAGGCCGACGAGGACTTCAAGCGCCTGCAGCGTGGCAAGCTCGAGGCGCTGCTCGCGCTGGCCGAGGCGCACGACTGCCGGCGCGTGCGGCTGCTGGCCTACTTCGGCGAGACACGCCCGGCCGGCTGGCGCTGCGGCCACTGCGACAACTGCCTGCAGCCGCCGGCCACCTGGGACGCCACCGAGGCCGCGCGCAAGGCGCTGAGCTGCGTCTACCGCTTCCAGCAGCACGGCGGCCTGAGCTTCGGCGCCGGGCATCTGGTGGACGTGCTGCGCGGCAAGTCCACCGACAAGACGCGCCAGCACGGGCACGAGCGGTTGTCCACCTTCGGCATCGGTGCCGACGTCTCCGAGGCGCAGTGGCGCGGCGTGCTGCGCCAGCTCGTCGCCCTCGGCCACCTGCGCGCCGAGGGCGAGTACGGCACGCTGGCGCTGGCGCCGAGCGCGCGCGAGGTGCTGCGGGGCGGGGTGCAGCTGCTGCTGCGCGAGCCGGCCTTGCCGCCGCGGCGCGAGCGCGGGGCCCGGGTGGCGCGCGGGGCGGCGGCCAAGCCGCCGCCGCTGCCGCTGGACGCGGCCGGGCAGTCGCTTTTCGATGCCCTGCGCGCCTGGCGCGCCGAGGTCGCGCGCGCGCATGGCCTGCCGGCCTACGTGATCTTCCACGACGCGACGCTGGCCGAGGTGGCGCGCGAGCGTCCCGACACGCTCGACGCGCTGGCCGGCATCAGCGGCATCGGCGCGAAGAAGCTCGAGGCCTACGGGCAGGAGATCCTGCGCGTGGTCGGCGCCACGGTGCAGGACTGAGGGGCCGAGGCCGAGCGTCTTTCCCCCCTGACCGTCCTGCACCTCGCGACCCCCGGTCTCGTCCTTGCAACTCCTCGCCCAGGCCCGAGCCATGGTTGCGGTTTGCGCCGGGATACCGGGCGCTCTGGCGTGCCTTTCGGGCACGGTGGAAAACCCGCGGCCGCTGAACACCTCCAAGGCCCGGGCGTCGCCCGTACCGGCCCCCATCGGGCTCCGAGAAGTCTCGGGGCAGCGGCGCGGCGCCTTCCGCAGAGATTCGTTGCTCAGGCCGGTGGCGGCTCGCCCGCCATGCGGTCGTGCCTCAGGAAGTACTGCCGCGCCAGCGCGACGAGCTGCCGGTCCGAGGGGCGGTCCACGGTCTCGTAGCCGACGATGAGCCGCGCCGTCTGCGGGCGGTGCTTCTCGACGTGGTGCCTGAAGTCCGACAGCCCCGTCCTCGGGCCGGTCACCAGCACTTCGGCGATGCCCTGCAGCGCGTCGCAGACGTGGCCGAAGAACGCGTGCTCGCTGCGCGCCTGGCTGCCGTGCTGCTTCGTGTGGTGGGTGTGGGCCTTGATCTTCTCGGCGCGCATGTGTTCGGCATCGAACTGCAGCACCTGGGCTTGCTGGTGGTCGACGAAGACCACGGCGTGGAATGTCGTCATATCAAACCGTCGTTCACGCATGCGCGGGTTGCAGGTGTCTTTCGCGGCTGGACTCGCAGGGCACGCAGCGGTCGGCCTGCGGCTCCACCTTCAGGCGGTCGAAGGGGATCTCGGTACCGCAGTCGGTGCACAGTCCGTAGCGGCCCTGGCGCATCCGCAGCAGCGCCCGGCTGACGGCGCCGAGCTCGGCGATCTCCAGGTCCGACAGCGCCATGTCGAGCTCGCGGTCCATCGCGTGGCGGCGCGCGCCGTCCTCGTCCTGCTCGAGCAGCGCGTGCGCATGCTCGACGCGGCTCGCGCCCTCCTGGTGTGTGCTCAGGGTCTGGTCCAGCCGGCGCTGGCGCATCTCCAGCTCGGCCTGCAACAAGGCGCGCTGTCCGGCGCCGAGGTGTCGTGTCATGGGGGGCCCCTCCTTGGCGGTGATCATGCGCAAGGCCGGCCTGGACCGGCCTGACCCAGGTCAATGCCGACCGTCACGGGCCCTGCAGGGGCAGCCGCTGCGCCACGTCAACCACCAGCTGCCGCAGCCATTGATGCGACTCGTCGTGCTGCGACGCGTCGTGGTACAGGATGGAGATGTCCAGCGCCGGCAGCTCGAGCGGGCTGGGCAGCACGGCCAGCGGCAGCTGCTGCGCAAAGGTCCCGGCGATGCTCGCCGGCAGCAGGGCCAGGTGGTCGGTGTGCAGCAGCACCTGCGGCACGGCCAGATAGCTCGGCACCGTCAAGGGCACCTGGCGCTGCAGCCCGCGGGCGGCCAGGGCCTGCTCCAGCGTTGCGCTGTAGGAGCCCTGGCTGACGGAGGTGATGCCCAGGTGGGTGCAGCGCGCAAACGCCTCGAGGTCGAAGCGCTGCACCGCCGGGTGCCCCTGCCGCACCACGCAGACCATGCGCTCGACGAACAGCCGGCGCGAGCGCAGTTCCTCGGGCGCGCCGTGGTAGTAGCCGATGGCGAGGTCCACCTCACGCTCGACGACCATCTGCAGGCGCCGGTACGGGTTGGTCGGGATCACGCGCAACGTGGCCCGGGGTGCCTGCCGCGCCAGTTCGGCCGCCAGCAGCGGCAGCAGCAGGAACTGGATGTAGTCCGACGCCAGCACCGCGAAGCTGCGCGTCGTGCGCGAGGGGTCGAAGCCCGGCCCGCCTTCACCGAGGCGCCGCCAAACCTGCACCAGGTTGGCCACCTGCGCGTGCACGGCCAGCGCCTTGGCGGTGGGCACCATGCGCCCGCCGCTGCGCACCAGCACCGGATCCTGCAGCACCGCGCGCAGCCGGCGCAGCGCGGCGCTGACGCCAGGCTGGCTGACATCGAGCGCGCGCGCCACCTGGGTCACGCTGCCGTGCTTGATGAGCAGATCCAGATAAACGAGCAGATTGAGATCAGGAATATTCACCGGGCAATATTACTGGCAGTCATGTTCACTATCTCCAGCCCTGTCTGGAGTCGGCCGGGTGTCGATGCATAGACTGTGGCAACCATGTCCGACGCCCCTGTGATCGCCCCATCTCCCTGGCACGCCCGCAGCCCCGTGCTGGTCTGGGGCGGTGGCGCGATCGGGGGTTGCGTGGCCGCCTTCCTGGCGCGCGCCGGCGTGCCGGTGCGGCTGGTGGACATCGTCGCGGACCACGTGCAGGCCTGCCGTGGGCCCGGCCTGGCGATCGAGGGCCCGGTGGCGCAGTTCACCCAGGTGGTGGACGCCGCCGTGCCGGGCGAACTGCGGGGTCGCCACGACTGCATCCTGCTGGCCGTCAAGGCGCAGCACACCGAACAGGCACTGGCGCAGCTGGCGCCCCATCTGTGCGACGACGGTGTCGTCGTGTCGCTGCAGAACGGGCTGGGCGAACACCTGATCGCGCGCCACGTCGGCGAGCAGCGCACGGTCGCGGGCTTCGTCAACTTCGCCGCCGACTACCTGGGCCCGGGGCGCGTGGACTTCGGCAACCGGGGTGCGCTCAAGCTCGGCGAGATGCGGCCCGGCCTGACGCCGCGCGTGCAGTCGCTGGCCGCGCTGCTGCGCGCCTTCGACCCCGACACCGCGGCGGTGGCCGACATCTGGCGCTACAAATGGGGCAAGCTCGCCTACGGCAGCCTGCTGTTCGCCACCGCCCTGGCCCAGGAGACCATGAGCCAGACGCTGGCCGACCCCGAGCACCGCGAGCTGCTGGTGGCGCTGGCGCGAGAGGTGATCGGCGTGGCGGGTCTGGCAGGGGTCGACCCGGTAGGCTTCGACGGCTTCGAGCCGGCGGCCTTCATGGCCGGCGCTGACGACGCGCGGGCAGCAGCCTCGCTGGACGCCATGGCCGACCACTACCGCCGCTCGAGCAAGCAGCGCAGCGGCGTCTGGCGCGACCTGGCCGTGCGCCGGCGCAAGACCGAGATCGACGTCCAGATCGGCGAGATCGTGCGCGTGGCGGCGCGGCACGGCGCGCGTGCGCCCGTCACCGAGGCCTTGATCGACCTGATCCACGAGGTGGAGGACGGCCGGCGCGCCATCGACCGCCGCAACCTGCTCGAGTTCGCCGAGCGCGTGCGCGCGCCCGCCGTGCCATGAGTCCCCTCCTTGGGCTGAGCCTGGACGTGGGGCCGTACCCGCGGGTGGTCCCGCACGGGCCTTGGACCCGGTCAGGCCGTGAACGGGAGGGCGTGCGATGACCGCCGCACCGGACTTCCGCGGCCGCACCGTGGCCATCACCGGCGCTGCCGGTGCCTACGGACAGGACCTGGCGCGGGTGTTCGCCGGGCTCGGCGCGCGCCTGCTGCTCAGCGACCGGGCCGAGCAGGCCCCCGAGGGCCTGCCAGCGCAGACATCGCGCTACTTCCGGGCCGACCTTGCAAGCGCCGAGGGTGTCGACGCGCTCGCCGACTGGCTGCTCGCCGACACCGTGCCCGACGTGCTGGTCAACAACGCCGGCGTCTTCCCCTTCGTCGACCTGATGGACCTGGCGCCCGAGGCCTTCGACGCCATCCTGGGTGTCAACCTGCGTGCGCCCTGGCGCCTGACGCAGCGCGTCGGCGCCGCGATGGCTGCGCGCGGCGGCGGTGCGATCTGCAACATCTCCTCGGGTGCGGCCAGCGTGGTGCGCGAGAACGGTGCCGTCTACGGCGCCTCCAAGGCGGCGCTGGAGCACCTGACGCAGGCCTTTGCCGTGCGCCTGGGGCCGGCGGGGGTGCGCGTCAACGCGGTGCGGCCCGGTCTTCGCGGCGACACGCTCGACGGCATCCCTGCCGAGCACCTGCAGCGTGTCGGTCAGGGTGTGCCGCTGCGCCGGTTGGCCCGACCGGGCGAAGTGGCGTCGATGGTGGCCTTCCTGTGTTCCGACTCGGCCGCCTTCGTCACCGGGCAGACCATCGCAGTCGACGGCGGCAACGGCATCAACCGCCGCATCCCCGCATGAATGCCGTCGCGACCGAGCCTTCGCACGCGCGGCTGCTGCCGGCGATCCGGCGCTGGATCGAGCTCGAGACGCCCTCGCACGATGGCCATGCGGTCGCGGCCCTGGCCCGGCTCGTCGCCGACGAGGCTCGCCGCTGCGGGTTGCAGGCGCAGCTGCACGAGGTTTCGGGAAGCACCGGGCCGCTGCTGCAGCTGAGCAACCGGCGCGCCGACGACGAGCGCAAGGGCATCCTCGTGCTCGCCCACCTCGACACCGTGCATCCGGTGGGCACGCTGGCGCGCAACCCCTTCCGTGTCGAGGACGACCGCGTGCACGGGCCCGGCGGCTACGACATGAAGGCGGGAGCCTGGGTGGCGTTCGAGGCGCTGAAGGCGGTCGGTATCGCTGGCGTCGACCGCCTGCCGGTGGACATGCTTTTCGTTCCGGACGAGGAAGTCGGCAGCACCGCCTCGCGGCCGCTGATCGAGCGCGTCGCGGGCCGCGCGGCCTGCGCGCTGGTGGCCGAGCCGGCGCGCGCCGGCGGGCGCTGCGTCACCGCGCGCAAGGGCATCGGTACCCTGCGCCTGCGCGCCCATGGCTGCGCAGCCCACGCCGGGCTGCAGCACGAGCGCGGGCGCAGCGCCATCCGCGAGCTGGCGCACCAGGTGCTGGCCTTGGAGGCGATGACCGACCATGCGCGCGGCGTCACCGTCAACGTCGGCCGCATCGAGGGCGGCACCGCGGCCAACGTCGTGCCGGAGCAGGCGAGCCTGCTGGGCGAGTTCCGCATGCCCAGCCAGGCCCTGGCCGAAGACCTGAGCGCCCGCATGCGGGCCTTGCGACCCTGCACGCCGGATGTGCGGCTCGAGGTCGAGGCCTGGATCCGCCGCCCGCCCTACGAGCGCAGCGCCGGCGCCGCGGCGCTGCTGCAGCAGGCGCAGCGCCACGCCGCGGCGGCCGGCTTCGCGCTGCACGAGGCGCCGATGACCGGCGGCGGCAGCGACGGCAACTTCACCGCGGCCCTGGGCATCCCGACCCTGGACGGCCTGGGGGTCGAGGGCGATGGCGCGCACGCGCTGCACGAGCACTTCCTGCTGTCGAGCGTGCAGCCGCGCCTGGCGTTCTGGACGGCCATGCTGACGGAGCTGGCATGAGACCCGGGCCTGGCCCCACCCCGCCCGGCCGCGCTCGCGCCGAGCCTGCCTGAGATCGACACCCATGCGCATGCACGACCACCCCGCCATCAACTACCCGGCCTATGTCTGGCCGCAGGGCAAGCGCTGCGCCGTGGTGTTCTCGCTCGACCTGGACGCCGAGTCCCCCTTCCTTTGGATCAGCCGCGGGCAGGACGTGCACCACCTGGGCGAAATCGAGCAGCGCCGCCAGGGCCCGCGCCAGGGCTTGGCGCGCGTGGCGGCGCTGCTGGCCGAGTACGGCATCCGGGGCAGCTTCTACGTGCCCGGCGTCGTGGCCGAGACCTACCCGGGCCTGCTGCCCTTCCTGGTGGAGGGCGGGCACGAGATCGCGTACCACGGCTACTACCACGAGCGCATCGAGGCGATACCGGTGGCGCGGGCCGAGGAGTACCTGGCGCAGGCGCAGGCGCTGTTCCGCGCCCAGACCGGCCTGAGCGGCCTTGGCCACCGCGCGCCGTCCTGGGAGATGACCGCGGACTTCCTGCAGGTGCTCCAGCGCCGCGGGGTGGCCTACGACAGCTCGCTGATGGGCTTCGACCACCCCTACGAGGTCGGTGGCGTCGTCGAGGTGCCGGTGCAGTGGATGGTCGACGACGCGCTGTACTTCCGCTACACCAACAGCGCCCGCGACAAGACCCACCCGGCCAACCCGGTGGCGGTGCTGGAGAGCTGGATCGAGGAGTTCGAGGGCGTGCGCGAGACCGGGGGCCTGTTCATGGTCACGGTGCACGACTGGATCTCCGGCCGCGGCCAGCGCCTGCGGCTGCTGCGGCGCCTGATCGAGCACATCCGGCGCGACCCCCAGGTCTGGTGGGCGCGCGCCGACGAGGTCGCGGCCTGGCACGCCGCGTCCGCCAACGCCGGACGCTACAGCGTGCCGGCCCATGCCATCAACACCCATTTCGAAACCGCACCACGGGGATGACGACCATGCACGAGAACCACCGCTCCCGCCGCGCGCTGCTCCAGGCCGCAGCTTTCAGCCCGCTCGCGTCGCTGGCCGCGCTCGCGCCCGCCGCCGCGCGCGCACAGGGGGCCTGGCCGTCCCAGCAGATCCGACTGGTCGTGCCCTTCCCGGCCGGCGGCAACACCGACATCGTGGCCCGCATCCTGGCCAAGACCATGGCCGCGGACCTCGGGCAGGCGGTGGTGATCGACAACAAGGCCGGTGCCGGCGGCAACATCGGCGTGGACCTGGTGGCCAAGGCCGCGCCCGACGGCCACACCCTGGCCTACAGCACGCTGTCGACCTACGCGCTGAACGTCGGCCTGTACCGCCGCCTGCCCTACGACCCGGTGAAGGACCTGGCCCCGGTGGCGCTGACGGTGGAGGTACCCTTGGTGCTGGTGGTGCCGGCCAGCAGCGGCATCCGCACCTTGCCCGAGCTGCTGCGGCAGCTGAAGTCGCAGCCTGGCAAGCTCAACTACGGCTCGGCCGGCAACGGCACCTCGAGCCACATCGCCTGCCACCTGTTCACGCGCATGACCGAGACCGACGTGCAGCATGTGCCCTACAAGGGCACGGCCCCGGCGATGACCGACCTGATGGCCGGCACGCTGGCCTTCGGCATGGACGCGCCGTCGGTGGTCGTGCCGCTGATCCAGGCCGGACGCCTGAACGCGATCGCGGTTGCCGTGCCCAGGCGCATGAAGGTGCTGCCCGACGTGCCGACCTTCGACGAGGCCGGGCTCAAGGGCTTCCGGGCCTACTCCTGGAACGCGCTGTGGGCGCCTGCGGGCACGCCGGCGGCGGTGCTGGATCGCCTGAACGCCGCGGTCAACGCGGCCATGGCCGACCGCGCCAACGCGCGCCAGATCGAGGAGGCCGGGGTGGTGCCATTCACGCCGATGAACCGCGCCCAGGTCGAGGCCTTCATGAAGAAGGAATACGAGACCTGGGTGCCGCTGGTGCGAGCGATGAAGGTGACGCTGGACTGAGGCTGCAAGCTTCCCAGGCCCCGCGAGCGGGGCCTGGCGTTCGAGAACAAACCAGGACCGGGCGCTTCTGTTCCTCGGGAGCCCTTTCCCCGCCCCCCCCTGGCGCGCCGAGACACCCCAGCAAGTCGTTGCCCGACCTCGCCAGGGCTCGCGCCATGGCCGGATCATGTCCCCGCCCTTGGTGCAAGCCCTTGCCACGGGGACACGATGTGCCGATTGCCTTTCATCGTGTCCCCGCGCGTGGCTCAAGCCCACAGCGCGGAGACGGCAAGGTGCGCGTTGTTCGAAGAGAAGCCGTTCAGGCTGAGCCGAAAGCCGTTCGGGTCGTGCCGGAAACCATTCGGGCTGAGCCGGAAACCGTTCGGGCTGAGCTTGTCGAAGCCCTTGCGGGCACTTCGGCAAGCTCCGTGCGAACGGGCGTGAGAGCCCTCCGCGCCACTGGCTTCACGTGAGCGGCTGCGCTGACCCAAGGCTGCAGGTTCTCGCTCGGCCACTATGATGGCCGGTTGCCCACCTTGCGCCGGCCGCTGGCCATGGCGCCTGTCCGATGCCCCTGAACGACCCCGGCGCCCTGGCCGTCGACCTGCCCATGCTGCGCGTGCGCGGCGCGCGCACGCACAACCTGAAGAACGTCGACCTCGACATCCCGAAGTACGCGCTGGTGGTCATCACCGGGCTGTCGGGTTCGGGCAAGTCCAGCCTCGCCTTCGACACGCTCTACGCGGAGGGCCAGCGCCGCTACGTGGAGAGCCTGTCGGCCTACGCGCGGCAGTTCCTGCAGTTGATGGACAAGCCCGATGTCGACGTCATCGAGGGGCTGTCGCCGGCGATCAGCATCGAGCAGAAGGCGACCTCGCACAACCCGCGCTCGACCGTGGGCACCGTGACCGAGATCCACGACTACCTGCGCCTGCTGTTTGCGCGTGCCGGCACACCCTTCTGCCCCGACCACGGCGTGCCGCTGCAGGCGCACAGCGTCAGCCAGATGGTCGACGCCTGCCTGGCCTTGCCCGAGGGCACCCGCCTGATGGTGCTGGCGCCCGTCGTGCGCGACCGCAAGGGCGAGCACGCGCAGGAGCTCGCCGCCTGGCAGGCCCAGGGCTATGTGCGCTTTCGCATCGACGGTGCTCTTCATGAGGTGGCCGACCTGCCGGCGCTGAACCGAAACGACCGCCACGACATCGACGTCGTGGTCGATCGCCTGCGCGTGTCGGCGGCAGCGCCCACGCTGCGCCAGCGCCTGGCTGAAAGCTTCGAGGCGGCGCTGAGGCTGGCCGACGGGCGCGCGCTGGCGGCGGAAATGCCTGCAGGCGATCAGGGCGGCGCCGCGGGTGCTGGCGCGGCCGGCAGCGCGGCGCGCACCGGCCCGGCGGGTGCGCCCGAGCATCTCTTCAGCAGCCGCTACGGTTGTCTGCACTGCAACTATTCGCTGCCCGAACTCGAGCCGCGGCTGTTCTCCTTCAACTCCCCCGTGGGGGCCTGCCCGGCCTGCGACGGCCTGGGCCAGGCCACGGCCTTCGACCCCGAGCGTGTCGTGGCCTTCCCGAGCCTGAGCCTGGCCTCGGGGGCGGTCAAGGGCTGGGACCGCCGCAATCCCTACACGCATTCGATGCTGCAGTCGGTGGCGCGCCACCTGGGCGTGGACATCGAGCAGCCCTTCGAGCAGCTGCCCGAGCGCGCGCGCCAGGTGCTGCTGTGGGGGTCGGGTGACGAGGCCATCGAGTTCACCTACGAGGCCGAGGGTGCGCGCGGCAAGGCGCGCAGTGTCAAGCGCTCGCACCCCTTCGAGGGGATCATCCCGAACTTCGAGCGCCGCTTTCGCGAGACCGACTCGCCCGTGGTGCGCGAGGAACTCGCGCGCTACCAGGCCGCGCGGCCGTGCACGGCCTGCGCGGGCACACGGCTGCGGCGCGAGGCCCGGCACGTGCTGCTGCAGCCGGCCCCGTCGGCGGCGGGCGGGGCCGCGGATGCCGCGCCCGAGGCCGCGCGCGGCCGTTCGCTGCACGACATCGAGCGCTCGACCCTGGCCGACAGTCTGGCCTACCTCGAGGCCCTGCAGCTGAAGGGCGCCAAGGCGGCGATCGCCGAGAAGATCCTGCGCGAGATCCGGGCCCGGCTGCGCTTCCTCAACGACGTCGGGTTGCAGTACCTGAGCCTGGACCGCAGCGCCGACACGCTGTCGGGCGGCGAGGCGCAGCGCATCCGGCTGGCCAGCCAGATCGGCTCCGGTCTCTCGGGCGTGATGTACGTGCTCGACGAGCCGAGCATCGGGCTGCACCAGCGCGACAACGAGCGCCTGATCGGCACGCTGAGGCACCTGCGTGACCTCGGCAACTCGGTGCTCGTGGTCGAGCACGACGAGGACATGATCCGCGCCGCCGACCACGTCGTCGACATGGGCCCGGGCGCGGGCGTGCATGGCGGGCGCGTGCTGGCCCAGGGCAGCCCGCAGGCGGTGGCGGCGCACCCGGACTCGCTGACCGGCGCCTACCTCGGGGGGCGGCTGTGCATCGGCCTGCCGGCGGCGCGGCGCCGACTGCGGGCCCCGGCCGACGGCGCGCGCGCGTTGCGCATCCAGGGCGCGCGGGGCCACAACCTGAAGAACGTCACGGTCGAGATCCCGGTCGGGCTGTTCACCTGCGTCACCGGCGTGTCGGGGTCGGGCAAGAGCACGCTCGTCAACGACACGCTGTACGCGGCCGTCGCGCGCAAGCTCTACCAGAGCCAGCAGGAGCCGGCCGCGCACGACGACATCGAGGGGTTGGACGCCTTCGACAAGGTCATCAACGTCGACCAGAGCCCGATCGGGCGCACCCCGCGCAGCAACCCGGCCACCTACACCGGCCTGTTCACGCCCATTCGCGAGCTGTTCGCCGAGGTGCCGGCAGCGCGCGAGCGCGGCTGGGGCGCCGGCCGCTTCAGCTTCAACGTGGCGGCCGCCTCGGGCGGCGGGCGTTGCGAGGCCTGCCAGGGCGACGGCGTGATCCGCGTCGAGATGCACTTCCTGCCCGACGTCTACGTGCCTTGCGACAGCTGCGGCGGCCAGCGCTACAACCGCGAGACGCTGGAGATCACCTACAAGGGCCGCAACATCACCGAGGTGCTGGGCATGACGATCGAGGAGGCGCACGGCTTCTTCGGGGCCGTGCCGGCGATCGCGCGCAAGCTGCAGGCGCTGCTGGACGTGGGACTGGGCTACGTGCGGCTGGGCCAGAGCGCGACCACGCTGTCCGGCGGCGAGGCCCAGCGCGTCAAGCTCGCGCAGGAGCTCGGCAAGCGCGACACCGGACGCACGCTGTACATCCTCGACGAGCCCACGACCGGCCTGCACTTCCACGACATCGGCCTGCTGCTGAAAGTGCTGCACCAGTTGTGCGACGCCGGCAACACCATCGTCGTCATCGAGCACAACCTGGACGTCATCAAGACCGCTGACTGGCTGATCGACATGGGTCCCGAAGGCGGCGCGGGCGGCGGGCAGGTGCTCGTGGCGGGCCCGCCGGAGGTCGTGGCCGCCTGCGCGGCCAGCCACACCGGACGCTTCCTCGCGCCGGTGCTGCGCCGGGCCGGCGCCGTGGCTTGAGACCGCGATGGCACCGGTCTCGGTCTGGCGCGGCGTCGGCCTGATCCTGCTGGCAGGCCTGTGCTTCACGATCCAGGACGCCTTGGCCAAGCACGCCGCCGCGACCGTGCCGGTGCTGATGGTGCTGATGGTGCGCTACGTGCTGCAGGCGGGCATTTCCGCGGCGCTGCTGTTGCCCGCGTTGCCGCGCGAGCGGCTGCGCAGCCGGCGCATCGGCCTGCAATTGCTGCGGGGGCTGCTGCTGCTGGGTGCCTCGACGTCGGCCGTTTTCGGCCTCAAACACCTGCCCATGGCCGAATTCGCGGCGATCGTCATGGTGACGCCGCTGCTCGTGTCCTTGCTGGCGGTGGTGTTCTACAACGAGCGTCTCGGGGGCGCAGGCTGGGTCCTGCTGCTGCTGAGCTTCGCCGGCACGCTGCTGATCGTGCGTCCGACGGGCACGCCTTACGGCTGGGCGGCGCTCTACCCCTTCGCCTGCATGGTGCTGGGAGCCCTCTACCAGATCGTCACCAGCCGCCTCGCCCATGCAGGCGAGGACCCGACGGCGACCCACCTGCTGAGCATGGCGGTCTGCGCCCTGCTGTTCTCGCTCACGGCACCGCTGAGCTGGTCACCCGTGGACAGCATGGCGTCGTGGGGCTGGCTGGCGCTGATGAGCGCGACCGGCGCGGCAGGGCACCTGTTCGTCGCGCATGCGTACCGGTACGCCCCGGCGACCGTGCTCGCGCCCTACACCTACGGCAGCCTGGGCTGGGCCGTGCTGGCCGGCTGGCTGGTCTTCGGCCAGATACCTGATGGGTGGACCTGGACCGGCATCGCGCTGATCCTGGGCTGCGGGCTGGCCAGCACGCGACTGCGGCAGGGCGGACGCTAGCGCGCCCGTCCCCGCCGCAATCAGCAGGTCACTTCAGGTGGCTGCTGATGATCTTGGTCATCTCGAACATCGAGACCTGCGCCTTGCCGAGCACTTCCTTGAGCTTGGCGTCGGCGTTGATCATGCGCTTCTGGACCTTGTCCTGGAGGCTGTTCTTCTTGATGTACTCCCAGACCTTGCGCGTGATCTCGGTGCGCGGCAGCGCCTTGGCGCCGACGATGGCCGCCAGTGCGGGGCTGGGGGTCATCGGCTTCATGAAGGCCGCGCTCGGGGTGCGCTTGGCCGGGGCGGGGGCGGCCTTCTTGGCCGCGGCCTTCTTCGCCGCCGGTTGGGCGGCGGGCTTGGCGGCCGCCTTCTTCGCTGCGGGCTGGGCAGCAGGCTTGGCGGCGGTCTTCTTGGCGGCGGCTTTCTTGGCAGTGGCCATGCTTGACTCCGATGGAAGGTGTGGAGGTTTGTGCGTGCTCAGCGATGCCCCCGCGCAGAACGCACGGCGGCCCGGCGCGCATGGTAATGCGGCCCGCCTTCCCTGAGAAGACAGGCGGGCTCATGGTGTACCCTGTATGCGACGCGACTTCACACCAGCCCGGCGTGGTGCCGGCGTGCCCGGCGGGCCTGCGGGTGCGCTGATCAGCGGGGGTGCAACGGCTCGGTCAGCGCATGTCCGCGGCGCGCTGCCGGCGCTGCGCCTCGAACTGCCGCAACCGCGCGTCGATCACCGAGGCTTCGATGAAATCCTCGCGTCCGCGCTGACGCGCCACCTGCTGTGCCCCGCGAAGGCGGTCGATGGCGGCGTCCAGGTCGCCGAGCGCGGCGCGTTCCTCGGCCTGCGCGCGCAGGGCGCGCAAGGTCAGTCCCAGCGCATCGGCACCGCGTGCCAGGACACCCCAGGCCGCTGCGTCCTGTGGATGCGAGGCGAGCCAGGTCTGCAGGTCCTGCACGCTGCCGCGCAGCGCCAGCGCTTGCGCAGTCGCTTCGCGCTTGCCTTCGCGCGCCTGGGTCAGGCTCACGGCGTCAGCCTGCGCGCGAAGCAGCAGGGCTGCCCGGGTGGGCGGCGCCGGCGCGCAGGTCTCGAGCAGGCCCTGGGCCACGCTGGCGTCCCCGCGCGCCAGCGCCAGTTCGGCGCGCAGCAGCGTGACCGGCAGGCTGCACCGCGCCGGGCCCTGAGAGGCGGTGGTGGAGTCCGACGAGGGCGTGCCCACGGTGCTCGCCAAGGCCTGCGCCAGGGTCTGCGCGCGGCCATGGTCGCCGAGCTTCGAGGCGGCGAGCGCGCCCGCATACAGCCCTCCGGCGTCGTTGCGGGAGCCCGCCGCGGCCGCTTCGACCAGGCGCCGCAAGGCATCGGCCCCAGACGCCGCCAGGGCGCGCGCACGGGCTTGCATCAGCGTGTGCTCAGGGGTCGACAGCGGTCCTGGGGTCCCCTGTGCAGGCAGACGGGTTCGCGCCTCCGCCAGACGTTCCGTCGTCAGCGGGTGGGTGCGCAGGTAGGGCAGCGAGCCGGCATCGTTCAGGCGCGCCGACTGGTCCAGACGGTCGAACATGGCGACGCTGCCTGCGGCGTCGAAGCCGGCTTCTACATGCACGCCGTGGCCGATGCGGTCGGCCTCGCGCTCCATGTCGCGCGAGAAGTTCAACTGTCCCTGGATCAGGCTGGCCTGCCCGCCCGCGATCGCTGCCTGCGCCAGGTCGGGGCTTCCAGCGCGCGCTGCCAGCAGGGCCCCGAGCACCATGGCCACGGTGGCCACGCCGGACTGCCGGCTGGCGCTGGCGATGCCGCGCGCGATGTGCCGCTGGCTGAGGTGGGCCAACTCGTGCGCGAGCACCGACGCGAGCTCGTCGCTGCTGGCGGTGGCAGCGATCAGGCCCAGGTGCACACCCACCCGCCCGCCCGGGAGTGCGAAGGCATTGAGGGTGCGCTCGCGCAGCAGGAAGATGTCCCAGGCGAACGCGTTGTCGACGTCGGGCTCGATGTCGCCGCGCCGCCGCGCCGCGGCGAGCAGCGGCTGCCACAAGGACTGCACATAGTCCAGCAGCACGGGGTCGTCGAGCCAGGCGGGGTCACGCCGCAACTGCAGCATGATCTGCTCGCCATAGCGCCGCTCGGTGGCCACGGGCAAGGCCTCCGACGAGGCCTCGCCCAGCGAGGGCAGCCGCAAGGGCGCGGCTGCGCCGGGCGTCGATTGGGCCCAGGCCGGGCCGCCCGCAGCCAGGGCGGCGACGACCAGCGCCCGGGATGCCAGGGTCAGAGCAGCAGTCTTGCGCACCCGCCTATGATGACATTTCCGGATTGGAATTCGCTTGCCTCACGTGACCTCTGAACTCACCCACTTCGACGCCGCGGGCCAGGCGCACATGGTCGACGTCGGCGCCAAGGACGCCACGCACCGCGTCGCGCGCGCCACCGGCCTCATCCGCATGCAGCCGCAGACCTTCGCGCTCGTGGTCGAGGGCCGCGCGAAGAAGGGCGACGTGATCGGCGTGGCCCGCATCGCCGCGATCCAGGGCGCCAAGCGCACGGCCGATCTGGTGCCGCTGTGCCACCCCTTGCCGATCACGCGCGTGGCGGTGGATTTCGAGCTCGACGCGCGCCGGCACGCGGTGCATTGCACGGCCCAGGTCGAGACCATCGGACGCACCGGCGTCGAGATGGAGGCGCTCACGGCCGTCCAGGTGGGCTTGCTGACGGTCTACGACATGTGCAAGGCCGTGGACCGCGGCATGGTCATCGACGCCGTGCGCGTGCTCGAAAAGCGCGGCGGCAAGTCCGGCGATTGGACCGCGGCCGTTGCGGCCGACGCTGCTCAGAACGTGTAGCCGGCCCCGAGCGCCTGGCCCGACATCGGCTCCAGCAGCGGCAGCAGCGGGGCCAGTTCGCGGTAGCGCAGCGCCACCCGCGTGGCGTAGCCGAAGAATCGCGGCAAGTCGCGCGCGTACGCGGGTTTGCCGTCGCGGTGCTGCAGGCGGCAGAAGATGCCCAGCACCTTCAGGTGGCGTTGCAGCCCCATCCACTCGAGCTGGCGCCAGAACTCGCCGAAGTCGTCGGCCACCGGCAGGCCGGCGCGGCGAGCACCCTCCCAACCACGCACCGCCCAGTCGATCTCGCGCTCCTCGTCCCAGGAGATGAAGGCGTCCCGCAGCAGCGAGGCGAGGTCGTAGGTCACGGGCCCGGCCACTGCGTCCTGGAAGTCGAGCACGCCGGGGTTGGGCTCGGTGACCATCAGGTTGCGCGGCATCCAGTCGCGGTGCACGGCCACGCGCGGCTGGGCGAGCGCGCTGGCCACGAGCAGCCGGCACAGGCGCTCCCAGGCCTCGCGCTGCTCGTCGTTCCAGGCAATGCCGAAGTGACGACCGACACACCATTCGGGAAAGAGGGTGAGCTCGCGCCGCAGCAGCGCTTCGTCATAGGGGGGCAGCGCGGCGGGGCTTACGTGCTGCTGCATCCGGACCAGGGCTGCCAGCGCATCGCGCATCAGCGCGTCGGCACGGGCGGCGTCGGCGTCCTGCAGCGTCTGCAGGTAGAGCTGTCCGCCGAGGTCACCCAGCAGCACAAAGCCCAGCGCCTCGTCGGCAGCCAGCACGCGCGGCGTGTTCAGGCCGGCCGCGCGCAGCAGCCCGGCGATGCGCACGAAGGGCCGCACGTCCTCCAAAGGCGGTGGTGCGTCCATCACGATGGCGCTGCCGGGGGCGCCGACGCCATCGGCGGCGATGCGGAAGTAGCGCCTGAAGCTGGCGTCGGCCGAGGCCGGCCGAAGCGTGTCCCGGCGCAGCCCGAAAGCGGGCTCGAGGGCGCCGAGCCAGACCTCGAAGGCCGCGTGGCGCCCGGGGTCTGTCCACGAAATCAGGGGTTGGGCAGAAGGCTGCTCGGCCATCGACGTTGGCGGGCAGCCCCGCGGGTGACAGAATGCCAGGATTCTACGAACCGACCCGCGCGGCTTGCCGCGCCGGAAGTCACGACGCCCGTGCCTGCAGCGCTCACCTGGATCCTGAGACCCTCAAGCCGCGCCCGCCGGGCCGCCTGGGGCCTGGGATTCGTGTTCGCAGCAGCCGGTGCCGTCGCCGAGCCGCCTGACGGGCCCAACCTCCCGGTCCAGATCGAAGCTGAAAAGTTCTCGGGCACGCCCGGGGGCGAGGCGCGGGCCGAGGGCGCAGTCGAGTTGCGACGTGGCGGCTTGACTGTGCGCGCCGACCGGCTCATCTACGACAGCGCCACCGAGCGCGCGCTCGCCGAGGGCCGCGTGACCGTCAGCCGCGACGGCAATGTGTTCCGCGGCCCGGCCGTGCAGGTGCAGGTCGAGACCTTCGAAGGGCACTTTCTGCAGCCCGACTATGAGTTCGCGCGGCGCAAGACCGGCGGCCATGCCGAGCGCATCGATTTCGACAGCCGCACCCGCTTTCGGCTCACCGACCCGACGTACACGAGCTGCCCCCGCGACGGCTCGGCCGACCCCGACTGGCTGCTGACAGCCAGCAGCCTGCGCGTGGACCTCGACGCCAACGTGGCCGTCGCGGAGAACGCGCGCCTGCGCTTCCTGGGCGTGCCGGTGCTGGCGCTGCCGGTGATGACCTTTCCCGTGACCGACGAGCGCAAGTCGGGCTGGTTGGCACCCGAGCTGCGCATCAGCAGCCAGAGTGGCGTCGAGGTCGGCGTGCCGTACTACTGGAACGCGGCGCCCAACCGCGATCTCACGCTCACACCGCGCATGCGTGCTCGCCGCGGTGCGGGGCTGGACGTGGAGGCCCGCTACCTGGAGCCCGCGATGAGCGGGCAGTGGACCATCGAGAGCCTGCCGCACGACAGCGTGACGGGCTCGGCACGGGCGGCGCTGCACGGCCGCCACGAGGGCAGGCTCGGGCGCATCGAAGGCACCCCCGAGCCCGGGCGCTACGAATTCGCTGGCGCCCGTGTCAGTGACGAGGGCTGGTGGCGGGACTTCGACACGCGAGAACTCGGGCCGACGCCGCGACTGCTGCCGCTGCGGGGTCGTGTCGAGCAGCCGGTTCGGATCGCGGGGATGCAGGCGCTGGCCTACGGGCAGGTGCAGCGCTGGCAGGCGGTGCAGGCCGTTGGCGACACCTTCGTCGTTCCCTACCAGCGTGCCCTGCAGGCCGGCCTTCGACTCGCCTCGCCGCTGGGCGCCGCCGGCCTGACCTGGGCGGTCGAGACCGAGCTGAATCGGTTCACGCTGCCCGACGACAGCGCCGGCAGCGCCCGGCCGACCGGCCAGCGTCTGCACCTGTTGGGTGACTTGAGCCTGCCGTGGCGCGCCGGCGGCTTGTCCGTGATCCCGCGCGCCGGCCTGAACGTGGCGGGCTACGACCTCGATCAGTCCCTGCCCGACGGCCGGCGTTCGGTGCTGCGCGCGATCCCCAGCTTCAGCGTCGAGTCCGCGCTGACCTTCGAGCGCGAGACGACGGCCCTCGGCCGCACGGTGCGCCAGACGCTCGAGCCGCGCGTGGTCTATACCTACACACCGGTGCGGCCGCAGAGCAGCCTGCTCGCTTTCGACAGCGCGCCCGTGGACTTCGGCTTCGCGTCGATCTATCAGGCCAACGATTTCAGCGGCATCGACCGCGTCTCGGACGCAAACCGGCTGAATGCGGGCCTGGTGACGCGCGTGCTCGATGCCGCCGCGGGCGTGGAGTTGCTGCGCCTGGGCATCGTGCAGCGCTACCTGCTGCAGGACCAGCAGGTCACGCCCCTGGGAACGGCGCTGACCGAGCGCTTTTCCGATGTCCTGCTGCTCGGCTCGACACGGGTCGTGCCGAACTGGAGCTTCGATGCGACCTTGCGTTGGAACGCCCAGGTCCAGCGCCTCGTGAGATCGGTGTTCGGGGTCGGCTATTCGCCGGGCCCGGGACGCTCGTTGTCCGGCTCCCACCGCTACAGCCGTGATGCGTCGGAGCAGGTGGACTTCGGTGGTCAATGGCCGCTGTGGGGTTGGAACGACGCCGGCTCCGGCTTCGCGCCCGGCTGCACACGCCGCTGGTCGGGCATCGGGCGTGCTGACTACAACCTGCGCGAGCAGCGCCTGACCAGCACCGCCCTGGGACTGGAGATCGATGCCCAATGCTGGAAGGGGCGGGTCGTGGCCCAGCGCACCTCCACGGGCGTCAACCAGTTCGCCACCCAGTTGCAGTTCCAGATCGAACTCACCGGCCTCACCGGCATGATGGGCTTCGGCGCCAGCCGTTGACGGACAATCCAGCCTGGGCGTGCGCGCACCCGCCGTTCGCGCGGCGCCGCGCCCTGACACTCCCTCGAACATGATCACCGTCACCCGTCCTGGACGTCGGCCCCCGCGCTGGATGCTGCTGGCTGCGCTGGGCTGGGCGTCGCTCTGGGCTCACGGCCTGTGTGCAGCCCAGGCTCCGGCGGGTGCTGCCGCCCCTGCAGGGCCGGGGCGCGTGGACTACATCGTCGCGGTAGTCAACCGGGAACTCGTCACCGCCGTGGAACTGGCGCGCCGCGTCGAGCGCCTGGCCGAAGAGGCGCGCCGCGCGCCCTCTGGCGCGGCCGCCACAGGTGATGAGGCGCTGCGTCGCCTGGCCCTGGAATCGCTGGTCGAGGAGCGGGTGATCCTGACCCACGCCCGCGAAACCGGCGGCAGGGTGGACAGCGCCGAGGTCGACCGTGCCGTGCAGGTGGTCGCCGCGCAGAACCAGTTGAGCGTGGACGGACTGCGCGAGCGGCTGGCGGCGGAGGGCACCGACATGCCGCGCTTCCGTGCCAACCTTCGCGACCAGTTGCTCATTGAACGCGTCCGCGAGCGCGAGGTGCTGGCACGCATCCGCATCACCGATCTGGAGATCGACAGCTTCCTGCAGCAGGAAAGGGAAGCGCAGGACCTGGAGATCGAACTCGCGCAGATCTTGGTGCGCGTGCCCGAAGACGCGACGGGCGCTGTCGTCGAGGAACGCCGCCGGCGCGCGGAGACGCTCCTGGCTCGGGTGCGCGGTGGTGAACCTTTCGAGGCCGTGGCGAGGGCTGAGTCCGACGACGCCAGCCGTGAGAACGGGGGCAGCCTCGGCAGGCGTCTGGCCTCGCGCCTGCCCGATGTCTTTGTCCAGGCCGCCCGCAGTCTGCGGCCGGGTGCGGTGCGCTCGGAACTGCTGCGTACCGGGGCCGGCTTCCACGTCCTCAAGCTGCTGTGGCGCGAGGAGTCGGGCGCGGGGCGGATGGTCCAGACGCGGGTACGCCACATCCTGCTGCGCCCGTCAGTGCGGCTGACGACCCAGGAAGCCACTGCGCGCCTGGCGGGATGGCGGCGCCAGATCGACAACGGGACACGCCGCTTCGAGGACACGGCGCGCGAGTTCTCCGAGGATTCGTCAGCCGCCCAGGGCGGCGACCTGGGGTGGGCGTCGCCGGGCATGATGGTCCCCGAGTTCGAGCGGGCGATGGACGATCTGCGCGTTGGCGGCCTGTCGGGGCCTGTGGTGTCGCGCTTCGGTGTGCACCTGATCCAGGTGCTGGACCGGCGCGAGGTCGAGATCGACATTCGCCAGCAGCGCGAGCGCGCCCGAGCCGTCCTGCGCGAACAGAAGTTCGAGGCCGCCTACCGCGAATGGGTGCAGGAACTACGCGGCCGGGCCTACGTCGAGTGGCGGGAACCGCCGCCTTGAACCTGGTGAGCGCACCATCGACGCCCCCAGCCTGGGGGGGCATGAGGAAACGAAGGGCCGCTCCCGAGTTTCCTCACCCCCTTGGGGGGCGGGGCGGGCAGGGCCCGACCCAGGGGGCAGGATTGAGGAAACGAAGGGCCGCTCCCGAGTTTCCTCACCCCCTTGGGGGGCGGGCAACGATCTTTTTGTTCGGTGCCTTGGCGATGCGGCGGATCTGACGATGAAGCACATCGCGCGCAAGCGTTTCGGACAGCACTTCCTGCGCGATGCCGGCATCGTGCACGCGATCGTCGACACGATCGACCCGAGACCCGGGCAGTGTCTGGTGGAGATCGGCCCCGGCCTTGGCGCTCTCACGCTGCCGCTGCTGGAGCGCTGCCGCACCCTGACCGTGATCGAACTGGACCGTGACCTCGCGGCACGCGCACGGTGCTGGCAGGGCGTGACCGTGGTCGAGGGTGATGTGCTGGGGGTCGATTTCGTCCGTCTTGCCCAGAGCTTCCCGCCAGCGCCTGCGTCCATCGCGCCAGCCCAGGCCCCGGGCGGGCGTCTGCGGGTGGTGGGCAATCTGCCCTACAACGTCTCCACGCCCATCCTGTTTCACCTGCTCCAGGCGGTGGAGGTCGTTCACGACCAGCATTTCATGCTGCAGAGCGAGGTGGTCGACCGCATGGCCGCCGAGCCGGGTGGACGCAGCTACGGGCGCCTGAGCGTGATGCTGCAGTGGCGCTACGAGATCGAGCGCGTGCTGGACGTCCCCCCCGACGCATTCGACCCGCCGCCGGCTGTCGACTCTGCCGTGGTGCGGATGACCCCCCATGTCCGGTCGGCGCTGACCGACGCGGCACTGCTGGGAGAGATCGTGACGGTGGCCTTCTCGCAGCGGCGCAAACTGCTGCGCCACACGCTGGGACGTTGGCTGGAGACGCGTGGCTACACAGGCGTCTTCGACACCACCCGCCGTGCCGAGGAAGTCCCGGTGACCGAGTACGTGGCGCTGTCGGCTGCGCTGACGCAAAACCGCTGCCCGGACACTGTCGCGGGCTGAGCGGATGGGTCAGTCGCTCAGGCTGCCGCCTTCAGCCAGGCTGCGGTGTCGAAGGCGCTGCTCATCATCGGCATGTTCATGCCGAAATTGGGGTTGACGCCGTTCTTCGACACGGGCACCTTGGCCGCCGGCTTGGCCGGCGCAGCGGCTTCGGCGGCGTCTGGATTCCAGGCAGCCGAGTCGGCGCGTGTCACCGCGAAGGAGTAGAAGCAGCGGAAGGGAACACGCCGATCGGCCCAGAAATCGGAGGCGTCGCGGAAGACGTCGAGCAACTGCTCACGCGCCTCGCGGTCGAAGCGCGGGTTGTCGGGCAACTGCTCGAGAACGACGACGAAACCCGGCTGCGGGCCCGCCTTGTGCACGACATCGGTCATGCAGTCGTAAAGCGCGTCCAGGTTGCGCCCGAAGTGAGGCAGGAACCTGAAGGCCTGTGCGATGCCCTCGAGCACCTCCTGCTTGCTCTGCGCCGACGCGACGTTGGCGTAGAGGAAGTGCTGGCCCGCAGACTTTGCGGCGGTCATCAGGTCGTCGACGCGGTAAGCGCGGATGGCCTGCACGATGTTCGGACGGATGGTGTGCAACTCCATGGTCGCTCGTCTCCAGGGACTCGAATCAGCGGATGAAGATTCCAGCACGGCTGCTCACTGCGTGATGCGTCGAAAACTCGCGTAATGATCGGCCGTGTAGTAACAACTGTCCGGGCGCGTCGGCTCCTTGCCGCCGCAGACGATCCGGCGCGCGCCCCGGTTGCGCGCGCCTGGGGTCTTCACCGTGTACTCGCGATAGTAGCCACGCGCCTGCGAAGGCAGCAACCGCTCCCGGTTGAAGAAGGTGGTGCCGTCCTTCTCGTAAGGGAAGGGGCCGCCACTCATGATCAACCGCCACGTCTGCCGTGCCTGCGGCGGCAACTCACCCAGCGCGACGATATCCTCGCCCTGCGCTGGCGCTGCTGTCCTGGCTTCAGCCGGTCCTGACACTCCGTAGAGAAACAGGACCGAAAAGAAGGCGAGCGCTAACTTAGCTGCCCACTGCCCCCAGAAGCGCCGACCACTGCGAACCACGGGAAAACCCTTGAAAACAAGGGCTGGATGTTATCGGAATACGGAAAAAACCTCAACCCGCTGGGTTGCAGTTCAACATAGAGAAACAGTATGAGTGCGAGCGCACACTCACACTCACTCACCTCTCGGTATTGGCGTTCACAACCGTCAGTGCTGTCATGTTGACCACACGCCGCACCGTGGCCGAAGGAGTCAGGATGTGCACCGGCTTGGCCGCGCCGAGCAGCACCGGTCCGATGGCGATGCCGCCGCCGGCGGCCGTCTTGAGCAGGTTGTAGCTGATGTTGGCGGCGTCGATGTTGGGCAGGACGAGCAGGTTGGCCTCGCCGCTCAAGGTGCTGCGCGGCATCAGCCGGCGCCGATAGGCGGCGTCCAGCGCGGTGTCGCCATGCATCTCACCGTCGATCTCGAGCCAGGGCGCGCGCGCGCGTACGAGCTCCAGCGTGTCACGCATCTTCACGGCCGAAGGCAGGTTGCTCGAGCCGAAGTTGCTGTGCGAAAGCAGCGCAGCCTTGGGCTGGATGCCGAAGCGCTGGAGCTCCTCCGCAGCCATGACCGTGATCTCCGCCAGCTGCTCGGCCGTCGGGTCGGCATTGACATGGGTGTCGACGAGGAAGACCTGGCGCCCGGGCAGGATCAGGCCGTTCATGCAGGCGAAGGTCTGCACGCCAGCGCGCTTGCCGATGACCTGGTCGACGAACGTCAGGTGCGTGCCCGTCGTGCCCCAGGTGCCGCAGATCAGTCCGTCGACTTCGCCTTTGTGCAGCAGCATCGTGCCGATCAGCGTCAGGCGGCGGCGCATCTCGATCTTGGCGAGCTGTTCGGTCACACCGCGGCGTTCCATCATGCGGTGGTAGGTCTGCCAGTAGTCACGGTAGCGGTGGTCCTGCTCGGTGTTCACGACCTCGTAGTCACGTCCCGGCTGCAGGCGCAGGCCGAACATCTCGACGCGGCGCGCGATCACCGCCGGCCGGCCGATCAGCACCGGCCGCGCCAGGTTCTCGTCGACGACGACCTGCACCGCGCGCAGCACGCGCTCCTCCTCGCCTTCGGCGTAGGCGACGCGGCGCTTTTCGCTGCGCTTGGCGCGGGTGAAGATCGGCTTCATCGCCGTGCCGGAGGCGTAGACGAAGCTCTGCAGCTTCTCCCGGTAGGCCTCCAGGTCGGTCACCGGGCGCTGCGCAACCCCCGACTCGGCCGCCGCGCGCGCCACCGCCGGGGCGATCTTCATCATCAATCGCGGGTCGAAGGGCTTGGGGATCAGGTACTCCGGCCCGAAGCTCAACGTCGCCCCGGCGTAGGCGGCGGCGACGACCTCGCTCTGCTCGGCCTGGGCAAGGTCCGCGATCGCGTGCACCGCGGCGATCTCCATCGCGTCGGTGATCGTCGTCGCCCCGCTGTCCAGTGCACCGCGGAAGATGTACGGGAAGCACAGGACGTTGTTCACCTGGTTCGGGTAGTCCGTGCGCCCGGTGGCCATGATGGCGTCGTCGCGGACCGCGCGCACCTCCTCGGGCATGATCTCCGGCGTCGGGTTGGCCAGCGCGAAGATCAGCGGCCGGCGGCCCATGCGCGCCACCATCTCGGGCTTGAGCACGCCGGCAGCCGACAGGCCGAGGAAGACGTCGGCCCCCTCGATCACCTCGGCCAGCGTGCGCGCGGCGGTGTCCTGCGCGAACTCGGCCTTGTCCGGGTCCATCAGCTCGGTGCGGCCCTTCCAGACCACGCCGGCGAGGTCGGTGACCCAGATGTTCTCGCGCGGCACGCCGAGCTTGACGATCAGGTTCAGGCAGGCCAGTGCCGCAGCGCCCGCGCCCGAGGTGACGAGCTTGATCTCGCGCAGGTCCTTGCCGACGACCTTCATGCCGTTGAGCAGCGCCGCGCCGACGACGATCGCGGTGCCGTGCTGGTCGTCGTGGAAGACCGGGATCTTCATGCGCTCGCGCAGCTTGCGCTCGACGTAGAAGCAGTCGGGGGCCTTGATGTCCTCGAGGTTGATGCCGCCAAAGGTCGGCTCGAGCGCGGCGATGACCTCGACCAGCCGGTCGACGTCCTTCTCCTTGATCTCGATGTCGAAGACGTCGATGCCGGCGAACTTCTTGAAAAGCACGCCCTTGCCTTCCATCACCGGCTTGGCCGCCAGCGGACCGATGTCGCCCAGCCCGAGCACCGCGGTGCCGTTGGTGATGACGGCCACCAGGTTGCCGCGCGAGGTGTAGCGCCAGGCATTGGCGGGGTCGGCGACGATCTCTTCGCAGGCCGCAGCCACGCCCGGGGAGTAGGCGAGCGCGAGGTCGCGCTGGTTCACGAGCTGCTTCGTGGCCGCGATGGCCACCTTGCCGGGGGTCGGAAACTCGTGGTACTCGAGCGCGGCGCGGCGCAGTTCGGCGCGCTTGTCGGCAGGAGCGGTCATGGCGGAAGACCTCGCGGAGTGGCCTGCAGCGGCCCGTCCGGTTCATGCCCGGTGCGGGCCGCCTCATAGGCGGGGCGCGATTCTAGGGCGCCGGGGGCTGTTCCCGCGGCCGGCGTGGATCTTGCCGCCCCGGCAGCGCCTGCGCCGACGTCGACCGGTACCCGCGGCCCGTGGTGCCGGATCCGGCTGTCTTGCCCCAGGCCGGCTGGAGCAGTGATGTCCCGGGGCTGCGCCTGGCCTCCGATTCGGGGGGACGGGCCCTCGGGATGGTTGCCCGCAGGCATCCGGTATACCCTTGCGGCCCGCGACATGCCTGACCCTGCCCGCCCGATGCCCCTTTCCCGCTCTGCCACCGCCCCAGCGCCCGCCGGCGAGTTCGAACTCATCCGGCGCCACTTCTCGCGTCCGGTGCGGCGCGCGGTCCTCGGTGTGGGTGACGACTGCGCGTTGCTCGCGCCGCGCCCTGGGATGCAGCTCGCGGTCTCGACCGATCTGCTCGTCGAGGGGCGGCACTTCCTGTCGACGGTGGCGCCGCGGCGCCTGGGCCACAAGGCGCTGGCCGTCAACCTCAGCGACCTCGCGGCCTGCGGCGCGCAGCCGCTGGCCTTCACGCTGGCGCTGTCCCTGCCGCGCGCCGACGATGCTTTCGTCGCCGCATTGGCCGAGGGCCTGTTCGCGCTCGCGCAGGCGCACGGCATCGAGCTCGTTGGTGGCGACACGACCGCTGGGCCGCTGACCCTGTGCATCACCGTCATCGGTGAGGTGCCGGCCGGCGCGGCGCTGCTGCGCAGCGGCGCGCGCCCGGGTGACGCGCTGTGGGTCAGTGGCACGCTGGGCGATGCGCGCCTGGCGCTGGAAGTTTTCCGGGGCGCGGTGTCGCTGCCGGGCGAGGATTTCGATGCCGTGCGCCAGGCACTGGAGCTGCCGCAGCCGCGCGTGGGCCTGGGCCTGGCGCTGCGCGGCTTCGCCACCGCGGCGATCGATCTCAGCGACGGCTTGCTTGGTGACCTGGGCCACGTGCTCGAGCGCTCCGGTGTCGGTGCCGAGCTCGAGTTCGCCGCGCTGCCGCGCAGCGCCGTGCTGGCGCGCCAGCCCGAGGCCCTGCAGCGGCACTGCCTGCTGTCGGGTGGCGACGACTACGAACTGCTGTTCACCGCCCCGGCGCAGGCCGACGCGCAGGTGCTGGAGGCGGCGCGCGAGGCGGCGGTGCCGGTGTGCCGCGTCGGCCGCATCACGGCGGGCGCCGGCCTGCAGGTGCGCGACGCGGCCGGTCGGGCTCTCGACTTGCGTGGCCTGGCTTCGTACGACCACTTCGCGGCTTGATGGAGGATGGCCGATGAGCCCCACACACCCTGCCCGGACCGCTCCGCGCGGCCCGCTCACACACCGGCTGCGCTCGCAGCCCTCCCAGATCGGCGAAAGGCGTTGGTGATGGACGTCGACGCCCTGGCCCCCGAGGTGACCACGCTGGCGCAGCAACTGCTCGCGCGCGGCTGGCGCCTGGCCACCGCCGAGAGTTGCACCGGTGGCCTGATCGCGGCCACCTGCACCGCGGTGGCCGGCTCCAGCCATTGGTTCGACCGCGGCTTCGTGACCTACAGCAACGAGGCCAAGTCTGAACTGCTGGGGGTGCCCGCCGCACTGATCGCCGCGCATGGTGCCGTCAGCGAGCCGGTGGCGCTGCGGATGGCCGAGGGCGCGCTCGCGCGCTCAGCGGCCGACCTGGCGGTGTCTGTCACCGGGATCGCCGGCCCGGGCGGCGCCGTACCGGGCAAGCCCGTGGGCACGGTCTGGATGGCGCTGGCGCGGCGCGGCGCGCCAGCGCAGGCCCGGCTGCTGCAACTGTCCGGAAGCCGCAGCGAGGTGCGCGCGTCGACCGTGCGCGCGGCCCTGGCGGCGCTCGGCGACGCCTGCGGCGCCGTTGTTCCCGAGGCCGACGCCTGCGGCGCCGTTGTTCCCGAGGGCGGCGCATGAAGATCGCCTTTTCCGCCGCCGTGGGTGCCGACGAGCGGGCCGAGTGGTTGCAGGTGCTGCGTGCCGCCTGCCCGCGCCATGAATGGCTGGAGCACTGGTCCCCGGGGCAGGCGGTCGACGTGGCGGTGGTCGCCAACCCGCAGCCGGGCGCGCTGCAGGGGCTGCACGGGCTGCGCCTGGTGCAATCCCTGTGGGCCGGCGTCGAACGCCTGCTGCAGGACCCGACCCTGCCCGCGGACGTGCCGCTGGCCCGCATGGTCGATCCGGCGATGAACGTCGCGATGGCCGAGACCGCGGCCTGGGCCGTGCTGTCCTTGCACCGCGGCTTCTTCGACTATGCCCGGCAGCAGCGCGAAACCCGTTGGCGCCAGTTGCCGCAGCGCCGCGCCGGCACCGTGCCCGTGCTGGTGCTCGGCCTGGGGGCCATGGGCCGTGCGGTGGCCGCCCGCCTGGCCGCGCTGGGCTACCCGGTGAGCGCCTGGCGCCGCAGTGCGGCGGTCGACGTGCCCCTGCCGGGTGTGCAGGTGCTGCATGGCCAGGCGGCGCTTGCCGCGGCGCTGGCGGGCACCGAGGTGCTGATCAACCTGCTGCCGCTGACGCCCGACACACGCGCGATCCTGTGCGCGCCGCTGTTCGCGCGGCTGCCGCGCGGGGCCTGCGTCGTCAACTTCGCGCGCGGCGGCCACCTGGTGGAGCCCGATCTGCTGGCAGCGCTGGACGGCGGGCACCTGCGGCACGCGCTGCTGGATGTCTTCGCTGCCGAGCCGCTGGCGACTGACCATCCTTTCTGGACCCACCCGCGCGTGACCGTCCTGCCCCACGTGGCCGCCCTGACCGACGCGCACAGCGCGTGCAGGGTGGTGGCGGCCAACCTCGATCGCGTCGAGCGTGGCGAGCTTCCATGGCACCTCGTCGATCGCGGGCGCGGGTATTGAGCCCTCAGGCTCGCGGCGGCCTCAGGCGCTGAGCACGAGCGCGGGCGTGGCGGCATCGCGCCCTGCGGGCCGGCCGCGCGTGAAATGCAGCGTCATCAGCGCCAGACGGCGCAGCGCGTCCCAGGGGTCCTCGGGCCAGTCGGGGCGGGTCAGGCCCTTGACGATGCCGTCACACAAGCTCGCCGCGACGATCAGACGCGCCACGGCACGGTCGCCGACGAGCCCGACCGCGCGCTCGACGGCGCGCTGCCGCGGTCCCCAGACCCGCGCGGCGCCCAGGGCCACGGGCAGCGGCTGTCCGTTCGCCAAGGCGGCGCGCACCCGCGCGATCGCCCGCAGGTTGTCGGCCAGCTGCCAGTGCACCGACACCGGCGATTCGCCTTCGCTGCGCAGACCGTCGAGCATGCGCAGCGCGCGCTCGACCTGACCGGCCAGCACGGCTTCGGCGAACTGGCGCACGTCGTAGCGGGCCACGTTCAGCACCGCGGACTCCACCTGCTCGGCGCCGAGCTCGCCGGGCGGGTACAGCAGGCCGAGCTTGCGGATTTCCTGGTGCGCGGCCAGCAGGTTGCCCTCGACGCGGTCGGCGAAGAAGGCCAGGGTGCGCTGCCCTTCCTCCCCCTCGCGCACGCGCTGCTGCTGCGCCGCCAGCCGCCGGGCAATCCAGGCCGGCAGCGCCGCGCGCTCCACCGGCTCGATCCTGACGCTCGCGCCGGCCGCATCCAGGGCGGTGAACCACGCACTCTGCTGCTGTGTGCGGTCGAGTTGCGGCAGGATCACGAGCACGGTCACACCCTCGAGCGCGCCTGCCTGCGCCCGTGCGGCCAGGCGTTGCAGGGCCTCGCCGCCGTCCTTGCCGGGCTTGCCGGACGGGACGCGGATCTCGAGCAGGCGTGCGGCGGAGAACAGGCTCATCTCCTGCGTCGCGCCGAGCACGCCGCTCCAGTCGAAATGGGCGCCGGCGACGTGGAAGACCTCGCGCTCGGCGCACCCCGCAGCGCGCGCTGCGGCGCGGATGGCGTCGCCGGCCTCCTGGATCAGCAAAGGCTCGTCGCCGTGCAGCGTGTACAAGGACTGCAGGCCACGCCCCGAGGCGAGATGGGCCCCAAGCTGCTCGGGTCGCAACTGCATGGGTGTGCCGGTGCGGCGTGCCGGGCGCGCCTCAGCCGCGGTGCCAGGCCTGCCGTCCGGGCCGAAGCTGCCCGGCGGTCACAGCCGTACCGTCCCGAGCCGGCGCATCACCTGCAGCGCGATGTCCGTCTCCATGTCGGCGTACAGGCGCGCTTCCTCCTGCTCCTTGCCCAGGGCATAGGTCTCGCTGTAGCTCAACTCGCGGTTGAGCACCAGCTCGGCCTCGGGCAGCAGGACGCGGCCGGCCGGGGTCTGGGCGCGGTAGCGAAGGCGCGCGCGCAGCTGGAACTCGCTGACGCGTCGGGTCGGTGTGTACGAGGCGACCGTCCTCTCGCGTGCGCTGGCTGTCGCGACGAGCTGTACCTCCGCCTGCGCCGGCACAGCCACCCACTCGACGGCCGGGCCCGCAGCGATACGCAAGGCCCGCTCCATGTCGCTGCTGACGCCTGTGAGCGCCAGGCGCCGGAAGGGCAGTGCCACCGGCTGGCGCAGCCGGAACCCGCACCCGGCCAGGCCGACCACGGCCAGGCCCGAAGCCCAGCGCAACAGCCGGCGCCGCGGCACCGCGACGGCGGGTGCGCCGACGGCGTCCGGCCCGCCTGAGGCCGGGACGGCCCCGGCACGGGCGCCGTGGGAGCTTTCTGCCACCGTCACGCTGTCGTCCCCCTCACGCCACCACGTTGACCAGCCGGCCCGGCACGACGACGACCTTCTTCACCGGCCGCCCCTCGGCAAAGCGCGCCACCTCGGCGCTCGCGGCAGCCAGCGACTCGACCGCCGCCTTGTCGGCGCTGGCCGGCACGCGGATCGACCCGCGCGTCTTGCCATTGACCTGCAGCACGAGCTCGATCTCGTCCTGCTGCAGCGCCGCCTCGTCGACCTGCGGCCAGGGCGCGTCGAGCAGATCGCCCGCGGCGCGGGCAAAGCCGAGTTCGCCCCAGAGTGCGCAGCCCAGGTGCGGACAGGCCGGGTAGAGCGCGCGCAGCAGCACCGACAGGCCCTCGCACAGCACGGCGGCATCGCCGTCGCTGTCGTCGGGCGCGAAGCCCTCGAGCGAATTCAGCAGCTTCATGCAGCCCGACACCACGGTGTTGTACTGCATGCGCTCGTAGTCGTAGCTCACCTGGCGCAGCACCAGGTGCACCTCGCGGCGCAGCGCGCGCGCGGCCGGGCGCAACGGGGCCGCGCTGAGGTCGGCCGCGGTGGCGCGTCGCACGACAGCTCCGTGCTTGGCGGCGAAGGCCCAGAGCCGGCGCAGGAAGCGGTGCGCGCCCTCCACGCCGGCGTCGTTCCACTCCAGCGTCTGCTCCGGCGGCGAGGCGAACATCACGAACAGGCGCGCGGTGTCGGCGCCGTAGCGGTCGATCAGCTCCTGGGGGTCGACGCCATTGTTCTTGGACTTGGACATCGTGCCCACGCCCTCGTAGACGATGGCGGTGCCCGCGGGCAGGTCGCCCTTGGCTTCCTTCAGCCGCGCGCCGTTGATCTTGCCCGCGGCATCGAAGGTGTTCTCGACCTCGTGCGGCCAGAAGTACTCGATGCCGCCCTTGTCGCCGCGCCGCGAGTAGATGTGGTTCAGCACCATGCCCTGGGTCAGCAGCTTGGTGAAGGGCTCGTCGACGGTGACGAGCTTCAGGTCGCGCATGACCTTGGTCCAGAAGCGCGCGTACAGCAGGTGCAGGATCGCGTGCTCGATGCCGCCGATGTACTGGTCCATCGGCATCCAGTAGGCGGTGCCGGCGCCGACCATCGCCGTGTCGAGCTTCGGGTCGCAGTAGCGCATGTAGTACCACGACGAGTCGACGAAGGTGTCCATCGTGTCGGTCTCGCGCCGCGCCGGCTTGCCGCACACCGGGCAGGTGACGCCGGCGTGGAAGCCGGCGTGCCTGTGCAGCGGGTTGCCGCTGCCGTCCGGGATGCAATCCTCGGGCAAGACCACGGGCAGGTCGGCCTCGGGCACCGGGACCGCGCCGTGTTCGTCGCAGTGGATGATCGGGATCGGCGTGCCCCAGTAGCGCTGACGGCTGACGCCCCAGTCGCGCAGTCGCCAGGTGGTCTTCTTCTCGCCCAGGCCGCGGGCGGCGAGGTCGCGCGCGACGGCATCCACCGCGGCCTGAGAGCTCAGTCCGTCATAGGGACCTGAGGCCATGGTGAGGCCGCGAGCCTTGTCGGCATACCACTCCTGCCAGCGCGTGGCGTCGTAGGCGCCCTCGCCGGGCACGGCGATCACCTGCACGATGGGGAGGCCGTACTTCAGTGCGAAGGCGAAGTCGCGCTCGTCGTGGCCCGGCACGCCCATGACGGCGCCGTCGCCGTAGCTCATGAGCACGTAGTTGCCGACCCACACATCCACCGGCGCGCCGGTCAGCGGGTGGGTGACCTGCAAGCCGGTGCGCACGCCCTTCTTCTCGAGCGTGGCGAGCTCGGCCTCGGTCGTGCCACCCGCCCTGCATTCCTCGATGAAGGCGGCGACCTCGGGGCGGCTCCTGGCGGCGTGCGCGGCCAGCGGGTGCTCGGGCGCGACGGCGCAGAAGGTCACGCCCATGATGGTGTCGGCGCGTGTGGTGAAGACGTGCATCAGCCCGTCCTGCAGCGGGCGCCCGTCGTCACCGCGGATGTCGTGCGTGAAGGCGAAGCGCACGCCCTCGCTCCTGCCGATCCAGTTCTCCTGCATCAGCTTCACGCGCTCGGGCCAGCCCGGCAGGTGCTGCTGCACGTGCTCGAGCAGTTCGGGCGCGTACTGCGTGATCTTCAGGTAGTAGCCGGGGATCTCGCGCTTTTCCACCGGCGCGCCGGAGCGCCAGCCGCGGCCGTCGATGACCTGCTCGTTGGCGAGCACGGTCTGGTCCACCGGGTCCCAGTTGACGACCTGGGTGCGGCGTTCGGCAATGCCCGCCTCGAGCATCTTCAGGAACAGCCACTGGTTCCACTTGTAGTAGTCGGGCGCGCAGGTGGCGATCTCGCGGCTCCAGTCGATCGCCAGGCCCATGGCCTGCATCTGGCCCTTCATGTGGGCGATGTTGTCGTAGGTCCAGCGCGCCGGCGGGACCTTGTTCTTCATCGCCGCGTTCTCGGCCGGCAGGCCGAAGGCGTCCCAGCCCATGGGCATCAGCACGTTCCAGCCCTTCATCCGCAGATGACGGGCCAGCATGTCGTTGATGGTGTAGTTGCGCACGTGCCCCATGTGCAGCTTGCCGCTGGGATAGGGCAGCATCGAGCAGGCGTAGAACTTGGGCCTGGAGGCGTCCTCGGTGACGCGGTAGACATCGCGCGCGCGCCAATCGGCCTGGACCGCCGGCTCGACCTCGGCGGGGACGTATTTCTCATTCATCCCGGGATTGTAGGAGTCGGCCCCTGCGTGGCCAGGCAGGCGCCCGGGGCGGGGCGCGGCAACGGCCGCCAGCCGTTCAGCGCCCTGCGGCCTCGGTCACGAAGCCGATGCGCGACAGCCCGGCCTGCTGCAGCAGGCCGATCACCTCGGCCACGCGGCCGTAGGGCACGCGCGCGTCGGCGCGCAGGTGGACTTCGGTGGCGGGGTTGTGCTGCGCGGCCGCGCGCGCCTGCTCGACGAGCCGGCGCTCGACGTCTGCGGGCGCCAGCGTCTCGTCGCCGAGGAAGACACGGCCCTCGGCATCGATGGCCACGCGCAGCGCATCCTTGGCCTGGCTGGGCTGCGCGCCCTCGGCGCGCGGCAGGTCCAGGCGCAGGCTGGACGCCATCAGCGGCGCGGCGACGATGAAGATGACCAGCAGCACGAGCATGACGTCGATCAGCGGCGTCATATTGATGTCGCTCATCGGCGCCGGGCGTGCGCGTTGCTCGAGTCGGCCGAAGGGCATGGCGTGCGGCGGGGTCGTCGGCGGCCGTCAGGCCGGCGTGGCCGGTGCGAGCGCGTCGGGGTCGTCGAGCAGTTCGCGCAGGTCGTGAGCGAAGCCCTCGAGCGCGGCCTCGCAGCGGCCGAGCCACAGCCCGAACAGGTTGTAGCCCAGCACCGCAGGGATGGCCACCGCCAGCCCGGCGGCCGTCATCACCAGCGCCTCACCCACCGGGCCGGCCACCTTGTCGATCGAGAAGGCGCCGTCGCCGCCGATGGCCACCAGCGCGTGGTAGATGCCCCAGACGGTGCCGAACAGGCCGACGAAGGGCGCCGTGCTGCCGATCGAGGCCAGCAGCACCTGGCCGGACTGCAGGTGCGCGAGGCTGCGCTGCAGCGCGTCTCGCAGGCGGCGCGTGCGCTGCGAATCGACGCGGCCGCGCGCGGCCAGGGTGCACGTGCCGTCGCCCACCAGCGCGGCATCGACGAGCGGAATCAGCACCCGTTCGCGGTCCAGGCCCAGGAGGCGGCGGCGTCCGTCATCGATCGTGGCGGCATCCCAGAAGGCCGCGGTGCCGCGGTGCAGGTCGCGCAGCGCGCGCCGCAGGATGCGGGCCTTCCACAAGATGACCGCCCAGGCGGAGATGGACATCAGCAGCAGCGCCAGCGCGACCGCGCGCCCGATCGCGTCGCTGTGCTCGATGAAGTAGGCGATGCCGTCCACGGGCGGTTCAGAAGGGATGTGGCGGTAACGCGCTGCAGGTGGGCAGGGGCGCCACTGCGGCTGTCGGGCTCTCAGCCTCTCAGCCTCTCAGAGCCCCAGCACGTCTTCCATGCCGTACAGGCCGCTGGCGCGCTGGGCGAGAAAGCGTGCCGCGCGCAGGCTGCCCTGGGCATAGCCGGCGCGGCTGTTGCTGCGGTGCGTGATCTCGATGCGCTCGCCGGTGCCGGCGAACAGCACGGTGTGGTCGCCGACGATGTCGCCGCCGCGGACGGTGGCGAAACCGATCGTGGACGGGTCGCGTTCGCCGGTGTGGCCTTCGCGCGCGTAGACGGCGCAGTCCTTCAGGTCGCGCCCGAGCGCGGTGGCCAGCACCTCGCCCATCTTCAGGGCGGTGCCGCTAGGTGCGTCGACCTTGTGCCGGTGGTGTGCCTCGATGACCTCGATGTCGTAGCCCTGGCTCAGCGCCCGCGCCGCGACGTCGAGCAGGCGCAGCACGACGTTGACGCCGACGCTCATGTTGGGCGCCATCACGAGGGCGATGCGTTGCGCGTGCGCGGCGACCTGCGCCTTCTGGGCGTCGCTGAACCCGGTGGTGCCGATGACCGCCTTCACGCCCAGGCGCTCGCAGGCCTGCAGGTGCACCATCGTGCCCTCGGGCCGGGTGAAGTCGATGAGGGCGTCGGCGCCGGCCAGCGCCGTGTCGAGGTCGGCGGTGATCGGCACGCCGGTCTGGCGCCCAAGGAACGCCCCCGCGTCCTGCCCGAGCAGCGGGCTCGAGGCGACATCGAGCGCGCCGTGCAGGCGCAGGTCGCCGCTGGCGAGCACGGCCTCGATCAGCATGCGTCCCATGCGGCCGGAACTGCCGGCGATGGCGATCTTCATCAACGCTCCAGAGGGGGGTAGACGCGCGCCGGACCCGGCGCGGCTTCGGTGGCCGGCGCAGGCGCAGCCGCTGCCGGCACCGCCGGCAGCGCCGCGCGTTCGGCCTCGGTCAGTTCGAGCGCGCGGCGGGGCCCCGAGCGCTGGCCCCGCGCAGGATCGATGGATGCCACGAACTCGTTTTCCGAAGGCAGGTCGGCGGGGGCCTCCACGCGTTGCAGCACGTCGTCGTCGAAGTGAGCGACGACATGGCGGCGCTGCTCCGGTGTGCCTGGGCGGCGGATCGTGAAGACGTAGTCCCAGCGCTCGGCGTGGAAGGGGCTGGCGAGCATCGCGGTCCCCAGGATGTCGCGGACCTGCTGCCGGTTCATGCCCGGTTTGACAAGCGCGATCTGCTCGCGCGTGACTGCGTTGCCCTGGACGATCTCGACGCGGTACGGGGTCAGCGCGCTGGCGACGCGGTCGGCCGCGGGCTGGATGCGGCTCGCACAGCCAGTGGCCAGCAGGGTGGTCATGGCGAGTCCCGCCAGGACGATGGCCCCGGCTGCCCTGGACGAACGCGTGCTCGATATCATTGTGCGGATTCTAGAGCGGGCACCTCCCGCAGCAGGTGTGCGCGAAGTCCATGAACCGAGCTGACGAACTCAAGAGCAATGGCCTCAAGGCCACGTTGCCGCGGCTGAAGATCCTCGAGGTCTTCGAGCGCGGCGCGCGACGGCACATGAGCGCCGAGGACGTCTACCGCGCGCTCCTGGCCGAGGGCTCGGACATCGGACTGGCCACTGTCTACCGCGTGCTGATGCAGTTCGAGCAGGCGGGCCTGCTGACGCGCAGCAACTTCGAGTCGGGGCGCTCGGTGTTCGAGCTCAACGAGGGCCAGCACCACGACCATCTCGTGTGCCTCACCTGTGGCCGGGTCGAAGAGTTCTACGACCCGGAGATCGAGCGCCGGCAGCGCGACGTTGCGCTCGCCCACGGCTTCGAACTCCAGGAGCACACGTTGGCGCTCTACGCGACCTGCACCAAGGCCGACTGCGCCCACCGCGGCCGCTGAGGGGCGCTGCGCACCCGCTGCGCGGACGTGCCGTCAGTCCGACGGCGGCCGTTCCAGCGCGCGCTGGTGCCGCTCGATGAATTCCTGGTAGGTGTCGATGCCGCGCAGCTGCAGGATGGTGTTGCGCACTGCGGCCTCCACCAGCACCGCGAGGTTGCGGCCCGCGTCCACCGCGATCACCACCTTGCGCACCGGCATGCCCAGCACGTCCTCGTACAGCGGCTCGTGCGGCAGACGCTCGAACTCGCGCTCCATGACATCCTTGCGCACGAGGTGGACGATGAGCTTGAGCTTCATCTTGCGACGCACCGCCGTCTCGCCGAAGATGGCCTTGATGTCCAGCAGGCCGATGCCACGCACCTCCAGCAGGTTCATCAGCAGCTCGGGGCAGCGGCCCTCGATGGATGTCTGCGAGACGCGGAACAGGTCCACCGCGTCGTCGGCCACCAGGCCGTGGCCGCGCGAAACCAGTTCCAGCCCGAGCTCGCTCTTGCCCAGGCCCGACTCGCCCGTCAGCAGCACGCCCATGCCGAGGATGTCCATGAACACCCCGTGGCGCGTGGTGCGCTCGGCGAAGGCCTCGCCGAGGTAGGCCCGGATCACGTCGATCACCTGTCCGGCGGATTCGCGCGTGACGAACAGCGGGATCTCGGCCCGGTCGCACAGGGCCACCAGGCGCACCGGTGGCGACTGGTCGTCGGCGACGATCACCAACGGGGGCTCCAGCGCGATGATGCGGGCGATGCGGCGCTCGAGGTCGTCCGGCGCCGAGGCCTCGAGGTAGGCCACCTCGCGCTGACCGACGATCTGCACCCGGTAGGGGTGGATGTAGTTGAGGTAGCCCACGAGGTCGGCTGCGGAGCGCGCCTCGCGCACGGCGGCGTCGGCAAAGCGGCGCTCCGGGTGCGCGTGACCGGCCACCCACTCCCAGCGCAGGGTCGTGCGCTGGGCCTCGAACAGCGCCTCGGCGCTGATGACCTTGGGCTTCACGCCACCGTCTTCACGGGCTGCCAGTTCGCGACCAGGCCGTGGACTGCAGCAGCATCCGGCACGGACTTCAAGCCGTCGCGCAGGGCGCGGTCGGAGAGCATCTCGGCGATCTCCGACAGGATCTCCAGGTGGCGCTGGGTCGCTGCCTCGGGCACGAGCAGGAAGATCAGCAGGGACACCGGCTCGTCGTCGGGCGCGTCGAAGGCAATGGGTTGGGTCAGGCGCAAGACCGCTGCCAGCGGGTTCTTCAGCCCCTTGATGCGGCCGTGCGGGATGCCCACGCCGTGCCCCAGGCCCGTGGAGCCCAGACGCTCGCGCGCGAAGAGGTTGTCGGTGACGGTGCCGCGGGCGATGGCGTGCTGGTTCTCGAACAGCAGGCCCGCCTGCTCGAAAACGCGCTTCTTGCTGGAAGCGTCCACGTTCACCAGCACGTTGCTGGCCGGCAGGATGGCTGCGAGACGGTTCATGGGGTCGGCCACGCGCATGGCCCGCAGGATCCAATCGCCCTGTCGCAGGCGCCTGCGGGGCATCGATTATGGGTCGAAAAGCCCGGGCTGCAGAGCCCGGGCGGTTGGGCGGGTCTTCAGGTCAGGCCCACTTCCATGCGCTTGGCGGCGTGGTGGTGGTGGTCCTGGACGCGGTCCTTGTGGCGCATGACCTGGCGGTCGAGCTTGTCCATCAGCTCGTCGATCGCGGCGTACAGGTCCTCGTGCGCCTGTTCGACGAAGATGTCGCGGCCCTTGACGTGCAGCGTGACCTCGGCCTTCTGGCGTCGGTCCTTCTCCTTCATGTTCTCCACGCGCAACAGGACGCTGACGTCCACCACCTGGTCGAAATGGCGCGTGATGCGCTCGAGCTTGTTGAGCACGTATTCGCGCAGCGCAGGGGTGACTTCGAGATGGTGGCCGCTGATGGTCAGGTTCATCCATGCCTCCTTTCGGTTTGCCCGGGACGGGAACTGCATGCCGCCATCGCGTGGCTTCGGTGGCGTGCGAGTCGAGTGTGCGCCCGTTCGGCGGACGTGACAAGGGTGTTGCGTCCAATGGACACGTTGCCGTGTCGGCGTTGATGCCGCGGTGGTGCGGCCGCCGCGCGGCGCCTCGGCAGGCGCGCATGGGGGTGCCGATAATGGCCGGTTTAGCTGCCGTGGCCCGCGGCCACCCGCTTCAATGTCCGCCGTACCTGCCGTCCCGCCCCATGCCGACACGCCAGCCACGCCCTTGGCGCAGGCCGTGCGGCGTCGCCGCACCTTCGCGATCATCTCCCACCCCGACGCCGGCAAGACCACGCTGACGGAGAAGCTGCTGCTGTTTTCCGGCGCGATCCAGATCGCCGGCTCGGTCAAGGCGCGCAAGGCCAGCCGCCACGCCACCAGCGATTGGATGGAGATCGAGAAGCAGCGCGGCATCTCGGTCGCCTCCTCGGTCATGCAGATGGAGTACGGCGACTGCGTCATCAACCTGCTCGACACCCCCGGCCACCAGGATTTCTCCGAAGACACCTACCGCGTGCTGACGGCGGTGGACGCGGCCCTCATGGTGATCGATGCCGCCAACGGCGTGGAGCCGCAGACGCGGCGCCTGCTGCAGGTGTGCCGCGCGCGCAACACACCGATCCTCACCTTCGTGAACAAGATGGACCGGGAGGTGCGCGAGCCCCTGGACCTGATGGACGAGATCGAGCGCGAGCTCGGCATGGGCGTCGTCCCCTTCACCTGGCCCGTGGGCATGGGCAAGTTCTTCGGCGGCGTGCTGGACCTGCGGCGTGACCAGATGCGCGTGTTCTCGCCCGGCGAGGACCGCCTGCGCGAAGGCGGCGACGAGGTCGTCGACGGCATCGACAACCCCGTGCTCGCGCAGCGCTTCGGCGCCGCCTGGGAGCAGGCCGCGGGCGAGGTGGAGCTGGTGCGCGAGGCGGCGCCCGGCTTCGACGAAGCGCAGTTCCTGGCCGGCCGACAGACGCCGATGTTCTTCGGCAGCGCGATCAACAACTTCGGCGTGCAGGAGGTCCTGGACGCGCTGGTGTTGCTGGCGCCGCCGCCGGGTCCCAAGCCGGCGCTGCAGCGCACGGTGCAGCCGCAGGAGCCGAAGTTCACGGGCGTGGTCTTCAAGATCCAGGCCAACATGGACCCCGCGCACCGCGACCGCATCGCCTTCGTGCGCGTGGCCAGCGGGCGCTTCGAGCGCGGCATGCGCCTGAAGGTCACGCGCAGCGGCAAGGAGATCCGGCCGAACACGGTGGTCACCTTCATGAGCCAGCGGCGCGAGCTGCTCGAGGAGGCCTATGCCGGCGACATCATCGGCATCCCCAACCACGGCGTGTTGCAGCTCGGCGACACGCTGACCGAGGGCGAGGCGCTGCAGTTCACCGGCCTGCCCTTCTTCGCGCCCGAGATGTTCCGCTCGGTCGAGGTGGCCGATCCGCTGCGGACCAAGCAGTTGCGCGCCGGGCTGACGCAACTGGGCGAGGAGGGCGCGATCCAGGTCTTCCGCCCGGTGGCGGGCAGCGTGCTGCTGCTGGGCGCGGTGGGCCAGCTGCAGTTCGAGGTGGTGGCGCACCGGCTGGAGCACGAGTACGGCGTGAAGGCGCGCATCATGCCGGCGCGCTACAACGTGGCGCGCTGGGTCACGGCCGACACCGGCGAGGGCCCCACGGCCGACGAGCGCGAGCTCAAGCGCTTCATCGACGGCAATGCCCACCGCGTCGCCCTGGATGCGGTGGACGCGCCCTGCGTGCTGCTCGAATACGCCGGCGAACTGCGCGCGATGCAGGACAACTGGCCGAAGATCCGCTTCCACGCGCTGCGCGAGCATGCGGGGCTGGTGTTCCAGAGACAGCTGGAGGGATAGGGGCGCCGGGGCGGGCGTGCCCCGCGCCCGGCATCCACCCCGTCGATCTCGGTCCGGGGACCTCCGCGCAGAAGGAGGAAGGGGCCGGGGAAGACTGGTTGATGCGTTGATGTCGATCTGATGATAGAGTGCGTCGCATGCGAACCACGGTGAACCTGTCCGACGACGCGCTGATCGCCGCGCAGACCCATGCGCGGCGGCGCAACATCTCGCTCGGCGAGGCGGTGTCGGAGCTGGTCCGTCGCGGCGCGGCAGCCCCCGCGCCGGCTGTCTCTGGCGCTGGCGCGGTGCCGCTTCGGGGCCGCTTTGCGCTGCTGCCTCGGCGCGACGAGATCGTCACCGCCGACCACGTGCGCGCGCTGATGGAGCGCGAGGGTGTCTGACGGCCCGGCAGGGCCTGGACATCCGCCCACTGCGCCCCAGGCCCGCGAGGCGCCGCCCGCCAGCCCCTGGATGGCACCGCGCTCGCTGCTCGACGTCAACGTCTGGATCGCGCTGCTGGACGATGCCCACCAGTTCTCCGACGCGGCCAACGCCTTCGTCGACGACCCGTCCATCTGCATCGCCACCTGCCCGCTGGTCGAAAACGGCGTGATCCGGGTGATGGCCATGCCCAGCTACAGCCGGGGCGGTGGCGTGCCGATGGCCACGGTGCGGGCCCGGCTGCAGCAGGCCTGCCGAGCGCTCGACCACGCCTTCTGGCCCGACGACGTGAGCCTGCGCGACGACACGCTGGTGGATTTCTCGCGGGTGCAGGGCCACCAGCAGGTCACCGACCTGTACCTGCTGGCCCTGGCGGTGCGTCACGGCGGCCGGCTCGTCACCTTCGATCGTGCGGTGGCGCTGTCCAGCGTGCGCGGGGCGACCGAAGCGCACCTGCTGGTGCTGTAGTTCCGCGCGGCGGGCGGGGTGCCGACCTACTGCCGCGCCGTGCGCCGGAACGGCGGCGCCACCTGCGGGTGGCTGGTGCGCCAGGGGTTGATGTCGATCCCGCCGCGCCGGGTGTAGCGGGCCAGCACCGACAGGCGCGTGGGCCGGCAGCGCTGCCAGATCTCGGCGTAGATGCGCTCGACGCACTGCTCGTGGAAGCTGGCCTCGTTGCGCAGGCTCACCAGGTAGGCCAGCAGCCCGCCGTGGTCGATCTGCGGCCCGCGGTAGGCGATCTGCACGCTGCCCCAGTCGGGTTGGCCGGTCACCGGGCACAGGCTGCGCAGCAGGTCGCTGAACAGCAGCTCCTCCACCGGCGCGGCGTCGGTGTCGGCGCGCAGCAGGTGTGGCGCCGGCACGGTGTGCGTGCACTCCAGGTCCAGACGGTCCAGGCTCAGGCCGGCCAGCTCGCCGTGCTCCAGGCTCGCGAACTGCTCGGGGGTGCGCAGCCGCAGCCCGACGCGGCCGGGTCGGGCCGCGCCGCGCCACAGCGCGGCCGACAGGTCGGCCACGATGCGCTCGCGCACCGCCGCGGCGTCGGCGAAGCGCTCGTTGGCATAGCCATTCAGGTACAGCTTGAGCGACTTGCTCTCCACCAGGTGGGGGCTGTCGCAGGGCACGGTCAGCTCGGCGATCGCCAGCTGCGGCTTGCCGCGCGGGTTCAGCCAGCTCAGCTCGTAGGCGGTCCACAGGTCGGCGCCGACGAAGGGCGGGGCCCCGGCCCAGCCCAGCGCCTGCCGGGCGGGCGCGCGCGGCAGCGGGCACAGCAACGCGGCGTCGACGCGCTCGGGTTGGGCGGACGGACGGCCCAGGGGGGAATCGCTCGGCAGGAGATCGCTCATCGCTCGGGCCGGCCGCGCGCCCTCGATGGCGCGCGCCAGGCCCTGATGATGCCTGTTCTCAGAGCGTGGGCAGGAGCACGAGGTCGATCACGTGCGCGACGCCGTTGCCGGCCAGCACATCGGCAGTGACGATGCGGGCGTTGCAGCCGCACTGGTCGGTGATCGTCAGCGTGGCGTCCACCGTGAAGGTCTCGCCCTGCAGCGTGGTGATCGGCGTGCCCAGCGGCACGTCGGCGCGCAGCACGCGGCCGGCGACGACGTGGTAGGTCAGCACCTTGGTCAACAGTGCGCGGTCGGCCAGCAGGGCCTCCTTCGTCGTGCCCAGGCGCGTCAGCAGGTCGGCGAAGGCCGCGTTCGTCGGCGCGAAGACGGTGTAGGGCCCGGGGCCGGACAGCGTGGACGCCAGGTCGGCCGCCGTCACGGCTTCGGCCAGGATAGACAGATCCGGGTTCGACTGCGCCAGCGCCACGAGGTCCGGCCGCTCGTCCCCGCCTCCGCCGCACGCGCCGAGCAGAGCGAGCATTCCCGCTGCCAGCACGCCCTTGAACCATTTCAGCATTCACGATCTCCTTGAACAGCGTTGATGGATCAGCAGGCCCACGATGACGCCCGCATCCTGACCGCGCAGGCGCTCAGGCCGCGTTGCCGGGCGGACTTGTAGGAGCGTGTGGCCGCGCGGCGCCTGCGCAGCCGCAAGCCTGAAGCGGGGCGCTCCCGATAATCCGGGCCATGTTGCGCGCCGCCCGCCTGCCGCTGTACCTGGACCTGGTCCGCTGGGACCGTCCGGCAGGCTGGCTGCTGCTGCTGTGGCCGACGCTCAGCGCGCTGTGGCTGGCCGCTGGAGGGTTCCCGGGTTGGCACCTGCTGGCGGTCTTCATCGCAGGCACGGTGCTGATGCGCAGCGCCGGCTGCTGCGTCAACGACGTGGCCGACCGCGACTTCGACCGCCACGTCAAGCGCACTGCGCAGCGCCCGGTCACCTCGGGCGCGGTGCCGGTGCGCGAGGCGCTCGCGCTCGGTGCGGTGCTGGCGCTGGCGGCCTTCGCGCTGGTGCTGACGACCAACGTGCCGACGGTTGCGCTGTCCTTCGCGGCGCTGGCCGTCACGCTGGCCTACCCCTATGCGAAGCGGCTGGTCTCGATGCCCCAGGCCGTGCTGGGCGTGGCCTTCAGCTTCGGCATCCCGATGGCCTATGCCGCGGTGCACGGCGTGGGCGGCGGCTGGGGCTTCGAAGATCTTTTGGCCGCCGTGCCCTGGGCGGCGTGGGCGCTGCTGGCCTCCAACCTGTTCTGGGTGCTGGCCTACGACACCGAGTACGCGATGGTCGACCGCGACGACGACCTGCGCATCGGCATGAAGACCTCGGCGATCACGCTCGGACGGCATGACGTGATGGCGATCATGGGTTTCTACGCCGCCTACCTGCTGTCGTGGGCCGCGCTCGGTCTGCAGCAGGGTCTGGGCCCGGTCTTCCTGGCCGGCATCGCGGTCGCGGCGGCGCAAGTGGCCTGGCACCACCGACTGATTCGCGGGCGCACGCGCGAGGGCTGCTTCCGCGCCTTCCGTGTCAACCACTGGCTGGGGTTCACCGTCTTTGCGGGCGTCGCGGCCGATCTGGCGCTGCGCTGAGCGTCGCGAGGATGCGGGTTTTCGCGGCCTGCCGCGGCGCTTGTGCTGGTGCAAGATTGCAGGTTTCCCGCATCCGCGGGCCTTCACCTGGAGCACGACCGATGAAACTCCCCCGCCGAATCCTCCTGGTCGCCACCGCCCTCGCGCTGGCCGGTACCGCTGCACAGGCGCAGCAGTTCTTCCGCATCGGCACCGGCGGCACGGCCGGCACCTACTACCCCGTGGGTGGCATGGTGGCCAACGTGATCAGCCAGCCGGGCCGGATCGCCGCCACCGCGCAGGCCAGCGCCGGCTCGGTGGCCAACGTCAATGCGATCGCCAGCGGCGCTGCCGAATCGGGCTTCTCGCAGGCCGACGTGGCCACCTGGGCCTACACCGCCACCGGCGTCTGGCAGGGTCGCCCGGCCGTGAGCGGGCTGCGGCTGATCGCCAATCTCTACCCCGAGAGCGTGCACATCGTCGCGCGCAAGGGTTCGGGCATCAGGAGCGTGGCCGACCTGAAGGGCAAGCGGGTCGCGCTCGACGAGCCCGGCTCGGGCACGCTGATCAACGCGCGCAGCATCCTGGCCGCCTACGGCCTGAAGGATTCCGACCTGCGGGCCGAGTACATCAAGCCCAACCAGGCCGGCGACAAGCTCAAGGACGGCGCGCTCGACGCCTTCTTCTTCACCGGGGGTGCGCCGGCCGGCGCGATCGCCGAACTCGCCTCGGGCGGCGCGGGCATCGAGCTGGTGCCGATCGACGGCCCGCAGGCCGACGCCATCCGCAAGGCCAGCGGCTTCTTCGCGCCCGACGTGATCCCGGCCGACACCTACAAGGGCCTGCCCGCGGTCAGGACGCTGTCGGTGGGCGCGCAGTGGGTCACCAGCGACAAGGCCGACGCCAACCTCGTCTACGAGATCGTCAAGAGGCTGTACTCCGCCGACGGCCAGAAGGCCATGGGCGCCGGCCACGCCAAGGGCAAGTTCATCACCAAGGAGAACGCGGTCGAGGGCGCGGGGATCCCCTTCCACCCGGGCGCCGAGCGCTTCTACCGCGAGGTGGGCGTGCTGAAGTGAACCCAGGCATCTGCTGACCTAGCGTGGGGCGGGCGGCCGATCGGCCGCCCGTCTCCTTTGTGACCGCTGACCGCCGCCCGCCATGAGCACGACGACCCTGCCCGACGACCGCCAGCTCCAGCAGCTCGAGGAGAAGTTCGACCCCGAGATGCGCTTCCGGCCGCTGGGCCCGGCCACGGCCACGCTGGTGGGCGGGCTGCTGATTGCGCTGTCGCTGTTCCACTACTACACCGCCGGCTTCGGGCTGCTGCAGGAGATCACGCACCGCGGCGTCCATCTGGCCTTCGTGCTCGGCCTGATCTTCCTGGTGTTCCCGCACCGCAAGGCCCTGCTGGAGCGGGCGCTGCCGTCGCGCCTGCTCACCCCCGGGGGCGTGCCCTGGTTCGACTGGGTGCTGGCCCTGGCGGTCGCGGCCTCGGTCCTGTACATCCCGTGGATCTTCGATGACCTGATGTTCCGCGTCGGCAACCCGCTGGCGCTGGACGTCGCGATGGGCACGGTGCTGATCGTCGCGCTGCTCGAGGCCACGCGCCGCAGCATGGGCTGGCCGCTGCCGGTGATCGCGCTGGTCTTCATCGCCTATGCGCTGTGGGGCCCGCACTTCCCCGGGCTGCTGAAGCACGCCGGGGCGAGCTGGAACCAGCTCATCAGCCACCAGTACCTGACGAGCCAGGGCGTCTATGGCGTGGCCGTCGGCGTGGTGGCCACCTACGTCTTCCACTTCGTGCTCTTTGGCGTGCTGGCCACGCGCATCGGCCTGGGACAGCTCTTTCTCGACGTGGCCTCGGCCGTGGCCGGCCGCTACGCCGGCGGGCCGGCCAAGGTCAGCGTCTTCGGCTCGGCGATGTTCGGCATGCTGTCGGGTTCCTCCGTGGCCAATGCGGTGACGGTGGGCTCGCTGACCATCCCCGCGATGATCCGCGTGGGCTACAAGCGCGAATTCGCCGGTGCGGTGGAGGCCGCGGCCTCCACGGGCGGGCAGATCACGCCGCCGGTGCTCGGCGCGGCGGCCTTCCTGATGATCGAGTTCCTCTCGGTCCCGTACCAGACCATCATCGTCGCGGCGGCGGTGCCGGCCTTCATGCACTTCTTCGGCGTGTTCATGCAGGTGCACTTCGAGGCCAAGCGCTACGGTCTGCGCGGCCTGACGCCCGAGGAGATGCCGCGCCTGCGCGAATCGTTGCGCCAGCGCTGGCCCACGCTGGTGCCGCTGGTCCTGCTGATCTTCATCCTGGTCAGCGGCCGCACCCCCTATCTCGCCGCCTTTACCGGCATCACCTCCTGCGCCATCGTCGGCCTGACGACCCGGGTCGGTGGCAACAGCGCCCGTCACTGGGGGCTGTGCGCGGCGTTGCACGCGGTGCTGCTGGTGTTGGTCTTCGGCGGCATCGAGGACACCCACCTCAAGCTCGCGCTCTTCCTCGTGGCTGCCAGCGCCGTGCCGCTGCTGCTGCGCGCGCTCAAGGTGGACGGCCGCATCGGCCTGCCGGTGCTGGTGGAGGCGCTGGGCACGGGGGCCAAGTACGCGCTGGCTGTCGGTGCGGCGGCGGCCACGGTGGGCATCGTCATCGGCGTGGTCACGCTCACCGGTGTGGGCTTCAAGCTCAGCACCATCATCACCGGCGCGGCGCAGGCCGTGGCCGGCGGGGTCGAGAGCCTGCTGCCGGCGGGCTGGGCGGACCCGAAGGCGCTGACGCTGCTGGCGGCGCTGGTGATGACCGGCGTGGTGTGCATCCTGCTGGGCTGCGGCATCCCGACGACGGCCAACTACATCATCATGGTCACGGTGGCCGCTCCGACGCTGACGCTGCTCGGCGTGGAGCCGCTGGTGGCCCACTTCTTCGTCTTCTACTACGGCGTGCTGGCCGACATCACCCCGCCCGTGGCGCTGGCGGCGTACGCGGCCTCGGGCATGGCCGGCAGCGATCCCTTCCGCACCGGCAACACCGCGTTCAGGCTCGGCATGGCCAAGGTGCTGGTGCCCTTCGTCTTCGTCTTCTCGCCCAGCCTGCTGATCGTGGCCAAGGGCTTCACGCCCCATGACTTCGCCGTCACATTTGTCGGCTGCGTGCTCGGCATCACCTTGCTGGCAGCGGCACTGTCGAAGTTCTTCCTCGTCGAGATGACGCGCACCGAGCAGGGCGTGTTCATCGCCGCCGCCCTGCTGATGATCGCCCCGGGCCTGTGGCCGACGCTGGCCGGCGCAGCCATCGCGCTGCCGGTGGTGCTGCGCCAGATTGCGCTGGCGCGGCGGGGCGGCAGGCCGCCGCCGGCCGCGGCAGCGGCTTGATCCGGGCGGAAGCGTTTCGATGCCGGCCGGTGCGGGCGCGCGCGCGGGCGGCGCGGGCGGGCCCGCTCGCCTGCCGGCCGACCTGCTGATCGTCGCCTGCGGCGTGGTCGCAGCCATGCACGTGGGCAAGTTGCCCACGGCCTTGCCGCTGCTGCGTGCCGAGTTCGGCCTGGGCCTCGTGCAGGCGGGATTTCTGCTGTCACTGGTGCAGGCCGCGGGCATGGCGCTGGCGCTCGCCCTCGGTCTGGCGGCCGGGCGCATCGGCCTGCGCCGCGCGCTGCTGCTGGGCCTGCTCGTGCTGGCCGGCGCGAGCGCCGGCGGCGCGTGGGCCGGGCAAGCCGCAGCGCTGCTCGTCTGGCGCGCGGTGGAGGGGCTGGGCTTCCTGCTCGTGTCGGTGGCCGCGCCGGCGCTCATCCGCGGCCTCGTGCCACCGCAGCGGCTGAGCCTGAGCATGGGCCTGTGGGGCACCTACATGCCAGCGGGCACCGCACTCGCGCTGCTGCTGGGCCCGCTGGTCATGGACGGCGCGAGCTGGCGCGTCTGGTGGGTGGGGCTGGCGCTGCTGGCCGCCGCGGCAGCGGCGGGCGCGGCATGGCGGCTGGACGGGGGCATCGACGCTGGCGCGCGCGCCGTGGTCGTGGCGGGGGGGCCCGGGCCTGGATGGTCCGGGATCCTGCGCGCGAGCGTGGGCGTACCCGGGCCCTGGATCGTCGGTGCCACCTTCGCCTGCTACGCCGCCCAGTGGCTGACGGTCATCGGTTTCCTGCCGACCATCCACGCCGAGGCCGGCCTCACGGGCGCGCAGGCCGGCGCGCTGACAGCGCTGGTGGCGCTCGTCAACGTCGGCGGCAACGTGGCCGCGGGCCGCCTGCTGCAGCGCGGCTGGCGGCCGTGCCGGCTGCTGCACCTGGGCTTTGGCGCGATGGCACTCGGCGCTTGGGTCGCCTTCGGCTTGCAGGACCAGGTGCCCGCGCTGTGCCGCCATGCCGCGTTGCTGGTGTTCTCGGCCGTCGGCGGGCTGATTCCGGCCACCCTGTTCACCTGCGCGGTGCGCGTGGCGCCCGGCAGCCCGGCGGTGCCGGTGGTCGTGGGCCTGACGATCCAGTGCTCGGCGCTCGGTCAGTTCGCGGGTCCACCGCTGGCCGCCGCATGGGCGGCGTCCCACGGCGGCTGGTCGGCCACCTGGATGGCCACCGGCGCCGCTGCCGCCGTGGGGGCCTTGCTGGCCGCGCTGCTGTGCCGGCCCCCACCCCCCTAACTCTGCGGCCGGCGCCTGGCGCGCCATGCGCGCTTGCGCCGCCGCAAACTGTGCGGGCAAGGCCTGCCTACATTGCCTCCCACGATGGGTGTCGCCAGCATTGCCGAACGCGTGGTCCCGGTGGCCGGCACGGCCCGGCCGCGCAGTGCCGCGCCTCGAACGCCGGTGATCGACCACTACGAAGACCTGCCCGTGGGCTTGCTGACGGTGGACCGGCGGCTGCACGTGCGGCGGGCCAATGCCCAGGGGCGGCGTCTGCTCGGGCTCGGGCGACGTGCCGAAGAGCCCGGGCGACGCCTGCTCGACCGCCTGAGCCCGCAGGACCGCGACCGCCTGCTCGGCGCCCTGGCGTCGCCGGCCGTGGCCCGCGGCCTGTCGCTCGGGGAGGTCGCGCTCGGCCGGCCAGGACGTCGTGGGCGCGTGGTGCGCATCGACGCGCGCCAGCAAGCGGGGGCCGACGAGGTGCTGCTGGCCTGCGTCGATGTCACCGCGGCCAGTCGGCGTGCCGAGCGCGCCGAGCACCAGGCGCTGCACGATCCGCTCACCGGGCTGCCCAACCGGGCGCTGGCCCTGCAGCACCTGCGCACCGCCCTCGTGGAGGCGAGCAGGCTGGGCGAGCGCGTGGGCGTCATGTTCGTCGACCTCGACCGATTCAAGGCGCTGAACGACAGTCTTGGACACGAAGCGGGCGACCGCTTGCTGTGCGAGGTGGCGTCGCGGCTGCAGGGTCAGGTCGGCAAGGCCGGACTGCCGGCCCGCCTGGGCGGCGACGAATTCCTCCTCGTGCTGCCGCGCCTGGGGCCGGGCGACGATCCGCTGGCGCTTGTCGAGCGGCTGCTCCAATCTCTCGGCCGGCCCTGGCGCCACGGCGCTCACGAGGTGTTGCCGGCGGCCAGCATCGGTCTGGCGCTGTTTCCCGACGACGCGATCGACGCCGCAGGCCTGCTTCGCGCGGCCGACCGGGCCTTGTACCGGGCCAAGCGCGAGGGGCGCAACGCGGTCAGGCGCTTCGACGCCGGTCTCGACGGCGATGCGGCGCCGTCCCAGGCCTGGGCCGCGCAGCTGCGCCTGGCCCTGCAGCGACAGGAACTGTGTCTTCACTACCAGCCCCAGGCCACGCTGCGTGACGGCCGGTTGTGCGGCTTGGGTGCACTGCTGCACTGGCAGCACCCGCAGCACGGACTGCTTGCGCCCGGCAGCTTCCTGCCCGCGGCGGACGAGGCGGGCCTGGCGCCCGGGCTCGGGGCCTGGGCGCTCGACGAAGCGGCCGCCCAGTGGCAGCGCTGGCAGGCCGAGGGCCGCGCGCCGAAGCGATTGGCGATCAAGCTCTCGCTGCGACAGATCGGCCAGCCCGATCTGGACACCCTGGTGACCGCTACCCTGCGCACGCGCGGCATGCCGGCCCGGGCTTTGCAGCTGGAGGTCTCCGACCGCGCGCTCGCGGCTGCGGGGCCGCCGGTGATCGACACCCTCGTCGCGTTGCGTCGCCGCGGCGTCGGGCTGGCGGTCGATCGCTTCGGCTCGGGCGCGTCGAGCCTGCCGCGTCTGTCGCAGTTGCGGCCACAGTTGCTGCGCATCGACACGGACGTCGTTCAGGCACTGCCCGGCGACACCTCCGCGAGCGCGGTCGTCGAGGCCGTCGTCGGCATCGCGCGCGCGCTCGGTGTGCGGGTGCTCGCCGATGGGGTGCAGACACCTGCCCAGCGAGACCGCCTTGCCGCCGCGGGCGTCGACGAGTACCAGGGGCCGCTGCTCGGCCCGCCCGCGCCGCCGGCCGCGCTTTCGAACCTGCTCGCCGGCTGAAGGTGGCCGCGGGCGGCGGCGCGGCGCCCGCGCTAGCCCGACTTTGTCAACTTTTCCCCCTTATCTGTCTTTGGCCAGCCGTAAGCCCTTGTCTGGATTGAACCCCACTCGCAGATCCATAATGTAGTGCCATAATATTATACGCCTTCC
>JAIXWM010000131.1 GCA_027491255.1 Rubrivivax sp. | reverse complement strand
GGGAGGCTCCGCCAGAGCGTCCGCCTGCGGCGCGGCCGGCGGCTCGCCGCCCTGCAACGGCAGCAGACCCGGCAGCGGGTGATGCAAAGTGCCTGCGGTGGCGCTCACACGCGGAACCTCCGCTGCAGGAACTGCCGCAAGCTGCGCTCCCACTGGAACAGCAGGGGCCGGTTGTCGAGCGTCAGGCGCATGGTGCCCAGCCTGCCGTGGGCCAGACGGGGCAGTTTCCCGCCATCGGCCGGCAGGCGCGCGTGGATGCGGAAGAAGGGCTCGGCCGCCGTCAGGCCCTGCGCGTCCTGCGGCGAGACCGCAATCTCGCCGCCGCCGGGGAAGCCGAGCGCCGGCGTGGGCAGCTTGCCCGTCTCGAAGGGCACGATGCGCACGTCCGTGCCGAGCACGTTGACACCCTCTTCGCCGCGCAGACGCACCTCGACCTGCTGCACTTCGTTGTCGAAGAGGTGGGTCGAGACCTGGGGCAGCACGGCCACGAAACGCCAGTCCCGTGGATCGACCACCGCGCCCACCGGCATGCCGCGCGCCACCCAACGGCCGGACGCCACGTCGGCGGCCGGCACGCTCCAGACGCCGTCCATCGGCGCGACGATCGTCAGCGCGGTCCTTTGCCGCTCCAGTTCCGCGATCAAGGAATCGACAGCCTCGCGCTGGCGCCGCAGCGGCGCCACGTCGGGCGTCGTCGTCGACATCGCGCGCAGCTCCTGCGCGAGCAGCTGCTCGCGCTGCATGCGCGCCGCCCGCAGTTCGAATTCGAGATCGGTGTTGCGCAGCCGCATCAGCACCTGGCCCTGCTTCACCTCGCCACCGGGATCGGCACGCACCTCGGCGACGAAGCCGGCCGTGTCGGCGTGGACCTGGCGGAAATGGCTCGCTTCCACCACACCCGCCGCGCGGATGCGGTCGGGCACGGGCACCCCGGCCAGGAGCACGAACGCGAGCACCGCCACCCCTGCGGCCACGCCCACGGTGCGCGCGCGGTAGTGCGCCAGCCGCGGGCTGGATGCCAGGTACTTCAGCAGCTTCAGCACCGGCAGCACCAGCACCATGAAGGCGAGCATCCAGGCCAGCGCGACACCAAGGTCCAGGTACTGGTCGGCAATGAAGGCGATGATCGAGACCATCAGCACCAGCCAGTACGCGATGCTCACGACCCCGTACACCGGCAACAGCACGGATTCGGTGCGCGTGCGGGCCGCCGGCTGCGAGCCCGGCAGGCGGAACAAGAAGCGCTCGGCCAGATAGCGCAGCTGCTCGCGCGAGCGCTGGAACAGGTTCGGCACGTCGATGAGATCGGCCAGCATGTGGTAGCCGTCGAAGCGCAGCAGCGGGTTCAGGTTGAACAGCACCGTCGAGACGCTCGCCACGAAGATCACGTTGTAGGCCAGCGCATTGACCGTCCCGGGCGCGGTGTGGGCCCACACGAGCGCGCCCACCGCCGCCACCGCCAGCTCCGTCAGCACGCCTGCAGAGCCCACCAGCACCCGCTGGTACCGGTGGCGAAAGCCCCAGGCCGAGGTCGCGTCCACGTAAGGCATGGGCGCCAGGATCAGCAGCATCACGCCCATCTTGTGGACCTCGCCGCCGAAGCGCTTGCACATCGCCGCGTGGCCGAATTCGTGCACCACCTTCGCGATCACGAAACCCACGTACAGCAGCACCAGGTTGTCGGGCGCGAGCACGCCCGCGCCCTGCGCGAACAGCGCGTCGGAGCGGTCGATCAGCACCTTGCCCGCCCATGCCAGCAAGACGAGATAGACCAGCGCCCCCGGAACACCGAAGACGGCGCGGATCAGCGGCAGCGCCTTTTCGAGCATGCGGTCCGGGTCGAGCAGCGGCACCTTGATGGCCAGGAACCCCGCCAGCAGCGCGCGCGTCTCGCGCGCCCGCCGCTTGCGGTAGCGCTCGAACAGGCTGCCCCCCGCGCTGGCGCGGTCGAAGGTGAGCAGGTTGGACATGTTCAGCTGCCCGAGCAGCTGAACCACCTCCTCCTGCGTCAGCGCCGTGGCCGCGTCGATCTCGAGCGTCAGGCGCCAGGCCTCGTCGACGCTGTAACGCCCGTCCAGCCGGCTGACGAACTGCCAGGCCTCCTGGGTGATGCGAAACCAGTCGCTGGAAAGCGTGTCGCGCAGCACCACCCATTCCTGTGCGCGGAAGACCTGGCGATGCGCCCGTACGCTCGAACGCAGCGCGACCCGGACATCGGACACCCGGTGCCAGGATTCGCTGAAGGGGCGCGCGGCGGCGTCGTCGGCGCTCATAGCCAGAAGGTGTGGCGCAGGAACCGCACCGTGCGCTCGGTCAGGACCCAGATCAGCCGGCGCTCACCAGCGTCCAGGCGCGCCGCCCCGCCCATGCCGGGTCGCCACCAGGATTGGTAGGCCACCTCGGTGTGTGCCCGGGCCAGGAAGATGTTGCGCCCCTCGCGCAGGCTCGACACCGGGTCGACACGGTCGATCACGAGCGGGTAGCGAAGCTCCGGGCGCCCCACGAAGGCGAACTCGCCCCTCATGCCGGGCGCGACCTCGTGAATCTTCGCCTGGTCGATCTCGATCTCGAGATAGGTGGCGCCCGTGCTCGCGAGTTTCAGGAGCAGGTCGCCCTTGCGCACCGGCGCGCCGAGATTCTTCTTCAACTCGCCCTCGACGACCATGCCGGCGAAGGGCGCCTTGACCTGGGCCTGGCCGACCTGGTGGCGGATCAGCTCCAGCTTGGACGCCGAGGCCTGCTGGCGCGCCAGGGCGATCTGCATGTCACCGAACTGCCGGCCCGCCTGCGACTTTTCAGCCTCGCGCCGCACGCGAAGCTCGTCGGCCACCGCCATCGATTCCTCGAGCACGAGCTCGCGCGTGTCCAGCGCGAGCATCACCGCCCCCGCCGCGACCGTGTCGCCCACCTCGACGTTCACATCGCGCAGGTAGCCGTCGAAGGGGGCCGGCACGAACAGCAGGTCCTTGCTGCGCAGCGCGACCGGGGCTTCGATGCGGTAGTCCCAGGGCAGGAAGGCGAGCACCAGCGTCAGCAGCAGCCCAGCCACGCCGGCCAGCTTCCAGGCCACGTGCCCGGGACCGAGCACCTGTGAGCGCCAGCGCAACAAGGACGAGCCGAGCCGGGCGCCGAACCAGCGGTCGGCATCGTGCAGGCGGCTCAGCGGCAGGGCGCAGGCGTCGCACAGGAGGCGAAGTTCGAAGGTCTCGTCGGCGCTGACGGGCGACTCCCGACGCTCCACGGTCAGCACGCCATGGACGACCTCGCCGCTTTGCAGCGGCATCGACAGCAGGTGCCCGCTGCCCTGGGTGCGTGCGTAGCTCTCGTGGGCGTGGGTGACGCGGCCGGCAACAGCCGGCCCGGGCCAGGCCACCGGGCCCTTCTGCATCCAGGCCTCTTCCATCGCACTTTCGAGCTCGCGCGATGCCGACGCGCGGCGGTCGAATTTCTCGACATGGCTGACCGCCACCAGCCGAACGTAGGGCCCACGGACCCAGCCCAGGCAGACGCGGTCGGCTCGCAGACGCACCGCCAGCGCGTTGCACAGCGACAAGGCCGCGCGCATGAAACGCGTCTCCTCGGCGAGCGCAATCGACATCCGCAGCACGTCGTACAAGCGCTCGGCCCCCGGCGCCCCGGCAGCCGCCGCCGGCAGCACGGCGGTCTGCTCACGCGTCCAGGCCGCCGGAACCCCCGCGGCCAGATCGGCCAGTTCCAGCAGCGCCACGCTGCCGGCGCGGTCAGGCTCGTGCGGCAGCCAAGCCACCAGCACAGCGGCATCGGCCCGCGGCAAGGGCATGGCCTCGAGCGCAAAGGCCAGCGCCGCTCCACCCGCCATGTCGCCCTGCGGCCGCTCCTGCAGCACGGGGGACTCGCGCACCGCGCGTGCGGCCAGGTCGAGCGCCTGCGACACGTCCGAGGGGACCTGCTCCGCGGCCGCCGGCCACTGGGCATGGGCGTACCAGGGGCGGTCGCCCGCCAGCACCATGAGCAACACGCGCCGCGCGCTCAAGGCAGCACCCACGGCCTCCAGATAGGCGGGCCAGAACTCCGCTGCCTCGCCCGTGAACCGCGCCAGCGCCGAAAGCCGCCACGCGCTCGACCTGCGGTCGCGCTGGCGATCCGCCGACAGGTCGACAACGGTCACTTGTAGCGCTCTAGGAGGACACCCTGCGCCGCATCGAGGAGCACCTGGGCCTTCATCCAGGCCACCTGCTGCTCCGCCACCGCCAGCCTGGCGTTGATCGCACGCTCCTCACGCATCAGGATTTCGCGCATGTCGCTGCGTCCTGCGGCCTGGCGCTTGCGCTCCTGCTCGAGTTGCGCCTGCTCCCGCTGCGCCACCTCGCTCAGCAGGCGCCAGCGCTCGGCCGTGCTCTGGACGGTGGCGATGCCCGTGTCGATGTCGCTCGCCACGGCCGCTTCCAGCGCGCCGAGCTGGACCTGCGCGTCGGCCCGCCGAACGCGCGCAGCGGTGATGTCGGCCTCCGCCTGCCGGTTGGCACCGATCGGCATGGACAACTGCACACCCACGTTCCAGGCCGGGAAGTCCGACTGCCAGCGCAGAGCGCGCGCCTCGGTCGCACCCAGCCCGTTGAGCCCGTATCCCGCCACCACGTCCAGGCGGGGCAGCGCCTGGTTGCGCGAGTAGCTGACCTGCACCTCTTCGCGCTCGACGGCCCATCGACGCATCCGCAGGTCGTCGCGCTTTTCGCGCGCCGTCTGCATGGCCTGCTCGAACGTGACGGGCTGTGCCGTCGGCTCGGCCAGAGGCTCGCTGGCAGCGATCAGGCCGACGCCCGGGCCGCTGCCCAGGCTCATCAGCGTGCGCAGCCGGTTCGAGCGCTCCTGCACGCCCAGCCGGGCCTCGCTCACGCTCGCCTCGAAGCGCGAGACATTGCTCTGCACGTCGACCACGTCGGACTCGGACAGCCGACCCTGGCGGCTCAGGCTGCGCGACTCCGTCAGCAGACGCTGCCCCATGCGCAGCCGCTCCACCGCCGCGTCGAGCCGGCGCTGCGCCGCCACGAGATCCCAGTAGGCAAACACCGACTCGGCGACGACGCTGGACTCGGTGTCCTTGCTGGACGCGCCGGCCATCTCGGTGTCGAGCTGGGCCACGCGCACACGGGCTCCGGTGACCTCGCTGCCGAAATCCTTCAGCAGCGGCTGCGTCACCGACAGGCCGTAGAAGACACGGTGGTCGCTGCCGGCACCCGGGGCCTGCTGCTCCTTGATGTTCGTCAGGAACGACGACAGGGTGACCTTGGCCTCCACCTTGGCGCCGCTCGAAAGCAACTGACTCGCGCCCACGGCGTAGTCCGTCGCGGAGCGGTCGTAGGTTCCGAGGTTGTTGCGGATGAGGGTTTCATCGATCGTGTTCGCCTGCCGGTTGCGGCTGCGCTGCGTCGACGCCGACAGCACAGGCTGCAGCGATGCGGCCGCGCGGTCCACGCCGGTGGCGGTGATGTCACGCTCGGCCTGCTTGCTCTTGATGGCCCGGTTGGAGACGCGCACCTGGTCGACAAAGGCCCGCAAGGCCAGAGGCCCCTCGGCCACGGCGGGCGCCGCGGGCTGCGCCGCCGCGGCCTGCGCGTGGGCCTGGGCCCCGCAGCACCCCACGGCCAAGGCCGCCAGCACATGGCGCCAAAGCGCAGACCGCGCGAGCACGCCGACGTTGTTCGAGCCCGCGCAGGCCGCAAGCCGTACGGGCGGGGAGGAGATGGGGTGTCGGCTTGGCATGGAGCTCCATCGTGGGCGGGTCGATCCGGCGAGCGTGATTTTACTCAATGCATACTGTTTAAAACATATGCGCGACGCGCAACAAACCGCCGGTCGGGAGTGACTGATGGCGCGCGCCCACAGCGGATGCGAAGGCACGCGCCGGGTCGGTGCGCTCGAAGCCGGAATGCGGCGGGGCTCCGCACTGGCCGGCACCCCGATCATCGCCGCCCGTGCAATGGTCCATCGCTGCGGCGCAAACGTGTGCGGTGCCCGAGGCCGAACACCCGCGTCGCGGCGGCTCACTGTGACAGCGCGTAACAGCCTGCCTGACGGAAATGGCCTCGGGGGGCTGGGTCGGGCAGCGCCGGAAGGGCCGTTGGCGCAGACCGGCGCAACGCCGGCGCCCAGTGGCCGGGCAGTGAAACGCCAACCGACAGCGTCGGTCAGGCAAAGCCACGCCCCAGGGTGGTTCAGTCGGGCCCTCGCTCATACTTGCTTACAACCCGCGAAAGCGGAGCCAAAGACAATCGTCGACGGTCGGTCGCGAGGGCGAACAGCCCGGGGCTTCGACCGAAAACGACCCCGTGATGGGAACAATGTCGACCGGGCTGGATGCTTTTCGAGGACGCAAGATGAACCTGAACACGGGCGAGCCGGACGCCCAACGCGCGCCGTGGCGCAGCGCCAGCACCATGACCGCGGTGTCGAACCGGCATGCGCGCCTGAACAGACGCAAGCACAAGAAGCTGGGCTTGGGCGAGTACGCGCGGGTCGCGATGTCGGTGCAGTTGACGCTGGACCCGACCCTGGACGCACGAGCGGCCGCGGTGGTCCGGCGCGCCGTCCTCGACACCATCGACACGCTGCGATTGACCCCCGCAGGCGTGTTCCACCGGCACCACGCGGAACTCATCCTGCAGCCGCGCGTCGAGGGCCTGGACGAGCAGACCCTGGCCCACATCACCGACAAGGTTCGAACCACGCCGGGCGTGGTCGCGGTCGAAACGGTCCTTCACGGCGACGTCTGGGTGGACGAGGCCGGGCGCAGGCACCGCCCCTTGGGCACCAGCGTCATCCCCAGGGTGCGCGACCTGTTCCGCAGGTCCGTGGCGATTTCAGAATATCTGAAAGACATGACGCTCATCGTTCCGAAGCGATGACGGCGATGCCCACTCCCAGCCACGTGCGCCGCAAGCTCAGGCGTGTGACGGAAGTCCACAGACGGAACGGCCATGGCAGCACGGGCCACATCCACAAGGGATGGGCGGGTTTGCGAGCCGGCATGGAACCAAAGCAGGGCTGAGCGGGTGCTGCGGGGGGGATGGAGGACGCCAACTCCGGCCCTGGTGAACATCAAGCCGCGCGAGCGCGCGCAACGTCGCGCAGCTGGGCATGACGATGGGCATCACCGTCAGCGACGCGCTGCGCGCACCAGGTGCGCGAGAGCGCTGGTTTCGGCAGGCTTGTCACGGGTCGACAGTCCAAAAAGAGGAAACCCGCCACGGCGTCCGCCCCCGGCGGGACGCAGGTGGGGGATCCACCTGGCGGGCCTCTGGGCTTCCGGGCTTCCGGGCTTCTGGCCGTCACAGTGGCTCAGTGCAGCATGCGCCAAGGCGGCAGGCCTCCGCGGCCGACGACCGTCTTTCCCACACGCCAGTCTGGCACGCCGAGGGGCCCGCTCATCGTTGCCAACCCATCCAGCCCTGGCCATGGCAGCGGCTTGGGCAGGGTTGCGGGTGTGCTGACACGCGCCCCAGACGTGGAGGAGACCCTCGACTTTCACGGCCACCGCCAGGCGGGGCGCAAAGCGGCGCTGGTCAGCCCCGGTTTCCGCGCGGAAACTGAGGCCCGGAACTGGCGCCCTTGCTTACCCGCGCGCCCAACCGCGCGCTCTGCTGCGCTGCCGCCCGTCTGCTTTTATCCCCGCCTGTTCGCCTGCCCGCCCGCGCATCAGCGCGCCTGCCCGCTCTCCTGCTCGTCTGCTCGACCATTCACGTGCCCGCATTCCAAATAAAACACAACATCTGCACTTGCTAGATGCATACTTACATTGATATGATTTAGAGTTGTAGTATTTGGCCGTAACAGGTACTTTGGACGAGTTCATCTACCGCGGTCGCCCAGCGCGCCTGGCGTCGAATCACGACTCCGACACCACGTCAGCGCTCACCAGGAACAGCCTGCCAGCCACGCCGAGGTGCTGTGCAGAGGCATCCGGCGGGGTGGTTTCCGCGCGGAAACCGGTGCCCCTCAGTTCGAACCAAAGCCATCGAAGGTGCCTTGCTCAAAGGGGAATCCATGAAGACGATCGTGCTGGCAAGTCAGAAGGGGGGCGCTGGAAAAACCACGCTCAGCGGACATCTGGCGGTTCAGGCCGAACTCAGCGGTCACGGCCCGGTGGTGTTGCTCGACACAGACCCCCAGGGTTCACTGGCCGATTGGTGGAACGCGAGGACGCAGCCGGCGCCTGCGTTCGCCCAGGCTGATGTGGCAAATCTCGGGCAGCAGTTGAAGGACCTCGGAAAGAGCGGCTACCGCTATGCGGTGGTGGACACGCCGCCCGCAATCACCGAGACGATCCAGTCGGTCATCCGCTGTGCCGACCTGGTGGTGATCCCCACCCGCCCCAGCCCGCACGACCTGCGCGCGGTGGGCAAGACGGTGTTGATGTGTGAGGCCGCGGGGTTGCGGCCCGTCTTTGTCATCAATGGCGCAGCGCAGCGGGCGCGCATCACGACCGAAGCGGCCATCGCCCTGTCGGAGTTTGGCGCGGTGTGCCCGGTGGTGTTGTACCAGCGCACGGATTTCGCTTCGTCCATGACCGACGGGCGGACCGCGCAGGAATTCGACAGTCAGAGCCGCAGCGCAAGCGAGATCAAGCGCCTCTGGGACTATTTGGTAAGCCAGCTTGGCAAGGGAAAGTGATCATGACAAAACCCAAAGCTGCAGCGCTTAACCCCGGACTCGTCAGCAAGGCCGGGCTTGTTGTCAAGGGCGCAGCCCAACCCGTGCCTGCGTCGGCCATCCACCAATCAACGGTCACGCAGGTGCTGACACCGCCCTCTGACATCGGCGTCAGCGTGACGACGCCAGCGCCGAGTTTCCGCGCGGAAACCACCCGGGCGTCTGGCAGCCAGGTGCTGCGTGTACCCATATCGGCTGTTCACGACAATCCATACAACGCCCGTCGAATTTATTCACAGGATTTGATAAAGGAACGTGCTGCCTCCATTGCTGCTGAGGGGCAGAAGGTGCCGGCCGCAGCGGTCCCGCATCCTCAGCGCGCCGGCGAGTACATCCTGATCGACGGGCAGTACCGCAAGCGCGCGCTTCAATTTCTGGGGCGAGCCGAGATCGACGTCATCCTCGAGCAGGCGGACTCCCACAAGGACATGTACCGCCTCAGCCGGCTGTACAACAAGCAGCGAAACGACGGTTCGGCCTACGACGACGCACTGGTCTGGCAGCAGATGCTGATCGACAAGATCGTTGCCGACCAGGACGAACTCGCCGAGCTGGCGGGTGTCAGCAAATCGGTGATGTCCAAGACCCTGGGCATGCTGAAGCTGCCTGAACCCGTGCTGCAACGCATCCAGGAACAGCCGCAGGGTGTGGGCTCGGCGATGGGGTACGAGCTTTACCTCCTGTCCAAGGCCGCCACGCAAGCCGAACTCACGCGCGTGCTGGAACTCGCCCTCGCCGGGGACATCACGACCAAGGAAGTCGAAGCGCTGCGCGCCCGGCTCGAGAATGGCTTCAGGCGAAAGACCAAGGAACTCAGCCGCCAGTACAAGATCAAGAGCGGGGCTGCTCAGATCGGCGTGCTCAAGGAATGGGACAGTGGCAAGGTATCGCTGGAGGTTCGCATCGTCGACGCGAAGGAGCGGCTCGATCTGATCGAAGAACTCAAGCGCCGCTTCGGCTTGAGCGAGCCCGCGGTTCAGCTGGATCTCTGAACACCGAGGCAGTTTCCGCGCGGAAACCCCCCGTGGCTGGCGTTCGCTTCACACCGGTCCAACGCCCGGCTTCGCCGGGCCTCAAGACTGCCTGGCCAGCATGGACTGCGCAAACTCCAGCAACTGCTCAGGGCCCGGTTCGCCCCACAAGTCCAGGGCCAGCCACCGCTTGAAGGCAATTTCCGAGGCCTTGGACACGCGCTTGCCGTTCAGCCGCAGCGCAGCAAGCGACTGCTGGGTGTTGTAGCGCTCGATCAGCAGTGCCTGATCCGTGGCGTCGAGCTCCTTGAAGTAGCCCTCGGCTTCGGCGCTCTGCGACTGCATGAAGGCTTCTCGCAGGTCCACCTTCCTCGCGCGGGTGCCTTGAGTCTCGGCCGCTGAACCGGCCGCCGCACCAGACGCTGGCGCCGCAGGCGCCGCATCGACCGTGGCGTACCCGTTGGCCAGCGCATGCCGAAAGTACGCGGCGGGGTTGCCCAGCTTCTCGCCACGCTTGTCGCCCTGGCGTCGCCGCGTGTATTCGAGCGTCGCGCGCAGTTGCTCCACGGTGTACTGTCTGAGCAGCTTCTTGGCCTCGGATTGCATCACGCCGAGCTTGATCAACTCACCGAGCAATTCCAGGTCGGCACCCGACTCGATGACTTCGTTCTCCACGTGCTTGCGCACGATGTCGAAGCGGATGGTCGACACGCTGCGGCCGACCTTGGTCTCGACGAGCGCCACGGTGAGGTTGGACTCGGCGTTGATCTCGGCGATGGAGGTGTTCAGCACCTTGCTCTTGAAATGCTTGTATTCCTGGTAGGTCTTGGAATCGCCCGTCTCGCCCAGGACCATGTCGCGGAATACACGCCATTCGATCTCGCCGCTGCGTCCGATCTTCTCGTAGCGGACGCAGAATTCCCAGATCGCCAGCGAGGGGCCTCGCCGGAAACGCCGAACGATGCTCATGTCGATCATCGCGTAGATGTCGGGCTTGAGCATGATCTCGCGCAGGTGCGAGCTCACCTGGAACTTCATCTGGTCCGGGTGCAGTTCCACCTCGGGAAACATCACCGACGCCTTCCACGCGCCGCGCTTGGTTTGCGGCGCCATCTGGTCCCATTCGAAAACGATGGACATCAAGGCCCTGGCCGATTCCTTCAGGTATTCACGGTTGTTCGAATCGAAGCCCACGTCGGTCTGCAGGCTGCGCAGCGTGATCGACCACCACCCACGATCGTCGGCAGGCTTCTCTATCGCGTGCTTCACCAGCGCATTGAAGAGCTTGCGCTGCAGCAGCGTCAGCGGTGCCTTGGGCTTGTTATGCAGGATCTCGACCGCCTTGCGGAACGGGTCGGGAACCTCGCGATGGGCGAACAGTGATATCTGTCCTGGCAGACTCACCAGTTCTCGTGGGGTACTGGACGTCGACATGGGGTGCGCGGTTGAGTCGGCGATGCTACACGGTCCTGCCAGCAGACGCAATCGCTCCGGCCTTGGACCTGCGCTTTTGCCGAAAAGCGGCAGCGCGTTGTGTAATTTAGAGACACTGGTTCTTTCTTTAATACATTTAGCGCGCCAAAACCCCATATAAAACAATCACTTAATCGCACCTTGGTCACAATTTCTGGGATTATGGGTCACCGTTTGTGGGCGCTCAGGTATGTGGACTTGGGGAATTGGGTGACTACTATTGATATGAAAAGTATGTGGATATGGGTGATTAGTTGCCATATATGGGACGGCATCTGTTTTCCATGCAAATATCCCCCACTTTCAGGATTCGTGGCCTGGCGTCGACCGAGTGGGTGCTGGCTTGCCGGTGAAGTCTGAGGCCCGCCGGTGGCAGGCGGTGGCGCGCCTGGGCTTCAGGCGGATGGCGGGGGCTCAGGTCACCGCTCATGGGATGCTGAAGAGGTAACCATTCGTGGGTGGGGGATGCGGGCTTGCGCGCAGTTGCGCAGTATGGCGGCCTGCCCTTGCGCGCCAGGCCAGTCGGTGCTGACACCGCGAAAGTCCCTTTCTGACAGCGGCTTGCCGCATCTGTCCGGGTGGTGATCTGGGGGGTGAGAGCCCCGACGTGCACCACCCATGGCCTTGGGTCACCGTTTGTGGGATGGTCTTGTGGTTGCCATTCATGGGATTTGGTTACCTTGTACTGGACGAGGGCAAGCCCGCGTCGGCGGCCGATGCGGCCAAGCGCGGACGCGCGCTGTACCGCGTGGACCAGAACCTCGACACGTCACCATTCATGGGTCGTCTTGGAGGTCACCATCCATGGGATGACCAGGGGTCTCACGGGGACGCTCGCCGAAGCCGTTTGGAGCGGCCGCTTTCACGCTGTCGCCTCGGCGTCATCTGTCGCCGGCGTCCGGGCCCGTGAGGGTCACCAGACATGGGAGGGTCCTGAGGTCACCGTTCATGGGACTTGGGGACCATCGGGCCCTGCCTGCGGGTGCCGGTCTGGCCGGTGTGGGCATGCTGCGTCGCCTGCCGATGCCGAAAACGCAGACAGGCGATGAGGTCACCATTCATGGGAGATGACAAAGGTCACCATTCATGGGATGGCCTCCTGTCCGGCGGACGCGCACGCTTTCCCAGCCTCCCTGCGCATGGCTCTAAGCGACGGCTCGCTCCTATGTAAGGGCTGCGTTGCGGGGGGTCAGCGCTCGCGGTGCGCATGCGGCGTGCGTCTGGGTCGGCGTCCGCCATCTCGTGGTGTGGCCGACGGGGCGCTCAGGAGCCGGTGTGGCCCTCGGTCGGCGTGCGGCGTCCCATAGCCGGTGACCTTCGCCCGGAACGCCTCTGCGGCGGCGTTCAACGCCGGCGGCGCATCTTGCTCAGCTCGCGCACCATCAGCCGCTCCTCGGCGTGGATGTAGACCGAGGTGGTTTTCAGGTCGGCGTGGCCGAGCAGCCTTTGCATGGCTGCCGGCAGCACGTTGTCCGCCGCCAGGCTGTTGGCAAAGAAGTGCCTCAGCCAATGCGTCGATGCCTGCTCCAGGGCGTGGGCGTCGGCTTGATCCACGAGGTCACCGCGTTCGCGGGCCACCTGGGCAGCCCGTCTGAACAGGCGCTTGAGCGACTGGTACAGCGCGGTGGGGTCCAAGGCACCGAAGCGGTCGGCCAGCGCAGCGGACCCACGCCCGAGGACGGGTGTGCCGTGCTCGTCCAGACGCCATCGTGCCGGCGGGGCTTTGAGCGCGCCCACCAGCGGCCGCATGCCCTGGCCGTCCGCCGAGTCGGCGCCCATCGAACGGGCGTCGGCGCGGTCGAGCAGGGTTCGAACCTGCGGCGACCTGGGGTCGAAGTGGGTGCCTGCGGCTTGCATGTCGGCATGGTGGATGTCGATCAAGGCCTTCACGTCGTCGAAGACCACGACGCGTCGCCTGCGATTGCCCTTGCCCTGGACCTCGAGCATCCACACGAGTTGTCCGTCGATCCATTCCTGCCGCAGGTCTGTCGTGCGCGCGGTGGCCAGCTCGATCAGCCGCAGTCCCGTGGTCGAGGCGAGTTCCAGCACGAGCATGCTGCGCCGCAGACCGGCGCTGTCGGGCAGGGCGCGCACGGTGCGCATCAGAAGACTCCACTGCGCCTCGGTGAAGGAGCGCCTGACATCGATGCGCGAGGGGGGCAGCTTCATCTTCGGGACGACCCCGCGGGCCGGGTTGGCGCGCAGGTAGCCGGCCTCCATCAGCCCCCGGAACATCGAGGCCAGCACCGTGAAGGCGTGGCGCTGGCTGCTGGCGCCCAAGGGGCCCTTCAGGGGGCGCCATTCGGCACTGTCGCGCTCTGGACGCCCGCCAGGGGATACCCAGGAGGGATCGGGTGCGCGCAGAAAGTCCCGGTAGGCCAGCAAGTCCGCTTCGGCCACCGACGACAAGGGCTTGCCCAGGTGCACCACGCAGAACAGGTAGAAGCACTCGACCACGCGGTGGTAGGACTGCAGGGTTCGGGGCGATTCGCGGTAGCGCGCAAGCCAGGCCCGCACCGCCTGCAGGTCGGTCTGCGCGTCCAGCACGTTGGTCCCGGGGCTGCGGAACTGCCCCGTGCGGCCGTCCAGATGCGGCGGGACCTGCAAGCGCTCCAGCGGCACGATGCCGAATCCGCACGTGGAGTCGGGCTCGAGCGCCTGCAGCGCCGCGGCGCGCGCGAGCCGGGCCAGTGAATGTGATTGCAGCGCCCGCGCCTGCAGCGGCGCCGCGCCGGCCGCCGCCACCGGCTCGAGCCAGTGCAACAGACGGCGCGCGAGCACGGCACCCACGCCATCCACATGCCGGAACCAGCGTGCGCCGTGCAGGTTGACGAAGGCGGCGAGGTCTGCAAGTGTCACCACCCCTACGTGTGCGAGCCGCCGGCTCACGGGCATCGTGAGCCAAGCCGCGCACTGATCGGTCATCCGCGGGCGGGCCACGAGCAGGACGTCCAGCGCGTTCAGCGCGTCGACCTGCGCCTGCCGGCTTGGCGCGGGTGCCTGCGCAGGCTCCCGGCGTGCGTCCGGGCCCTGCGCTACCGGCGGCGCTGCCGCAGCCTCGTCGTCGGGCTCGAGGTGGGTGGCCGGCAAAGGTGCCGCGGCGCCGAGATCGAGCCCGAACGCCTCCTCGTAGAGTTGGCGCCACTCACGGTCGCTGTAGAACTGCGGATCGAAGTCCGGATTGCTTCGCTGCCACGTGGCGATCTGCTCGTCCACCCAGTCCATCAGGCTCGGCAGCGGTGGGGCCGAAGCGACGGCAGTCGCGCGGGTGGCCGGGTCGGGCAGGGCAGGGCGGCTCGTCCGCCCGTCTTCGTCTGGTGCTGGCGTGCTCGTGGCGCTCTTGGCGTTCGTAGCGTTCGCGGCGTTCGCCGTGTCGGTCACGTCAGTGCCCAGAAGACGCGTCCGGTGCAAGCCGACGCGGGCGAGCGCCGCCTCGCGGTCGCCCAGACGCTGCGCATGGTCCGTCAGTTGACGGCACAGGCGCTCGATACGCGCCGTGTGCAGCCGTGCGTCGAAGGGCAGCCCGCAGAACCCGACGTAGCGGTTCCAGCTGGCGGCGGCAGGCAGGCCCTCGGCCAGGGCCCGCAGCAAGCCGAAGTGATGACGCCCGATGGCTGCGGTGGCAGAGGCAACGGCTGTGGCTGCGCCTGGAGGTCTGCCAGAACCGCGTTGCGGCGCCTGGTCCTCGGGGGCGACAGCGCCCGAGGCGACAGGCCCGGCGCAGTCTTGCATCAGGCCGGGCTCAGCCATGGGCGCCTGTACCCGCGTTCATCCTTCGCCCCAGCGCAAGTGCTTGATTCTTCTGGCCCCGGGGGCTGCGACGGCCGATGGCGGGGCCAGGCACCGGACAGCCTTTCGCGACGGAGCAGCTTTTCGAGGGTTTTCATGCCACACAGCTAATAGCAATTATGCATGTGTCATTTAGACAGAGAAGCCTGCCAAGGTGGCGATGCGTCTCGCCTATCGTCACTGCCCTCAAAGCTGCGAGGCACGCCCGGCTCGCGCGTCAATCGGCTTCGCGACGGCAAGCCGCAACACGCTGCGGACCTTTCGCGCGATGGGACACGATCATGCGGCGCCTCACGCGACGGTCGCGTCGCTTCGTGAGTGGGGTTTCCGTACGGAAACTTCGAGCGCCTCGGCGCTGGGTTGTCGCGGGCGTTCGAGGTTCTCCTCGGTGAACAACCCACCATCGAGCATCCCATGGACACGGCAGAGGTCCTCGACCTTGCGCTCGAGTTCCATGATCCTCGTTTCGTGGGCCACGCATCCCTTGCAAACCGCAGCGGCCGCGGTCCCGGCCACAGCCCCAGACTCAACCCCGGCCTCGGTCTCGACGTGCTTGACCCATTCCAGCAAGGTTTGCGGCACGCAGCCGATCGCCCGAGACGTCGCCTCGATCGCTGCCCACTGCGAGGGGTACTCCCCACGCCGCTCCTGCACCATCCGAACGGCCCTCTCGCGGACCGAAGGCGAGAACTTGCCCATGGTTGTATGTCCTCCAACCCCTTGGATCTTTTTCCTGACGGTGAACTTCGCTGCGCTTCATGCCGAGTCATCAAGAACAAGATGACTTAGTAAACACACTTTACGCCATTTTTAATCGCCACTGTGACGCAACGCATAGGCTGCGACACGGAGTCGCCTCTGCGACGACGCATACGCACATTCGCGGCGCGCATGCAGCCCGCGGCATCCGTCCGGCGCGGGCCGACTTCAGGGTGCGTCGAACGCACGCCATTGACGCTGACCGTGCGAGCCTCACTGAGCAGTTGCCGCAGTTTCAGAAGCAAGCCGTGCCGTGAAACCCGGCTGCGGTCGACAGGGCGATGCACCTGCACGCAGTGCGCGACGCGGATTCGTCAACGAAGGAGCTCAGCGCCGCGGGGACAGTCTTCAGGCTTGGGGCCGGCAGCAACCGGGCGTCGTCCCTCACACCCCCGTGATCACTCTGGCCGCAGGGCACTTCCCGTATTCACGGTTCGCAGGCGCCAGGCCGGGACGCGCAGGCAAGGCGACGTGTCTGACCGACATCATTTGACATAAGAATGATCGTGGTGTGATCGATTGGGCCGAGGCTTTCGGCTCAAGTTGTTGAAATGAACTAACGGCAGGTCGTTTTGTTGCTGAGCGGGTCAACTGCCATTGATGAAGCGGTATGCCGTTAGTACACTTTTGGAATGTCCTGTCTCGGACGCAGATCATGACGACCATGCACAGCGACCTGTTCCAACCCCTCGATACCGACGGCACAAGCCCCCTCGTGTACGCCCACGCTTTCGAGTCGTGGCTGCGCGAAAAGCAGGCCGCCAGCCGCCTGCGCCAGGACAGCTCCAGTGCCACCTACGCGTCGATGTGGAAAGCCTTCAGCGACTGGGCCGTGGCCAGAAGCCTCGTGCTTCAAGACTTGAACGTGGACGACCTCGAGGCCTACATCGCCTCACGCGGCCACGCGGAAGACCTGTCGCCACGCTACGTCTGGCGGCTCTTGCGGCTGCTCGATGCGGTGCTGCGCCGCCACTGCAGGCTTGCCGTATACCCCGTCAACGACGCGGCGCACACATTGCTGATGCAGCGCCCCGAGTGGCGCTACGCCCAGGCCTCCCACAACGAGGAACTGCCGAGCTACCTGGCGCCCGCGCGCGCGCGCCGGCTCGTGGCCTGGCTCATTGATCCGGCCCGTGGCCAGCACCACAGTCCGGACCAGGCCGAGGGCGGCAAGTGGCAGGGCCTGAGAAACCGCACGGCGGTGGCCCTGCAGCTTGGTGCCGGGCTGACCCCGGGCGACGTCCGCGCCGCGCTTCTCAGCGGCGTGGTCACCGAAGGTGGCCGCGTCGCCGGCCTGCCCTGGAAGCTACGCCTGCCAGCACACGGCGCCGTCGCGGAACGCGAGGTGCCGCTGGCACCCTGGGCCGCGCGGCTGCTGCGGCAGTGGCTGCTGCAGCGCAGCCTGCAGGGCATTCCCGGCCCCCTGCTCTTCACCGCCACCCGCAGCGGCCGCGCTTGGGGCAAGGTGGCCCAATACAACGCCGCGCGCAGCGTGCTGGCCGCCGCTGGCATCGACGACGCCGACGGCGGCAGCTTCCTGCTGCGTCACACGTTCGCGCTGCGGCAACTGCGCCGCGGCACGCCGCCCGACGAGGTCTCGCGCTGGCTCGGACTGACCGACCCGCAGCCGATGCGGCGCTACCTGCGCGTCATCGCCGGGCCGGTGGACGTGGTGTGATCGGCCACCCGTGGACGCGGACACGAGGCCGGTCACGAAGACGTCAGCCGCAGCATCTGGCCATGATGAGGGTCCCAGGCCATGAAGGGGCCGGGAGAGTGCGGTGTCCTGCGTTGTCAGTGGATCTGCGCAGCGTGCAGGCCGCCGACGAACACCGCCACACCGCAGACACGATGACCGAAACGACCGGTCACGATGCCGAAACGACCGGTCACGATGACCGAAACGGTCGGTCACGACCCCGAAATCAGCGGTCACGACGGGCCGGAACACGCACCTGGTGTTGCGCCGCCGCGGCCAGCGGCCCACCGCATCACTTCGACGACAGGCAATAGTCGCCGCTCGTCGAATAGCCGCTCGGGCAGCTGCCGGCCTTGGGCAGGGCGTGGCGGGCGCTGGAGCCCGCCAGGCAATAGTCGCCGCTCGTGCTGTAGCCGCTGGGGCAGGCGCCGACTTTCGGCAGCGCGAAGCGTGCCGAGCTGCCGGGCGTGCAGTAGTTGCCGCTCGTGCTGTAGCCGCTGGGGCAGGCGCCGACCTTGGGCACGGGGGCCGCTGCAGGTTCGGCGCGGGCCGGACTGGCCAGGCTCGCCAGCAAGGCCGCCGCCAGCGCAGCGCGACAGACGAGGTTGGAATTCACGGTGCGCAGCATGGTGATCGGGCTCCCGGGTGGACAGAAACGCCGCAGGAAAGCGGCGGATAGGCGACGGATAGGCGGCAGAAAGGCATCAGACAGGCAGGGGCCCCTACTCTCAGGGCTCGAAGTAGACCGTGAGATAAGGCTCTCCGTCGCGCCCCTGACCGGCCGAGACATGCCCCAGCAGGCCTGGGCCGGCGGCAGCCAGCACACCTTGCACCTGATCGCCGTCGATACCGAAAGTCTGCGCGAGCTTGGCCACCTCGGCCGCGATGTCCAGCACACGCAGACCGGCATCGTAGAGGTTCAAGTCGAAGGCCCGGTGCGACGCAGCCGCTTCGCCCAGGTCCAGCCACAGCGGGGCATAGCCCGGGCGGGCTGCCAGGGCCCGGCCCAGCACCGCCTGCGCCGCCGTCAGCAGCGCATCTGCGCGCGCACCCCGCAGGCGGGCGTCCACCAGCGCAGGCAACTGCGCCGGTGCCAGCCCCGGCCGCGCGGTGTAGACGGTCTGCACCCCCGCGTCTTCGATGTCCACACGCCACTTGAAGCCGCGGAACATCTCCACCGCCTGCGCCTGCCCGCCGGGCGCCCGGGCCGCGGCCAGCGCCGGGCCAAGGCGCGCGCGGTACTCGGCATAGGCCTTGAACACCAGGCCGTCGGGGCCGCCCTCGAAGCCATAGAGCGCCGTGCTGGCGCCCTCGAGCGCGCGTTGGAACAGCCCCTGCAAACCCGGCGGCATGCCCAGCCGGCACGCCACCTCGAGCAGCTGCGCCGGCGCCAGCCCCGGCGTCGGCACGCCCAGCAGGTAGCGCTGCGCCAGCAGCACGCCGGGGCGCAGCTTGAAGGAGCGCTCGTAGGTGGCCGGCAGGTCCAGCGCGTCCAGCACGTCGAAGGGCAGCACGGCCATCGCCTGCAACCAGGGCGACTCGGGCGATACCTCGGCTTGTGCAGCCGGTCCGTTCGCGTCGCCGGGTGAGGAAAGCACCATGGGTGACGTGGCCTCCAGTTCAAGCCAGAAACAAGTCGGCGCCGGCAGGGTGGGTCACCCCGCCAAGGCCCCGGGGTGCCGACTGCGGCCGCGCTGCCGCCTCAGAAATGGTCCAGACATGATCCGGCACCGCTTGCCCCAACGCGCCACGTGGCGCCGAACCGTGACAGCTCGGGCGCCCGGCCGTTCGGCATCGATATCGATGCAGCTCCATGCGCATCGACGCGAGACCAACACTGTAATCCAGTAAATTGTTCTTATTAACCAATACGTTTCGCCACATTCGGTTTATCTCGTCGGCGGGCCATTCAGGCAGGTGCCGCGTGTGCGCTTCGGCTCACCCGTGCGGGCGTGCGCGGCCCCCCCATCCCAGCCGGCAGCCAGGGCGGCCCGGCAGAACGCGGCCTTCAAGTAGAGTACGTTTTCAAGCCCGCATCACCAAGCCATGACATCCCCGAACCCAGACGTCCGCTGGCAGCAGAGGTTCCAGAACTTCGACCGGGCGTTCGCCTTGTTTCGCAGCGCCATGGAAGACCGGCCGCTCGACGCCTGCAGCCCGCTGGAACAGGAGGGCATCATCCGACGCTTCGAATACGCGTACGTGCCGGCGTGGAAGACGATGAAGGCCTATCTTCAGGCCGGTGGCATCGACATTTCGCCCGTGACGGCCCGCGAGGTCATCAAGCAAGCCTTCGCAGCCCGTCTGGTCGAGGACGGGCAGGTATGGATAGACATGATGCTGCACCGCAGCCAGTTGGCGCATACCTACGACTACGCCAAGTTCCGCGAGGTGCTGGACGCCGCCCGCGCCCGCTACTGCCCCGCCATGGCCCGCCTGCACACCTGGTTTGCCGCGCAGGTGCAGCCGTGAGCCACCCCACCGGGCTGACGCCGGCAGAAATCGCGCAGATCGTCGGCGTGGTCCGTCGCCACCCCGAGGTGCAGCGCGCCGTGCTGTTCGGCTCGCGCGCCAAGGGTTGCGCTCGGCCCAACTCGGACATCGACCTGGCCCTCTACGGTGAGTTGAGCGATCTCCAGGTGGAAGCCATCGCCTTGGAACTCGACGAATTACCCACCCCCTACCTGTTCGACGTCAAGGCCGTGGCCCAGCTGCGCAATCCTGCGCTGGTCGAGCACATCGAACGCGTCGGTGTCGATCTCTGTACCGCCGGCACCGAAGGGGTGGCATCAGCGCGCTGAGCTGCAGTACCTCGGGTACGAGGTGCGGGTGCGGGTGCTGCCATGAGAGGGACGTCACCGGGTGCCAGGCCCCCCGCCCTCCCCCGCAGCACCACCTGTGCGCGCGATCTCTGCCTTCAGTGCTGCCAGGTAGGCCCCGCGAGCAGTCTCGAACACCGCCACCTCGTTGCGCAGTTTCTGCAACTGCGTCTCGGTGAACTGCAGGCTGCGCAACTGCGCCTGGCCTTTCTCCGAAAGGCTCTCCACCTGGTAGTCGAGGCCGTCGATCGTGAATCTGATCATGTGCCCGCCGTCAGAGGGTGTCGATATCGTCGTCGCGCAGAAACGACCCGAGACGCGCACCGCCCTGCCCGTGCTGCGGAACAGACTGCAGCAGCTCGGCTTTCAGGTCGGCGATGTAGGCCCGCTTGGCCTTCGTCAGCAGCGCCTGTTGGTCTTGAAGCTCCTGCAGACGCTGCTGAACGAACTGCAGGCGCTCCAAGATCTGCCGTGCTGCGACGCTCAGACGGTCCGGCTCAAGATCAGCCCCGTCAAGGCGAACAACTTGGGTCATGCCGCGGCAACCTTGGCCCTCTGCGTCACATCGTCAAACAGACCGCCGCGCTGCAGGTCTTCAGGTTCGAACCCGTTCTCAGGAAACAAGCGCACCTGTCCTCCTGAAAGAAAGACAGGTGCGTCTCGCAGCCCGAGCATCAGGCGATGAAGAAGTCCTGATAGGTCAACAACGGATTGCCTGTGAACGTGGCCAGTTGGACAGCTGGCCCGGCGGCATTCGAGCCGTCGGCGTCGTAATACAGGATACCCGTGGTCTCGTTGTAGAAGATGCGGGTGCTTGCGTCGACCGCGGCAGTCAAACCGGCACCCGACTCGAACTGGGCATCCGTCAAACCGCCATTCACATTGCCGAGCCCGGTCATCACGGCCTTGGCAAGTTCAATCTGGTCTGCAGCCACGTTGAACCCAGCCACCGTGTCGGAGCCCGACAGCGAATTGAACACCAGCACGTCGGCCCCCGCGCCCAGCGTGATGCCGTCGTTGCCGGCGCCACCAATGAGGCGGTCGCCATAACCCGTACCGGTGATGGTGTCGTTGCCTGCACCACCATCGATGACCAGACGCCGGCCCGTGGCCGAGAAGTTCAGCGGGTTGGCGTCAACCGAGCCTTCCACGCCGATCGTGCCATTGGTGTTGGCACCGATGAAGTCCAGGTAACCAGGGAGCTCGGTACCCGACAAGAGCACGCCAGTGACGGTGACGCTGAGATCACCAGGCCGGGAAACACCTGTCGCCCCGAACAGGCTGTTGATTTCGGTCTGCGTGCCTGTCACTGTCGATCCTGCAGCGATGGTGACCACCCCGGTCGTCGCCGTGTCGAGCAGCAGCACGTTGGCTGCCGTCATCGTCGTGTCGGTCAGCGTCAAACCTACATTGGTGACGTTGTCGGTCATCGTGCCCAAGCTGAACTTGTTGGAACCCGTCCCGAGGTTGTCCAAGACCGCGCGGATATCGGTCACCGTGCCCGACAAGCTCGTCACATCGGCCGCAGTGATCGTTCCCGAGGCGGATTGATCGATAGCCCGCAGATCAGCCAGAGTGGCCGTGCCTGAGAGGGTGACGGCCGCGTTGGTAATGCTGCCGACCATGGCACCGATGCTGAACTTGTTGCTGCCACTGACGGCCAGGTTGTCGGTCACCCCGCGGACCGCAGCGGCGTTGCCCGTGAGCGTACTCATGTTGGCGGCGGTGATCAAGCCTGACGTCACGTTGTCCACGGCCACCAGAGCTGCAGCCGCGACCGAGCCTGAATCGGACGCCGTCACGTTGGCGTTGGCCGCGGTGACCTGGGTTTCCGCGGTGACCAGCGCTGCGGTCAGTTCGCTGACGGTGCCGGACACCGTCACCGCGTTCTGCACCGTGACCACACCTGCCGTCTTGCCACCCAGGGTGGCCAGGGTCGCTGCCGCGAGGGTGGAGCCGCCTGCGTCGTTGACGTTGACGGTGATGAGGTCGTTGGATGCGGTCGCCAGTGCGGCGAAATCAGCCAAGGACCCGGCGACCAGCGTGGCAGTGACGACACCGCCGGTGTCTGCGGCGACAGTATTCAAGTCCGCCACAGACACAGAGGTGTCGGTCAACGTGGCAGCATAAGTAGACGAGGTGTTGATGCCGGCTGCCGCGATGGTTGTCTTGACATCGGCAACCAGGCCACTGATCGTGGTTACCGCCGCCGCGTTCACCACCACATTGGTCCGTCCGTCCAGCGTGTTCAGATCGGCCGCCGCTGCGCTGCCTGCCGACGACACCGTGAACGTCAGCGCATCCGTAGCCGTCGCCGCTGCCGTAGCACCAACCAGCGCCGCCGCCGTGTCGGCATCCACGGTCGCAGTCACAACGCCTGTCGTGAAGCCCGCCAGGGTGTTGGCCTGCGCCGCTGTGGCCGTCCCGTTGTTCACCGTCAACGCCACGTTGTCGGCCGTGTCGATCTTCGTCTGGTCATCGGCCGCATCGATCACCGCCACTGCCGTACCCGTGATCGTAGTCACCGCCGTCGCATCCACTACCGCACTGGTATGGGTGTCGATCGTGTTCAAGTCTGTCGCCGCGACCGTCCCCGCATCCACCGTCGCGTCCACGTCAGTTGCCGTGTTAATACTCGCCGCGCTGACCGCGATGGCAATGTCCGCCGCCGTGCCCGTCAGTTCGTCCACGGCTTCTGCCGCAACGGTCACCGTCGTCTTGCCATCCAGCGTATTCAACGCAGCAGCCG
>JAIXWM010000181.1 GCA_027491255.1 Rubrivivax sp. | reverse complement strand
TGCTGGCCATCGTGGCGGCGGTGCCGCTGTCGCTGGCGGCCTCGGCCAACATCGCGCCGGCCTGGCTGCACCAGCCGGTGCGCCGGCTGATGGACGCCTGCCGCGCCATCAACGAGATGGTGTTCGCGATGCTGTTCATCGTCGCCGTCGGGCTGGGGCCCTTCGCCGGGGTGCTGGCGTTGGCGGTGCACACCACGGGCACGCTGGCCAAGCTGTTCTCCGAGGCCGTGGAGGCCATCGACCCGCGGCCGGTCGAGGGCATCCGCGCCACCGGCGCGCGCAAGCTGGTGGAAATCGCCTACGGCGTGATCCCGCAGGTGCTGCCGCTGTGGCTGTCTTTCGCGCTCTACCGCTTCGAGTCCAACGTGCGCTCGGCCTCGGTCGTGGGCATGGTCGGTGCCGGCGGCATCGGCGTCGTGCTGTTCGAGGTCATCCGCGGCTTCCAGTACGCGCAGACCTGCGCGGTGCTGATCATCCTGGTGGTCAGCGTCAGCCTGATCGACCTGTTGTCGGCGCGGCTGCGCGCGCGCTTTGTATGACGGCCGTGGCGACTCACGGCCCCGGCTTTGGCTGGCATATGCCCGTGGCCGTGCGCTTCGGTGCCGGCTGCGTCGAAGCCCTGCCCGGTGAACTGGGCGGGCGTCGCGTGGTCGTGCTCGGTTTCACGCCGGCCACGGCCTTGGGCTGGCGCGCGCGCTGGCAGGCGCTGCTGGGCGGGCAGCTGATCGACTGGATCGAGGTCGACGACGGGCTGTCGAGCCTGGCACGCTGCCGCGAGATTGCTGCGCACGTGTGGCCGCTGCTCGAGCGCGAGCCCGATGCGGTGCTGCTGGCGCTCGGTGGTGGCACCACGCTGGACGTGGCCAAGGTGCTGCGCTGCCGGCCGCTGGATGGGCGCTTTGCCGGCGTCGAGCGTGCGCTGCGCGGCGAGGCCGCGTGGCCGGCGCTTGCGCTCGCCACGCTGTGGATGGTGCCGACGACCGCCGGCACCGGCAGCGAGGTCACGCGCTGGGCCACGGTCTGGGACACCGATGCGCAGCCGCCAGTCAAGCGCTCTTTCGACGAACCCTTCGGCTGGGCCGAGCGTGCCTTCGTCGACCCCGCACTGACACTGAGCTGTCCGCTGGCCGTGACGCGCGACACGGCGCTGGATGCGCTGTCGCACGCGCTGGAGTCGGTGTGGAACCGCCACGCCAACCCCTTCAGCGATGCCCTGGCCCTCGGCGCGGCACGGCGGGTGCTGCGCGCGCTGCCCGCAGCCCTGCGCGACCCGACGGACCTCGGGCTGCGCACCGAGCTCGCACTGGCTGCGCTCGAGGCTGGGTACGCCTTCTCGCAGACGCGCACCGCGCTTGCGCATGCCTTGTCCTACGCGGTCACGCTGGAGCAGGGCCTGCCGCACGGCCTGGCCGTGGCGCTGTGGTTGCCTGCCGCCTGGGAACTGGCGGTGGGCTGCGACGCGCGCGTGGACGCGCTGCTGGCGCAGGTCTTCACGCCCGAGACCGCCACGATGGACAACGCTGCCGCCGTTTCCGCGCAGGCCGCGCGCGGCGCGATGATGCTGCGAGCCTGGCTGCAGCGCCTGGGCGTGGAACTCGACCCCACCCGCCTGGGCATCACCGACGCTGCGCAGCGCATCCACGCCGCGCTCGGCAGCCCGCGCGGACGCAACTTCGTCGCCGCGGGCTGAGCGCTGCGCTCGACACCGCTGCGGCACGAACATCTCCCCTGCCGCCGGCTGCCCGCTTCAGTCGTGCACGACCCGGTCTCGTCCGCCGGCCTTGGCGCGGTAGAGGGCCTGGTCAGCGCGCGCGATCAGTCGATCTGCAGGCTCGCCCGCTTGCCACCCGGCCAGTCCCATCGACACCGTCAGCCTGATGCGGCCGCCATCGGGCCGTTCGACCTCCAGCGCCGAGACGGCAAGTCGCAGGCGCTCGGCCACGACGGTGGCGCCGGCGACGTCCTCGCTCGCCAGGATGATGAGGAATTCCTCGCCGCCCCAGCGCCCCAGCATGTCGACGGCGCGCAGGGTGTCCTGCGCGATCTGGGCAAAGCGGCGCAGCACCGCATCGCCGCCGGCGTGGCCGTGGCGGTCGTTGATGTCCTTGAAATGGTCGATGTCGACCATGGCCACAGCAAACGGGGCTGCGCTGCGCTGCGCGCGCTTCTGGACGGCCAGGAGTTCCTCAAGGATGCGGCGCCGGTTGAACAGGCCGGTCAGCTCGTCGCGTTCGGCGGTCTGGCGGATGCGCTGCAAGGCCTGTTCGAGTTCGGACTTCTGCCGCGCGAGCCGGGCGCGCAGTTCGCTCATGCGCGCCGCCAGCAGTGCCATCGGAGGTACCGCCAGGAGCAGGGAGCCGAAGTAGATCGCCTCCTCCAGGGGCGGGAAGCGCGCCGGCTGCCACCAGGACATCGTGGACATCACCGCGCCATAGACCCCGAGCGTCCACCAGGTCAGCCAGCGCACGGTGCGCGCCGGCAACGCGAAGATGGCGAACACGATGGCCAGGGCGACCATCGGCAACACCATGCCCCGCAGCGGCCCGAGCATTGCATAGCATACGGCGGTGGACCCGATGGCCCAGGCGATCTGCGGCGCGGTCAGCGTCGGGTCGCGCCACCGGTGTGCCCAAGAGAATTTCATCCCCGCCCAGGCCAGCAGGTTCATCACCAGGCACAAGGGCGCCCAGATGAGCACGGCTGTCCAAGGGGCCTGCCCTATTGCCGCGGCCGCGACCATCAGCGGGATGCCGCCGGAGATGGCCACGGTGGCCGCTGTCAACTGCTGCCGCCGGGAGCGCAACAGCTGCGGCCCTTGCGGCGCCGAGGCGAATGCCTCCGCGTGGTCGACGTTGGAAGGCTGCTCGGTGTTCACGGCGGCTCGATGGGCGCTGTCAGAGGGCTGCGATCTTCCTTGACGCGGGACACCGTCCGCCGGTGCGGGAGTGTCCTGCTTTGGATGGGAAAGATTCATCGTACTGCAAGCGCTGTCTCAATCCTGTCGCCCCGCGAGCGTTCGGCGCCCCCGGGGCCTGTCACGTCAGCGCAGTCCGGCAAGACGTCTCGACCCCTCGGGGCCGGCGGGGGCCTCGGGAACCGCCGCGCGGCACGGCGTCGAAGATCCTGCGGCTGCCCCCTTCGTCACCCGAAGGCGAGGCCACCCGCCCGGCGCGCAGCCGCCGGCGGCGGGGCCGACAATCACGCCATGCTGGACCTGCCGCCCTACCTTGCGCCTGCGCGCTTCGACGATGCCGACGCCGCGCTGCAACGCGTGAGTGAGATCCACGCCGCCAGCGTCGCCCACCTGAGCGGGCGGCTGCAGCGCCTGGTTGCCGGCGACTTGCCGGTGGGACGCGTGCGCGCCTGCTACCCCTTCGTGCGGCTGCGCGCCGACGGCGCGGCGCGCGGCGATTCGCGTCAGGCCTGGGGCTCGGTGGCCGGCCCTGGCGCCTACGAGTCCACGCTCACGCGCCCCGACCTGTTCGGCGCCTATTACCGCGAGCAGTTCGAGCTGCTGCTGCGCAACCACGGCGAGCCGCTCGAGGTGGGCACCAGCGCGCAGCCCATCCCGCTGCACTTCGCGCTGGCCGAGGGCGAGCACCTCGAGGGCCGGATGGATGCCGCGCTGCGCCAGCGCCTGCGCGAGTGCTTCGACCTGCCCGACCTCGCGGCCATGGACGACGGCATCGCCAACGGCACCTACCTGCCCGGGCCGGGTGCGCCGCTGCCGCTGTCGCTGTTCACGGCGCCGCGCGTGGACTATTCGCTGCACCGGCTTCGCCATTACACCGGCACCGCGCCGCGCCACTTCCAGCACTTCGTGTTGTTCACGAACTACCAGTTCTACATCGACCAGTTCGTCACGCTCGGCCGCGGCCTGATGGCGGACGCGGCCGGCGCCTACACCGCCTTCGTCGAGCCGGGCAACGTGGTCACGCGGCGCGCCGGGCTGCCTGCCGAGCCGGGCGACGATGACGGCGCGCTGCCGCCGCGTCTGCCGCAGATGCCGGCCTACCACCTGGTGCGTCCGGACGGCAGCGGCGTGAGCATGGTCAACATCGGCGTCGGCCCGGCCAACGCCAAGAACATCACCGACCACATCGCGGTGCTGCGCCCGCACGCCTGGATCATGCTGGGCCACTGCGCCGGGCTGCGCAACACGCAGCAGCTCGGCGACTACGTGCTTGCCCACGGCTACGTGCGCGAGGACCACGTGCTCGACGAGGAACTGCCGCCGTGGGTGCCGATCCCGGCGCTGGCCGAGATCCAGGTGGCGCTGGAGCAGGCGGTGGCGCAGGTGACGCAGCTCGAGGGCTGGGACCTGAAGCGCGTGCTGCGCACCGGCACTGTGGCGTCCACCGACAACCGCAACTGGGAGCTGCTGCCCCACCCCGGCCCCGAGCGCCGTTTCAGCCAGAGCCGCGCCGTGGCGCTGGACATGGAGAGCGCCACCATCGCCGCCAACGGTTTCCGCTTCCGCGTGCCCTACGGCACGCTGCTGTGCGTCAGCGACAAGCCGCTGCACGGCGAGATCAAGCTGCCCGGCATGGCCGACAGCTTCTACCGCGAGCGCGTCGACCAGCACCTGCGCATCGGCCTGCGCACCGTGGAGCTGCTGCGCGCCCAGCCGCCGGAGCGGCTGCACAGCCGCAAGCTCAGGAGCTTTGCGGAGGTGGCGTTCAGGTAGGGGGGTGTCGGCGCGGCGCGGGTCGACATCAGCCCGCCAAATCCTGCATTTTGAAGAAATGATCTTCAAAATGCAGGAGAAGGGCTATCATCGGGCATGATCGAGCGCGACATTGCACCCGTGCTGCGCAGCCTGGCCCGGCAGTATCCCGTGGTCACGCTGACTGGCCCGCGCCAGAGCGGCAAGACCACGCTCGCGCGAGCCGAGTTCCCGCACCTGCCCTACGCGAGCCTCGAAGACCCCGACACCCGGCGCTTCGCACTGGAGGATCCGCGGGGCTTCCTCGCCCAGCATGCCGCAGGAGCGGTGCTGGACGAGATCCAGCGCGCGCCGGAACTCGCCTCCTACCTGCAAGCCCTGGTCGACGCCGATCCGCAACCGGGTCGCTTCGTTCTGATCGGCAGCCAGCAATTCGAGCTGATGACCCAGGTGTCGCAGTCGCTCGCCGGGCGTACCGCCCTGCTGCGGCTGCTGCCGCTGACGCTGTCGGAGGTACGCCGCCTGCGGGGCGGAAAGGCACCGCAGGATCTGGCATCGACCCTGCTGCACGGCTTCCTGCCGCGCATCCACGACCGCGCGCTGGATCCATCACAGGCGCTGGCCGACTACTTCTCCACCTATGTGCAACGCGACCTGCGCCAGCTGGCCGCCGTGCAGGACCTGCAGCGCTTCGAACGCTTCGTGCGGCTGTGCGCTGGCCGCACCGGACAACTTCTGCACCTCAGCCAGCTCGGCAACGACGCCGGCGTCAGCCACGTCACAGCACGCGCCTGGATCGACCTGCTGCAGACCAGCTGCATCGTGCACCTGCTGCCGCCCTGGTTCACCAACAGCGGCAAGCGCCTGGTGAAATCGCCCAAGCTCTACTTCGTCGACGTCGGGCTGACGTGCTGGCTCCTGGGCCTGCACCGGGCCGAGCAGGTCGTCCGCGACCCGCTCTGGGGCGCGCTGTTCGAGAACCTGATCGTGATGGAGGCGCTGAAGGACCAGCTCAACGCCGGGCAGGCGCCGCGCATGTACTTCTACCGTGACTCCGAGGGCAACGAAGTCGATCTGCTACTGCCGGCAGGCCACGCCTTTCAGGCCGTCGAGATCAAGGCCGGCGCCACCGTCAACCCGGATTACTTCAAAGGCCTGAAGACCTTCGCCGCTCATCAAGGCGTGGCCATGGCCGGGGGCTGCGTGGTCTACGGCGGCGAACGCGGGGAACCGCGCTCGAACTGGGCCGTCCATTCGTGGCGCCGGCTGCAGCAGGGCCGGCAGTAGAAGCACGGAAAGGGCGCGAGCCCCCGCGCGGCCCGCCGACAAAGCGCAGGCACCGGCGCCGGTGCCTGCGCAGGCTCAACCCACCTTGCGCAGCACCCGCACGTGCATCGGCTGCTCGAAGCGCGCGCCGTCCGGGCCGAGGTGGGGCAGGAACAGCGCGCGCACCCGCTCGACCATCTCGTCGGTGATGCCGTGGTCGGCGAAGGTGGGGCGCATCGAGCGCTGCTCGAACTCGTCGAAGCTGGCAAAGCGCCGCGGCAGCGCGAAGCGCCGCTCGGCCAGCGGCTGCCAGGCGCCGCTGGCCAGCGCGCGGTCCAGCGCCGCCTGCGCCGCGGCGCGAACCTCGCCCTCGTCGTTGTACAGGCGCACCAGCTCGTTGAACGGGCCCGCGTAGACGGGCTCGGACACATAGAGCCAGCCGCCCGGGCGCAGCACGCGGGCCAGTTCGGCCAGCGCGCGGTCCATCAGCGGCAGCGGCACGTGGTGCAGCGACTTCAGCATCAGCGCGCCGTCGAAGCGGGCGTCGGCAAAGGGGATCTCCTGCGCGCCCGCGCGCTCGAAGCGCAGGCGCTCGGCGGGGGCGAGCAGGTTCTTCGCCAGTTGCCGCTCGTCGACCTCCAGCCCCACCAGCTCGGCGTCGGGGTGCCGCTGCAGCAGCGCGTGCGCCAGCTGCGCCGCGCCGCAGCCGGCCTCCAGCAGACGCGCGCCCTGCAGCTGCACCAGGGTCTCGAGAAGGGTGAGTTCGTCGTCGATCAGGTCCATCGGACGATGTTAAACGTCACGCAACGGCCCAGGCCGGGCGACCGTGGCACAGCGTGCAACGCCTGCAGGCGTTCATGACCCCACCGACTCTCGGCCGGATTCGGGCTGTTCGCGCAGCCTCAGCCCGTGGCGACGACATTTCTCCCACAGGGTCTTGCGCGAGATGCCCAGCGCCGCGGCCGCCACGCCGACCCGCCCTTCGTGGCGCTGCAGCACCGCCTGCAGGTAGCTGCGCTCGGCCTCGGCGACGAAAGCCTCCAGCGTCGGCAGTGTTCCGGTCCCTTCGGCCGGTTCGCCGCCCTCGTCGAACAGGTCTGCTGCAGTCAGCTCGGGGTGGGGCGTGAGCACGCAGGCCCGCTCCAGCCGGTTGTGCAGTTCGCGCACATTGCCTGGCCAGCCGTGCGCCAGCAGCGCGGCGCGCGCGCTGACCCCGAGTGTGCGGACCTCCTCGCCCTGCTCGCGCGCCAGGTCGGACAGGAAGCGCCGGGCCAGCCACAGGATGTCCTCGGGGCGCTCGCGCAGCGGCGGCACGCGCAGGTGCACGACGTGGATGCGGTAGTACAGGTCCTCGCGGAAGCGCCCCTGCGCCACCAGTCCGCGCAGGTCCCGGTGCGTCGCGCACACCAGGCGCAGGTCGACCTCGATCTCGGTCTCGCCGCCCAGGCGCCGGATACGGCGGTCCTGCAGCACCCGCAGCAGTTTGACCTGCAGCGCTGGCGTCAGCTCGGCCACCTCGTCCAGGAAGAGCGTGCCGCCGTCGGCCTTCTCGAAGTGACCGCGCCGTGCGCGGTCGGCGCCTGTGTAGGCGCCTCGCTCGTGACCGAAGAGCTCGGCCTCGATCAGCGTGTCGGGGATGGCCCCGCAGTTGACCGCGACGAAGGGTGCGCCGCCGCCCGGGTGGGCCAGCGCGTGCAGGTGCCGGGCCAGCACCTCCTTGCCGCTGCCGCTCTCGCCGGTGACGAGCACGGTGCGCGCGCGCGCAGCGATGCGCGGGGCCTGCTGCTCCAGCGCCCGGATGGCCCGCGACACGCCCAGTTCACCCGCAGCGCCTTCGGCCTGCGGGTCCAAAGCCGTCTCGCCCACGACCTGGCGTACCTTCTGAACCAGTTCGGCGATGTCGAAGGGCTTGGTCACATAGTCCGCAGCCCCCTGCTTGAGCAGCGCGACCGCGCGCTCGAGCGAGCCGTGGGCCGTGACGAAGAGGAAGGGCGGAGCGGGTCTCCCGAGCCTGGACACCTCGGCAAAGACCTGCTCGCCCGACAGGTCGGGCAGCCTGATGTCGCTGACCACCGCGTCGTAGATCCGCTGGCCCAGCGCCTGCGCGGCCTGGCGCCCGCTCGTGTACCAGTCCAGCTCGAAGCCCTCGAGCTGGAAGCGGTCGGACAGCGACTCGCCCATGATGGGGTCGTCCTCGATCAGGCACAGTCTGGGCATCAGGTCTCCTGCGGCGGTTCGCGCGGGGGCTGGGCGGGCGGGCCGGTGTCGGGCACTGGCAATGTCACGGCAAAGCGTGTCCACCGGCCTTCGCTGCCGACCTCGATGCGGCCCTGGAGCCGCTGCACGATCTGGTAGCACACCCACAGTCCCAGGCCGAAGCCGTGCCGGCCGGCGGTCTGGCCGGGCGGGTGGACGAAGGGCTCGAACAGCCGCGCCATGACCTCGGGCTCGATCGGCGGCCCGGTGTTGCCCACCACCACCGCCAGCAGCCCGGGCCCGCGCGCCACGGTCAACTCCACGGCCGCGGCGGCGCCCTCGGCGGGTGCGGCAGGCCGGGCCGCCTTCACGGCATTGAGCAGCAGGTTCAGCACCAGTTGCCGGATCTCGTGCGCCGGCAGCGGCACCGGCGCCAGCGCGGCATCCTCGATGTGACAGGCCAGCTCCACGCCGCGCGCCGCCAGTTGCGGCGCCACCAGGGTCTGCAGGTCCTGCCAGTCCTGGGGCCCGAGCGCCGGCGAGTCCAGCCGCGCCTCGACCAGCAGCGCCCCCACCGTGGCGCGGATCTGCTGCAGCCCGCGCTCCAGCAACCCGAGGGTCTTGCGCGTGAAGGCGTCGGGGCGGCCGTGGCGCGCGACGGTGTCGATGGCGTTGAGCATGCCGCCCAGCGGGTTGTTGATCTCGTGGGCGATCGCCGCCGACACCCGGCCGACGGCCGCGAGCCGCTCGGAGGCCAGCACTTCGCGCTCCAGCGCTTCCTTGCGGGCCAGGCCGTCGAGCATGTGCCGCGCCTGCGTGGACAGGCGGCCGATCTCGTCGCGCCCCGGCGGCGGCAGGTGGGCCGCGATCGCGGCTGGCGGCTCGTGGCCCACGCGCGACAGCGCCTGCGCCATCTGCACCAGCGGCTGCGCCAGCCGCTGGCCCGCCAGCCAGCCCAGCGGCACCAGCAGCAGCAGCCCCGGGATGCTGAGCAGCGCCAGCTCGCCCAGCAGCGAGCCCAGGCGCGCGCGATAAAGCGCCGGGTCGAACTCCAGCAGCACCGTGCCGAGCCGGGTTCCGTCCTCGGCGGTGATGGGCCCGCCCGACGCGAGCTGCGTGCCCGCGCCGCGGCGGTCCAGCAGGAACTGGAAGCCGGCCGCCCCGGTGGCACGGGCCGCCAGCGCCGCCAGCACCGGCGGCAGCTCGGCGGCCGGGGTGGCCACCGGAATCTCGCGCGGGTCCGTCGCGACGAAGACCTGGCGGTCGGCATCGAGCACGACGATGCGCTTGAGCGGGTTGTCGGGCGTGCGCGCGGCGATCGGCGTGCTGACGACCTCGAAGGCCTGCCAGAGGTGGTCGCGCACCATCGGCTCGCGCAGCGAGCGCCCGAGCACGGTCACGAGGTTCCTCGAGCTGGCTTCCAGGTCGGCCCGCGCGTCGCGCAGCGTGCGCGTGACGAGCGCCGCCGCGACGACGAGCTCGGTCAGCACGATCACCGCGGTCAGCGCCAGCGGGATCTTCAGCCGCCAGTCGAGGTCGGAGAGTCTCACGTCGGCCCGCTCAGCGCCGGTGCAGCCGCACGAGCTCGCGGATGCTGTCGAACAGGGCCTGCGGCGCCGGCTCGAAGCCGTCGATGTTCAGCCGCTGCAGCAGCTGCGCCCCGGGCGCCGAGCCCGGCATGCCGACCAGCGCGCGGGTCAGCGCCTCGCGCTCGGTGGCGGGCAGGCCCGGGCGGGCGACCACCGGCGGGAAGCCGTAGGTGCCGGAGCGCCACGCCACGCGCAGCCCGGCGGTGGCTTCCGGATGCTGGGCCTGCAGCGTGTCCCAGACGTAGCCGTCGACGGCGCCGGCATGCGCCAGCCCGGCGCGCACCGCCTCCACCACCTTGCGGTGCCCGAAGGTGAAGAAGCTGCGCCTGAAGAAGCGGTCCGGGTCGTGCCCGGCGCGCAGCAGCTCGACCCGCGGCACGAGGTGCCCGCTGTTGGACAGCGGGTCGCTGTAGGCGAAGATGCGGCCCGCCAACCCGGCAATGTCCCTCACCGCCGTCTCGGTGGCGGGCACCACCAGGTGCGAGCGGTACAGCGGCTGGCCCTGGTAGCGGGCCACCGCGACGAGCTGCATGCGGTCCTCGTACATCACGTAGGGATAGCCGCACAGCCAGGCCGCATCGACCCGGTCGCCGAGCAGCAGGTCGACGATCTCGCGATAGCTGCCGCGCTGAACGAACTGCACCGGTCGGCCGAGCCGGCCCTGCAGATAGCCCTGCCACACGCCGAGCAGCGCGAGCTGGTCGTCCAGAAACACCGGCGTCGTGCCAAAGCGCAGCGGCGCTGCTGCACCGCGCACCGTGACCATAGGCGCCAGCAGCGCAGTCGCGGCCAGCCCCGAGCGCAGCAGCTGCCGAACGGCCTGGCGTCGGTTTCGTTTTCGTAACACCGATTTCATCGGAAAGGTGCCTTGTGTTTCGGGATCGCCGCCGCCATCGAGGCTTGCCGCCTCGGTGGCCCGCTGCGGCCCAGACTGGCGCGCATCTTGCAGAAACCGGGCCACGACCGGACCGGCGTTTTCCCGGGGTAGAGCCCCTGCCCGGTCGCAGGTCGCAGGAAAGAACAGGCCACTGCCGGCGCCACCGGCATCCACGACACCAGCATGAGGAGACCAGAGATGTCGCAAAAGAAACAACAGGCTCAGGAAGAGGCGATGGTCCGCGACGCGCTGCGCATCGGGCCCCAGGCCGACCGGCGCCAGTTCTTTGTCTCGGCCGCCGCCTTCGGCGCCGCAGCCGCTGCACCTTCGCTGGCGCAGGCCCAGGCCGCAGCACCCGCGGCCCCGCCTCGCAAGGTGCTGATCAAGGACGATTCGCGCCTGCTGAACATCGGCGCCACGGTGCGCAGCGGCAACTACTGGAACTTCTCCACCTACATGACCCCGGTCGAGGAGTTCTACGTCCGCAACCACTACCCGACGCCGCTGCCCGAGGCCAGGCCCGTGCTTGACCCGCGCAACTGGAAGCTCAAGGTCCATGGCAATGCCGTCGAGCGCGCGGTGGAGATCGGCTACGAAGACCTGCTGAAGATGCCGTCGCGTACCGTCATCGCGACGATGGAATGCCACGGCAACGGCCGCAGCCTGTTCTGGGAACAGCAGGAGATGAAGGACGTCGCCGGCGGCAATTGGGTGCTCGGGGCCATCGGCCAGGCCGAGTGGCAGATCGTGCCGATCAGCCACATCCTGGGCCTGGTCGGCCTCAAGCGCGACGCGAAGTCCGCACTGTTCTGGTCGGGCGTCGACGGCAACGACATGGGCCGGCCGATGCCGGTGTCGGAGCTGACCTCGCGCGGCGACGACATCGGCGTGTGCTTCCGCATGAACGGCAATGCGCTGACGGCCGACCACGGCGCGCCGGTGCGCCTGGTGGTGCCGGGCTGGGGCGGCACGGCCTCGATCAAGTGGCTGACCGAGATCCGCATCGACAGCCACCAGCACTGGTGCCGCCTGAACACCCGCGGCGAGACCTACATCGGCCCGGCCTATGCAGCGCCGGCGATCGCGCCGAACGACGAGTTCATCGGTGGCATCACGGCGGCCGACGTCAAGGGCCCAATGGTCACGTGGATGCCGATCAAGACCCTGATCACGGTGCCGCTGGTGCTGGAGAAGTCGCCTTCGGTGCCGGCCAACTACCCGCTCAAGCGCGGCGAGTGGCCGATGATGAGCGCCGGCCGGCAGCTGGTGCGCGGCTACGCCTGGGCCCCGCAGTACGGCATCCGCGAAGTCGAGTACCGCGTCGATGGCGGCCCTTGGCAGCGCGCCCACATCCAGGGGCCGAACCTCGGGCGCTACACCTGGGTGCGCTTCGACTTCCACTGGGACGCCCGGCCGGGCGACCACGTGATCGAGACGCGCGGCATCGACATGGCCGGCAACACCCAGCCCGAGACCGTGCCCTTCAACCTGCTCGGCATGGCCAACGGCGCGGTCCCGAAGTTCAAGATCCGCGTGGTGTGAACATGGGGCGACTGTTGCAAGGCGTGCGCGCCGGCCGTCGCGCGGCGGCCCTGGCGCTGCTGGCCGCGGCCGGCGCAGCCCCGGCCGTGGCCCAGCAGGCCGCGCCAGCCCCCCCGGCCCAGGCCGGGGCGCAGGTGCTGACCGGCGCGCGGCTGTTCCAGGAGCACTGCGCGCTGTGCCACGGGGCGACCGGGCGCGATGCCTCGGTCTTCCCGCGGCCCATCTGGGGTCCTGGGCACGACATCGCCAAGTTCGGCACCGCACGCGGCCTGTTCGAATACCTGCAGATGCTGATGCCCTTCGACAACCCGGCCAAGATCGACGACGCGCAGAAGACTGCCGTCTTGGCCTACATGCTGGTGCGCAACGGCAACCTGGCGCCTGCGGCCCAGCTGCCGCCGGGCGGGGACGCCACGCCGATCAGGTAGCCGCCGGCCGGCGCGCATTGACCCAGCGCACCAGCGACAGCATCACCGGCACCTCCACCAGCACGCCCACCACGGTGGCGAGTGCAGCGCCAGAGTTCAGGCCGAACAGCGAGATCGCCACCGCCACGGCCAACTCGAAGAAGTTGCTGGTGCCGATCAGGCAGGCTGGGCCGGCAACCGCATGCGGCAGGCGCAGCAGCCGCGCCCCGATCCAGCCCACGGCGAAGATGCCGTAGCTCTGCAGCACCAGCGGCAGCGCGATCAGCGCGATCACCAGCGGCTGCGCCAGCAGCGTGCCCGCCTGCAGCCCGAACAGCAGCACCACGGTGGCCACCAGCCCGGCCACCGAGGCTGGCTTCAGCCGGGCCACGAAGCGGGCCAGCGCCTGCGGCGAGCGGCTGAGCAGCCAGCGCCGCGTCAGAGCCCCGGCCAGCAGCGGCAGCACCACGTACAGCAGCGTCGACAGCAGCAGCGTCGACCAAGGCACGGCGAGATCGGTCACGCCGAGCAGGAAGGCGGCGATGGGCGCAAAGGCGACGACCATGACCAGGTCGTTCACCGAGACCTGCACCAGCGTGTAGCTGGGGTCGCCGTCCACGAGCTGGCTCCAGACGAAGACCATGGCCGTGCACGGCGCCACGCCCAGCAGGATCATCCCGGCGATGTACTGCTGCGCGTCGGCAGGCGCCACCCAGGGCGCGTAGAGCACGCCGAAGAACAGCAGCCCGAGGCCGGCCATCGTGAAGGGCTTGACGGCCCAGTTGACCCCCAACGTCAGCGCCAGCCCGCGCGGCCGGCGGCCGACCTGGCGCACCGCGCCCCAGTCGACCTGCAGCATCATCGGGTAGATCATCACCCAGATGAAGACCGCGACGACGAGGTTGACGTGGGCGAACTCCAGCGCCGCCACCTGCACGAACAAGCCGGGCACGGCCAGGCCCAGCCCCACGCCGGCCAGCATGCCCAGGCCGACCCACAGGCTCAGGTAGCGCTCGAACAGTCCCACGGGTTCAGGCTGATCTTGATGCGGGGGCGTCGGGGCACGCCGAAGCAGGGCTGTCGCCGCGGCCCGGGCATCGGCGGGTTCGCCACCGGTTCATTGCCGGCCGATGTCCCGCATCTGCTGCTGCAGCGCCAGGCTGTCGAGCGCGGCGATCGGCAGCGCCAGCATCAGCTCGATGCGGCGCTTGAGCACCGTGGCGGTGTCCCAGAAGACCTGCGCCAGGTCGGCCGCGCTGTCCTGTGCCGCAGCCGGGTCGGCTACGCCCCAGTGCGCTGTCATCGGCTGCCCCGGCCAGACCGGGCAAACCTCGCCCGCAGCCTTGTCGCACACCGTCAGCACGAAGTCCAGCGCCGGCGCGCCGGGCTGCGCGAACTCGGCCCAGTCCTTGCTGCGCAGGCCCTCGGCGCCCAGGTGCATGCGCTCGAGGGTGAGCAGCGCCATCGGGTGCACCTGGCCCGAAGGGTGGCTGCCGGCCGAATGCGCGCGGAAGCGCCCGCGCCCGAGCGAGGTGAGCAGGGCTTCGGCCATGATGGAACGTGCTGAGTTGTGGGTGCAGACGAACAGCACCTCGTAGATCTTGTCTTTCCTGTCCATGCGCTTCTCCTCCTTCTTCATCAGCAGCGAACATCGGTGGTGGTGACGAGCCCGCAGGGCTCGCCCTGACAGCAGTGGTCGGTCAGGTAGCCGAGCAGCGCGTTCATCTGCTCGACGCGGGGGCGGTAGATCAGGTGCCGTCCTTCGCGCTCGACGTCAGCCAAGCCGGCATGCACCAGTTCCTTCAGGTGGAAGGACAGCGTGGACGGCGGCAGGCCGAGCGTGGCCGCCAGCGCGCCCGGCGTCAGGCCGCCGGGGCCCGCGCCGACGAGCGCGCGGTACACGCGCAGGCGCTGCGCCTGCGCCAGTGCGGCCAGCGCCGCTACCGCGTCCGCCTCGTCGAGGCCGGGGTGCGCCGGACCTGGGGTCGAACCGGTCATGGATTCGTTCCCTGGTCAGGTTGTACGAAACCGCCACGTTGCAGAACGCAGCGGGATGGCAAGGAGCTGCACAGGCGCCCTCGCATGTCAGACCGCCTCCCGCCGCGCCGGCAGCGCCAGCGTCACGGCCCAGCAGCCGGCCAGCATCGCGGCCGAGCCGGCCAGGCACCAGGCCAGGCCACCCCACTGGTACAGCAGCCCCGACAGCAGCGTGCCGCCGAAGCGCCCGGCCGCGTTGGCGGCGTAGTAGAAGCCCACGTCCTCGGCCGCCTTCTCCGAGCCGGCATAGGCCAGCACCAGGTAGGAGTGCACCGAAGAGTTGACGGCGAAGGCCACGCCGAAGACCGCCAGGCCGGCGACAACGACCCACTCCAGTTGCGGCGCCTGCGCCACGACCAGCGCCGCCAGCACCGCCGGCACCAGCGCCAGTGCCGCCGACCAGGCGCGCGCCGCAGGCACCTCGTGGCTCAGGCCGTCTTCGCTGCGCCGCACGAAGGCCGGCGCGGCGGCCTGCACCCCGCCATAGCCGATGGTCCACAACGCCAGGAAGGCGCCCACCATGGTGAAGTTCCAGCCCGCCGAGTACAGGAACAGCGGCACCCCGACGACGAACCAGACGTCTCGGGCACCGAACAGCGCCACGCGCGCAGTCGCCAGCAGGTTGATGCCGCGGCTCTTGGCGAAGAGCTCGCGCGCCGACTTCGAGGCCTTGCGCTTGCCCATCAAGGGGGGCACGAAGGCGAGAACGCCTGCCAGCACCAGCGCCAGCAAGGTGGCCATGGCCCATAGCGCGGCCTGGAAGCCCAGCGCCTGCAGCAGCACCCCGCCGAGGAAGAAGCCCGCGCCCTTCATCGCGTTCTTGCTGCCGGTGAAGAAGGCCACCCACTTGAAGAGCCGGCCCGAGGCCTCGCCGGCCGTGAGCTTGATCGCCGACTTGCTGGCGGTCTTGGTCAGATCCTTGGCCACGCCGCACACGCCCTGCGCGGCCACCACCCAGGCCACCGACAGCGCGGCCGACCAGTCGGGCGACAGGGCCGACAGCAGCAGGAAGCCGGTGATCTGCGTGGCCAGGCCCACCACCAGCATGCGCGCGATGCCGAAGCGGGTGGCCAGCCAGCCGCCCACCAGGTTGGCGACGATGCCCGCGGCCTCGTAAAGCAGGAACAGGAAGGCCAGCGTGAAGGGCGAATAGCCCAGGCGGTGGAAGTGCAGCAGCACCAGCATCCGCAGTGCGCCGTCGGTCAGCGTGAAGCCCCAGTAGGCGGCCGTGACGAGCGCGTAGTGGCGGGTGGCGGGGTTCATCGAGGGTTCAAGCCTAGGCACTGGCCAGATGCCCGCGCTGCTTCGGGCTGGCCGCTCGCACCGGGCTTGTCGACGTGCGCGGCATGGGCTTCGACAGGCTCAGCCCGAACGGAGAGAAAGCCGTTCGCCCTGACCGTGTCGAAGGGCGCGAGCACCGAGATCTTCCAACCGGGCTTCGACAGGCTCATCCCGAACGGTGTTCCAGGCCTGTGGCTGAGGGCTGAGGGCATGGGAGGCCTCACACACCCAGGTCGTGCATCCGGCAGGCCAGATCCACCATGCGGCAGGCGTAGCCCATCTCGTTGTCGTACCAGGCGTAGACCTTCAGCAGCGTGCCGTCGGTCACCAGCGTCGAGGGCGCGTCGACGATGCTGCTGCGGGTGTCGCGGGCATAGTCGGCGCTGACCAGCGGCCGCCGCTCGAAGCCCAGGATGCCGGCCAGCGGGCCGCCTGCCGCGGCTTCGAACAGCGCGTTCACCTCCTCGGCCGTGGTGGCGCGCTGCAGTTCGAACACGCAGTCGGTGAGCGAGGCGTTGAGCACCGGGGCACGCACCGCATGGCCGTCGAGCTTGCCCTTCAGTTCCGGGTAGATCAGCGCGATCGCGGTCGCGCTGCCCGTGGTCGTGGGCGCCAGGCTCAGCATCGCGCTGCGCGCGCGGCGCAGGTCCTTGTGCGGCGCGTCGACGACCACGTTGGTGTTGGTCGGGTCGTGGATGGTGGTGATCTGGCCATGGCGGATGCCCAGCGACTCGTGCACCACCTTGACCACCGGCGCCAGGCAGTTGGTCGTGCAGGAGGCGGCGGTGACGATGCGGTGCTGCGCGGGGTCGTAGAGGTGGTCGTTGACGCCGACGACGATGTTCAGCACGCCGCCGGTCTTGACCGGCGCGGCCACCACGACGCGGCGCGCGCCGCGGTCCAGGTGGCCCTGCAGCGTCTCGGGCGTGAGGAACTTGCCGGTGCACTCGAGCACCAGATCGACGCCCAGATCACCCCAGGGAATGGCCTGCGGTGTGGCCTGGGCGCTGAAGCCCAGGCGGAGCGCCCCGATGCGCAGCGCATCCTCGCCCTCGGCGGCGATGTCTTCGCGCCAGCGCCCTTGCACGCTGTCGAAGGCCAGCAGGTGCGCGGTGGCCGCGGCGCCGCCCTTGATCTCGTTGACGTGCACCACCTCGAGCCGGTTGCCGGCCCGGGGGTCGTCGGCCGGCCGCTCGGCCGCGCCGAAGGCCGCGCGCAAGGCCAGGCGGCCGATGCGGCCCATGCCGTTGATGCCCACTCTCATGGCTTGACTCCGCTGCTGCGACGCGGCTTGGCGCGTCACGATTCGATGTTTCAATAAAAGTGGAAATATGACGCGGGATCGTGACATATTCGTTACGGATTCATGACGGACCCATGAATTAGGCGTCCTCGCGCGGGGCGCCTGTTTCGCTCATGCCTGACGCGGTGGGCACGACCACCCGGGCGTTCCGACCCAGGGCTTCGACGGGCTCGGCCCGAACGGATTCAGCTGCCCGGTCTCATGCGGCGGCAGGAAGGTTCTCTGATGGAGGGTCGGCAGGAGTGGGCCGACAAATGCCCCTTGCGCCCATCCTCAAGCATCACCGCCGAAAAGATCCCGCGTGTACACCTTGTCCCCCACGTCGGCCAGTTCGGCCGTGCGGCGGTTGGCGACGATGAGGTCGGCTTCGGCCTTGAAGGCGGCCAGGTCGTTGACGACGCGGCTGTTGAAGAAGCGGTCTTCGGCGAGCACGGGTTCGTGCACGATGACTTCGATGCCCTTGGCCTTCAAGCGCTTCATCACGCCCTGTACGCTGCTCTCGCGCCAGTTGTCCGAGCCGGCTTTCATGACCAGGCGGTAGATCCCCACCACGCGCGGGCGGCGGTTGAGGATGTCGTCGGCGATGAAGTCCTTGCGCGTGGTGTTGGCGTTGACGATGGCGCCGATCAGGTTCTGCGGGATGCTGCGGTAGTTGGCCAGCATCTGCCTGGTGTCCTTGGGCAGGCAGTAGCCGCCGTAGCCGAAGCTGGGGTTGTTGTAGTGGCTGCCGATGCGGGGGTCCAGGCCCACGCCCTCGATGATGCTGCGGGTGTCCAGACTGTGGACCGCGGCGTAAGTGTCGAGCTCGTTGAAGAAGGCCACGCGCATGGCCAGGTAGGTGTTGGCGAAGAGCTTGATCGCCTCGGCCTCGGTGCTGCCGGTCAGCAGGGTGGGGATGTCCTGCTTGATGGCGCCTTCCTGCAACAGGCGCGCAAAGCGGTCGGCGCGGGCCGAGCGCTCGCCCACCACGATGCGCGAGGGGTGCAGGTTGTCGTGCAGCGCCTTGCCTTCGCGCAGGAATTCAGGCGAGAAGATGAGGGGGACTTCGTGGCGGCCGGCGTGGGCCTTGCTTGCACTCCCGCCCGCCTGGCTGGCGGCCTCGGATTCCAACTGCGCCTTCAGCCCGGCGGTGTAGCCCACGGGCACGGTGGACTTGATGACCATCGTGGCGCGCGGGTTGATGGCCAGCACGTCGCGCGCGACGGCTTCGACGCTGCGGGTGTTGAAGCAGTTGGTCTGAGCGTCGTAGTCGGTAGGCGTGGCGATGACCACGTAATCCGCCCCGGCGTAAGCCTCGAGCTTGTCGAGCGTGGCGCGCAGGTTCAGCGGCCGGTGGGCCAGGAAGTGCTCGATGTCGGCGTCATCGACCGGGCTGCGCCGCGCGTTGATCATCTCCACCTTGGCGGGCACGATGTCGAGCGCGACCACCTCATGGTGCTGGGCCAGCAGCACGGCGTTGGAAAGCCCGACGTAGCCGGTGCCGGCAATGGCGATCTTCATGGTGGGTTCCAGTCCATGGCCGTCTCCTCTCGAGGGAGAGACCGAGGCGCTTGCTGCCGTCGGTCCTGAGCCGGTCGAAGGGGGCAGGAACCTTTGGGTTCCCGCCCTTGGCTTCGACGGGCTCACCCCGGTCGGATCCGGGCCCCCGGTGAACCGCGGTGCCGGTGAACTTCCTTTGGGAAGGAGCCGTGCTTGCACGGCTCCTTGGAGCGCATGGGCACTCGGTGTCGTACCCTCAGACCCCGATGATCCCGCCGTCCTCGCGCGTGATCACAATGGTGGCCGAGCGCGGGCGACCCGGGCGGCCGTAGCCCTTGTTGCCGGGCCACACGCTCTCAGGCGCGCCGCCGGGCTTGGTGTTCTCACCCGGGTGCTGGATGTTGACGAACAGCGTGCGACCGTCAGGCGACTCGGTCACGCCAGTGACCTCGGCACCCGGGGGCGCGACCAGGAAGCGGCGCAGCTTGGCGTCGCCCAGGGCCGCGCCGATGAAGGTCTCCTGCGTGCCGGTCTGCTCAACGCCGTTCACCGCCATGCGGTTCTTCACCGTCACCTTGCCGCCGTCGCCGACGCGGCCGGGGATCGCGGCCAGCATCATGCAGCCCGACTCGTCGGTCATCGCGCCATCGTCAGTCTGGATCCAGCAGATGCCCGTGGTCGGGCTGAACCACAGACCGTCGGGCGAGGAGAAGGCGTTCTTCGCGCTCAGGCCCGACAGGTTGGCGTCGCCGCCGTCCTCTTCCGCGCCGAAGAGGAAGATGTCCCAGGTGAAGGCCATCGCCACCGACTGGCCGCCGTCCTCGCGGAAGCGGATGATGTGGCCGTTGGGGTTGCCCGCGCCCTTCTTGCCATCGACGTCCATGTAGGCGCGCGGGTTGGCCGCATCGACCCGGCCGGGCGTGCGGTTGGCGGCGCTGTTGTTCGTCAGCGTGAAGTAGACCTCGCCGTTGCGCGGGTTGACCGCACCCCACTCGGGGCGGTCCATCTTCGTTGCGCCCACCGCGTCGGCAGCGTGGCGCGCGTTGACGAACACGTCGCCCTGGTGCGCGAACTTGTACCCGGCATGGTTGGCGATGCGCGGGTCGGCGATGCTCAGCTCGATCCACTCGCCACGGCCGTCGGCGTTGAACTTCGCGGCGTAGAGCTTGCCCTCGTTGAGGTACTTGTCACCGGCGACGATGCCGCCGCCGACGTCACGGGGGTCCCACGCGGCGGTGCTGACGAACTTGTAGATGTACTCGTTGCGTGAGTCGCAGCCCTGGTAGACGGCCAGCGGCTGCCCCGGCACCGGCAGACTGAAGACGGCAGCCTCGTGGGCCATGCGCCCCATCGTCACGCGCTTGGCCGGCGTCGATGCCGGGTCCAGCGGGTCGATCTCGACGTTGTAGCCGAAGGTGTTGGCCTCGTTGCGGAAGTCACGCTCGGCGTTTGCGCCCACGGCGGCGAGGTTCCAGCGGGCGAAGCGGTCGTCGCTGGTCGAGACGGTGTGCCAGCCTTGGCTGGTCGTCCGTGTGACGTTGGCCGCGGGGGCGGCGGACACGACGCCGTAGCGGCGACGCGAGGCCACATCCTTGGCGTCGGGCGCGGCGCCGGTGCTGCTCATGCCGAAGTAGAAGGCCCAGTTCTCCTCGCAGGCGAGGTAGGTGCCCCAAGGCGTCTTGCCGTGGCCGCAGTTGTTCAACGTGCCTCGTGCCATACCGCCGGCGGTGTCCCAACGCGTGACCATCATCGAGCGGATGGACTCCAAGTGCGCACGCGGCCCGGCCACGCGCACCGGCGTCTGGGCGGTGACGCGCCGGTTCAGCGGCGAACCCTGCGCCATGCGCCAGCCCGCAGGCGTGCGCACGATCTCCGCCACCGACACACCGTGGTGGTTGATCTCCTTGAGCACCTCGAGCTCGGGCCGGTTGCCCAGATCCCATTCGCCGAATTGCGAGAACTTCTTGCCCGCCACGCCGTTGGAGGTTTGCCCGTTGGGGTGCATGAAATAGCTGTCGGCCGAGCTCTCGTGGTTGACCACGAGCACGGCACGGCCGGTGTCGACCTGGGTGTAGCGGCCGTTGGCGTCGATGAAGAAGATGTCCATCCCGTCGTGGTGGTCACCGACGCGGCGCGACCAGTCATCAGTCTCGGCGCCGCTATTGGAGTACACGGGCAGCGCAGGGTCGAGGCTGTCGCCGGTGGCGTGCAGCACGCTGTAACGGTAGCCGGGCGGCAACGTGACGTCGTCGACCAGGGTCTTGTCGACGGACGGGAAGCCGAGCGCGTCGGCCGGGGACGAAGCGCTCGCGGCAGCGCCGGCGCCGGCCGGCAACATCGCCAGGGCCGCCAAGCCAAGGCCGCCGCGCAGCACCTGCCGGCGGCTCGGACTGGCGAGCGTCTGCGCGAGCACGTCGGCGAAATGCGGGTTGGCGGAGGTGTTGCACGGGGTGTCGTGGTCAGGGTGCGACATGGGGGGCTCTCCCAGGTTGGAAATGGACTAAACGAGTAGAAGGCTCCGGGATGACAGCTTTGTGTCGGCCCCGCGGGATGTCGGGGATTGCCGGCAGCGCCATGCGCTGTCAGCCCGGCGGGTCTACCGTCGAGCGCATGGACACCGGCCTGCACACGCCCCTTCGCTCGCCGGCATCACGCCGGCGCCCGCCGCCCGCCGCGCGCGCCGCGCTGGCCCTGGCCTTCGCCCTCGGGCTGATGACCGCCACCGCCCATGCGGTAGACGTGCCCAACCGCAACCCGGCGCTGGAAGAACGCGCGATGCGCGAGGCACGCGACGCCATCCAGCAGCGGGCCTGGGCGCGCGCGCTCGAACGGCTGCAGCCCCACCTGCAGGCCTATCCCGACGACGCCGACGCGCACAACCTGGCCGGCTTCAGCCTGCGCCACCTCGGCCGGCACGCGGAATCACTGGCCGCCTACGAGCGCGCGCTGGCGCTGGACCCGGCACACCTGGGCGCGCACGAGTACCTGGGCGAGCTGATGCTCACGCTCGGCCGGCCCGAGCGCGCGCTGCACCACCTGCAGGTGCTGGCGCGCCTGTGCGAGGCGCGCTGCGAGGAGTACCTGGACCTGAAGCGCGCCTTCGAGACCGCGCCGCGCCCTCCCGGGCGCTGAAACCCCGACGCCCACCCCGGGCGCCGCTACTGCAGCACCGTGTCGGCGCGACGGCTCAGGTTCTGGATGCGGGTGTCCTGCTCGGCCGGGGTGTCGGCCTCGGCGTAGGGGGTGTCGCGGTGGCGCTGCAGCAGGTACTCGGCCAGCGCGTCCTGCTCGCCGCCGGGCGGCAGGCCCACCTGGCCGCCGAGCGCGGCCCCCGCGCGTGGGTGCGACTCCAGCTTCAGCAGCCGGGCCAGGCCGTCGCCCTGCGGGCTCGTGGCGCCGAAGCGGTAGCCGTCACCGCCGGTGGCCAGGAAGTTCAGCGTCACGAGCCGGAAGCTGCGGTTCGGGTCGCCTTGCACCACGCCGTCGCGCACGACCACGTCGTCGCCCACCTTCAGCGAGCGCACGCGCCCGGGCGTCGTCGACGAACCGTCGGCCGCCAGCGTGCCCTTGGGCGCCTGCGGGTCGAAGCTGAAGCGCAGGCCGCCCACCTGCGGGAAGCGTCCGCCCACGTTCTCGACATCGGCCACGCCGAACTCGAGCAGCGCGTGCAGACGAGCCGCGCTGACGTCGAAGACCCAGAGCTTGTTGTCGAACTTGAATGCGGCCTCGAGCATCAGCCGCGACACCGCGCCAGCCGGACGCTTGGCGTCGGGGTTGGCCGGCGGCGGCTCGAAGCGCACGTCCGAGGTCGAGCCCGGCGGCGCGACGACGGCCCCGACCTCGGCGCGGATGCCGCCGCCGTTCTTCAGCGAGACCTGCACCGTGGGGTCGATGTCTCGCGCGTAGGCCAGGTTCGCGTCGGCCGACAGGTTGCCGAGGTTGGTCTCCTCGGTGCGCACGGCCTGGCGCCGGCCTTCCAGGAAGACGCGGCTGTAGCCGTAGAACACGCCGTCGCTGGCGTTGATCACGCGCCGCAGGCCGTCACGGATCTGCACCACCGGCGCGATCGGCGTCACGCCGCCGGCGGTGTCGTCACCCTGCGCCGCGGCCCAGGCGCCCGACAGGCGGCTGTCGAAGTGCTGCGGCATCAGCACGCCGCGGGCGTCGAAAGGCGCGATGAAGCGGCCCAGGTACTTGTAGTCGGCGTCGGTGTTGACCACGACCACCGGCTCGCCGCTGGCGCTGCGGGTCAGGTAGGGGTAGGTCTCGGCCGCGCGGTCGCCCGGCCGCAGCGCGTCGTCGGCGTCGGCCATCAGCGTGTTCGAGCCGCCGGCCACGATGATGTCCACGCCGCGCAGCCGCGCGGCCAGCGCCTTCTCGACCTCGATGGACTGCATGTGCGCCAGCAGCACGATCTTGTCGATGCCGGCGCCTGTCATCTCGTCGACCCCGGCCTGGATGCGCGCCGCCAGACCGTCGATGTCGACTTCGCCGCCGCGCAGCGGCGGGTCGATGACGAGGTCGCCGGTCGAGGTGATGGCCTTGAACACCGGCGAGCTGGCGCCGATCACGCCGATCATCTGGCCCCCGACGTCGACCCGGGTCCAGCCGGCGACCTTGCCGTTCAACTCCTGAAGCGGCCGGCCGTTGGGCGCGACCAGACCGCGCGTGTTGGCGTCGCGCGAGAAATCGGTGTTGTAGGACAGGTAGGGAAAGCGCGCGCCCGGCCAGACCACCGCGCCGCCCGAGACCTGCGGCGCGATCATCTCGCGGAAGGTGCCGGTGCCAAGGTCCAGGTCGTGGTTACCCAGGCCCGAGGCCTGCACGCCCAGGGCGTTCATCAGCGCGATGTCGCCGCGGCCCACGCCCTCGCGGCCGAGCAGGGCACGCATCGTGCCCTGGTTGTCGGCTGCGTTGAAGCGCGGGCCGGGAATGACGTTGTCGCCGGTGCTGACCAGCAGCGTGTGCTGCGGGTGTTCGGCCCGGAAGCGCTGCACCAGGCCCGAGAAGTGCGCCACGCTGCCTAGGGCGGTGGTGTCCGAGCCGTCGACGTCGGAGAAGTGCAGCAGCTGGAGCGTGTAGGCCGGGGCGGCATCCTGGGCGAAGGCTGCAGCGCCGGTCAGGGAGGCTGCGGCCAGCCCCAGGGCCAGACGCGCGAACAGGCGCCGGGTCGGCCCTGTGGTTGGATGCGTGACGGGCGTGTCGATCACGGTCATGGCAGTGAGCTCCGGGCTGGCCGGCAGCACACCGGCGGGCAAGGGAAAAGGCCCCGGACACAGCGTGCCGGGGCCCCCATTGTTCTCCAATCCGGGGATGGCGCCCCTTGTGCAGGGCGCCCTCAGTCGAACTGGTACACCGCCATGCTGCCAGAGAACTCATAGCCCACCAGCAGCAGCGCCTTGCCCGTGGGGCTTTGGGCCGCCGACACGAACTTCAGGCCCTCGGGGCTGATGTCGCCGCTGTCCAGGTCGGTGGTGTTGCGCACGATCTGCACGAAGCGCGGCGAAGCCGGGTCGGTGATGTCGTAGACGGCGACCGCGCTCGAGCGCTCGAGCCCGATGAAGGCATAGGTCGATCCGCGCACCTCGCCGATGACCACCCCCTCGGGCTCCGGCCCCTTGTTGTCGAGCCGGCCGAGCGCCTGCGGGGCCCGGATCAGCTTCAGACGGTCGGACGCCACCGACTCGTCGTCGAAGTGGTTGTAGACGATGCGCTCGAGGTCGTCGCCGGAGTCGAAGACGAGCGAGGCCGACTCCGGGTCGAAGACCGAGAACGACCGCGCGCCCAGCACGTACAGGCGGTCGTAGTCGCCGTCGCCGTCGGTGTCGCCGAAGGCGCCCCCGGCATGGCGCGCCATCACGGTCAGGCGGCCGAGCTCGGCGTTGTTCTTCAGCGCGTTCGCGTTCGGGAAGGCCGTCGCATCCAGGTTCAGCGTGGCCACCCGCGCGGTCTCCGGCGTGGCGAGGAAATCGTCCCGGTCGTCGCCTTCGTTGGCCGTCAGCACATAGGTCTTGCCGCCCACGGTGTAGGCCGCGACGCCGTCGGGCATGTACACCCCGTGGACGTTGGGATAGTTCTTCAGCGTCGGGATCGCGGTGTAGTCGCTGGCCGTGCTGCTTCCGGCGGCGTAGCGATCCGAAGGCGCAATCTTGTTGCGCGCGGCGCCGTGGTCCTTGGTGCCGAGCGCGAAGATCTTGCTGATGCGCTTGGCCGCGAGGTCGATCACGGCGATCGCGTTGTTCTCCTGCAGCGAGACGAAGGCCGTCTTGCTGTCGGCCGAGACGGTGACGAACTCGGGCTCGAGGTCCTGCGCGACCGTGGCGCCGGGGCGCCCGATCCGCACGCCCGCGGGCAGTTCGGCGCTGCGCGCGCCGCCGGTGTTGAAGGCGCGGAAGTCCAGGTTCGTTGCCGTGTCGGCCGGCACGCCGCCGTTGATGTCGATGATCGAGATCGAGCCTTCCGGGTCGATGCCGTCAGTTCTGAACGTATTGCTGAGCTCGCCTTCGTTGGCGACGACCAAGTACTTCCCGTCGGGCGAGAAGGCCACACCATCGGGCAGCGAGCCCACCTTGACCTTCTTGACGAAGGTGGCCGCCCCGCTGCTGTCCAGGCTGTAGAAAGCGATCACGCCGTCGTCGGTCTTGTTCGCCGCCTGCACCGCGATCGCCAGCAAGTTTCCGCTGACGTCCAGGCTCTGCACGCCGCCAGCGGTGAACTGCGCGTCGTTGACATGGGCGGCCACCGAGACGGTGACGCCCGCAGTCAGGTTGGATGCGGTCACGGGGTTCTGCAGTGCGGCCGTCGGCAGGGCGGACAGGTCCAAACGCCGGAAGCTCGACTTCTCGGCCGTCGTGTCCACCGTGACGAAGGCCGACTTGCTGGCCGGGTGGAAGGCCACGATCTCGGCGACCAGCCGCGTGGCCGCATCACCCGTGTACGGGCCGGAGAAGGGCGCATAGCGGCCCACCAGCGTCAACCTCGGCGCGGTCGAGCGCGTGGCCAGCGTCGTGGACATGTGGCGCCGAGCCAGGGTGGCGTCGCGGACCGTGACGCCGGCCTGGAACAAGGCGCCGAGGTTAGAGTCCTCGCTCCATTGGGCTGGCGCGGTGGCTCCTGCGGCGAGCCGGCTGCGGTCCACGCGAATCCCGTTGTCGGGGTTGCCGTCGGCATCCAGGGTTTGCAGGAAGCGCGCCAACGCGACCGCGCGCGGGTCGTCCGGTGTGGTCGCGCCGACCATGTCCAGTGGCGTGACCTCGGCTTTCGCGGCCACCGGCGGCAGCGTCACGCCGTCGACCGAGAAGGTGGCCGTGGCGCCTTCCCGGTAGTAGAAGCGCCCGCTGGAGTCCGTCTGGCCGGATTCACCCGAGGACATGCGGTAGGCGATGCCCTCGACCGGGGCGTCGACGAAAACGCCCACCTGGCTGGGGCTGTCGCCGCCACAGGCGGCGAGGAGGGCGGCCGTGGCGCAGGCGGTGAGCGCAAGAAGGGTCGGGCAGGATCTCATGGTCGGGCTCCGGAAAGTCCATGACGATAGGAGCCCACCGTGACGGTGTCGTGACTGCGCCGGTTCGGGGCTGCGGGTCGGCGCTTCTCGGCTGGCGGGCGGAGGCGCTTTCGCCCCCGTCCGCCTTTGCCTCCTGTCGGCTCAGCGCGCGTTCAGCAGCGCCTCGACCTCCAGCAGCACGAGTTCGTTGTCGTCGGCCCGGTTGGGCTCGCGGCTGCTCGAGAACGGCAGGTTGTTGTCGTTGCCCACCACGATGTGGCGACCGTCGACGACATCGACGTTCTCGATCGTGAAGAAGGGGAAGGCCAGCACACCGTTGGTGAGGGGCTTGCGCGCCAGCCCGCGCGGGTCGGCCATGTTCAGCAGGTCGATGTAGCCGATCTTGCGCACCGGCTGGCCGACGTTGGCCTCGCTCATCTCGATCTTGTAGACGCGCTTGAACTTCGGCAGGTCGTGGAAGCAGTCGGGGCGGCGCTGGCCGACCGGGCAGGCTTTGTCGGGTGTGCCTTCGCCGTTGTCACGCTCGATCACGAGCGCGGTCGTGGCGTCGATCATGTTGAAGTCGCCGATCGCGTGGTGGCTGGCCTCGAGCATGAACTTCCAGTGGCGCCCCGTCCAGCGCTCGGCCGCGACGTCGAACTCGAGCACGCGCAGGTAGCGCTGACCGCCGATGGACTCCAGCGCGTTGGAGGTTTCGTTCCACAGCGGACCCTCGAGCATCGGGTACAGCATCCGGCCGTCGGGCGAGCTCGCCATGCCTTCGAAGCCCTTGGAGCGCGGCACCTGGAACTTCACGAGCTCGTTGGGCAGGCCCGGCGTCGACACGTCGGGGTGGTCGGGCGAACGCACGACCTTGCCATCGACCTGGGTCTCGAAGACGGCGAGCACGCGCCCTTTCAGGTCGGCCTTGATCAGGTAGGGCCCGAACTCCTCGCCGATCCACAGCGCGCCCCCTGCGAACTGGAAACTCTCGATGTCGAAGTCGCTGCCGGTGAGGTAGCGCTGTGTCGTGCCCTCGTTGGCGATGCGAAACGGCACCTTCTTGTCGGGGTCGTGCAGGAAGACCGTTTCCAGGCGCTTGAACTGCCCGCTGGCGAAGTCGACCTCGTATCGATTCAGAAAGAGCATGAAGTCGGGTGAGTTGGACTTGCGGCCGGCGCCGTTGTCGGTCAGCAGCCAGAAGCTGCCGTCTGCCATGCGCTTGATGCCCGAGTGACCCTGCACCGGCTGCCCGGCGAAGGGCAGCTTCACGCCGGTGGGCCGGCCCGCGGACAGACCTTCGATGCTGCCGACCTCGTCGACACGGCGCGGCGCGGTGAACTTGCCGGCCACGCGCAGGTCGGCCGGGGCGTCGGCCGGCGCGTCGATCAGCGTCAGCGCGGGCAGCACGGCGTGGCCGGCAAGGGTGGCGGGGTAGGCCTGCTGGGCGAGCGTGAGTGCTGGAGCCGATGCGGCGGCGACGAGGACCGCCGCCGCAATGACGCGCAACGCAGGAAAGGATGGGGACATGATGGGAACTCCTGGAATGAGGATCGACGCGCTGCATTGCGCGAGCGCGTCGCCTACCTTCGCTCAGACGCTTGACGTCTTTGTGTCAGAGCCGAGAACCTTCGGTGGCAGCGCCGAAACCCGGGCCTCCAGTTCCAGGAAGACCGCCGGCATCGGTGCCAATTCATGCGGGCGGTCAGACCGTTTGCGCTGCCGGCGCCGCAGTCCTCATCCCATCTGCGGCTGCAGCGTGGTGCTCCACAGCGACGCGCCGGTCAGGTCGCGCAGGTGCACGGTCAGCCCGCGGCTGCGGCCGTCGATCATCACATCGCCGAAGAACTGCAACCCGGCGCTGGGCGGCAGGTTGACTTCGCCGGGCGCGGGGGCCTTCACGTAGCGCACTTCCGGCCCGAAGGTGTTGTCCAGCGTGTTCGGGCCGAAGGTGCCCGAGCTGAGCGGCCCGCTGACGAATTCCCAGAAGGGCTCGAAGTCGTGGAACTGGGCGCGGTTGGGGTGGTAGTGGTGGGCTGCGGTGTAGTGCACGTCGGCAGTGACCCAGACCGTGTTCAGGATGCGCTCGCGCCGGATGAAGGACAGCAGGTTGGCGATCTCGAGCTCGCGGCCCAGCGCCGGGCCGTCGCCGTTGGCAACCGCCTCCCAGCGAGGGCGGCTCTGGGCGTCCTTGCCGTCGCCGACGTTCAAGCC
>JAIXWM010000169.1 GCA_027491255.1 Rubrivivax sp. | reverse complement strand
GCAGTCAAATCAAGAAGGCGGCGGGCAAAGCAAGCGTAGTGCCATACGCGCCTCCGTGACGAGCTAAGCTGTTGATTTTATTTGGGTTGCGCTGAGAGGATGACAAACTCGGGCTAGGCGCTTGTCGGACGGGGGCGTCGCCGGCTGCAAATCGGCCGCAGCGGTCCATTTATCGCCGTCTTCCGGGCCCCTGGCGGGGCTTGCGCCCACCCGACCCGGCCGTCTGCAGCTGGGACGCCTGCTGCGCCAGACCGTCCGGGGCTCTCGGTGGCGCGCAACCCGTCCAAGCCGGTCGTCGACAGGCTCGAGCCGGCGGTGAAGAAGGTGGTGGCTTCGGGCGAAGTGCGGCAGAGAATGTGGGGTGTGGGTTTTGTCGTCCCACCGGGAGCTGTCGACCACCGTGCCCGGTTCGTCAAGAGCGAGGTCGGTCTCTGGACCCGCGTCGTCGAAGACGGGGACATCGAAGCCGAATGAACAGGGGTCCACGCATGAACACCGCCTCTCCCGCCGCCCGGCTTAGCCCGCAGGACCTGCGCAGCGCGCGCTGGTTCGCCCCCGACGACCTGCGCAGCATGGGGCACCGTTCGCGCTTCATGCAGATGGGCTACGGCCCCGAGGACTGGGTCGGCAAGCCGGTCATCGCCCTCGTCAACACCTGGAGCGATGTCAACCAGTGCCACTCGCACTTCAAGCAGCGGGTGGACGATGTCAAGCGCGGTGTGCTGCAGGCCGGGGGCTTCCCGGTGGAGCTGCCGGCGCTGAGCCTGTCCGAGCCCATCGTCAAGCCCACGACGATGCTCTACCGCAACCTGCTGGCGCTCGAGACCGAGGAGCTGCTGCGCAGCCACCCGGTGGACGGCGCGGTGCTCATGGGCGGCTGCGACAAGACCACGCCGGGCCTGGTGATGGGCGCGCTCAGCATGGGCCTGCCCTTCGTCTACCTGCCGGCCGGGCCGATGTTGCGCGGCAACTGGAAGGGGCGGCCGCTGGGCTCGGGCTCGGACACCTGGAAGTACTGGGACGAGCGTCGCGCCGGGCGCATCACCGACGCGCAGTGGCTCGAGGTGGAGGCGGGCATCGCGCGCAGCCATGGCACCTGCATGACCATGGGCACAGCCGCCACGATGATGGGCATCGCCGAGGCCTGCGGCTTCAGCCTGCCCGGGGCGAGCTCCATTCCCGCTGCCGACGCCGGCCACATCCGCATGAGCGCCGCCTGCGGACGGCGCGCGGTCGAGATGGTCTGGGAGGCGCTGACGCCCGCGCGCATGCTCACGCGCGCCCACTTCCTCAACGGCATCGCCTGCGCGATGGCCATGGGTTGCTCGACGAACGCCATCATCCACCTGATCGCGATGTCGCGCCGGGCCGGGGCGCATTGCGCGGTGACGCTGGACGACTTCGACGCGGCCAGCCGGCGCGTGCCGGTGCTCGCCAACATCCGCCCGAGCGGCGATACCTACCTGATGGAGGATTTCTTCTACGCCGGCGGCCTGCCCGGTCTGCTCGAGCGCATCCGCGGCCACCTGCACACCGAGGCCCTGACGGTGAATGGCCGCAGCCTGGGCGACAACATCGCCGGGGCCGAGGTGCACCACGACGACGTCATCCGCCCGCTGGAGCGGCCCATCTATGCCGAGGGCGCGCTGGCCGTGCTGCGTGGCAACCTCGCCCCCGACGGCGTGGTCATCAAGCCCAGCGCCTGCGCGCCTCACCTGCTGCAGCACACCGGGCGCGCGCTCGTGTTCGACGACTACCCGAGCCTGAAGGCCGCCACCGACGACCCTGACCTGGACGTCACCGCCGACGACATCCTGGTGCTGCGCAACGCCGGCCCGCAGGGCGCCGGCATGCCCGAATGGGGGATGCTGCCGATCCCGGTGAAGCTGGTGCGTCAGGGCGTGCGCGACATGCTGCGCCTGTCGGACGCGCGCATGAGCGGCACGAGCTACGGCGGCTGCCTGCTGCACTGCGCGCCCGAGGCCTTCGTCGGCGGGCCGCTGGCGCTCGTGCGCACGGGCGACCGCATCACCGTGGACGTGCCGGCGCGGCGCATCCACCTCGAGGTCGGCGACGAGGAACTCGCCGCCCGGCGCGCCGCGTGGACGCCGCCGCCACCACGCTACGAGCGCGGCTACGGCTGGATCTACGCCCGCCACGTGCGCCAGGCCGACCAGGGCTGCGACTTCGACTTCCTCGAGACCGGCTTCGGCGCCCCCGTGCCCGAGCCGGCGATCTACTGAGCCGCGCAGAGTCTTCTCCCACGCCCGCCTTGCGGGCCAAGACGCCCCGGCTCTTCGCTGCCAATCCTTGCCACAGCCCGAGCCCGGGCTGCGGTTCGCGCCTCGGTCCGGGGCATCTTGACGCGCCGGTCGGGCCCGGCGGAAAAACGCTGCGCCTGCGAGCCCCTCAGGGCCAGCCCGGCCCCGCGGGCGTCCGTCGGCGCCGAGGACGGTGATGCAAGCGGGGCGGTGACCACCCCGCCGCCCGGATCGCGGCGCCGCAGGGCTGGTCCGCGGCGCGGCACCGCCTCAGGCTTGAGCGATCTCAGCGCCCCCAGTCTTGCTGCCCGGCCCAATGCGTGTGGCGACTGCAGCGCCACGCGCGTGCGCGCCGCGTCGGCCCGTGGCCGCGTCGACGAAGGAGGATCGTCTTGGAGGAGGCATCGACGACAACGCTGCCCGCTGGGGCCCGGCCGGCCTGGTCCCACACGGCCTGGTTCGCGGCCGGCTTGGGTTTCCTGGCGCTGGCCAAGGCCAAGCACCTGCTGCGCGGGTACACGACGCCCAAGCCCTTCGGGCTGGACCAGGCCGACCGGTGCATCGACTATGCCGTCGGGCTGGGCTCGATGTACGCCGCCGCGCTGCGCCGGCGCGGTGTGGACCTGGCCGGGCGCGAGGTGCTCGAGCTGGGGCCCGGTTCCGATCTCGGTGTCGGCCTGCACCTGCTGCGGCAGGGGGCGGCCCGCTACCTGGGCTTCGACCGCCACGACCTCGCCGGCCAGGCGCCCGCGGTCTTCTACGAACGCATGGCGGCCCGCGGCCTGGCCGACCTGGCCGCGCTGCGCGACGGCCGGGTGGGCCTGGTGGTGGACGAACACTTCGACCTGGCCGCGCTCGGGCAGCGCTTCGACGTCGTCGTCAGCAACGCGGCCTTCGAGCACTTCGACGACGTCGGCCGCACCGTCGCCCAACTGGGGCAGGTGGTGCGCCCCGGTGGGGTGGCCCTGATCTCGGTCGACCTGCAGACGCACTCGCGCTGGATCCGCGAGCGGGACCCGAACAACATCTACCGCTACCCGCCCTGGCTGTACCGGCTGTTCGCCTTCCCCGGGCAGCCCAACCGGGTCCGTCCGGGCGCCTATCGCGCCTTCTTCGAGCAGCAGGGGTGGCAGGGCGTGGAACTGGTGCCCGACGCCCTGCTGGCGCCGACGCGGGCGGCCCGGCCGGCCGCGGCCTTTCGGGACGACGGGCAGGCCGGCTGGCTGTCTTTCACGCTCTTCGCCCGCCGTCCGCAGGCGTAGCGGGGCGGCGCGTGCGACCGCGCGCACGCAGGCCCGGGCGTCATGGGGCGTGCGGGCCGGTGATGCCGGTGAGGCCGGTTCCACCGTGCCGTGCCAGGTAGGCGACCACCGCGTCCACGCTGACGAGCTGGCCGTAGTCCGCCTCCGGGATGTCCACGCCGAAGCGCTCGTGCCAGCCGACGATCACGCGCAGCCAGTCCATCGAGTCCAGGTCGACCTGGCGGCGCAGCGGGCGGTCGCAGGCGAGTCGCGCGGGGTCGACTTCGGGGGCGACCTCGCGCAGGGCGGCGATCACGCCCGCGCGCAGTTCATCGAGGGGCATGGGCAGGGCTTTCGGGTTTGACCTCTGGCGACGACGCGCAGACTTCCTACGTCGTCTGGCGCCCCTTGCGGGGCCGGGTTGGGCAGCGGTGGCCTGTTCTGGAGGGAGCTCAGAAGGGGGCTCACAAGGGCGGGCTCACAAGGGGGGACTCGCAAAGGGGGACTCAAAAAGGGGGACTCACAAGGCCTCGGGCTGCTGCAGTTGCGCGCTGAGCTCGGCCAGGAAGGCCGAGCCTGTCAGGCCGTCGCTGGCGCGGTGATCGGCACTGAGGCTGGCCTCGACCACCGGAATGGCGACGACGCGGCCCGCGTCGACCCAGGCGCGTTCCTGCACCCGGCCGAAGCCGACCAGGGCCACCTGCGGCGGGTGGATGACGCCGAAGACCGTGGCCGCGCCCTGCTCGCCCAGCGCGGTGACGGTGACCGTGGGGTCGGTGAGCTCGGAGCTGCGCAAGCCGCCGCTGCGCGCGCGCTGCACCAGGCTGGCGAGTGCGGCCATCAGCTGTGGCAGCGGCTGGTCCTGCGCGTCGCGCAGGGCCGGTGCGATGAGGCCGCCGCCGCGCAGCCGGATGGCCACGCCGGCATGCACCGTGCTCGCCGGCCTGAAGGTGCCGTCGATGTGGTGCCCGTTCAGCCCGGGCACCGCGCGCAGCGCCCGCGCCACGGCCTTGATCAGCAGCGCGGCGGGCAGCAGGCGCTGGGTCACGGGCACGGTCTCGTTGTGGGCGCGCAGCCAGTCCAGGGCCCGTCCCATCGGCACCGGCTCGCTCAGGTAGTAGTGCGGGATCTCGCGCTTGGAGCGTGCCATCGCCCCTGCAATGGCCAGGCGCATGGCGGCGGGGTCGAAGGCGCGGGCCGGGAGCCGCGCTGCATCCAGCGCCTGCGCAGCGGTGGCGCGAGCGCCGTGTGCCCGCTCCACATCGGCCACGGTGATCGCGCCGCCCAGGCCCGAGCCGGCCACGATGTCGAGCGCGACCTGCAGCCCGCGTGCCCGGCGCCGGGCCGCCGGGCTGGCCCGCTGGCGCAGGGTGCTGGAGCCGCTGGCTGGCGCGGAGGCCTGGTGCTCGCGCGCGGGCGGCGGCTTCGTTGCCGGCGGAGGTGTCTGGGCCGCATGGGGGGCCGTCGTTGCCGGCGGTCTTGTGAGCGCCGGGAAGGGCGGTCCGGGCGGCTCCACGCTCGGGTGCGGCACGGCCGCCGCGTCCGTTTCCACCCCCGCCGCTGCCGCTGCCGCTGCTGCTGCTGCCGTTGACGCTGACGCTGACGATGACGATGACGATGACGATGACGATGACGTTGGCGTTGGCGTTGGCGTTGGCGTTGGCGTTGGCGTTGGCGTTGGCGCAGGCGCAGGGGCAGGGGCAGGGGCAGGGGCAGGGGCAGGTGCGGGGGCAGGCGCCGCGGCGGGCGCCTGCGCGGCAACCGCCGCCCGCGTGGACTCCCGCACCCGCGCCAGCAGCGCCCCCACGGGCAGCGCCACATGCAGCGGCGCGAGCTCCTCGATGACACCGTCGAGGAAGATCTCGACATCGATCGCGCCCTTGTGCGTCTCGACCACCGCGACGACGTCGCCGTGGCGCACCGTGTCGCCGGGCTGCACATGCCACTGCACGAGCTCGCCGGTGGCCATGTCGGCACCGAGCGCGGGCATCAGAAAGTCGGCCATGAGGCGGACCTGCCGTGGCGTGCGGGTCGGCTCGGCGCTTCAGCCGCCGCGCACCAGGGCCGAGGCCTCGGCCACGATCTGCGCCACCTGCGGCAGTGCCGCCTGCTCCAGGTGGGCGGCATAAGGCATGGGCACCTCGCGCCCGCACACCCGCCGCACGGGCGCGTCGAGCTCGAAGAACGCGGCGTCGGCCAGCCGCGCTGCGACCTCGGCCGCGAGCGAGCCGCTGCGCCAGGCTTCGTCGACGACCACGCAACGCCGCGTGCGCGTGACGGAGGCGACGATCGTGGCCTCGTCCAGCGGGCGCAGCACGCGCAGGTCGATCACCTCGGCCTCGATGCCCGCGCGTGCCAGCGCTTCTGCCGCCGCCAGGCATTTGGGCAGGCCGTTGCCGTAGGTCACGAGGCTCACGTCGTGGCCGGGCCGGCGCACGCAGGCGTGCGTGATGTCCACCCGGGTCAGCGCGGGGTCGGGCAGGGCCTGGCTGCCGTAGAGCATGATGTGCTCGAAGATCAGCACCGGGTTGGGGTCGCGCAGGGCCGCGCCCAGCATGTGGCGCGCGTCGTCCACGGTGGCCGGCGCCAGCACCTTCAGCCCCGGGATGTGCGCGTACCAGCCTTCCAGGCTGTGCGAGTGCTGGGCCGCGAGCTGGCGCCCGCCGCCGGTGGCCATGCGGATGACCAGCGGTACCTTGAACTGCCCGCCCGACATGTGGGGGATGGTGGCTGCGTTGTTGACGATCTGGTCCAGCGCGAGCAGGCTGAAGTTGCAGGTCATGATCTCGAGGATGGGCCGCAACCCCGCCATCGCCGCGCCGATGGCGATGCCGGTGATGGCCGCCTCGGCCAGGGGCGTGTCGATCACGCGCTCGGGCCCGAACTCCTCGAGCAGGCCCTTGGAGACGGCGTAGCAGCCGCCGTAGCGGCCGACGTCCTCGCCCAGCAGCAGGCAGCGCGGGTCGGCGTGCAGGGCCTCGCGCAGTGCCTGGCGGCAGGCCTCGCGGTAGCTGAGGAGGGCTGGCGGTGGGGCGGTGACGCCGTTCATGCGGGCACCCGGGGCGCCCGGCAGGAAGCGCTGTCGGCGGCAGTCGCGCCGGGCGCTGCCTCGGCCAGGCCGGGCCGGGGCGGGATGGCGTCTGCCGGCGAGGAGGCGCCGCTGCCGGCCAGGGCCTCGGCCGGCCCGGCCCTACCCGCCTCCGCCTCCGCCGGCGCAATCGCCGCTGCGGTCGCGGGCGCAGGCCCGACGTTGCCATCGGGCCCCTCGGCGAGCACGAAGCGTTCCAGATCGCCCACCGGCTCCAGCGTGCCGCTTTGCGCGAAGGCCACGGCCGCGGCGATCTCGGCGTCCACCTCGGCCTCGATCCTCGCCAGCGTCGCTGCGTCGGCCTGGTGGTTGTCCAGCAGCCAGCGGTGCAGGCGCTCCACCGGGTCGTGCGCGCGCCACTGCTCGACCTCCTCGCGCGTGCGGTAGGTCTGGGCGTCGAACATCGAGTGCGCGCGGAAGCGGTAGGTGCGGCACTCCAGGAAGCGCGGGCCCGCGCCGGCGCGGATGCGGGTGACCGCGCGCGCGGCCGCGGCCTGCACCGCCACCGGGTCCATGCCGTCCACCGGCTCGGCCGGGACGCCCAGGGCCTGGGCTTTGCGCCAGACCTCCTGCTGCGCGTCGGCCTGGGCCCAGGGCATGCCCATCGAGTACAGGTTGTTCTCGCAGACGAACAGCACCGGCAGCCGCCACAGCGCGGCCAGGTTCAGCGTCTCGTGGAACACGCCCTCGCCGGTGGCGCCTTCGCCGAACAGGCAGGCGGTGACGGCGCCGCGGCCCAGGCGCTGGTCGGCAAAGGCCAGGCCGGCGGCCAAGGGCAAGCCACCGCCGACGATGGCGTTGCCGCCGACGAAGCGCGTGGCCGCGTCGAAGACGTGCATCGAGCCGCCGCGGCCGCGGCAGCAGCCCTCCAGCCGGCCCAGCATCTCGGCCATCAGCGCTTTCATCGGCACGCCGCGCGCCAGGGCCTGCCCGTGCTCGCGGTAGGTGGCCACGATGGCGTCGCGCGGCTCGAGCGTCGCCGCCACGCCCACGGCCACCGCCTCCTGGCCGTCGCACAGGTGCAGGAAACCGCGGATCTGCTGCGCCTGGTACAGCTCGACGCAGCGCGCCTCGAAGCGGCGGATGCGCAGCATGGCGCCCCACATCTGCTGCAGCCTGACGTGGTCCAGGTGCAGCTTGGGGGCGTCGGGCCCGGCGGCGGGCCCGTCGGGTGCGGCCTCGCCGATCACCGGCCCTCCAAGGTCGAGGTGTCGCCCTCGGGCAGGCCGAGCTCGCGCGCGCGCAGCAGGCGCCGCATCACCTTGCCGCTGCGCGTGTGCGGCAGCGCGGCGACGAAGGCGATCTCCTTGGGCGCGACGGCGGCGCCGAGGCGGGTGCGCGCGTGCGCCATCAACTGTGCCTGCAAGGCCGCGTCGACTTCGATGCCGTCCCGGGCCACGACGAAGGCCTTGACCGTCTCGCCGAGCACCGGGTCGGGTTTGCCGATCACGCCGGCCTCGGCCACGGCCGGGTGCTCCATCAGAACGCTTTCGACTTCGAAGGGCCCGATCAGGTGGCCGGCGGACTTGATCACGTCGTCTGCGCGGCCGACGAACCAGTAGCAGCCGTCGGCGTCGCGCCGCGCGAGGTCGCCGCTGAGGTACCAGCCGTCGGCGAAGCAGCGCCGGTAACGCTCGTCCTGGCCCAGGTAGGCGCGGAACATCGAAGGCCAGGGCGCGCGCAGCGCGAGCTCGCCGTCGACGCCGGGCTCGCGCAGCACCTCCAGGCGCTCGCCGTCGCGCCTCACGATCGCTGCCTCCACGCCCGGCAGTGCGCGGCCCATCGAGCCGGGCTTGATGTCGGCCGCCAGGGTGTTGGCGATCATGATCCCGCCGGTCTCCGTCTGCCACCAGTTGTCGTGCACCGGCAGGCCGAAGGCCTCGAGCGCCCACCACACGACCTCCGGGTTCAGCGGCTCGCCGACGCTGGCGATCAGGCGCAGGTCGGGGCAGGGGTGGGCACGCACGAGCGCCGTGCCGGCCTTCATCAGCAGGCGCAGCGCCGTGGGTGCCGTGTACCAGACGCTCACGCGCTCGCGCTGCAGAGTGCGCAGCCAGCGCAAGGCGTCGAACTCGCCCTCGTCGACGACGCTGGTCACCCCGTGCAGCAGCGGCGCGACGATGCCGTAGGAGGTGCCGGTGACCCAGCCCGGGTCGGCCGTGCACCAGAAGACGTCGCCGGGGTGCAGGTCGAGCGCCCAGCGCGCGGTGGCCCAGTGCATCAGGGCCGCCTCGTGCACGTGCAACGCGGCCTTGGGCGTGCCGGTGGTGCCGCTGGTGAAGTGGATCAGCGCCGGGTCCTGGGCCCGCGTGCGCGCGGGCAAGGGCGTGTCCGGCGCTGCCGCCAGCAGCACCGCCAGGTCCAGCGTGGCAGGCGGCGGCGCGGCGCCGTCGCCCTCGTCGTCGACGACGATGACGCGCTGCAGGAAGTCGAGCTGCGGCCGCAGCGCCTGCAACTTGCGCCGGTACAGCGAGCGCGTGGTCAGCAGCGCGCGCGGCTGCGCGATGTGCAGCCGCGTGGCCAGCGGCTCGGGCCCGAAGGCGGTGAACAGCGGCGCCACCACCAGGCCGGCTTTCAGCCCGCCGAGCACGCCGGTGTACAGCGCTTCGCCGCGCGGGCACAGCACGAACAGGCCGTCGCCGCGCTCCAGGCCGAGCCCGTGCAGCGCGTGCGCGAAGCGGTTCGTGTCGCGGCTGAGCGCGCCGAAGCCGATGGAGCGGGCCGACCCGTCTTCACCGATCAGACGCAGCGCCGTGGGGCCCTGGGCCGGCGCATCGGCCGCGTCGCGGGCGCCCGCCCCGGGGCCCGTGGCCCGGCTTGCGGCGGGGGCTGCCGTGTCGACGTGCCGGTCCACCGCCAGGCACGCCATGTTCATCGCCTCGGGGTTGATGCCCAGCAGCTCGCGCCGTACGCTGTCCCAGCCGAAGCCGGCGCGCGCGGCGTCCAGGTCGGTCAACCAGGGTGGCGTGCGCCAGGCGGCAGGGTTCTTGTGGATGATCGAGGCGCGCACGTGGAGGGCAGGAGGAGGAACCGGCTGCCGACTGTGGCCTGCAGGCCCGCGAGGGGGCTTGCGGGCGCGCAAGGGCGATGCGGCCGCGGGCCCTGCCTGCCTGGGCGACGGTGGCCAAGGGGAAGGGGGACGGGCGCCGAGCCCTCGGCGGCGCCTCATATCGCCCAAGGCCTCTGGCGCAAGGCAGGCCTTCCACCAGCGCAGCGGCTGCTGCTGGTATCGTCCTGCGCTGCGGTCTGCGGTCTGCGGTCTGCGGTCTGCGGTCTGCGGTCTGCGGTCTGCGGTCTGCGGTCTGCGGTCTGCGGTCTGCGGTCTGCGGTCCGTGCGCG
>JAIXWM010000128.1 GCA_027491255.1 Rubrivivax sp. | reverse complement strand
CGACTCCGCCTTGGTATTGCGCTCCAATTGAGCCAGCCGGCGCTTGACTTCATCGTTTTCACGCTGGAGTTGGACCAAGCGAGCGTCTTTTTCCTGATTGGTCTTGCGAATCAGGTCCTTTTTGGCCTTGCGACGGTTGCGCTTGGCCTGCCGCAGCTCCTCATCGTCCCCAGGATGGTCGGAATCCTCATCATTGGGGCCCGAATCATCAGGTTGGCCCCCTTGGGCCATGTTCCCACCCTCTTGAACGTCTTCGTCAATCAGGCCCGCGGGCAAATCGACCGTTGCAGACCCGTCTTGGGCCTCCATGACGGCAATTTCAGTGTCTTTTTCGTTTGGATCAGCCATTTTTTACCCCTTAAACATAGGCTTTGAAGGAAAGCGGGTTCGCGGTGACCTTGGCAATCAATTCATGGTCGTTCAGAGTCATGAAAAGAGCCGGATCTTCCGCATCATCCTCACCTGGGACCTTAATTTCCCAGCGATCGCCGCCCCATTTAGGAACGCGCACGAAATCGCCTACTTGCGCCCAGGTGCCTTCTGGCCACGGAACCATCGTGTCCTTGTTTTTGAACGCCAGCGGACCCATTGCCACGATCTTGCCGATCATGTTGTTCCACTTCTCGTTCTCTTTGGTCTCTTCAACAAGGATGATTCGCCCAGCAGTCTTCTTTTTAATCCGACGTAGCTGAACTACGATCCGGCCTCCAAAGGGAGACATGCCAGGATTGACGCTGGGGAACGCCCAGGCCATGTCCTCAGGGGTTGGCACATCATCAGTCGCCTCAAAAGCGACGATATGTTGCTTTTCTTCTACAGCATTCACTCTCTCTACTCCTTCACGCCATATCTCAGGCGCATCGTTAAGCACTTTGCAGTGCGGTCTCACCCCGGAGTGGGGCTATCAATCTAGATTTTTTTCTTCTTCCAGCATGTTTTCGATGATGGTCAGGGTCATCTGAAGACCCTGATGCTCACCGACCATGCGTTGGTAGCCATCCCAAGTTGCCGGAATCCCTGCTGCTAGGGAAACTTGCAGCTCAGCCTGACGTACCTTGATCCTGTGGATCAACTGTTCAATCATTTTTTCTTGGTCATGGGCAGACCGCCGGAAGGCTTACCAGCATTTTTGACGGGGGTCGGCTGGCCCTTAGCTTTCAACGAGGTGCCGTCGAGCTTTGCGCCCATAGCCAGTCGTGCGTGGTAGCGCACATCTTCGCCCATTTGTTCCTTGTCCGATGTAGACATTTCAAACTCCTTCAGGTTGCGGGCTCTCGCCCATTTGATCCGGCAGAGCCGGGGGTTGCTGTGCCTGAGCTACGTTTTGAATAGTCTCATGCGTCAGTTTTGAGTTCTCAATGGCAATCTTGGTCTGATTATCCATCGCGTGCTCCTGCATATCCTTTTGCAGTTTAGCGTTTGCCAGTTGGATGTCCGCCTGATCCTTCGCCGCCTTGCGCTGGGTCTCAGCCATGCTGGTGTCTTTAACCACCTGAGCATCGGGCGGCAACAGTTGCTGCGTCTGCTTGCGCTGCTGAGCCATCTGCACCAGCACCTGCAATGCCTGCTGGAACTGCCCAAACACCTGCTCGCTGTCGAGCATCACATGGCCGCCGATAGTCGTGTAGACCTTGTCAATCGTTGAGGTCAGCGCCGGGTTGTCATAGTTGTCAACAGGCTTGCCCATCGATTGCTCGACGTATCCGTTGGAGCGGTTCAGATACCACAGCGTCATGTGCTGCTTCACATGCTCGATGAGGTTGTTCAGATAGTTCGGATCCGCAAACGGCGACTGGCCCAGGAACGGGTTCAGCGCAAATTGCAGGTGGTCTTGAATGTGAGCGATCTGGTCCTGCTGCATGTACGCATAGGCCGGCTGGCCGATCAGCATCGCCGCGTTCTCGTCGGCGGATGTGCGCTGCTCCGGAGCCGGCGTGTCTTTAAGCAGTTCGTTGATGTTGGGCACCTTCAACTGCTTGAGGAAACGCTGCTCCACCGCCTGACGGTTGTACAGGTCCGGCGACCTGTCCGAGCGAGCCAGCACCGCCTGGATCTGAGCCATCCGCTGGGTCTCAGAGAAGATGTGCGGATCACTGACAGGCACCACATCGGTGTTCTTGGAGAAGTCCTCGCGGGAAATTTCTAGGTCTTCAACGACATCGCCCTTTTGCATGTCATCGAAGTACCAGCGGTTCAGGCGGCACAGCACCTTAAGCACGCGGGCCTGCGAGTCGTGCAGACGGGCATGGATGGCCGAGAACACCGCAGCACCCTGCTCGATCAGCGCCTGGGTGGTCCCCACAGGAGCTTGAGCGGACACATCAGCGATCTTTTCCTCGCTCGTGCTCACCACACCCTTTGCGGCCTTGTCCAGCCAGCCCAGAAGCTCAAACAGAACCTGCGAGGGCGGGTTGAACGGCATCGGCATGGCAATCTGCCGGATGTCCTGCACACCAGGGGCGCCCTCAATCTCTACAACCTGGGTGACATCAACCTGTTGGCTCTGGCCGCTGATCTTGGCGCCCTTCAACTTCAGCATCGTGGCCGAGTTGTTGATGTGCGCCGTGTCCAGCAAGGCCCTTAGAGCGCCCGTCAAGGCCGCGGAAAGCCCACCGATAAGGTGAGGTAGCCCGATGGCATACGCGCCGCGCCAGGGGATGAATTTGAACTCCACGACCCAGTCCAGCTTGGTCATGGTGTCGTCTTTTTCCTCCCAGTTGCGGTACAGGCCGACCACCTCATTGTCGAGCTCGTCGATCATGAGGATGTAGGGAGCGCTCTTGCCCTTGGTCTTCTTGTCGTCCTCGAGCTCAAGCCACGTGTAGATGTGGTAGACCTTGCGCAGGCCGTCCTTGTTTTCTTGGAACGTCTTGCCTTCGACCTTGTCGTTGGCCTTCTCTACGCGGTTCTGGTCCAGCGTCTGGCTGGCCTTGACCACGTTGATGTCACGGTACATGCCCACACGGATGCGGCGCTCGAACTCATACTGCGTGATCTCATGCACTTCCGCGGCACGCTGGGCCGTGTAGAAGTTCGTCGCGGCAAACGGCAGGATCACCCGGTCAATCGGAAGAAATTCCACCACCGGGCGCTTCTTCTCTTCGTCAAACCACAGCTTGAAGTACTGCGAGCCACCCAGGGGAAGCTGAGTCAGCAACTGCTCTTGCTCGTCGCGGAACTCCTCAATCTGCTCGGTGATCTGCCAGTTCAGGAAGTCACGCTTGCGCTCAGCCGTCTGGGTCTTTAGGTCATCGACCTTGCCCAGGATCTTCGTCTTGACGGGGCCGTCCGGCGGAAACAGCTCTTTGATCGCTCGAGCGGCAAAATCAACGCAGCCCTCAGCCATGGCCGGATGGACGACCTTGCTGGCGCCCATGAAGGTAGCGCCGCCAGGGGCATCGTTGCCCAGGCCGGTGCGCTTGATGCCCTCTTCGTACTGCTTGTCGCGCTGCTCTCGAGCTTCTTTGTCGGACTCCAGCAGGTCAAGGTAGCGAAAAGAGATCGACGACAGCTCGCCCGGATTGATCGAGTCAGCGAGGTTGTCGTAGAAGTCCGGGTTGAACTCCGGGCCGTCGTCCAGATTGATAATGGCCGAGCCGTCGGGCTGCTCTTCTGTTTCCAGCTCCGGCAAGTCAACAACGGCAGATCCGTCGTCGTTCTCGGAGATTGGATAGTCGTCTTGGTTGATTTCGTCCATCATTTAGCCTTTTTGGTCAGGGCAAGACGCATCGTGTCTAAATTTTTCGAGACTTTAGCGCCTTTTTTCAACTGCATGCCTTTGGGCATTTTGCTTTCTTCCTCACCGTGACGCATGGCCAAATGACGCATAGCAGCGTAGTTCTGCTCGGGGAAAGCGTGGAAACTGTCGTGCGACAGCCCAGGGTGGCGCCCTTCGTGAGTCGATCCGCCCTCTGCATAGAACTTGATCGCCTGGGGGGCTTGGTACTCTTTGCCCTTGGCTTTGATCTGGTCCTCAGGGCGATCAATCTCGTATTCACCATTATTTGCCAGAGCATGCTTAACGTGCTCTTCATTCACATGATGAGTGAACGAGGTTTGATGGCCAATGCTGCTGGTTGACTCGGTCGGAGTGGTCATCAAAATGTGACCGGCTTCCTTGCCGTTTTTCGTCTTGAACCGATCTTTGGGCAGGAACTCGGTGTCTTTGAACCGCGAGTCCGTCGGGATCATATTCGGGCTGCCGTCCTTCTTTTGCCCCACTTGCACAAGCCGCGGGTGAAGGATGTGCTGGCGCTGGTAGTCGTACCGCACGCCGTCAATGGTGCGGTGACCATAGTGAGCCTTGTCCTCGGTGGTCTTGCGGCCCGCTCCGCTAAAGTGACCCTCCGGTCCCTCCTCCTTCTCCTGCTCGCTCAGCTCATTTTGGCTTCGGCCGGCAGACCAGTACTTGGCATGCGTAATGGCCTCTTTCATCTTGCTGCTCAAAGGCGAGCCGCGCTTGACGTCAGTGACCATGTACGAGCCCTTAGGAGGCGTGAGGTTGCCCTGCTCGTTCTTGAAGTCGCCCTTGTTGTCGGCGGCCATGATCGTGTTGCGCACACGGGCCTTATCGCGGCCAATGTTCTCGCTGACCTCTTGGCCTTTTTTGACTTTGGGGCCAACGTTCGAGTGCGTGACGTAGTAGCCGTTCTCGGGGTCATGCAGCTCGTTGGTCTTGCCATACGAGTTGGCAATGATCGGGGGCTTGCCATCAGCCTTGCGCTGCTCGTTCAGATGACGAATGACATGGCGCGAAGACACATCAGTCTCGTCCACCACGTTCGGGCGGAACAGCAGTCGTTGATTCTTTTTGTCCGCCCGGCCAGCCGCATTCCGCAGCGATCCCGTGTGCGCCAAAATCCAGTCGGATGACATCTCCGGATCGTGCTTGGCCTGCTCATGAGCTGCCCGGCGAACAGCAGCAGACGGATACTGCGACTCAGCGTTGGGCGCAAAGCAAGTGCCCTTCATCGTGTCAACAACGCCTTGGGCGTCCTTACCACCGCCGCAGCCCTCAGTCTGGCCAGGGCAAGTGTTGATCACCTGATACTTGGTATCTTTACCACTGCCAGTCGTGTACAAGGCGTGGCCAGCAACACCCTTGGATGCGTAGCCCACATGGGTACGGCCCTCTTCGTCGTGCTCGTGGCGAACCGTGTCGAGCTTCTCGCTCTCATCCAGGGTATCCGCGGTGCGGCCCAAATGCTTGGCTTGGCGCAGACGATTGGTGGCTTCCTCTTCTGCTTTGATTTGCTCTTCAACGGGCTTGTCAAAGTGGCTTTGCAGCACGCCCTTGTGCAGCAGGCCCATCTTGTTGATCGTCAGCGGATCCCGGTGATGAGAGCCATACACCTGGGAGCGGGCCTCGTTCATCTCGTGCAAGCCGACAGCGCCGACCTTGGCGTTGCCCTCGAGCGTATGCCGCGGCACGATGATGCCCTTGACGCCGCCTGAGCCTTGCGCATGGATCGTGATACGTGCGCCTCGCTCCTTGCTGGCTGCGAGCTCGTTCTTCATTTCCTCCACAGACTTCGGCGGAGTGCCACCCTTGGCCATCTTGGGCGTAGGCTGAGGCGCCATCGGCGGACGGATCGCGCTCATGGCTTGACCCTGGGGCGTCATCTGGAGGATGTTGCTGGGCTGGTCAGGCGCTGTTTGTGTTTGCGCAGGAAGGCCGCCCTGGGGCTGCATCCCAGTCTGCTGAGGCTGCTGCTGCATCGCCTGGGGCATCAGTTGCTGGCCCGGCTGAATGCTCATGTCAACGCCGCCAATAGGCATGCCGCTGGGCGTTGCAACTCCTCCAGGCGGGGGCAGCGTTCCACGAGGCGTTCCAACGTCAGGAGATAGGAACAGCTTGGGACTCAGGCCGATTGCCTCTTCTACTCCAACAGTGCGGACATCAAGCGGCTTTTTCAGCAAGGATGCCCGCATCTGGGCTGTGGTGGGGTTCATCTTGGTTCCTTGAATAGCGCCGCCGTCGGCTTTGTGAATCATCCCGCCAGCGTGGTACTGGGGCAGGCCTTCTGTCTTGATTTGCTGGCGCAGGCTGGGCGTGATGGGGAAGTAGTGAACAGGCACATCTTGTTTTGCGCCTTTCGTCGCATACGCATGTTCACTGCGCATTCTTGATTGCATGTCGTAAGGCGCATCATCAAACTGATCTTCAGTTATTCCGTAATGCTGTGCCGGCGTTGTTTTAATAGAGATCGTGCCGGGTTGCACCTGAGTGTCGTGCTTCTTGCCCAACTTGTTCAGGAAGTCAGGAAGGATCTTGTCGTAGAAGCCCTTCATGCCTTCGCCGCCTACTTTGAGGTCAAGGCCGGATAGCGATCCAACCGGCTTGCCTTTGATGGAACCGTTATCTGAGCTAACGCCAACGCCCTGCTGAATTTTTTGAGCGATTTCTTTGCCGACATAGTTTTCTAGATCGGCAGGCTTGATCTGGTCACCGAATTGATGACTTTCTCCGCCGCGACTATCAAGATTGCCCTGCAATAAATATGTGCCGTCATCATTCTTGACGTAGATAAGGCTGTGCATTTTTTTGCTCAGGTCATACCGATCGGCCTGCGCTTGCCCCGGCGTGATGGCGATGCCGTGGTAGCCGCCCTCAACAGCCTCAGTCAACGCATGCTTGAGGGCAAGCTCATGCCATGACTTCTTGTGCGGGGCGTTGGGAACTCCATAGCCCTTAGTAGCGCGACTTTGAAGGTCGTTTGCTCGTTGCGCTTCTTCTGGCGTCGAGGTTCCATTAAGAAGAAAACTTCGCCATTCCTCTCGCTCATCCTCCGTAAGAGCCGGCTCTGTTGCATACCCCCTCCTGCGCCCCTCTTGGTGCCAGTCGGATTGAATCTCTTCAATGTGAAGGATCTTCTCTCCATTGGGGCCGACGCGATCCTTCAGGCGCAGACTGGCAATGATTCCAGGCTCTCCGTTAAAGTGCGCAGCAACGCCAGGGAACACTTCGCCAGCCTTAGCTTTCTGTTCGCGCAGTTGCTGGATGTCCCGCTCGAGCATAGCCCGCGTAGTCGGGTTCTCAGCCCTGCGCAACTGAGCCTCATATCCCATCAGCTTGTCTTCTGAGAACCTCGACCATTGGGGTCGTTTCAACAGCACCTCACGGTAGTTCTCACCACCGGGTAACACCCAGTCTCCATGGTGCGTCTCGTCAATAATTCGGCCCTCATCTTCAAAGTTGCTGCGCCGAACATCCACCAAAATAGATTTGCCGCGGTTCTTCTGAACGTGCTTGACAAATTCCTCTTTGGTCAGCTTGCCCTCAGGCATCGGGATTGGGCGATCCTCGAGCTCTTCTTTGCGGAATCCAGGCTGCTTGCTGGCCTCAGTCATGAACTCCTGCGCCGTTCCCTTCGTCCGTGGCACATTGATCAGTGACTTCTCGAGCGGCGAGTGCATGCCCAGGTTGTTCTTAGTCAGCGCCAGCTTCATGGCGTCTAAGCTCAGGGGCTTGGCCGGTCTGACAGGCTGAATCGGTAGCGGATCAGGCTCTCCGCCATCGGCCATGTGGTTCACGTGCTCTTCGGCCATCCACTCCTCAGGCCCAACAGTGCCACCTCGAGCAAAGCCGAACGCCTTCTTCTTGAACGGCTGCGCACGCGGTAGATCAGCCAGCCCCGCGGCCTTGTTGATCTTGGCTACCTCAGCGTCACTAAGCACACGGTTGACCTTCATCGAGCCACCGATGAGCCAGTTGCCCGTCATGTTCGGGTTCGTCTTGTAGCGGTAGTGGCCGCCCTTGGGAATCTGGTCGGTGATGTGCGCCTTCACAGGGACCAGCTTGCCCTGGGCGTTGGTGCCGCGCTCGTTGGCGATCGACTGCCAGTCCACATCGTCGGGCATCTCCACCTCAGCCCACGCATGGTTTGCCGGGCGGGTATCAGGCGCCGTCAGGCTCGGGTCGGACTTCTCTCCGATGTGCGTGGCGATCGGCAGATCACCAGCGTGCCAGCCCGGACGGTACGCCAACGGGCCGATTTTGCTCTTGACCTTGCCGTTGGCCATCGCGCCTTCCGTGGCGTCCACCCACTTGCCCATCTCCACAGGCGTGTTTGCATCGACGAACAGGGGGAACAGCTTACCGGGCTGATTAGGGTCCACGCGGAATAGCTTATAGGCCTTGACGGTGGCCTTGGGAGTTTTCGCCCTGCCTCCACCGTTCATGGTGGAAACGTTACCACCCCCGGCCTTCGTGATGTCGGCTTTATTGGGATCGTAGGTGCCGCGGTTTCCGGTGGCTGACTTAATCTGCTCAGGCTCAAAAGCAACGAACACATCGTGCCCGTCGAACTCAGTGCTGCCGCCCATTTGATGGAATTCTTTGTTCATCGCCTCAAGCGTCTTCTCAAGGCGCTCACGCTTCATCGTGAATGGCGCACGCTCCGCCCGCTTGACGCTGCGCTCGTCCAAGCGAGCATTTTTGATCGCCTCTTGTGTGGCCAGCATTTCGTTGAAAAGCGATGCGTTGTTAGTCTGCTCAAACTGAATGCCGTCATATCCCTGCGCCTTCAGTTTTGCTCGCAAACCCTCCGCAGAGCCAATGCCCTTGGGGTTCTGCTGAGAAAAGTCCCTGCCCTCAGCCTCATGCATATCGCGCAAGAAGTCGTCAAATTTTGCGTACAGCTTTGGGTTCTTGACGTTTAGGTGCACTGGCATGACGTTGTAGCCCTCGCCACCAGCGTATCGCTCCGCCTTTTCGGGTGAGCTGCTGAACCACGAGCCAACGGTGTCCATCGAGGGCCGACGGAATTTAGTCGATGCAAGACGGTCAAATACGTTGAAGTCTTTGGATGTCGCGTGATACATCACACGAGGTGTTGCAGTACCTTCTTGGAACTTCGCCAGATTGGCCTCACGGCGCTCTTTGGGCAGGACGCGCCGCGCTCCACCGCCAGCCATCTTGGGGGCGCTGCGTTGCGCCAGCCACTGGTTAAAGGGCGGCATGTCCTTCGTGTACTTCCCAGCCATTTCGGCCTTGTACTGGGCCATCAATGCGCTGCGGGCCATGGCCTGCTGGCGCAGTTGCTCGAGCTTTTTGCGGCTGTCGTCTGGGATCATCAAGGCACCTCTAAGGCAATTATGCCCTCCACGGGCAATTAGCGCACCTACCCTGGCACACCGCCAGCATCTCGCATCTTGTCCTTGCGCCAGCGGATCCACTCCCGGACCAGCCCCACAATGTTCTGCTCCGTGATGTCTCCGCCAGGGGTGGCAATGACCTCGAGACGGTTCTCGCAGATTGTCGTCTTGACCCCGTCGTGCTGGATGACCCTGGTGTAGTCAGCCTCGACATATACGTAATCATTTTCCATCGGTCACTCCATCAAGAAGCATAGGGATTCGCCCGCGTGCGCATGTTGTAGATCTCGGCATCCGTGATGTCCTCCTGCTCGAGCTCCTCCCGCGGGGGTGCGTCGATACTAATCCAGCCGGCGTCCCTCAAATACCGCAGGCCCTGGCTCATGCAGTCCACGTACTCGTCATGCACCGTGCCCTCAGGGAACGAGCAGATCTGGCTGACCATGCCCTCAGCCCAGTCCCGCACGAACCCGCGGCGCTTGCTGCTCTCAGGCACCCACAGGCGCCCGGCCTTGATGATGTTGGCCACGATCGACAGGCGCTGGACCTTGTCCGCCCGGCCAGGGTTGTACGCATGGACCGGCAGGTGCGCCCGCTGCAAGTCCTGAATCAGGCTGATGCCGGCGCTCTTGTCCTCCACCAGCAGCAGGTCCACCAGCTTCCTGTCCTTGCCCTCGCCGTAGACCGTCTCGAACTCACTGATCACCTTCGGGCGCAGGTCCGGGTACTGGAGGTGCTCGTTCCAGCAGTCCAGCACCATGACCGACATCCCGCCGTCCAGGGGCTTGAACACGCCGAACGTGATGCAGCCGCTCGGGTCGTTGAACGTCTTGTCTGAGGTCGCGCAGTCGTAGCTCTGGAGGATGAACTCGAGCTTTGGGAACGACTTGTGGCTTGGCCACAGGCGGAACCAGTCGCGCTTGACGATGCCGCCCTCCTCGGGGTCGATGATCTCAGCGTGGATCTCCTGGCGGCCCAGGTTCGTCCCCTCGTACTGAAGGATCTGCTTCTGGAACGACGGGGCTAGGTTGGCCACGTTGACGTAGGTGCTGGCCTTGGTGACCACCACATCGTCGCCCTCGCGGCCGATGAGCTCCATCACCAGGGGCTTGGGCTTCGGGGTGGTCGAGGCAATGATCCGGGTGCGCTTGCCCAGGCGGACCGCGAACTGGATCATGTCCCACGAATCCTGGAGGTACTCCCAGGCGGCCAGCTCGTCTAGCCAAGCCCCGTGCCACTGGCCACCGCGGAAGCGCTCAGGCTCGCTTGCCGGGATGCCCTTGATGAACGAGCCATTGACCAGCCGGATCTCGTGCTGGGTCTTGTTGTAGTCGGAGATCAGCTCCTGGGGGATCACGGACATCAGGCCAGAGTCACCCTCAAAGCAGGTGCCGCGGATGTCGCCGCTCGTAGGGGCGGAGATCAGCCATCGGGTGTTGGGCTCCTCCCAGGCCCAGGCAGCCAGCGTCTCCGCGGCCGCCCTTGTCTTTCCAGCCCCCCGGCCGGCCAGCATCAGCCAGATGTTCCACCAGTCCCCCACAGGCTCCACTTGATGCTTGTGGGCCTTCTGGAGCCAGGACATCTGCCACGCGATCGCAGCCTGCTGCGGCTTGGGCAGCTTGGCAAAGCTGTCTTGCAACTCATCGACCTCGAACAGGTCCAGTGCGCTCATACTAGTCTGATCAGTAACTATTCTGATTTACTAGTCTGACTAGCGTCGGATTGGCGTTGCAGCTTGAGGTTCTTGAGCAGCTCGCCAAACACGTTCACATGCACATCCACCTCGAGCGGGTTGTCCTTGTCCCCCACCACCTCAGTGCGGGCCAGCTTGGGCACGTGGTACTCCACCACCGACTGGAACATGTCGAAGGCCTTCGCAGGGTTGGGCTGGACCACGTACTTCTCTTCGCCAGTCTCGGGATCCTGCGTCTTCACACCAGCGGCCACTTGATCGAGCCACTCAGTGAGCCTATGAGCGTTTCCGTCCACGAAGGCGGCTATGGCCTGCCGAGCGTCCGCCGTCGCCTTGTTGGGCGTTCCAGCCTGCCTCCCGCCGGTCTTTCTGCCCTCAGCCATGATCCGGCCCTCCAAATCGTTCTACTTTAGATTTTGGGATTACCAGCATGAGGAGCCCCCCTGGGACTTCTGGGCCACTCGCTTGCGCGGCTTGTCTACAACCTCATCGACATCAATGTCTGCGGGCTGGAGCTTGTGTGTATCCAGAAAGTTCCAAAGTTGGTTGTTGAGCAATTCGTCCACATGGCTTTCTGGGGGAGTGCTCTTGTCGGACGCATACCGCTCTCGAGTGCTGTCGCTGGAGACGCTGACGGTTCCCAGGTGTTCTCCGGTCTTTCGATGGGAGACGTTCCACTGGCGGTCTTTGAATTTGTAGCTGGTTGACATATCTCAGTCCTCTTGTCGCGCATATCTCAGCGCATTAGGCCGGAGTGTAACTCCGCATTGTTTTGTGGGGAAGAGAATGAAAAAACCCGGCTCTTTAACCGGGCTGGAAACGTTACCACTTGTCTTATGCGGCCTTGGGGCGGGCGATGATGGTTTGCTTTACGCCCTCACGCACGCCGTGATCAGCCACGGTGGCAGTGACGGTGAAAGTGTCACCCTCATCGCGGTAGGAGCCATCCTCACGATTCACGAAGGCGCGGGCGTTGCCCTTGTAGATCACCACGTTCTGGTCGGCATCCTCGCAGATGTGCAGATACTGTTCACCAAATTGGCTGCTCCACGAAATCACTTTTTTGAGGGTGATAGTGACGGTCAGCTTCTCGCCCACGGTGCCAAGATGCTGACGGTTGGCGTTGATGACGGCCTGCTTGTCAGCCCACTCAGCCTTGCGGGCGGCGCGAGCAGCAATGCCCTTGCGCACGGCTGCCACTTGGTTGGGGGTGAGCTTGCCGTAGGTGTCGAAGGCCCGAGCCATCGAGCCCATGAAATCCTCTTTGTAGGACTTGACGCTGCCGTAGTCGTCATAGACGCGGCCCGCATCGATGGCGCCCAAGATGGCCTCGGCATCCTCATGGGTGCGCAGGAAGGTCTTCTTGGCGTTGGCGATGATGTTGCGCTTGGCGGCGGCGTAGTAAGCGCCCTCGTTCTCGATGACGGTGCCGTAGATCGCTTTGGTTTGGTTCATGTTTGTCTCCAAATCAAGCGGGGCAATAAGCCATCCACCAGCGGCCGACGGCGATGGCCCGACCGCGGGAGCACTCGTTAAAGAAAACGACGATGCCGTCAACTTCGACGCGATAGCAAATATCGCCGTTGGCATACTCTTCGACGATCACGACACGCTGTCCGGCGCCGTTGGTCATGCGGCCGATGACCGTCTCGCCGTAGCAGTCTTCGTCAGCCCACACGGTGCCGCGATCAAAACCGTCCCAACGGCTGTTGTCGGGCTGGCTGGCGAGGTGCTCTTCGTACTGATTGCTGAACATTTTGATCTCCTGTTAAACCTGCCTCGTTGGCAGTGCCTGAATTCTAACAGAAAGTTAGATCCTGGCGTCAACAGGAGATTGAAGATTCCCGACTATTCCGTGGGGGCATTCTTTGGGAGGGTCTCCCAGCCCTGGTCGGGCATCGGGTTCATCTCGCCCATGGACTGGAATTCCTCCCGACGGCGGTAGGGCAGGCTAGGCCCCAGGCTTTGCAGCCAGCAGATCTGGCACCAGACGCCTTCGTGGCCATCGATGTTGCTCTCGATGGTGTACTCATGCTCCCCATGGACGGGGCAGATAACGGTGAGAGTCATTCGTGGTCGCTCCTCAAAAGGCGGGTTTCAGCAAACTTGCGGTAGGCCCGCAGCTCGGCGTTTTCTTTCTTCAGGCGCTCGATCTCGCCCTTCTGGTGGCCCATGATGCTCTGGGCTCGGTCAATCCAGTCCGAGACCTCCCGCGGCATCGTGTACAGCTCGCCTGGGGCGGCCGTCTTAGCCGGCGCCTTCTTTGCGGGCGCTTTCTTGGCTGCGGCTTTTTTGGCGGGGGGCTTACTTGCCATGCTTGGCCTCCGTCTCCATTGCAATGGTGTTGCGAATTGCCGCGATGGCTTGGCGCGTCTCCGCGATCGCCTGGAAGGCCTGCTCTATGGCCTCCTCGTAACGCTTGTCCAGCATGGCGTTATGGAGGTCTTTGAGGGCCTTCTCGGCCATCATCGTCGGTCGTGCGTAATCAATCATTTCAGTGCTTGGGCGTTGACCACCTCGGTCAACTGATCAATCAGAACCTGGGCCTGCGCCGGGGTCATCGTCACGTTTGCGCCGCCATGGCGCACATGGATTGACAACCAGATCTGATCACCAGTTTCGTTGACGAACACGAGGTCGTCGGGGGTGCTAGTACGGATGGCGGGAAACTTTTCCATTTAAAACTCCTAAACACTGCGACATGCAGCAACGAGATTCTAACAGCAAATTAGTGCCGTGATGCTCTAGGTGGTAACCCTAATGCGGGCGGCAGGTCGAGCCCATGGCCTTGGTGATGATCACAGACGACTTGATCGCCGCGTCACCCTCCTGGACTCGTGATTCCACCAGCATGTCAATCGTGGCTATCAAAAGGTTCCGCTTGTCATCCTGGGTCAGGACGATCGCTTTGGACAGCAGGGTTGTGCCGACATTGACCAGCGCCGTCAGCAGGCCATGTAGGCCGTGCTCATCCACGATTTCGTTCATCTCGACGGCTATGTGCGACTCAATTGATTGAATCGCTTTGTCCAACGCCAGTAGATCTTGCATCACGCCCTCCAGACGAATACGTCCAGCACCAGCACAATGACCGCGCAGGCGCACGTAAGGGCGTAGGCGATCGTGTATTTCATTTCTTGGCCTGCCGGGTTCGAATGGCCTGCTCGGCGTTCCTGAGGGCTGTACAGAGCTCTCCCTCGTCCTCCTGGGCGGCCAGATCCCGCACGACATCGGCGCAGGCCTCTCGCTCGATCATGATGGCCGCCTTGCTGGTCTCGATGGCCACCGTCATGATCTCCGCCTTGGCCAGGGCCAGGGCCTCGTCAAACTCCTGCTGCGTGAAGAGCTGGACATGCCCGCCCCCGCTGAGGATCTGGCGGGCTAGGCCGCTGAGTTCTTTCTTTTCGCTCATTTGATTCGTGCCACCTTGTTGCGCTTGAGAAGGCGCTCGTACTCTTGTTTGCCCACATCGTCGAGCCGGCGCAGGGGCAGCTCCTGGAAGTATTTCCACTTGGCCTGATAGACCGGATCCTCGCTCGGAGGGATCCAGCCCATTGCTCGCCATCGCACCATAACGTCGGTGCCCGCGGGTAACCAGATGTGCTTTTCACTCATGACTCTTCCTTTCAAAAGCTGAAGTCGTGGTACTTTTCGCGCTCGCCCAGGCGCAGGCCGAAACCACGCACTTGTACCAGCCGGTTCGTCTCAGGGTTCAGGCGATGCTGCACCCACTGGCCGCGCTTGTCTTTGCGGAAGATCTTCACGGGCGCATCCGGGTTCGGCGTGTACTCGTACCGTTGCGATTCGCTCAGGCCATTGGAGTCCACGCGACGGTAGTTGTCTTCCTGCACCGCAATATACCGCTTGGCCATGTTCACTTCCACCACGGTGGCCGGGTCACGATCGGTCCACGACAGCAGCGTGGCCGGCATGCCGACGTAAGGGGCAGGCTCGCCCCGCACCATGCGTGCGTACATGTGATTCACGAGGCTGCCGGTTTCGGTTCCGATTTGCATGATGTACTCCTCAGTCATAGACGGCCAGACGGCCAGGGTTGATCCACTCGGCGTGCAGGCCGAACTTGCGCAGGGTCGCGTCCAGCACAGGGTTCGTGTTCTCTCCGCCCCAGACGCTGTACTCGGGGTAGTAATTCGCCCACTTGTAGCTCTCGGGCTCTTCGGCGCTGATCGAGAAGTTGCCGTTGTCGTCGTGGTGCTCGTAAACCGGCACGCCCATCTTCTTGAGCGCGTTGAAGGCTTTGATGTAGATGCGTTTCATGATGGCTCCCGATTAATACAGGTTGGCTTGTCCGCGGGCGGCATAGGAGGCAGCCACGCGCTCCTCATATGCCTCATGCTGCTCGGCTTGATAGGCCTCCCAGGACCATTGCTCGAGCTGCTCGTCGGTGGCGTTGGCGTATTCGTAATTGGTCATGTCGTTTGCTCCTGTATTACTTGGTGGAGGAAACGCGGATGGAAGCGCCGGTGGTGGTGAACTGCGCGAGCTGCTCGTCGGTGCAGCCCAGCTCAGCGATCAAGGCCTTGTAGTCAACCTTGGTGGTGTGGCACAGCGTGACGGTCACGCCGTACTGCTCGCCGCGGTGCTTGCCCTCGCCCATCTCGTTGGCGATGTCAGCCTTGAGCTGCTTGGTGATCGCCTCGAGGCGGGCGATCTCGTTGGACAGGACCGCGAGGGTGTCGATCTTGTTGGTGGCGGATTCGACGGTGGCGGTGGCCTGGATCAGAGCGGTAACGGACATTTGAGACTCCTGTTAAACCTGCGACGTTTGCAGTGCTTGAATTCTAACATGAAGTTAGATCTTGGGCGCAAGAAGATTTTTCTAGGTGGTTTCCCTATATCCCCTTGCCGGTTTTGAAAACAGACTAGTTACTGATCAGACTAGTATTGACGTTCCGGATGGTCACATCCAAGGCATCGAGCTCGTCCATCTTGGCGATCGCCCAGGCCCGTCGCTGCCCGTGCCAGCCCATCATGCTTCCCTGGTGGCAGCTCTTGCACAGGGCGACCACGGTGTAGTGGCGCCTTTGCTTGATGTGGTGGGCGTCAGACGGCCCAGGAGCCTCGCAGACGGAGCAGGGCTGCTCCTTCACCAGCGCCACCCAGCGGCGCTCCGCGGCGTTCATCTTGGAGTTCACATCACCGCCTTGTCCATAGCCCGATTGGAGGCCTCTGTAGACCTCCAGACGTCGATACGGGCCTGGGCTGATACCAACCCCCATCGTAGCTGCTCCTCGCGCTCTACGGCCGCCTGGAGGCCTTTGAGCATCTCCACGTACACAGGGTCAGCGTAGGCCTCCACTTCCGCGGCTGCCGCCGTCTTGGCGCGGCCATCGGCCTGGGCGGCTTTCATGAGCATCGCTTTCTGGCTTTTGCGGTATTCCTCGAGGTAGACCCGGTGGGCCTTGGCCTCAGCGTACTTCCTGCCGTGGATGTACAAGAAATCGACGGCGTCGTTGATGTCTTTTTGT
>JAIXWM010000166.1 GCA_027491255.1 Rubrivivax sp. | reverse complement strand
TTGCGGCCGGTGGGGCGGCTGCGCCGGCCGAAGGGTTCGTCGTCATCGTCGTCGTGCGCCACTTCGTCGATGTCCTCGATCTCGTCGAAGAGCACGAGTGCGTTGCCGCGCCGGCCCAGCACATGCTGTGACAGCTCGAAGGCCGTCAGGCGGTACTTGCCCCGGAGCCGCTGGCCGCTCGTGCTGGCCACCGACACCTCGAACAACTGCACCTGCAGGGCTGCGGCCAGGGCGCGCGTCAGCTCGGTCTTCCCGGTGCCCGGCGGTCCGTACAGCAGCACGTTCACGCCCTCCTTGCGCTGGGCGACGGCGTACGACAGATAGGCCTGCAAGTGGCCGAGCCGCGGCTGCAGGTGGTCGAACTGCCCGGTGTGCAGGCGCGGCGCCGCGCTGGTGACGAAGTTGTCGGCGAACATGCCGAAGCGGTCGGGGTGTTCGAGCAGCAGGCGCTCCTCCACCCCGTGCAGCAGGTCGATCTTGCCGGTGAACTGGAAGGCGCCGTTCATGTCCACCCGCGCCAGCCCCGAACACGCCAGCGCGCCTTCCATCGCCAGTGCCTGCGCGACCGCCTCCACCGTGGTGCCCAGCAGCGTGGCCACCACGGTGTACAGGCGCAGCGTGCCCAGGTCACCCAGACCCTCCAGTGCGGCGCCCAGGTGCACATGGCGGCGGTTCAGCACGCACAGCAGCAGCACCTGCGCCTGCAACTCGCTCAGGCCCAGTTCGGCGCGCAGCCACTGCAGGTTGCCGGCCAGCGGCGTGTCGGGCGGGACGCCCGGTGCCTCGGCCACGGCGTCGCGCAGGCGCTGGCGCAGCCGGGCCAGCGTGCGTTCGGGGTCGAATTCGGCGAAGGGCTCGTTGTCGTCGGCCGCTGCCGCCGCCGTCGGATCGACAAAGCGCAGCAGTTGCGGGGCGCTGAAATGATCACCGTGGCGCAGTTCCTCGAAGGCGCCCAGCTCCAGCAGCGCGCGCAGCGCCCACAGGCGGCACAGCGGCACGAAGCCGCGCAGTTGCGCGTCGAGCACGGAGTCGGCGGGGTGGTCGTCCTGGCGGCGGGAGCGGCGGCGGTGGTGGAGGTGACGCGGGGTGGGCATGCGGGGGTCCTTGGCGGCGGAAGGGGAGTCCTCAGGGGGCGCCGCAGCGCACTGGCTGCGCAATGCATCCCCTGCACCCGTCAAGACGCCGCGGGGGAGAAAACGTCAGGGCCTCGCGGGGACGGAATCTCGCCCGGCATCAGCGCGCTGCGCCCAGCCGGGCTGCCAGGGCCTCGGCGATCAGGCACAGCGGCACCCCGCTGCGCCGGCAGGCTTGCGCCGCGCGGCAGTAGCGGCTGAGCACGCGCGCTTTGGCGCGCACCTGCATCAGGCCTTGCCGTCGGCGATGCGACGGCAGCCCAGTACCTGGCACTTTGCGTACTGGGCTTCGGCGACTCGCCTGGCTTCGGTGTCGTTGTTGGCCCATACGACGGTGTGAATACTCTGCGTGGGATGCAGGCGAATCCATACGGCGTACTTGTACAAAGGCATGTTCATGGCAGATCCTTGAAGAGTGGGCAGGAAGAACGCTGCGCTGTACGCCAGGGCTGCTGCCTTGTTGAACAGGCCGCTGAGACGGCTGGCTTTCTGCGCTGGGAACAGTGTTCCAGCCTGGTGCGACAAAAACTGTCAAATCCCTGCCTCGCTCCAGGTCGGTTTGAAGAAGGCCGGAGCGCCAGCATGAGGCTCCCCAAGAATGGAGCAGGAAAATGGACTTCGTTCCACGAAGCTGTGCGAGTGGCCTCCTGGTAGCTGCGCTGATGCTGAACGACGTGCCGCGTGACATGGCCAATGAGCAGGAGCCCCCATGCGCCTCATCCACACCTCCGACTGGCATCTCGGCCACACGCTGCACGAGATCAGCCGCCGCGCAGAACATCTGGCGTTCTTCGACTGGCTGCTGGGCCGCTTGCAGGCGCTGGAGGCCGATGCGCTGCTGGTGGCGGGGGACATCTTCGACACCGCCAACCCCTCGGCCGAGGCGCAGGCCGATCTGTACCGCTTTCTGGCGACGGCGCGCCAGCGGCTGCCGGGGCTGGACATCGTGCTGATCGGCGGCAACCACGACTCGGCTTCGCGGCTGGACGCGCCGGAGCCGCTGCTGCAGGCCTTTGGCGTGCGCGTGGTCGGCGGGCTGCCGCGTGGTGCCGACGGGGCGGTGGATTACGGCCGGCTGGTGGTGCCGTTGACTGACCGCGCCGGGGCCGAGGCGGCGCTGGTCGTGGCGATGCCCTTCCTGCGCCCGGCCGATCTGCCTGCGGTGCGGGAAGAGGGAGTGGACCCGCTGATCGAAGGGGTGCGCCGCGTCTACCGCGAGGTGATCGAGCACGCCGAGCGTCGACGCGCGCCCGGGCAGGCCCTGCTGGCCATGGGCCACCTGTACATGACGGGCACCGCGGTGTCCGAGCTTTCAGAGCGCAAGATCCTGGGCGGCAACCAGCATGCGCTGCCGGCGGACGTGTTCCCCGAGTCGCTGGCCTACGTGGCGCTGGGCCACCTGCACCTGGCGCAGCCCGTCACGCGCGAGGCGGTGCGCTATTCGGGCTCGCCCATCCCCTTGTCGATGGCCGAGATCGATTACCCGCACCAGATCTGCGTGGTCGACATCGCCGAAGGGCAACTCGTCTCGGTGACGGCCGAGCGCGTGCCGCGCAAGGTGGAACTGCTGCGTGTGCCGGAAGAAGCCCTGCCGCTGGCCGACGCCGAAGCCGCCCTCGCAGCACTGGACAGCCGGTCCCACCTGCCGCCCGACGAACAACCCATCGTCGAGGTGCCTGTGCAACTGACCCGACCCGAGCCCGCGCTGCGCGCGCGCATCGAGCAGGCGCTGCAGGGCAAGGGCGTGCGGCTGGCGCGCATCTCGGTGCGCTACACCGGCCACGGGCAGGCGCTGGCCGACGCGCTGCCCACCGCTTCACTGCTGGACTTGCAGCCCGAGCAGGTGCTGCGCCAGTGTTGGGCCCGCTCGCACGAAGGCGAGCCTTCAGGCGGCCTGGTAGAGGCCTTCCACCAGCTGACGGGCGAAGCCCAGGCTGAAGCGGGGGCGGCATGAAGATCCTGCAGATCCGTGGGCGCAACCTGGCCAGCCTGGCGGGCGACTTCGAGCTCGATTTCGAGCAGGGCCCGCTGGCCGAGGCGGGCCTGTTTGCCATCGCCGGCCCCACCGGCGCCGGCAAGAGCACGCTGCTGGACGCGCTGAGCCTGGCGCTGTACGACCGCACGCCCCGGCTCGACGAGAAGTCCTCGTACCAGATCCCTGACGGGCCCGACAACCATCTGGGCGTCAGCGACACGCGCCACCTGCTGCGCCGCGGCGCCGGCAGCGGCCATGCCGAGGTGCGCTTTGTCGGCACCGACGGGCGACTCTATTGCGCGCGCTGGTCGGTGCGGCGCGCGCGGGAAGCCGCCGGCGGCAAGCTGCAGGCCGTCGACATGCAACTGCTGGACGAGGCTGCCAAGCAGCTCATCGGCCGCAACAAGACCGAGGTGCTGCCCGCCATCGAGCGCATCGTCGGCCTGACCTTCGACCAGTTCCGGCGCTCCGTGCTGCTGGCGCAGGGCGACTTTGCGGCCTTTCTGCGCGCCAAGGGCGACGAGCGCTCCGACCTGCTGGAGCGCATGACCGGCACCGACATCTACAGCAGGATCTCGCAACGCGCCCACCTCAAGGCCCGCGGGATCGAGCAAGACCTGCTTCGCCAGGAGCAGGCTGCCCAGGCCCTGCCCATCCTTGACGCCGAGGCCCGCGCCGCGCTGCAGACCCGCGTGGCCGAACTCGAGCAAGCCGTGACCGCCGCCGCGCAGCGGCTGACCACGCTGCGCGAACACCGGGCCTGGTGGGTGAAGTCGGGCGAACTCAGCCACAGGCTCGCGCAGGCGCGCGAGAGCCTGGCCGCCGCCCAGCAACGCTGGGACGAAGCCGCGCCGCGCCGCCAGTCGCTCGCCGAGATCGACGCGGTGCAGCCACTGCGCGCCGTGGCGGCCGAGGCAGCGCGCACCGCCACCGAAGCCGAGGCGGCCGATCAGCGCCTGGCCGCCGCAGCAGCCGCGTTGCAGCTGGCCCAGGCCGACGAAGCGCGTGCCAAGGCGGCGCACACCCAGGCCACGCAGGCGCTGGAGGCCCAGCGTGCCCATCAACTGATGATCCGGCCGCAGATCGACAACGCCAGAGCGCTGGATCTGGCGCTGGGCGACAAGGGCAGGTCGCTCGAAGCCGCCACCCGCCGTCTGTCCGAAGCCGGCGCGGCGCTGGCCACGCTGCAGCAGCAGGCGCAGGACCTGGACGCGCGGCGCGCCCAGGTGGGCGAGCAGCAGGCCGCCTTGGCCGCCTGGGCGCAGGCCCACGGCCCCGAGCTGGCGCTGGCCCAGGGTTGGGACGGGGGGGTGGCGCCGCAGTTGCAGGCCTTCCAGAAGGCGCATGCCCGCTGGACAGCGCAGCGCGCGGCACTGCCTGTGCTGCAGCGCGCCCATGAGCAGGCCGCCGCCGGACAGGCATCGGCCCGCCAGGCCCTGACCACCGCCGAAACCGCGGCCCAGGCGGCGCAGCAGGCCGTCCAGCAGGCCGAAGCCGCCGAAGCCGCGCATCCCGCCGCCGGGCTGACCGAGCGCCGCACCGCGCTGCAGGCCCGTCGTGACAATCTGGCCCGGCTGCGGCAGCAGCGCGATGCGGCCGCCCGCGCCCGGCAGGACATCGAAGAACGCGAGGCCGAGGCCGCCAAGGCCCGGCTGGAGGCCGCGGACGCCGCAGCCCAGGCCGGCCAGGCTGCTGCAGCCCGTCAAGAGGTGGAGCAGCAAGCGGCCCTGACCGAGCGCCTGCTGCTGCAACTGGGCCTGGCCGTCCACCGCGCCCAGCTGGTGGAAGGCGATCCCTGCCCCCTGTGCGGCGCCACCCACCACCCGGGCACCGGGCCGGTGGACACCACCGTGGCCGCGCTCGAGGCCCAGCACCAGCAACAGACCGCACGCCGCGCCGAGCTGCAGCAGCGCGAAGAGCGCGAGAAAGCCCGCGCCGAGGGGCGCGCCGCCCGCGTGCTGGAACTGGGCCAGGACGTGGCACGCCGGCAGCTCGAGCAAGACACCGCCGCCACGCAATGGGCTGCGCTGGGCGGCGAGGGCGACCCCTTGGCCGAAGCGTCGGCCACCTGGCTGCAGGCGGCCGACGCCGCTGTGCATGCCGAGGCCCACGCCATCGCCCAGTGGGACCAGATGCTGGAGCAACTGCGCCGCGCGGCGGCGGACGCGCGCCAGAAGCATGGCGCCGCCGCAGCCAGCACCGAGCAGGCGCGCACCGCGCTTGTCAAGGCCGAGATGGCTGCGGCCACGGCCCTGGGTCAACTGCAGAACACCACCGCCGACGCGGGCGCACACCGGCAGGTGCTGGACGGCACGCTGGAAAATCTGGCCCCGGCCTTCGGCGCCGTGCCCGGCTGGCAGGCCGAACTCGAGGCCGGCCCGCAGGCCTTCACCGCGCAGTGGAACGCCCGCGTGGCCGAGGCCCGGCAGAAGGCCCAGGCCCTCGAGGCCTGCCGTCTGCAATTGGCAGACATCGACCAGCAGCGCGCCCTGAAAGCCCAGGCGCTGCAGCAGGCGCAGCAGCAGCGTGAAGCGCTCGACGCCGAATGCGGCCAAGTGGCCGCCGAGCGCCAGACCCTGCTCGCGCAGCGGCAGCAGGTGCTGCAGGGCTGGCCCGTGGCCGAGGTGGAATCGTCCCTGCAGGCGGCTCTGCACGCCTGCGAGCAGGCCCACACCGCGGCCACAGCCCAATTGCAGCGCACCGCCGAAGACGCTGCCCGCAAGGGTGAGGCGCACCGTCTGGCCACCCAGGCCGCCGCCGCCGCCACCCAGGCCCGGCAAGCCGCGGCGCAGTCATTGACGCAGGCGCTGCAGGCCGCCGGGCTCGACGCGCAGACGCTGCAGGCCCGGCTGGCGCATGCAGAAGACTGGCTGCAGGCCGAGCGCGCCGCGCTGGCCCGGATCGACCGCCAGCGCGCCGACGAGGCCGCGGCCTATGAGCAGCGCCAGCGCGATCTGGCCGCCCACCAGGCGCAGCCGGCGCCGGCCGAGCCGCTGGCCGAGATCGACGCCCTGCTGGCCACGCTGGACCCGCAGCACCACCTGCAGACCCAGCAACTCGGCGCCGAAAGGCTGCGCCTGGCGCAGGACGACCAGCACCGCGCCGACGGCGCGGCCCGGGCGCAGGCCCTGGCACAGGCGCGTCAGCAGGCCGCCGTCTGGCTGGAACTGGACGCGCTGATCGGCTCGGCCGACGGCAAGCGCCTGCGCAAGTTCGCGCAGAGCATGACGCTGGAGTTCCTGCTGGCGCACGCCAACGCCGAACTCGCCAGCCTGGCGCCGCGCTACCTGCTGCAGCGCGTGAAGGCGCAGGACATGGAGCTCCAGGTCGTCGACCGCGACATGGGCGACGAGATCCGCTCCACGTCATCCCTGTCCGGGGGCGAGACTTTCCTCGTCTCACTGGCGCTGGCGCTGGGCTTGTCCTCGCTGGCGTCGGAGAAGGTGCGCATCGAATCGCTCTTCATCGACGAAGGCTTTGGCACGCTCGACCCCAAGACCCTGGAGACCGCCCTGGCCACCCTGGATGCCCTGCAGTCCGCCGGGCGCAAGGTGGGTTTGATCTCCCACGTGCCCGGCCTGGCCGAGCGCATCGGCGTGCAGGTGCTGGTGCAGCGCCAAGGGCAGGGCGCGAGCACGGTGCGGGTGGTGGCCGCCTGAGCCCCTATACCCTCGCGTGAGAGAACGATGCAGCACGCCGCGCTGCCGTCTGGTGTTCCGGAACCCTTCGATCGATCTGCGCTGGCCCACTGTGCCGTTCGCCCTGAGCTTGTCGAAGGGCGCGAGCACCAAGGTCATCCCCAAGGGCTTCGACAGGCTCAGCCCGAACGGATACACCCGAACGGATTCAGATTCCATGTGCTGCGCGGCGATGGGCAGGTTCCGAGGTCGGGGCTGGACCTCGCACCGCGTGGAGCTTCCTGGGTCAGGTCAGTGCCGCGGCCTGAAGACCGGGCTGCCGCGCACGGCCAGGCAATTGCCAAGCAATGGCCGATCAGTGCTCTTCGAACACCGCCTGCCAGGTGGGCGCGTCGATGATGCGGTCGAGCCAGGTCTCGAGTTGCGGCAGGGCGGCATCATGGATGCGGCCCAGAGCCTCGGGGGGCAGCGGGCCGAAGCGGCGGGTGAGCAGGCGTTCGAGCGTGCGCTGGGCACGGTCGGTGTGGCCTTCGATCAGACCCTCTTGCCGTCCCTCTTGTCGCCCCTCCTGCCGCCCCTCCTGCCGCCCCTCTTGCCGCCCCTCTTGCCGCCCCTTCTCCATGGCCCGAACGTCCCAGCGGGTGACATTGCGTGAGAGCATGGCTTGTACCTCTGAAAGTTCAGTGACGGCGGGCAGCTTGGCCTGCGGGGGCAGGCGCTGTGCGAC
>JAIXWM010000165.1 GCA_027491255.1 Rubrivivax sp. | reverse complement strand
CCACTCGCCACTCGCCACTCGCCACTCGCCACTCGCCACTCGCCACTCGCCACTCGCCACTCGCCACTCGCCACTCGCCGCTTGCCGCTTGCCGCTTGCCGCTTGCCGCTTGCCGCTTGCCGCTTGCCGCGGGCGGCGCCTGCGGGGCCGCGTCGCGTCCCGTCCGTCAGCCGCCCGCGGCGCGCCGGCCCGTGCCCGAGAGTCCCATCAGGGACGCCAGCGCCTGGTGCAGGCCGTGGCCCGGGTGGGCCAGGGCATCGAGCACCACCGTGATGTGGTTCATGCCGGCTTCCTCGCGGTGCAGCGTCGGTGCGCCCGCGCCCGCGCACAGGCCGGCAAAGCGCCGGTTCTGGTCCAGGAATTCCTCCATCTCGTCGCCGCCCACGGTGGCGATCACGGGTGCGCAGGGCCGGTAGGGCCGGCGCAGCGGCGAATGGCGCTCGACCTCGGCCGGGGTCAGCGCCAGGGCGTCGTTCTGGAAGGACAGGCGCACCGGCTCGAGGTCGAACAAGCCGCTGATGGCGCAGCCTCCGGCCAGCACGCCGGTGGGCAGGCCCCGCTGCCGCTGGCTGGTCTCGTCCAGCAGTTCGGCCACCAGATGGCCACCGGCCGAGTTGCCGCAGGCATACAGGCGCGCCGGGTCGAGGCCCAGCGCGGGCGCCTCGCGGCGCAGGAAGGCGAGGGCCGCGAAGCAGGCATCGACGATATCGGCCAGGCGCACCGAGGGGATCAGCGGGTAGTCGATCACGGCCACCGCCGCGCCCGCTTCGACGAAGCCCGGGGCGACGAAGCTGAAGAGATCGGCGTCGAGCGAGCGCCAGAAGCCGCCGTGGATGAACATCAGCGCCGGCGCCGGCCCCGGCGTCGAAGGCCGGAAGAGGTTCAGCGTGCAGCCGGCGCCCGCGGCATAGGGCAGCGCGCGGTCGCACTGCAGGCCGTCCAGCGCCACGCGCGCGGCAGCCTGGCGGCGCTGCATCAATCCATCGAGGTCGGCGACCCTGTCGAGGCGGAACTGGGCATCCAGCCGATCGCGGTCGGCTCGGGACAGGGGCTGGTCGGGCGGGTGCATGGGGTGCATGCGGTGCATCATCCCAGATCCGGGGCGGCGCCGGCTGCGGCATCATGCCGCCCCGGGGGCGGGGGCGGGCCCTCGCCGCGGGCCTCGGGCTCTCACACCACCGTCGCCAGCGCCGGCTGTGCCTCGGCTTCGTCCATCCCGGTCTCGTCGGCCTCGAGCACCTCGAACATCTGCCGCTTGACGCGATGGTCGGGGCAGGCGAGGTGGCCGGAAGCGGGGCTGATGCCGCGGAGCATGAGCACAGGCCCGACGACGGCCTGCTGGTCGACTTCATCCCCCACATCGCCTCCACCACCGAACTCCAGCGCAAGCTGCTCGTCGACAACCCGATGCGCTTGTATGGGCCGGAAGAGGTCCGGTGACGCACCGCGCTGAATTCACTGGGCTGCATCGCTTTGGGCCCGGCGGGGTGGGGTGCGCTGCTGCGCTCATGTCCTCCGCCGCCGGCCTTCAGCCGGCGGCTCCCCCTTTACTTTGCTCCGCAGTGCACCCCACCCCACCGGGCCGCCGAGGCGTTGGCGCGCCACCGGTGGTGTATCGGAACTGCCCACCCTCCTCGGCTCGCCAGCGGGCTCCCTGCTGCCAGAGCCAGTCGTTCATCACCACGGAAGAGTAGGCAGACATGGCCCTGCAAAGGCCCTACCTCGACATCCCCGGCGCCACCCTCTTCGATGCCGAGCAGTCCCGCAAGGGCTGCCACCTGCACCCGTTCTGCATGTGCCTGATGAAGGCCGACGACCGCAAGGCCTTGCTCGCCGACCTGCGGGCCTACCTCAACGAAAGGCCGATGACCGAGGCGCAGAAGCAGGCCTTGCTCGCACGCGACCTGAACCGCTGCATCGCCGAAGGCGGCAACATCCGCTTCCTGGCCAAGACCGGCGCCACCTGCGGCAAGAGTCCCCAGCAGATCTCAATCGAAGCAGCCTCCTCGACAGTCGGGGCGGTTCATTCCTGATCGGCTTGGGAGTTCGAACGCTTACGATGCGGCCGTGAGTGAAGCCAGAGAGGAACCTACGCCATGAAGATCACCGCCGTCCGCACGCTCGTCGTCAATGCGGAGATGCGCAACTGGGTGTTCGTGAAGGTCGAGACCGACCAGGACGGGCTCTACGGCTGGGGCGAGGCGACGCTTGAATGGAAGACGCGCGCTGTGGTCGGCTGCGTCGAAGATCTCGCCCCGCTCGTGATCGGCCAGGATCCGCGCGACATCGAGAACGCCGTGCGCACGATGACCAAGCACGGCTTCTGGAAGCTCGGCGTGATCGGCCGCTCGGCGATCGCCGGCATCGAGCTGGCGCTGTGGGACATCTTCGGCAAGTCGGTGGGGCTGCCGGTATGGCGCCTGCTGGGCGGCAAGACCCGCGACCGCGTTCCGGTCTACACGCATCTCGGCCTTGGCAACATGCGTGCCGTCTACGACCAGAAGGAGCGCAACCAGCTCCAGGACTACGTGCACGAGGTGCTCGGCAAGGGCTACCGCGCCTTCAAGGTGCTGTTCCCGCTGTTCATGCACTACACCATCGACGTGAAGGCGCTGAAGGGCGTGGACGCCTGGATGCGCACCCTGCGCGAGGCCGCCGGCGACGACATCGAGATCATGGTCGACTTCCACGGCAAGCCGGGCTCGGTCTCGCTCGCCGTCCAGTGCATCGAGGTCCTCGCCCCCTACCGCCCGATGTTTGCCGAGGAGCCGGTGCAGCCGGGCGACGCCGACGCCATGCGCATGGTCTCCGACCGCACGCGCGTGCCCATCGCCACCGGCGAGCGGCTCATCGACCGGCGCGACTTCGAGGATCTGTGCACCCGCCGAGCGGTGGCGATCGTGCAGCCCGACCTCTGCCACTGCGGCGGCATCTGGGAGGGGCGCAAGATCGCGGCGATGGCCGAGACCGCGATGATGGGCGTGGCGCCGCACAATCCGCTGGGTCCTATCGCCGGCGTCTCGGCGCTGCATTTCGACGTCGCGACGCCGAACTTCGTCATCCAGGAGGAGATGGTCGGCGCCGTGCCCTGGTACGGCGACGTCGTCCAGGGCCCGATCCGCATGGTTGACGGCTGCTGGCAACTGCCCCAGGCCCCCGGCCTCGGCATCGAGGTCGATGAGCGCGTTGCGGCGAAGCATCCGTTCAAGCAGGAACCCTTCACCTCGCGCGACGCGGTGCTGCCCGACGGCACGGTTGTCGACTGGTGAGCGGGGCGCGATGACGTCGCGCGGCCGCCGTGAGGCGACTCCATGGCCGCCGAGGTCGTCCGACGTTCGGGGGTGTGATGCGCCGCGCATGTGACGCGGTCGTCGTGGTGCTGGTGCTGGCTGTCGTCGCTGGATGCGCGGGCCTGCCCGCACCCGGGGCCGACCCGGCGCCGCTGGCCGAAGCCCGCGCCATGGCTGCTCCGGCGCTGCGCGAATGTGCGCAGCGCATCGCCGAACACGACAGCGCGGTGCAGGCCGCGCAAGTGAGCGATGGCGGTGCCGCACGGCTCGCCGGGCTGCCGTATCTGCGCACCGACCGGTTCCTCGCGTCGTTCGCCGATGCGCTCGCCACTCAGCCCGCGCTGCGCGTTGCATGGCTGCGCGAGGCGCGGGCCCAGGATCGGCAGGCCCGGGCGTTGGAGTCCGCCAACCTTCCCGGCGGCGACGCGGCGGCGGCGCAGGCGGTGGAACGCTGTGCCGAGCAGTTGTTCGCGGCCGAGATGCCCCTGCTCGAGCCGTCGCTGCTGGCCGCGCGCGCACGGGTCCCGGACGATTACAACCTCGGCTGGCGGATCGCTGGCCTGTACCCTTTGGTCGCGATGCCCTTCGCGGCCGGCGTCAGGGGCTGGGAGCGGGAAGCGTCTGCCCGGTTCGCGGCGCCGGCCTCGGTCGACCGCCGGCTGTGGCCGAATCCCGTCGCGCCCGCGGGCGCGCCTTCGATCGCATCGCTGCCCAAGGACGCGCTGGGACGCGTCACCCCGGGCGACGCCGAGCGCCTCGCGCTGCTGGCCGCGTACGCGCCGGTCTGGGCGCTTCAGGTGGCAGGCCCGGCCGACGCGCCTGGCGCCATCCGGTTCGATGCCGGCGGTCTGCCGCGCGTCGATCCGGCGTCACCGGATGTGTATGCGACGCTCGCCTGGACCCGCATCGGCGAGCAGGTGCTGCTGCAATTCGTCTATCAGATCTGGTTCGACGAGCGGCCCGCGCGGGGCCGTCTCGATCTTCTGGCGGGACGCCTGGACAGCGTGATCGTGCGCATCACGGTGGACGACGACGGCGTGCCCGTCATGCTCGACACCATCCACGGCTGCGGCTGTTATCACATGTTCCTGCCGTCGCCGCGTCTGCAACGGCGGCCGCCGCCTGCGCCCTTCGTGGAGTGGGCCTTCGTGCCCGCGGCGCTGCCCGCCTGGACACCCGCGTCCCGGTTCCAGGTGCGGCTGGAGGCGGCCACGCACTACGTGGTGGGTGTGGATGCGGTGACGCCACGCGCAGCGGGCGCGCCCGCCGGTGCGGACGCAGGCGCCAGCTACCGCCTGCAGGAGCTGGATGCCCTGCGTTCGCTGCCCTGGCCAGCGGGCGGCCGGCGCAGCCTGTACGCGCCCGACGGGCTGGTGCCGGGCACCGAACGCGCGGAGCGCTGGCTGTTCTGGCCGATGGGCATCGCCAGCCCCGGCGCGATGCGCCAGTGGGGGCGCCATGCCACGGCATTCATCGGACGGCGCCACTTCGACGATCCGCGGCTGTTCGACCAGCGCTTCGAGCGGCGCGCTGAACGCTGAGGCGACGCGTGCCCGCGCGAGGTGCCGGCGAAGCCTTCGCCACCTCTGTGCGCAACCGTGGCGCGCGCGCCGTGCGCCTGCGGCGGAACCCAAACCGCGGCGGGCGGCATGGCTGGAGAGCGTCGCAGGGCCGGCAGGCAACATGACACCCGGCTCTGGCGCGAACGCAAGCCGCCGGCGAAACCGGGCTTTGGTGCGATCAACAGGGCGCCCCGGGGGCCGTCTACGGTCCTGCGTGGGGTCACGACATGGATGTCCCTGCCCTTCTGGCCCAGCACGGCGGCGGGATCCTTGCGATCGGTTGTCTGCTCGAGGTCGAGACCGCCCTGCTGCTGGCGGTTTTTGCCGCGCACCGTGGCCCCCGGGCACTCAGCCTGCGATCTTGTCCTGCGTGCGGGTGTCGAAATCGCTCGCGTCGTGGCGCTCGTGCAACTGCAGCGCCAGCTCGCCGAAAGTGCGGTTGACCATGCGGCCGCGCTGCGCGGCCGGACGGCGCGCGATCTGCTGCGCCCAGCGCACGAGGTGGGTGTACTCGTGCACCGAGAGGAACTCGCCGGCCTGGTACATCTGGCCCAGCGCCATGGCGCCGTACCAGGGCCAGACCGCGATGTCGGCGATGGAGTAGGCCTCACCGGCCAGGTAGGGACTCTCGGCCAGGCGCCGGTCGAGCACGTCCATCTGGCGCTTGGCTTCCATGGCGAAGCGGTCGATCGCGTACTCGATCTTCGTCGGCGCGTAGGCGTAGAAATGGCCGAAGCCGCCGCCAAGGTAGGGCGCGCTGGCCATCTGCCAGAACAGCCAGTTCAGGCACTCCGTGCGTTGCAGGCCCGAAGGCAGCAGCGCACCGAACTTCTCGGCCAGGTACAGCAGGATGGCGCCGGATTCGAAGACGCGCACGGGCTGCGGGCCGCTGCGGTCCAGGAGGGCCGGGATCTTGGAATTCGGATTCACGTCGACGAAGCCGCTGCCGAACTGGTCACCCTCGCCGATGCGGATCAGCCAGGCGTCGTATTCGGCGCCGGCATGGCCGAGAGCCAGCAGTTCCTCCAGCATCACCGTGACCTTGACACCGTTGGGCGTCCCCAGCGAATACAGCTGCAGTGGGTGCCGCCCCACGGGCAGTTCCCTGTCGTGCGTGGGCCCGGCCACGGGGCGGTTGATGTTGGCGAACCTGCCGCCGTTGGCCTTGTTCCAGGTCCAGACCTTCGGGGGGGTGTAATCGGAGCTCATGGTCATGTTGGCGTCGTCCAGGGGGCGTCGGAGGTCTCGCGGCCAGCCCGCCGCGATGCCTACCTCTGTGGAGCGTACCCCAGAAGAGGGCGCGGCGTCAGGGCACCCGGGAAGCAGGAACCGCCCGGCACCGCGGCGCAGCGCAGGTCAGCTCGCGAGTCAGGCCGCCGGGGCGTCGATGAAGGAGGCGCTCGCGCAGATGGCGCCGAAGACGAAGGTGCCGCCCACCGACAGGCCGGCCAGGTGGGCCAGCGACACGCCGACCAGGCCGTGCACCACCGGCACGATCACGCCGAAGCCGGCCATGAAGGGGCCCACCTTCCAGAACCCCTTGATCTGGCGCGAGGCGGTGATGCCCATCTCCAGCAGGAACAGTATCAGCATGCTGCGGAACAGGTTCTCGTAGAACGGTTCCACCAGGTCCTTTGACAAGCGGCAACAGTGACTGCCCGGGGGGTGGGGCGGAGACAGATCCGACGAGATCGCGTCGAGCAAGTCGTCGACGATCCGGCGGGCGGGCTTGTTCAACGCCCTGCGCCTCCCGGGCTCGCCGTGGATGCCCACTCCCATCTCGATCTCGCTGGCGCCAATCTCGAAGGTGGGCACGCCCGCGGCGTGCACGGTGCAGTTGCCGAGCCCCACGCCCATCGAGGCCGTGCACGCATTGGTGCGGCCCCCCAGTCGCTTGCATCCCGCCAGGCCGGCGCCAGCTTCCGCGGCGGCGCCTGCGATCTTCTCGAAGGCCACGGTGCCCGCGACGCCGGCACATGGGAATTTCAAACGGCCTCCTGGGCCTCCTGGCCGGTCGTCCAGTGCCGGCCCGAGGGGCTTGGAACTGGCGCAGCAGGCGCCTGGGCTGTTGTCTTGGCCCGATTCGACCGGTTCCCGATGCTTCGCCCGAACCTCGTCCGGCCTCGATCTCAGGGTGGATCCTGGGCCTGTCGGCATCGAGTCGACATGCGGCGCAGCACCACCCTGGCCGCTGTTGGCAGCGAAGTCTGGTGCAAGGTTCTTCTGGCGGCCGGCCGGCAGCAGCGCCACCACGCCGTGGGCCTGCAGCCGGCGGCCCTCGATCAGGCGCTGCAGCAGGCGCTTGCCGTGGCTGAAGACGCGCACCGCCTCGGGCTCTCCTTTTCGCCGGTTCAGTTCACGGGAAGTCAGCCAGGCGTTCGATGAGCTTGGCGATGTCCGGCTTCACTGCGGGATACCTCCAGGCCGGGTCTTCACGATCGGCAGCGCAGGACGCGTGTCGCGATGTAATCTCGGTCCATGGCAACTTGCAAGCAGGTTCTGCAGACTTTTTTCTCGGCGGTCGAGTCGCGCGATCTCGACGCGATCAAACGTTGTTTTTCCGAGGATGGTCGATATTCCAACGTGCCCTACGACCCGGCGGTGGGCCGGGAGGCGATCGGGGCTCTGTTTCGCCCGATCGTGGCGCGCAGCGAGCGCATCGAGTGGCAGATCGTGAGCGGTGCCTACACCAAGCATCGCGCGCACGTCGAGCGGCTCGACTGTTTCTGGATCGACGGGCGGCGTTACGCGGTTCCGTGCCATGGCGTCGCGCTGGTGGACACGGCGCGTGGCGTGATCACGGAGTTCCGGGACTATGTGGACCTGGGTCGTTGGCGTGCAACGCTCGGCGATGTGTTGACGCGATAGGCCGGCCCTACGGAGGGTGAGGTGCAAGCCGTTTTTCGTCTTCCAAGGGTCGATGGTTAGCATTGAGACCTGAAGGAAGAGAAGTGAAGAAGGTCCCGAAGCAGGACTACACGACCGAGTTCAAGGAGCAGGCCGTCAAGCACGCCCAGGTGTTGCTTACGTCCCGGGCGAAGTCCTGGCTCGGCAATGTGTGAACAGCCATTTTGACCTCCGCCGGCACACGGACGAGGTGGTGCAGATGATGGGCGGGCTGGCCTGCATGACCGGTCCCCCGGGCGACCCGCTGCGCGCCGGCACCAGCGTCAACGACATCATGGGCGGCATGTTCGGCGCCATCGGCGTGCTGGCGGCGCCGCGCCAGCGCGACCGCACCGGGCGCGGCACGCCGCTGCAGACCGCACTGTTCGAGAACAACGTGCTGCTGACGGCTCGGCACATGATGCAATACGCCGTCAACGGCCGGCCGCGCCGATGCCCAGCCGCATCAGCGCCTGGGGGCTGTACGACGTGTTCACGGTGGCCGAAGGCGAGCAGCTCTTCCTGGCGGCCGTCAGCGACACGCGGTGGGTCCTGCTGTGCGACGAATTCCGCTTCGCCGACCTGAATGCCGATGCTTGCCTGGCCAGCAACAACGCCCGGATGCGGGCGCGCGAGTGGATGCAGCCCGTGCTGCGCGAGCGCTTCGCGGCGATGCGCGCGGCCGACCCGGCGGCCCGATTCGAGAAAGCCGGCCTGCCCTACGCCCCCATCACGCAGCCGCAGGCCCTGTTCGACGACCCGCACATGGCCGCCACCGACGGGCTGGCACCGGTGACCTGGCCGGGGTGAAGCCGGCAGCGCAGCGCGCCGCCTTCGATCGGGCAGCACAGCGCAGCGCTGCTGCGGGAACTGGGCGATGTTGACGACGAGATCGACGGCCTGTTGCGCGAGCGGGTGGTGGGCGAGCCCAAGCCCTGAAGGCTGGCGGCAGACTCCACCCAGTGCGGCACCCGGTGCGCGGCCCGCGTCGTCCCTTCCGGCTCAGGCTGCCGCAGCGCGGTGCACCGCGGGCAGGCCGCGGACACTGATGCGCCAGAGCAGCCGGGCCCGGTCGTCGTCGATCGAATCGGGCAGGCCGATCGGCGAAGCCCGGTGCATCGTCGACAGCGTGTCGAAGATGCAGACGTCACCCACCTCATACCCGTGGGCGTAGACGAAGCGCGGCTGCACGCAGTGCTCCTTGATGCGGAACAGGAAGTCCGAGGCCTCGGCATCGTCCATGCCGCGGATCCTGAATGCACCGTGCCCCACCGCGTACAGGGCCTTGCGCCCGGTCACCGGGTGCACCCGCACCAGCGGGTGCCAGCAGGTCGGCACGGCCTCGACCTGCCGGTCACCCTGCAGCGGCGTGACCGCGTACTCGTCGGCGCGCAATCGGGTCTGGCCGTACAGGTGCCCGACCGTCATCCGGTCAGCGCGGTCTCTCGTTTCATCATCCAAGGCCTCGTAGGCCGCCACCATGTCGGCGAAATGCGTCTGCCCGCCGACCCGGGGCACGATGACCGAATACAGCATCGTCGCGCTGGCGGGCACGGCCTCGTAGGACTGATCGGTATGCCACAGCGCCGCGCCGTTGCGCACGGTGTCGTCCTTGTCGCGCTCCTCGGTGTTGCCGATCGTCATCATCGCCGGGAAGTCCTTCATGCGCATGTGGTCCAGCACATGAGCGATAGGGTCCCCCCATTGCTCGCCGAAGCGGTAGTAGCTGGCCTTGTCCAGGCGCTGGTCCTTGATGACGAGGACCCGATGGTCGTAGAGAGCCTGCGTCAAGGCGCGCATCAGGCTGTCGGACAGGTCGCGGGTGAGGTCCACCCCGCGCACCTGCGCACCACAGGCGGCGTCCAGCGGTTCTATGGTCAGCATGGTTCTCCTCCAGCCTTTGTCGTGTCGCCGCGGCGTGCCGCAAGGCCTGTTCGCCTTTCATCATCGCTTCGAAATCCCGCCGCATCAAGCGGATTCGCGTGCCGTCCTGCACGCCCCCGAACGACATCACGCTTGACGCTGCCGGATGCGGCGGCTAGCATGGAATTCGATGGTCAGCGGCGTTGGCAACCCCCGAAAGGCTGCGCAGTCAAGCTGATCACATCACAACACGAGGAGACTCCATGAAAGCCGCCTGCTTCCGTCTGGCCTGGGCCTTGACGGCTTCCCTGATGCTGGCCGCCCCTCTCGGGGCCAGCGCCCAGCCCGCCGGCAGGTTGACCGTCGCGCTGCCCGCCGAGCCCGCCACGCTCGACCCGCACAAGGGCAACACGCGCTACAACTACCTGTTCAACAGCAACATGTTCGAGGGCCTCGTCCTGCGCAACGACAAGGCCGAACTGGTGCCCGGGCTGGCCGAGTCCTACAGCGTCTCTCCCGACGGCCTGACCTACACCTTCAACCTGCGCAGGGGCGTCAAGTTCCACGACGGCTCCACGATGACGGCCGAGGACGTCAAGTTCTCTCTCGAGCGCGCCACGAGCCCGGCCACCAGGAACCCGCTGCTGTCCTTCATCAAGGCCATCGACCGCGTCGACATCCTCGATGCGAACCGCGTGGCGTTGCGCCTGAAGGAGCGCGATGCCATCTTCCTGAAGAAGCTCGCCTTCGCGGGCTGGGTCGTGCCGCAGAAGTACCTCCAGTCGGTGGGCGATGACGGTTTCGCGCGCCGGCCGGTGGGCACGGGGCCCTTCCGGTTCGTGTCGCGCTCCATCAACGAGCAGATCGAGATGCAGGCCAACGAGAGCCACTGGGGCTGGGTGCCGAAGATTCGGTCTCTCGTGTTGCGCACCGTGCCCGAGGACGCCGTCCGCCTGGGCATGCTGCAGACCGGTGAGGCCGACATCGTCGCGGAAATGCCCCCGCCGCTGTTGGACCGGATCAGCGCGATGCGCGGGGTGAAGACCTTGTCACACCCCAGCGGAGAGATCTACTGGCTCGTCCTGAACATCAAGGACGGCGCCAAGGACAGCCCCCTGCTGAACCAGAAGGTCCGCGTCGCGCTGAACCATGCGATCGACAAGCAGTCGATAATCAACAACGTGCTGAAGGGCCAGGCGGTCCTGATCCCTGGCGCGCTCGCGCCCTCGGTGTCTGCGGTCGACCCCCGGATGAAGCCTTATGCCTACGACCCTGCGCTGACGCGTCGTCTGCTGGCTGAGGCGGGCTACCCGAACGGCATCAAGATCGACATGTACAGCTCGGTCGGCCGTTACACCCTGGACCGCGACATCTCCCTGGCCATCGCGAGCCAGCTGAAGGCCGTGGGTGTGGACGTGAACCTGAACCTCTGGGATTCGGCGAAGTGGGTGGGTGACCTGTCCAAGAAGTACTACCCGATCAGCTACCAGGCGTTCGGCAACACGGTCTTCGATCCTGAAGGGTTGATGATCTTCGGCGTGCACAGCAAGGCCTTCTGGTCGTTCTACAAGAACGACGCGGTGGACAAGCTGATCGACGAATCCCTGAAGATCGTCGACCAGAAGGAGCGCGACGCCCATTTCCAGAAGATCGACCGCGCCCTGTACGAGGACGCTTCCCATGTCTTCCTGTGGGAGAGCAAGATCCTCTTCGGCATGCGTGACCGCGTGAACTGGAGGCCGCAGGCCGGCGACAACGTCTACAAGTTCTGGACGGCCAGCGTCGAGAAGTGACATGCCGGGCGCCGGCTACCTGGTGGATCGGCTCCTCCAGGCGATCGTCTGCATCCTGGGCATCGCGGTCATCGTCTTCACGATCACCTACCTGATCGGTGATCCGGTCCATCTGCTGCTGCCGCCCGAGGCCTCGGCCTCGGACCGCGAGGCCTTCCGGTCTGCGCTGGGCCTGGACCGCCCTGCGCTGGAGCGCTTCGGGCTGTTCCTGGTGCAGGCCTTGCAGGGAAACCTGGGGGAGTCGTACCGCTTCCACACACCCGTGCTGAGCCTGGTTCTCGAGCGCTTGCCGGCCACGCTGGAACTGGCGGCAGCGGCCATGCTGTTCGCCATCGCACTGGGCGTGGGCTCCGGGGTGCTGTCGGCGGTGCGCCCCGGCAGCGCCTGGGATCGCGCCGTCGAGTTCGTGGCGCTCTCCGGCATGGCGGCACCCACGTTCTGGGTGGGCATCATGCTCATCTGGCTGTTTGCGGTGGAGTTGCAGTGGGTGCCGACCTCGGGTCGGTCGGGCGCGCTGTCCCTGGTGCTGCCGGCGATCACGCTGGGGCTGTACTCGTCGGCGGTGATCTCACGCATGACCCGCTCGACGCTGCTCGAAGCCCTGGGCGAGGACTTCGTCCGCACGTCCGTGCTGAAGGGCGCACCGCCGCGTGTCATCCTGCTGTCGCACTGCCTGAAATACGTGCTCCCGGCGCTCGTGACCATCATCTCGCTGCAGTTCGTCACCCTGCTGGCCGGGGCCGTCGTCACCGAGACCGTGTTCTCCTGGCCCGGCATCGGCCGGCTGCTCGTGCAGTCGGCCAGCGGGGGGGACTATCCGGTCGTGCAAGGCATCACGCTGCTGTTGTCGATCGCATTCGTGCTGATCCAGCTGCTGAGCGATCTGCTGCAGTTCGCGCTCGACCCGCGGCTGCGATCAGCCCACTGAGCCCGACCATGCGCCGGCGATCGAATCTGCAGTTGGGCTTTGCCCTGGCCGTACTCGGCCTGTTCCTGCTGGCGGGTGTCTTCGGCGGCGTGATCGCGCCCCACGACCCGCAGCAGCAGAACCTGGCCAACACCCTCAAGCCGCCGGCCTGGCACGCCGACGGCAGCAGCGCGCACTGGCTGGGCACGACCTCGCTCGGGCAGGACGTGCTGAGCAACCTGATGGCCGGAGCCCGGGTGTCGCTGCTGGTCGCGCTGTGCGCCGTCGGGCTGTCCGGCGTCTTCGGCGTCGCGGTCGGGCTGGTGGCGGGTTATGTCGGTGGCTGGGTCGACGCGGTGCTGATGCGCCTGTCCGACATCCAGGTCTCCATCCCCTTCATCCTGCTGGCCATCGCCCTGATCGGCGCCCTCGGGCCGAGCCTGACCAACGTCATCCTCGTGATCGCGGTGACCAACTGGGTGGCCTACGCCAAGCTCGTGCGTACCGAGACCGCCCGACTGCGCGACCGGGACTTCGTGCGTTTTGCCCGCGTCAGCGGCACGCCCTGGCCCCTGCTGTTCTGGCGCCACCTGCTGCCCAACGTGACGAACTCGGTCGTGGTCCTCGTCACGCTCGACATCGGCAAGGTCATCATCTTCGAATCGGGCCTGAGCTTCCTCGGTCTGGGGGTGCAGCCGCCCACCCCCTCCTGGGGTTCCATGCTCGCCGACGGACGCAAGTACATCAACATCGCCTACTGGACCTCGCTGTTCCCCGGCGTCGCGATCTTCGTGGTGGTGCTCTGCGTGAACTACGCCGGCAACTGGTTGCGCGTGCGCCTCGATCCGAGGGCGGTGCGATGAGCCACCCTGCCGGCACACCGCCGCTGCTCGAGATCGAAGGGCTCCGGACGCACTTCGCGACGCCTCGCGGCGTCGTCCGAGCCGTCGATGGCGTGAACCTGCGTCTCGAACGCGGGGAGATCCTGGGCATCGTCGGTGAATCAGGGTCGGGCAAGAGCGTGCTTGCGCAGTCCATCCTGCGGGTGATTCCGCCGCCGCAACTGCAACGGGCCGACGGCCACGTGCGCTTCGACGGCCAGGACCTGATGACGCTGGACGAAGCCGCGATGCGCCGCCTGCGGGGCGCCCGCATTGCGATGGTGACCCAGAACCCGAGCACGGCACTGAACCCGGTCTTCACGGTGCGGTCGCAGATGCTCGAGACGCTGCGCTTCCACCCCGACCGCCGCCGCGACGGAGTGGACGCCCGCTCGCGCATGCTCTCCTTGCTGACGGAGACCCGCCTGCCGGCCCCCGAGCGCATTGCGCGCAGCTACCCTTTCCAGCTGAGCGGCGGCATGAAGCAGCGGGTGGCCATCGCCATGGCGCTGATGGCAGAGCCCGACCTGCTGATCGCCGACGAGCCGACGACGGCACTGGATGTCACGATCCAGGCCCAGATCCTCGAGTTGTTCAGGCAGGTCCGTCGCGACCATGGCACCTCGGTGATCCTGATCACGCACGACCTCGGCGTGGTCGCGCGGCTGTGCGACACGGTGGCCGTGATGTACGCCGGTCGCATCGTCGAATACAACCGCACCGCGCAACTCTTCAAGCAGCCGCGCCACCCCTACACCCGTGGTCTGCTGGCGTCGAACCCGGTCTTCGGCCAACCCCGGCCGAGCCTGACCGCGATGCCCGGGCAACCGCCGGATCTCCTGGCGCTGCCCGCCGGCTGCGCCTTCGCCCCGCGCTGCAGCCAGGCCCGATCGAGTTGCCACGAAGTCGAGCCCGGCGTCGTCACGATGACGGCGCCCTTTCATCACCGCTGCCCGGTGCAGGCCGAGGATGGACTGCTGGAGGGCGTCACGCGATGATCGAACTGCGCGATCTGCGCAAGCATTTCCGGGGGTCGGGATCCTGGGCATGGACCGGTCGTCGCCCCCCGGTGCGGGCTGTGGACGGCGTCAGCTTCGCCCTGGCTGCGGGCGAATCGGTCGGGCTGGTCGGCGAATCGGGCTCCGGTAAGTCCACCGTGGGGCAGTTGATGCTGGGCCTCATTGCGCCGACATCCGGGCAGATCCTGCTCGACGGCGAGGTGCTGCCGCAGGGTCCCCGAGCCATCCAGGCGCTGCGCGGTCAGACCCAGGTGGTGTTCCAGGATCCCTACGACGCCCTGAACCCCCGCCAACGCGTGTTCGACATCGTCACCGAACCCCTGCGCAACCTTGGTCGCGCTGCGCAGGGCGATCTGCGCGAGCGGGCCGTCGGCCTGCTCGAGCGGGTGGGCCTGCACGCGCACGATCTCGACAAGTACCCGCACCAGTTCAGCGGGGGCCAGCGCCAGCGCATCGGCATCGCGCGCGCCATCTCGGTGCAGCCGCGCTTCCTGGTGCTGGACGAGCCGGTCTCGGCGCTGGACGTTTCGATCCAGGCCCAGGTGGTCAACCTGCTGATGGACATCCGGCGCGAGCAGGGCCTGGCCTATCTCTTCATCTCGCACAACCTCGCCATCGTCGAGCACGCCTGTGACCGCATCGTCGTGCTGTACCTGGGCAAGGTGATGGAAATCGTGCCCAAGAGGCGGCTGCATGACGCCAGCCTGCACCCCTACACACGGGCGCTGGTGGATGCGATCCCGGTGCCCGACCCCGACCGCTCCCGGGACGCCGTGCCCTTGTCCGGGGAGATCCCGGACCCCGCGAACCCCCCGTCCGGATGCCGCTTCAGCACGCGCTGCCCCTGGGCCCGTGGCGACTGCCATGCCGTGGAGCCGCCTCTGGTCGAGCGCGAGCCCGGGCATTGGATGGCCTGCCACCGTCACGCCGAGCTGCCTTCCCCAACCGCCCCCAGAACCCCCTGAAGGAGACCTTGATGAGCGACCAGATCAGCCCCGAACTTTCCGAAGAGTACCGCCGCAAGGGCTACATCTGCGTCCCGTCGCTGCTGAACGCGCGCGAGGTCGATGTGCTCAACGCCGCAACGAACCGTGTGATCGGCATGGACGGCCCCCAGGTGATGCGCGAACGCAATGGCCTTCCCCATGTGATCTACGGCATGCACCTGCTCGACCCGCGCCTGTCCACCCTTGCGCGGCACCCTCGGCTTCTGGGCATCTGCGAGCAGCTGCTCGGCAAGAAGGTCTACGTGCATCAGTCGCGCGTCAATGCCAAGCAGACCGGCGGTGCGATCGTCAACTGGCACCAGGATTTCGGCACCTACCACCGCGTCGACGGCGTGCCGCGGCCCGACGGCATCATGGTGGCCGTGTTCCTGAATGACGTGAACGACTTCAACGCGCCGCTGATGGCGGTGCCGGGCTCGCACGTCGAGGGCGTGGTGTCCGAAGCCAGCACCGAGACCGAGGCCGAGGACCGGGACCGCGCATCGAAATACCGTTACGACATCACGATGGAGCGGATGTCCAACCTGATCTCGCGCTACGGCCTCGAGCACATCACCGGGCCCGCGGGCTCGGTCGTCTTCATGAACATGCAGGTGGTACACGGCTCCACGGTCAACATCACGCCGCTGCGGCGCGTGATCCTGTACCTCAACGTCTGCACCACCGACAACTGCGGCACCGCGTTCCGCCGGCCGGAGTACCTGGCAGCGCGCGACTTCAGCGCCTTGCAGCCTGCTGGCGAGGACTGCCTCACCGCGCTGGCCGAAGCCTGAGCCCGCGGCATTCGCCCGGATCGCACGACCCCATCTTCAGGAGCAAGCATGCGCAACAACCCGGTCAAGGAAAAGCTCGCCGCCGGCGGCTCGGTCTACGGCACGATGGTGTTCGAGTTCAGCAGCCCCGGACTGCCCGCCGCGCTGGTGGCCGCCGGCGCAGAGTTCGCGCTGTACGACATGGAGCACAGTGGCTTCACGATGGCAGAGATGAAGGCGCAGTTCGCCTACTGTCGCGGCATCGGTCTGGTGCCCATCGTGCGACCGCCGGCCAAGACCTACGACGCGGTGTCCAAGCTGCTCGACATCGGCGCGATGGGGCTGATGTTCCAGATGGTCGGCTCGCGCGAGGAGGCCGAGGAACTGGTGCGCTGGACGCGCTACCCGCCGCGCGGACGGCGCGGCGCGATGTTCGGCGGAGCGCACGACGACTACGCGCCCGGCGACGTGGCCCAGAAGATGCGAGGCGCCGACGAGCGCACCTTCGTGCTCGCGATGATCGAGACGCGCGAGGGTGCGCAGAACATGGAAAGCATCCTCGAGGTCGACGGCATCGACGGCGGGCACCTCGGCCAGTTCGACCTGTCCTTGTCACTCGGCATTCCGGCGCAGTTCGACCGTCCCGAGATCCAGTCGACGATCGACCGCCTGACCGCGACTTGTGCGCGCCTGGGCAAGACGGCCGCCTGCATGGCGCCGACGCTGGACACCGCGCAGGACTGGCAGCGCCGGGGCTTCAGGATGATCTCGTACAGCTACGACACCGGCCTGCTGCAGGACAGCCTGCGCGCCGGCATTGGGGCCCTCAAGGCTGCAAAGGCGGGGGCCTGACAAAGCAGACACCCTGACCTCATGCCTCAGCCGTCCTCGGTATTCCCCGTGCAGCCCGCCTGGGGCGGCTAGCCCGACTTTGTCAACTTTTCCCCCTTATCTGTCTTTGGCCAGCCGTAAGCCCTTGTCTGGATTGAACCCCACTCGCAGATCCATAATGTAGTGCCATAATATTATACGCCT
>JAIXWM010000016.1 GCA_027491255.1 Rubrivivax sp. | reverse complement strand
GATGGAAGGTCTGGGCTACATCCCTCCGGCAGAAGCCGAGGCAAACTACTACCGGCAACTCACGGGGCAGCCTGCCTCGGAGCGCTGACCACTTGTCCCAACCAGCCTCCGCGAATTCCAGGGCGGTTCAAGACGGTGTTGGCCGGACGCTTACCGTGTTCGTAGTGCATCAGCAGCGAACCGCCCTTGATCATGACGGACTTGTGGTACATCCCCCGTTCAGGCGCAGACTAAGCTCAGCCAGCCACCAGTTGATGAATTCGAATGGCAGGTGTTCCTTGTCTCTGCAGTACCTGTAGATCATCGAGAAGCTCATGCCGCAACTCGCGTCGATGCGACACATGTCGACGTTGTGGAAGGGCCACCTGAAACAGGTGGTTCTCGCGTCCGAGGCAGGGAATTGATTACAAAAGTGAAAGTGTCATGACGGAACTTGCCTGGCGCAACCAACCGGTGTTCATCTCCTCCACCTTCCGCGACATGCACCTGGAGCGGGATCACCTGTGGCAATTCGTGTTTCCCTGGCTCACTGAGTTTCTCGCGCAACGGCATGTTCATCTGGAGCCGGTCGACCTGCGCTGGGGCGTGAACAGCGTGAGTCTCGAGCACGCCGAGTTCAAGGAGAAGTACATCCTGCGTGTGTGTCTGAGTGAGGTGAGCCGCAGCAAGCCTTTCATCATTGTTCTGCTGGGAAATCGCTACGGCTGGGTGCCACCACGCGAACTCGCTGAGACGGTCCTCCGCGAGATGGGTGTGGTCGGACATGACGTCGAGGGCAAATCAGTCACCCACCTTGAGATCGATCACGGCGTCTTCAACGACGACCGGGCCATTGCCTACTTTTACTTCGAAGAAGGGCAGTTGGAGGAGGCTGGCGGTCCAGATGCTTCCGTTTCTGAAGAAGACCTGCGCAAGAACCGTGAGCTCAGAGACCTGATCAGGCTGCGCTTTCCGGATCGTGTTCGCTCCTACCGTAGACTTGACCTGCCGGTAATGGGGGAGCAGGTCAGGGCGGACCTTGCTCGGGAGTTCGAGCATGCCTTTCCGAGGGCAGCCTGGGTGGCATCGGACGAACGTGAGGTGTCCGGGCGTGAGTCACTGGAGCAGTTCGTCGAGCGGCACATCCGCAGAGCCATCACCGGGCATGCGCTAGCGAATCACTTGGCGGGTACCGATGCTTGGTGTTCGATGGTGCTGGGTTCGTCTGGCAGTGGCCGAAGCACGGTCTTTGCCCTGGCCTGCCGACAGGTAACCGCAGATGCCAGCCGTCTGCTGCTTGCCCATGCATTTGGACTGGACGCGTCGGGTGCAAGCGTGGAAGCCATGCTCTCTCGCTGGATTCCCCTGCTTGAGCGGCGCTTGCAAGAGCCACCTTCACAACCTTCGCACGCGGGGCGGTTTGCCTTGGTGGAGCGTTTTTGGCAGTTGCTTCATGACGTTGGTGCACTCGAACGGGTCACGATCATGGTTGACGGAGTCGAGAAGGCTGCCGAGTCCATTTTGGGCCAAAGGCTCGGCTGGATTCCAACGACGCCCGTGACCGGCGTCAGCGTCGTGCTCTTTGACTTGCCCGGAGAGATCCGCGAGGAGAGGCTGCAGCACCGCTTTCCGATTCAGCGCTTCGTGCTGGATGGGCTGACCGTGGCGCAGGGCCGCCAGTTGATCGCCCGGATCTGCCAGACCTACCACCGCACCCTTCCCGCTGAGGTCATCGATCTGTTGCTCTCGAAGGGCCGCAGCGACGGCAGTCGTTGTGCCTGCAACCCCTTGTGGCTTTCGCTTTCCACCGAGGAGCTCAACCTCATCGAGGCGAGCGACTATTTGCTCACGGACGAGCGCTTCCCCAATCTGTCTGCAGAGGAGCGCATCGTCGCGCTGTTGCGCGATACCGTGGTCGGATTGCCTCAAGATGTGTCCTCGCTTTATGAACGCCGCTTTACCAAGCTTGGTCAGGTGCTCGGGGAAAGCGTCGTCCGGGTGGCGCTGGGCGGGCTGGCGCTGAGTGATGTGGGCCTGGCGGAGCGGGATATCTTGGCGGTGTTGCGCGGGACCATCGATGCCAGCGTGTCAGCCGCGGATCTTGCCAACCTGCGGCTGTTGCTTCGTGATTGCCTGACCCAGGCTCGCGAGGGGAATTGGCGCTTCGAGAAGACGAGTGCGCGCAATGCCTGCCTGGCGTTGCTTGCACTCGAAGAGCCGGAAGATCCAATCCCCGCAGGATCGGTTTCCCGGGTGGGGATTGCCCGGCTGTACTGGGAGCACTTCCGCCAGGCGGGCGATGCGGTTTCCGAGGCGCGCTTTGCCTGCGTCGAAGATCCGGGCGCCGATATGCTGTATCGCTCCTTCGGGACCTTGCCCGACCTGCAGCGGCTGTATCAGGCGGTGCTCGAGGCCTACGGCTTCGCGCCCGCGTGGCTCACCCAAGGGCTGGGGCGCTATTTCATCGACCTCTGGGAGGACTGCTGGCGAAACGAGCTTGACGTCATGGTCGAGGACTGGATGGTGATCGATGACGTGGCCACCTTGCTTTGGGACATCTCGCTGCACGCGCAGGAAGGCCAGGAGGTTTTCCGAGCGGAATTCCTGGGGTCGATCGACACCTACCGCCAGATCACGCGGATCATGATGCATGACTACGACGGCAAGGGGTTGTGGAAGACGGCATTCGCCAACCGCTTGCGTCTGTCTGTACTTGCCGACGAAGGGCGTTGGGCAGAGGTGTGTCGGGTGACAGTGGATTTCCTGACTGCGTTGAACCGCCACCAAGAGCTGGATGACAGCGAACTCCTGTTGGTGTGTTTTCTCGCTTGTCTGTCGCTGCCGGGGGGTTCGGTAAATCCGTGCAGCGCCATGGTAATCAAAGGTGAAATAGAGGGCCCGAACCTGATCGACGCCCGCGGCGTCCTGCTCGCCTTGCAGACGCTCCAGGGGTCGGACCGCCACGCCGAATTGCTCGAACTGGCTCAGCGCCACCCCCTATCGATCGTGCCGGTCCTCCATGACGGGCTGTACCTGGATCGGTACGCCCCCGAAACCGATGGCAGCGGGATCGGATTCCTATGCTGGCAAGCTCGTCGACAGAAGTTGGCGATCGCGTGCTCCGGATCTTATACGTGGCTGGCCTCGCAGGTCGAGGCGAAGCCACTGCCCTGATAGGTTCTGGTGATTCTGACGAACGGTCAGGCCGGCACAGGTGCCCAGGTTCGCTTCCGTAAACGACTCAGGATCCGCCGTCGTACTTATGGATCATCTGTTCTCTCACTTTGGCCCGATGCCTGATGTCGAGGTTCACTTCACTGGCGCAGGCGGCCAGGGCCGCCAAGGCGTTCTTTTTTGGCTTGTTCTGGCTGGTAAACCTGCTTTGGATGCTGCTGGGAAGCCAGCAGCCGGGCGTACAGCGGGCACGGGGTGCTGAAAACAGAGCAGCTTCGGTGCAGCAGGCTGATGACCGGCCGGGTCATACGCTTGCCGTTTGTGCGGCGGGATGAATTTCGCAAGGCCGACTGAGTAAGCGTTCCGCGAACGACACCCTTGCGCGCCTCGGCGCGCTGTGCTGACGTCGACGCTACGCGGCCGCGGCCACTGGAGTCGAGCTCGGTATCGCCGCATCGTCGGGCGGCAGCCACGCTGATCGCCGCGCCCAGTTCGACGAAGAACAAGATCGGCGAGCGCGACCCGGAGATCCACCAGACCAAGAAGGGAAACCAGTGGTGCTTCGGAATGAAGGCCCACATCGGCGTGGACGTTCACTCCGGCCTTGTGCACACCGTGCGGGGCACCGCAGTCAACGTCAGTGATGTCGTCGAAGGTAACAGCCTGCTGCACGGGCAGGAGACTGAAGTCTTCGCCGATGCCGGTTACCAGGGTGCCGACAAGCGACCTGACGCACCCAAGTCTGTGGTCTGGCATATGGCCATGAAGCCGGGCAAGCGCAAGGTCTGGACAAGTCGACGGCGCTCGGGGGCTTGAAGGAACAGTTGGAGAAGGTCAATGCCAGCGTCCGCGCGAAGGTCGAACATCCCTTCCGGGTGATCAAGCGTCAGTTCGGCCATGTGAAGGCTCGCTATCGCGGGCTGGCGAAGAACACCGCGCAGTTGAAGACCCTGTTCGCCCTGTCGAACCTGTGGATGGCCCGCGAAAAAATGCGTGTACTGGATGGACAAGTCCGCCCGGCGAGGCCGGTTGCGGCCTGAAAAGGCCGAAATTGAGGCCCTTGAGGGTCGAATTGGGGCTCGGAAACCGGAAAACGACCCGAAATGTGCTCCCTCCGGACGCCAGGGAGTTATACGCGGGCTGTATGCCACTTTTTCAGACCTTCCCTAGCTGTCAGGTCCCGGATGATAAAAAACGCCAAATCGATCTCGTTCTGAATTATAAATAGAAATATTCTCACGTATAGAATCATCAACAAATAAATTACTCGAATCTATCGGACTCGTCTTGGTCAGATATTGATTTGACTTGCCTGATTTTTTAGACAGTAAATTTTTTCTTCTAAGCGCCATCCCAAAGAAGAGCTTTTCCGAATCGAGAGTTATATTTAATTGAAGTATAGAAACCATTCGCGACGCCGCTTCTCCGATGGGAAGAACAATCGAATCTCTTGCGGAGGTCACAAGCCAATTCAGATGCTGTACGCAGACTCTTCTCAGTGATTCATCACGATTGAGAAATCGCTCTGCGGCTTGTACAGAAACCCTATTGACGACGCCACCATGGTTTTGAAGAACAAAAGGTATCACGAATCCGACACCAATAGTTCCATCCTCAAAAGACGCATCAATTTGCGCAGGATCCAATTGCAAATGTTGAAATACGCCCCAATCATGCAATTGCTCTCTCAATATCTCTAGCTCAAGTGCCGAAAGTACTAATTTCGGCGTGATGAAGCTCAACGACAAGTCCGAACGAGTTTCCCCCATCGACGATTCAGCAGCAATTAAATGCAAAGAATCAAAAATATCTTCGACTTGCTTACCAGAGGGCATATCCATCATCAACACGACCCTAGTCTTTGCACTAATCATCGAAGGGGGAACAAAAAACCCATCCAAAGTCATGGACTGAAAAGCCAAGAGAACCTCGGAAGTTACTTTAGGACGAGGACTCTTATTCTCCATCCATCGCCGATAAGCACCTGCTGCGCGCTCCTGCGTCCATTCTCCTTGAGCAAGATTAATGGCAGTCTGCTCGGACGATTGCAGCATCGCCAGCATTTGCGCCACGGTATCATCTATCTTTCTTGTTGTAGACGAAGAGTCAGATAAAGGACTGTCCGACGTCTCGCCAGCAACCTGTTCATTCCCCAATTCATACTCATCAAGCACATCTGCAAGAATTCGCGCAACTTCTTGAACGGGTGAGCCATCTGAGATGGCTCTTCGCTGTAGCACGGCATTCCATTGATCTTCTTCCAGCGAGTTGAAAGTGGACACAACATGAGTTCGAGTGGTATTCACGTTAAAGAATTTACGTGTTTTAACAATCTCGGATGAGTCGAAATGAGAGCGGTGTGTCGTGGAGGCAGATTTATCCTCGCCTAGGCCCAAAGTCCGGCGCTTATTCAGCGGCGATAACTCCTCGGCGTCGATAGCCTTCTTGCGCTTCGTGAACTTGGTGTTCATGGCTGTTTTGCTCCGTGAGTCAATCCAGATGCTGCTCTTCTGGCGCGTCACCTGCGCCATCTGCGGCGAAGTCTTGGTCAACATCGTCGACCGTGTGCCAACGCAGAGCATCGGGGCTTTCGTCATGCACTTGAATGCGCAGATCTATCACCATCTGCTTCAAGCGATCGCGCAACCTTGTCTTTGCTTGGCGCAGGCTGACGCCACTGGCGCCAGACGCTTCCTGAAGAATGACGTTGTCTGAAGTTCCGGCATGCATGTGCCGCAGCAGCCTCGCCGTCGACATGCGCCCACCCAAACAGGTTGGGTATTGGCGTAGGAGGGCCTTTAGCCGAACGAGGACCATGGCGCGCCGCTGCCGCACCTCGTAGATGTTCTCGGGTTGCCAACGAACTGGTGCGCGTACCAAGGACGCATCGATCGCCTCCGGGCTGAAGACGGCCTTGCGCCGGCCGTCAGCGCGGAATTCAGAAATGCGGAGGTTGCGGGCAATGATCAAGGTGCGGGCCCGTGCCTGCAATGGCGTAAGGCCGGACTCCTGCTCAACGGTGGGCGGGTTCGCAGACAGCAGAAACTGCTCCAGCAGCTTGACCTTGGTCTCGGCGGCGAGGCCCTCCGCGTCGGGAAGAGAGGCGTTCCGCGTGGTGATGTAGCGCTGGACTGACTCGAGACCAAGCGCGGCAGCGCGCAACATCTCGTTGCGCTGCGTGCCCGGTGGTGCAGCGCGCGCGTGAGCCAAGGCGATTCTGACCGCCTGATTGACGACGTCGAACGACTTCCCGGCGCGATCAAGTGTGTTCAGCAGGAGAAGTGCTTCTTCAAGTCCCATCCATAGCCCTTCCGTCTGTTTCTGACACGCCGACCCGTGGAGACGCATTCCCAAGCGGGGTGGGCCAGGTCGACGATTACATCGCAACGCCGCCACGAGCGCCGGTCCTCATTGCATGAACGCCGGGGATACTTGTCTGTGACACCCAAGGGCGCGGCATGCAGAAAAATCTCTTGCGGCTGTCACCAACAGCCCTTAGGCGCATTCATCCACAGCATGCGATGCTGGGGCGCTGCACACTGAGACACCGCAAACGCACAGGCGCGAGCAGATCTCGTCACTTGCCTGTCAGTGCGATCTTCCAGCGCCCACCCTCAAGCACGACGATGGTCTCGGTGACCTCACCCTTCGACGAGGCCCGGGTGCGCACCACGTAGCGGGTCTCCGACACCTTTACTTCGTCGACGAACTGCGGGCCGCTGGCGGTTGCACACTCCACGGCGATGCGATCCGCCAGGCTCTGCCCCTGGAACATGGAGCCCAGTTCAGCCATAGAGGAAGCCAGGTCGAGCATCGCACGCGATCGCTCCGTCACGTAGGGCAGCATGCCCTTGAGACTGCGGGCCTCGCACAGCGCCTTGTTCGCATCCTTCACCACCTGCTGCCGCGGTGAGAGCGTCACGGAATCGCACCCTCCAGCAATCGCCACGAACCAGGCGAGTGCGAGCCAGACCACGGTTCTCATCATCATGCCCTGTCTCCCGCGGGCGCTGCGCCACGCCATCGCGTCCACACCATGTCAGGCGCTGGCCTGGACAGGCAAGCCATGCTGTCGCGCCAGGTCGGCCATCTCGGACTGATCGATCACGGGATCCCAAAGCAGCCGCTCGGCGACGGCCTCGACGAAGGGCCGATGCTCGCGCAGCAACTGCAGCACGAGCTCGTACTGGTCCGACAGGAAGCGCCGGACCTCGCGGCTTACCCGCTGGCGCTGTACCGGATCCACGTCGCCCCGGTCCAGGACGGCGAGGTTCGAAGCCGTACTCCGACCGCGCTCCATGTCAGGGTGAAAGCCCGAAAACGCAAACATGCGAAAGGCCAGCCGCGTGGCTGCAGCCAAGTCGGAGTTGGCACCGGAACTCACGTGCAGCGGTCCGCAGAACAACTCCTCTGCGGCACGGCCGGCAAGCCAGACCCTCGTCCGTATCAACAAGCTGTGGAAGGTGAACTCGTTCTGCGCGTCGTAGTAGGCCAGTGACTCCAGGACAACGCCCTCGAAGTCCCTCGCTGGCACGATGGACGCATAGTCCGGGACGTTGGCGCCGCCAGAGGCGATGACGGCGATGCATGCATGCCCGGCTTCGTGATACGCCGTCTTCGAGCGGGCGGCACCGACGTTGACCTTGCGCGCTTTCGAGCTGCGCTCCTGCGCACCATGCAGTGCCAGGGTGGCCAGGTCGCTGAATTCGACACGCCGGCGTTGCTGTTGAGCGAGACGGATCATCTGCAGTGCGGCCCTCTGCTGCTGGTGGTGATGCTCGAACTCCATGGCCAGCATCATGCCCACCTTGGCGGGATGCGCGGACAAGCTGTCTGCCGCGACGTCCGGGCCCAGTGAGCGGAGGAACCTTCGCCCCACGAACTCGGCATCCGGCGGCTCGATCAGAAAGCTGCGGTCGAACGCCCCCACGTGCTGCAACGAAGGCGAGAGCGAGTCGTCCTTCGGGCAACAGACGGCAAACAGCACCGGGCACGATGCGTCGAACGCGGCCAGCCTGCGCCGCAGGGTTGCAGTGAAGCTCGCGTCCGTGAGCCGCGGCCCGCCTGACTCCTCCGCGGCCTCCATCGCCCACGGGCCGTGGTCGAGCATGACCAGAACAGGCGCGTGCTCGGCGAAAGGCGCGCGCGGGTCAGCAGCCAGACCAAGCACCTCGTCCGCGGGGACACGCGCAAACGCCAGCCCGGCATCAACGGCCGCGCGATGCAGAAGGCCGGCCGCTTCTTCTTCGTCGGCATACTGCAGGGCGATCGAGGTACCGGCCAGACGCCACGCCCGTACGTCGCGCGCGGCAAGGGCGGAACCCACCTCGCGTGACCACAGGCAGACAAGTTCGCTGTCGAAGAAGCTCGACCACTCGGGCACGCCGTCGGGGGCTCGCAGCCACCGTCGGGCTGACTCACCCTCGTCAGAGTCAGCCTGGTCCGGGCTTGCGCGTTGGTTCATCTCCATCCATCCCAGCCCAGAAGGGGTGACTTGTTCTGCGTTTTCCACAAGAATACATCAGTCCTGCCAGGAACTGACCAGGGCGTCGCCCGGTGAAGCGGGCTCTGCCAAGCCCGTGCCGCGCTTCAGCTCATCACCATGGTGGCCACAAGATGACGATTTCCCCGAACCGAGGCGCCAGAGCACTGGCTGCAACCAGTCTGGCACTCGGCCTGCTCGTGGCCACCCCGTGGACATGGGCTCAGGGCACGGGCAGCGCCCCCCGCGCCGAGTCGCGCGCCACCTTCCTTCAGGCACTTCGCGTCGGGCAGTCGATCACCCTCAAGCCGGGTGGCATGCTAGTCGAGATCGACATCCTCAACGAAGGGACGATGGGCTCGTACGTGGTGGTGGAGGTGGCCGCGCAGCACATCGTGCTGCAGGACATCACGGGAACCACCCGCTCCTGGATCCCCACCTCGGCGATCAAGGCCATCAACTGGACGCGGCTCAACACGCCGACGCCCGCGGGCAAGATGCCAGCGCCCATCGGGCCGTGGCCGGCGCCCGCCCCGGCACAGCCTGCCAAGCCGTAATTGCAGCTTTCGCGCGATGACTTGTTCGCCTCCCCGCCCGAGGGGCTTGGCAACGGAGCCAACCTTGCGCCGCAAAGCGCGCACCTCCTACGCCCGGATGGCCGTTGCCTGGCACGGCAAGCGGCTGAACCTCCGCGGCCTGGCGATACCGGCCGTCCTGGTCGCCATGCTGCTGGCACCGCCGGCCCGACCGAAGCCGCAGGAAGCGCCCACGGCGCAAATCGCTCCGGCCCTGGCGTGCGAATCCTGGGCTCAGCGGGTTCAGACGGGTGACCTGGTCTTTCGCACCGAGCCGGGCTGGATCTCGCTTGCTGTGCTCCACGCGCAGGGTGATCATCGCTACTCCCACGTGGGCCTCGTCGTTCGGGGAAGCGACGGTCCGCGGGTCTTCCACGCCGAGATCGACTCCGACGTCCAGGTGGATGGGGTCATCGCACAGGATCTGTGCACCTACCTTCGCAGGTCGACACGGGCGGCCGTCAAGCGGCTGCGCACGCTCGACGAGCCGGGCCGAAAAGCCATCGCGCAGGCGGTGCATGACAGGGGCTTCCCCGCCTTCAACTGGCGCTTCGCGTGGGAGCCGGCAGACGGATCCGTCTACTGCACACAGTACGTGTGGCAAGTCATCCAGCGCGCGTGGGCAGGCTGGGGCCTCGCTCACCCTGACGCCGGCAGCATCCTGAAGACCGGGCAACTGCTGGACAGCGGTGCCCTCATGGATGTGGCCGTCACCGGCGTGACCCCGAGCGCTCGGTGAGCGTCGGCCGCCTGAGCGTCACTTCATTTGTCTGAAACAGTTCTTGCCGATCGAGGCTGCCATGAAAGTCGACCGACAACTCATCTTGCTTGCTGTCTCATCTGCGCTCGTGCTTGTTCTGGGAACGGTTGCATTCCTTCAGGACGGTACGGACCTCCTGACGGCAGCCTACAAAGCCGTTCAGTTGTTCTCGACCAATTCGGGGGTTCCGGAGGGCGACGCGCGTGCATCTCCCCTTCTTGAGATCTCCCGCTGGCTCGCGGTCGGTGCCGTGAGCGCGTTGGTCTACGCCGCCGCACGCGCATTGCTGGTGCACTTCCGGACCACACTACGTATTGCCTCCTCCAAGGGTCATGCAATCGTCTGCGGTGCAGGTCGCCGCGGAGATGCCCTTGCCAGGACCTTGATCAAGAATGGTTCGGTCGTCGTGATCGAGATCGACGAGAACAGCCCCAGTCTGGGCGAACTTCGCAATCTGGGCGTATTCGTCGTGATCGGCAACGCCTTGGATGCAGCGGTTCTTCAATCAGCAGGGGTTACCCGGGCAAAGTCTCTCTTCGCAGTGACCGGCAGCGATGAGAAGAACCTCTCCATCTGCACTGAGGTAGAGGACACACTCAACCGCAACTGCGAGCTTAGTGCCGGCCTGGAGTCCTGGGCTTGGCGGGCATTCATCCTCGACCGAATGAGGTCCCGAAGCGATGGGAAGTCGAAGATCCGGCTCGACAGCTATCTCTGCCGGGCCACCCGCGGCCTGATGATGGAGATTGCATGCAAGGCTGCACGTGAGCCTGATCTACGCAGAAGGGGGGTCAGGATTCTCATCGAGGCCTCAGCGGTCCGACGCCAGGAATTGATCCGTGCTGCGCTCGTGACTCTGCAGATATCCGGCGACAAGCGGCCAGTGCTTGAATTGACATCCGTCGAGCCCGGCGAGCAGGTCAATTTTCTCGACCGATTTCCCGAAGCTGGGCTCGTCGCCGAGTTCCGTTGGCATAAGCAGCCAGCCAGCCAGGCCTTTCCAGAGGGAAATGGCAAGCCACCCGACTTCGCAGTCTTCGACCTCGACTTGGACATCGAGACGCTGGAAGCGGCGGAGCGATTCTGGATGCGCCACAGGACGCCAGATGACCACGTGATCGCCTGTCTGGACGAGGATGATCAGACAGGATTCCTAGGGTCTATCAAGACACGGGAGAGGGACTTTCGTGTTGCCAACTTGATGAGTTTCGGCGTGGACTCTCTGACACAGTTCGATGACGCGGTCGAGCGCGACGCGAAGATTTGCCATGCGGTTTATTTCGCCTCCGAAAAGAAGAAGGATCCCACCTATGGCAGCAAGTCGCGGGATCACCCGGAGCATTGGGCCGATCTCTCCGAGCGCTATAAGGACAGCAACCGTCTAGCGGCTGCGCAAATAAAACTGGCTCGCCTCGTCTGGGATACCCGCGGCGACACACCAGGCCTAGAGATTCTGACTCACCTAGCCCGAAGCGAGCATATGCGCTGGATGGCCGAGAAGGCCATGGACGGATGGCGGTGGAGCGGCCCGAAATCCAGGCGCGACGACGATAAGTTGAAACACCCTCTTCTGGTCCCCTTCTCGTCACTGAGTAATCCAAGCAAAGACAAGGATTTCGATACTTTCCTGTGGGCATTGGATCTGACGCGGACATATATGGAAGAGCTCGGGCTGAATAGCGCAACCGTGGAAAGCGCGCTATTCGGTCAAGAAGTTGCCTTGCGTAGTCGTTCCTCAACTGAGCCTTGTAGCTGAGCACGCCGTATTAGCGATAGAAGGCAAGAAGGCGGAAATTTTAAAGGGTCCTGGCGATACGGAAGCCGATGATGTCGATGCGGTAGTCCGGCGTGCTCCAGTTGCGACCGGCCGAGCGCAGGATCCGCGGCGAGTCGAACCACGAACCGCCGCGAAGCACCCGCCGCGAAGGGTCTCCGCCCGTCATCCACGCCGACCCGTCGCTCGGCGCACCCGCGTAGTTGTCGTGCCATACGTCCTGCACCCACTCCCAGACGTTGCCGTGCAGGTCGTGCAGGCCGAAGGCGTTGGCGCGGTAACTCCCTACCGGCGCCGTGTAAGCGTGCTCATCGCTGCAGTTGGCTACCGTCCAGCCGCTGGCGCCCGCAATCTGCCTGCGCGCCGTGGCGTCAGCTCCGTTCGCCCAAGCGCACTGCTCCCGCCCGCCCTCGTCATTGCCCCACGGGTAGGGAGTGCTCCCTCGCTCCGCCCTCGCCACGTACTCCCACTCCGCCTCGCTCAGCAGCCGGTAGCCACGCCCCGGTAGGCTCTCGTTCAACCATCTCAAGTAGGCCTGCGCGTCGTTCCAGCTGACGCACAAGACCGGGTGGTCCTCGCCTTGATCGAATCCCGGGTTACGCCAGTGCCGGCCCGCCGTGTACTCCCACTTCGAACCGCCCCAGGCCGCGCAGCCCTGCGCACCGACATCCCGCTCTGCCTCCGTGCGGTAGCCCGTGGCCGCCAAGAATCGCCCAAATTCTCGCCGCGTCACTTCGTGCTGACCCACCTCCAGCGTGTAGGCGATTCGCACTTCCCTTACCGGGCCCTCGCTATCCCGGCGTCCCTCCTCCGACGCCGGCGAGCCCATCATGAAACTTCCGGGCGGCACCGCGACCATCTTCGGAAGCCCCTCGCCACTGATGCGGCCGATCAGCGCCTGCACCCCGCGCTCTAGACCTCCGAAGTAGTTGCCCTCCCGTAATGCCGGGGCGATCACGTCGCGAGAAACCTGTCGCGCCTCCGAGTCGGGAACCACGCGCTCCAGCGCCTTGGCTGGCGCGATCCACAGCCGCCCGTCGTCCTTGGCGACGATAAGCAAAAGGCCATCACCGACCCCGGGCCGGCCGATCTTCCAGGTCTCGCCCACGCGCTGCGCAAACGCGGCAATGTCCTCAGGCTGGGTAGTCGACACCATCAGCACCACGATCTGCGGTCCGACGAACTGCTCGAAGTCGGCCAAGCGCGACTCAAGCGCAGCCCGCTGCGCTGTAAGCGCTAACCAGCCGGCGTCCTTGCTCAGAGAGCGCAGCCGTGCAAGGCCGAGCGCAGCGGCTGGTCGGCGAAGTGCTGCTTCCACTGCCGCGGCGTGAGTTCCGCCACGCGGCTGTCGGGGTGCTGTCCCACGCGCTGCAGCACGTCGACGAACCAGGTGTAGGGGTCGATGTCGTGCAACCTGCAGGTGGAGATCAGGCTCTGCAGCATGCCCGCG
>JAIXWM010000189.1 GCA_027491255.1 Rubrivivax sp. | reverse complement strand
TCGGAAGGCGTATAATATTATGGCACTACATTATGGATCTGCGAGTGGGGTTCAATCCAGACAAGGGCTTACGGCTGGCCAAAGACAGATAAGGGGGAAAAGTTGACAAAGTCGGGTTAGCATCCCGGCAGACGCGCAGGCCGCCCGGACGGACGGCTTCAGAGGCTGAGAGTTGCTCTCAGCCTCTCAGTCCGCGTCCGGCCCGAAGCCCGTTTCCGGCAGGCTTTGCAGCACCCGCAGGGCGGCGTCGCGGATGTGGCGCAGCGACAGGCGCTCGGCCGCGGCCTCGTCCCCGGCCAGGATGGCCTGCACGATGGCCTCGTGCTCCTCCCAGACGCGGTGGCGGTCGTGCGCCGGCCCGACCACGGCCACCATCGAGCGGCGCAAGTGGTGCCAGTACAGGCGCAGCGTCTCGGCCAGCAGCGGGTTGCCCGAGGCGGCATAGATCCACATGTGGAAGTCCATGTCGGCGCGGGTCAGGGCGCCGAGCTCGCCTTGCTCGAGCGCCTGGCGGCCGCGCTCCAGCAGGGCGTGGGCCTCTGCCGGCGCCAGCGTGCGGTGCTGGCGCGCGGCCAGGCGTGCGGCCATCGGGTCCAGCGATTCGCGCAGCTGGTACAGCGACTCGAAGAACTTCCTGCGCAAGGGCGCGACGACGAGGCCGCGCCGCCCGTTGTCCTGCACGAAGTCCTGCGTGCGCAGCACGGTCAGGGCCTGCGTCACGGGCTGGCGCGACACGCCCAGGCGTGCCGCCAGCTCATCCTGGTGGATGCGCTCGCCCGAGCGCAGCGCGCCGCCGCAGATGGCTTCGAGGATGGCTGCGTAGACCTGTTCGTGCAGCGGGGGCGCCACCCACGGCAGGTCCAACGGCTGCGCCGGGAGGCCGGGGGCCGGCGCGGACGCGCGTGCCTTGGGGTTCACGGGCCGCCCGCGCGCCAGGTGGCCTCGGCGGCGTCCCAGGCGTCCAGGGCTTGCAGGTCGGGCACGCGCGCCAGGCCGGAGCGGCCGTCGGACGAGCGCGCCTGCGTGCTCACCACCACGTCGAGCAGGGCCGGCAAGTTTTGCAGCGCGGTGGCGATCGCCCCGTCCAGGGCCTCGGCGGACTCCACGCGCTGGGCGTGCATGCCGAAGGCGCGCGCCATGGCCGCGTGGTCGGCGAACTGCAGCCGCGTGCCCACCACCTCGCCGTAGCGGTCCTGCTGGTCGTTGACCTCGATCTGCCAGGCGCCGTTGTTGGCGACGACGATGAGCAGCGGCGCGCGGTGGCGCACGGCGGTGTCGATCTCCATCGCGTTGAAGCCGAAGGCGCCGTCGCCGGTGGCCACGACCACCTGCCGACCGGGTTGCGCGAGCGCGGCCGCCACGCCGAAGGGCGTGCCGATGCCGATGCAGCCCAGCGGGCCGGGGTCCAGATAGCTGCTGCCGCCCAGCGCCACGCGCGCGAAGCTCAGGAAGTCCCCGCCGTCGGCGACGACGATGGCGTCTTCGGCCAGATGGCGCTGCAGCGCGGCCAGCAGGCGGTTCGGGTGCATGCGTCCGTCGCTGTCGGGCGCGGCGTCCTGGAGCGAACGCTGGAACTGCGCCGCGCGTGCGCGGTGCCCTTGGCGCAAGGCCTCGGTCCAGCCGGACTCGGCCTGCGGCGCGCGGTCGCCGGCCGCCTGCACCATGGCTGCGAGCGCGGCCGCCGGCTGCGCGAACAGCTCCACCGCGCCGCGGCGGTTGTCGCGGATCTCGCCCGGCGCGTCGGCGATGCGCAGGAAGCGCGCGTCGCCGAAGACCGCGGGCGAGCCGTAGGCAAGCTGGAAGTCGAGCCGCCGGCCCACGGTGACGATGACATCGGCCTCGCGCAGCGCGCGGGCGCGCATCGAGGCCACGACCGAGGGGTGGGTGTCGGGCAGCAGGCCGCGGCTTTCGCCGGTGTCCAGGTACACGGCGCCCGTGCGTTCGAGCAGCGCTGCCAGCTGCGCGCCGGCCCCGCGGGCCCCGCGGCCGCTGATCACCAGCGGGCGGCGCGCCGACCACAGCAGGTCGACGGCCTGCGCCACCGCGGCCGGGTCCGGTGGCAGCAGCGGTCGGGCCCGCGGTGCGAACCATTCCGCCAGCTGCATGGGCGGCGGCACCGGCGCGCGCAGCACGTCGGTCGGGAAGTCGAGGTAGACGGGGCCCGGGTCGCCGCCATGGCCCCAGGCGCGCGCGGCGGCCTCGGCCAGCTCCTGGGGCACCAGCGCGGCGTCGCGCACCGTGTGCGCATAGCGCGTCAGAGAGCGCACGAGGTCGGTATGCGGCAGGTCCTGCAGCGCGCCCCGGTTGTCCTGCGGCCGCGGCGGCGTGCCGGAGAGCACCAGCACCGGCGCGCGGGCCATGTGCGCGTTGGCGATGCCGGTCATCGCGTTCGTCACGCCCGGCCCGGCCGTGACGAGGGCCACGCCGAGTTCTCCGCTCAGCTCGGCGTGCGCGTGCGCCATGTACACCGCCGCGCGCTCGTCTCGCACGTCCACGACGGCGATCCCGCGGCGCGCGATGGCCATCAGGATCGGCATGATGTGCCCGCCGCACAGCGTGAAGACCCGGGCCACACCCTGGGCCCGCAGGAAACGCGCGATGACGGCTGCAGCGCTGTGCTCGCCCTCGTCAGGCGGCGTGCCGGGCTCGATCTGCGTGCTCATGGTGCTCAGAAGACCGGCACTTCGCGGTAGGTGCCCCAGACGACCTTCAGGCGCTCGACGATGTCGCCCATGCTGGCGCCGGCCTCGACCAGCGCTATCGTCACCGGCATCAGGTTCTGGCTCTCGTCCTGCGCCTGCTCGACGAGCCGGTCCAGCAGCGCCTGCACATGCGCTTCGTCGCGCTCGCGGCGCACGTGCTGCAGGCGCTCGATCTGGCGCTGCGCGGAGCTCGGGTCGTAGGGGTGGGTGTGCAGGTCGAAGACCTCACCCGGCTCCTTGTAGCAATTGACGCCGATGACCGGCTTGTCCCCGCTCTGCTTGTTCAGCGCCTGCTCGTAGGCGAAGTCGGCGATGTGGCGCTGGAACCAGCCTTCCTCGATCAGCTTGATGGTGCCGCCGAGGCGGTCGACCTCGTCGATGATCTCGAAGATGAGGCGCTCGTACTCGTCGGTCAGGTGCTCGACGTAGAACGAGCCGCCCAGCGGGTCGACGACCTCGGTGACGTGCGCCTCCTCGGCCAGGATCTGCTGCGTGCGCAGCGCGATCTTCATCGCCTCCTCGGTCGGGATCGAGAAGGCCTCGTCCATGCCGTTGGTGTGCAGGCTCTGGGCCCCGCCGAGCACCGCCGACAGCGCCTGCAGCGCCGTGCGCACGATGTTGATCTTGTGCTGCGGCTTGGTCAGCGTGGCGGCGGCGGTCTGGCAGTGGAAGCGCAGCCGCATCGACTCGGGGTTGGTGGCGCCGAAGCGCTCGCGCATGATGCGGGCGTACACCCGGCGCGCGGCGCGGAACTTGGCAACCTCCTCGAACAGGTCGGCCTGGGCGACGAAGAAGAAGGCGAGCCGGGGCGCGAAGGCGTCCACCTCCATGCCGGTCTTGCGCACCTCCTCGACGTAGGTGATGAGGTTGCACATCGTGAAGGCGACCTCGTGCAGCGGCGACGAGCCCGCCTCGGAGATGTGGTAGCCCGACACGTTGATCGGGTTGTAGCGCTTCATGTGCGTCGCGCAGTAGGTGATGCAGTCGCGCACCAGCCGCACCGAGGGCGCGATCGGGAAGATGAATTCCTTCTGCGCCATGTACTCCTTGAGGATGTCGGCCTGGATCGTGCCCGACAGCTTGTTCAGGTCGCAGCCGCGCTTCCTGGCCAGCGCGATGTACATCGCGAGCAGGATCCAGGCCGTCGGGTTGATCGTCAGCGAGACCGAGATCTTCTCCAGGTCGATGTCGGCCAGCAGCGCTTCCATGTCGGCCAGCGTGTCGATGGCCACGCCTTCGCGTCCGACCTCGCCCTCGGACATCGGGTGGTCGGAGTCGTAGCCCATCAGCGTGGGCATGTCGAAGTCCGTCGACAAGCCCGTCTGGCCCTGGGCGATCAGGTACTTGAAGCGCTGGTTCGTGTCCTCGCCGGTGCCGAAGCCGGCGATCTGGCGCATCGTCCAGTTGCGGCTGCGGTACATCGTCGGGTAGGGCCCGCGCGTGAAGGGGTAGCGCCCGGGCAGGCCGAGCGCGTCCTGCAGGTCGGGACGCAGGTCGGCGGCGGTGTAGGTGCGCTTCAACGGCAGGCCGCCGAAGGTGTGGAAGGTCGCCTTCTTCTCCTTCTGCCGGGCGAGGAAGGCGGCGACCTCGTGGTCTTCCCAGGACTGGATCTCCTCCAGCAGGGCCTGGCGGTCGGCGGTGGCGGAAGGCGTGCTCATGGATGGTCCTCGAGATGAAGGCCGTCGAGCAATGCCTCGGCGGCCTGGTAGGGCGAGATCTCGCGCTGGGCGAGACGGGCTGACACCACGTCCAGGCGGCCCTGGCGCGTGGCCAGGTAGCGCTGGTACAGCAGGTCTTCGGCGGTCTTGAGCATGCGGAACTCGGCGATCCGCCGCACGCGTTCGCGCCCGGGCGCGGACTCGCGCATGTAGGCGCCGTGGCGCTCGATCTGCGCGATCAGGTCGTCCAGACCGGTGCCGTCCAGCGCGCTGGTGGGCACCACCGGCGAGATCCAGTGGCCGCGCGGGATGCTGGCCATGCCCATCGCCAGCATGGTCTTCAGGTCGCCGATCGTGCGGTTGGCGTCGCTGCGGTCGCACTTGCTCACGACGTGGATGTCGGCGATCTCCAGGATCCCGGCCTTGATGGCCTGGATGTCGTCCCCCAGGCCCGGCGCCGAGACGACGACGACGGTGTGGGCCGCGCGCGCGATCTCGACCTCGGCCTGACCGACGCCGACGGTCTCGATGATGACGACCTCGTAGCCCGCGGCGTCCAGCACATCCACCGCCTCGAGCGAGGCCCGCGCCATGCCGCCCTGCGAGCCGCGCGTGGCCATGCTGCGGATGAAGATGCCCGGGTCATGGACGAGTTCGTTCATGCGGATGCGGTCGCCCATGATCGAGCCGCCCGAGTAGGGGCTGCTGGGGTCGATCGCGATCACGCCCACGCGCTTGCCCAGGGCACGCAGCCGCAAGGCGAGCGTCGACACCAGCGTGGACTTGCCGCTGCCGGGCACCCCCGTCACGCCGATCACGTGCGCCCGCCCGGCGCGCGCGTAGAGCTGGGCGAGCGCCGGGCGGCATTCGGGGCTGCCGGCCTCGGCGCGCGTCATGAGCCGCGCCATCGCGGGGATCTCCCCGGCCAGCGCGCGCGGCACGAGCTCCAGCGACGGCACCGGTCGCGCCATCACGCGCTCCCGCCGCCCAGTCGTTGCGCCATGTCCTGGAACACCGCGCGGTCGTCCACCACGCGCCGGGCCTTGAAGTCGGTGCGGGGGTAGGTGCCCGCAGCCACCACTTCCACCACGGTGCGCAGGCCCAGCAGGGTCCGCACGGCGTCGGCGATCTCGTCGCGGAAACCCTGCATCGCGCCGGCGCCGCGCGCGCTGAGCGTGGCGTCAGCCTCGACGCGCAGCAGCAGCTCGTCCATGTTGTGCTCGCGCGTGACGATGATGCGGTGCTCGCCGCCATAGCCGGTGAGCTGGTTGAGCGCCGCGTCGATTTCGCTCGGGTACACGTTCTCGCCGCGGATCGTCAGCATGTCGTCGATGCGGCCGAAGATGCCCTGGGGCAGGCTGGGGTAGGTGCGGCCGCAGGCGCTGGGCTCGTTCGTCCACAGCGCGAGGTCGCCCGAGACGAGGCGGATCATCGGCTGCGAGGTGCGCTCGAGGTGGGTGTAGACCGGGGTGCCGCGCTGGCCGTAGGGCACGCGCTCGAAGGTCTTCGGGTCGCACACCTCGGTGTAGCAGACGTCCTGCCAGCACAGCATGCCTACGCCGGACTCGGCGCTGGCGGCGACGTTCATGAACGGGGTCATCTCGGCCATCGAGCCGCAGTCGAAGACCTGCGCCTGCCAGGCTTCGATGATGCGGTCGCGCACGCCGGGCACGGAGGCGCCGGGCTCGCCGGAGAAGAACATGCGCTCGAGCCCGAAATCCGCCGGCTTGTAGCCCTCCTTCACGGCGGTCTCGGCGAGGTAGAGCGCGTACGAGGGCGTGCCGTAGAAGGCCTGGGGGCGCATCAGCGACAGCCACTGCACGGCGCGCGACGACATCCCCGGCGCGCCGGCGCCGAAGGGGAAGGCCTTGGCGCGCAGGCGCTCGGCGCCGATCATCGCGCCCCAACTGCCCAGGTACAGGCTGAAGATCGCGGCGATGAAGACGATGTCACCCGGCCGGATGCCCATGCCCCACATGATGCGGGCGTGGGCGTTGGCGATGCTGTTCCAGTCGTCGCGGCCGATGGCGAAGGCCGTCGGCCGTCCGGTCGTGCCCGACGTGCCGTGGATGTGGTGGATATCGGCGGGGTCGATGCACAGGTAGTCGCCGAAGGGCGGGGCGCGGTGCTGGGCGGCCCGCAGGTCGGCCTTGGTCACGACCGGGCAGCGGCGCTCGAAGTCCTCGAGCGAGCGCACCTGGCTGGGGTGGAAGCCGGCCTCGTCCCATTTGGTGCGGTAGAAGGCGCAGTGCGTGTAGGCGTAGTCGCAGACCTCGCGCAGGCGCTGCACGATGGCCTTGTCGCGGTCCGACGGGTGCATGGTCTCGCGCACCGGGAACCAGTACCGGCTGCCGGACGGCGGCGTGTAGGTGTTGTCGTAGCGCGGCGGCCAGTGCCAGTCTTCCATCGTGCTCATCGGGGTCTCCCTCCAGGCGGGCTGGGAATGCGCGCGGATCAGCGTTCGCCGCGCTCGGCAACCAGGCGTTCGATGGTTGCGATGATCTCGTTGGGCGGCGTGTCCTGCAGCAGGATCTCGTGCACGCCCATCTGCTTCAGGGCCACCACGTCCTCGTCGGGCATCACGCCGCCGCCGACCACGATCATGTCGTCGACCCCGCGGGCCTTCAGGCCGGCCAGCAACTTCGGGAAGATGGTCATGTGGGCGCCGGACAGCAGGCTCACGCCCAGCACGTCCACATCTTCCTGCACCGCGGCGGCCACCACCTCGTCGGGTGAGCGGTGCAGGCCGGTGTAGATGACGTCCATCCCGGCGTCGCGCAAGGTGCGCGCGACGATCTTGACGCCGCGGTCGTGGCCGTCCAGCCCCACCTTGGCCAGCAGAACACGGATCTTGTTGCTCACGGCAGGAAGTCCTTTCGTCACCGGAATGGTTGAGAACAGAATGTCGTATTTCGAATACGAAATGCGATTGATTGTAGGTGGCCGCCCCTGACTGTCAAGCGGACGCCGCATACTTCCTCGTCGACAGACCGGTCGCTCGCCGGCTGGGGCCGTCTTCCTTGGTGGCTCCGGCCGACCCGTTCCACGCATTTGTCTTGCCCACCACCTGCCATGACGCCATCCTCATCCCCGCTTCTTGTCCTGCCCTATGGGTCCGAGCACCCGTCCATGGCCGCGCCGCCGAGCGCCGCAGGCGCGGGCTGCGCCGTGCTGGGGCGCGTGCGTCTCGGTCCGCGCGCCACGCTGGCGCCCGACGCCGTGCTGCGCGGCGACGGGCACGACATCGTCGTCGGCGCGGATTTCCATCTCGGTGCCCGCAGCACCGTGCACATCTCGCACGGTCAGTGCGGCACCATCGTCGGCGACCGGGTGGCGGTGGGCGCGAACGCCGTCGTCCACGCCTGCACGGTGCAGGACGATGTCGTCGTCGAGGACGACGCGGTGATCCTGGATGCGGCGGTCGTGGGCGCCGGCAGCATCGTCGAGCGCGGCGCGGTGGTGTTCGCGCGCGCGGTCCTGGCTCCCGGCCAGCGCTACGCCGGCGTGCCTGCCGTGGCGGTCGGGCCGGTCGGCGGGCTGGAACTGGCGGCGGCGCAGGCGGCGGTCCGCGGCCGTGGGCCGGACAGTGGTGCTCCGGCGACCCTGCGCGCCGTGCCCGCGACCACGGGCCCGGGCTTCGTGGCCGCCACGGTCCACGGCCGCGGGGTCATCGAGCTGGCCGAGGGCGGCAGCGTGTGGTTTGGCTGCCGTGTCGAGGGCGCGCTCGGCCGGCTGGTGGTCGGGCCCGCCGCGAATGTGCAGGACAACAGTGTGCTGCGTTCCGACCGCGCGCCCGTGCTCGTCGGTGCGCACACCACGGTCGGACACAACGTGGTGCTGCACGACTGCACGGTGGGCGCCAGGGTGCTGATCGGCATGGGCAGCCGGCTGGCGCCCGGCACGATCGTCGAGGACGACGTGCTGCTGGCGGCCGGGTCCACGACCACCGAGGGGCAGCACCTGCAGGCCGGTTCGATGTGGGCGGGTCGCCCCGCCCGACGCGTCGCTGAACTGGACGATCGCAAGCGCCGCATGATCGCTTCGGGGGCCGTCGTCTACGGCGAGTACGCGCGCGTCTTCGGCATCGCGCAGCAGGCCTTCTGATAAGAATAAGGGTTTATACCGACATAGTTGTATCGTGTGGCCCTTGATCGCATCAGGGGCTTTGGTAGAGTTAGGTTTCTAATCGATCGACCGCGAATGGGCCGGTCGGCCCGCGACCGTGTGGGACTGGACACTTCGGAACAGGGGCTTGCATGGAAACCGAGGAGCAGAACCGTTTGTTGACGCAGGTGGGCCGGGGCACGCCCTGCGGCGAACTGCTCAGGCGCTACTGGCACCCGATCGCGTCGACCGAGGACTTGCGCGATCGTTGGACGAAGGCGGTGCGGCTGCTGGGTGAGGACCTGGTGCTGTTTCGCGACCGGCAGGGTCGCCTGGGGCTGATCGAGCACCAGTGCCCGCACCGGCGGGCGTCGTTTCTCTACGGTCTGCCCACGCAGGAGGGCTTGCGCTGCCCCTACCACGGCTGGGAGTTCGACGCCCGTGGGCAGTGCCTGAGCCAGCCCTTCGAGGGCGACAACCCGCAGTTCCGGCAGAAGGTGGGAATTGCGGGCTACCCGGTGCAGGAACTGGGCGGGATGGTGTTCGCGTACCTGGGGCCGCAGCCCGCGCCGCTGCTGCCGCGCTTTGACGGTTTCGTGGCGGAGGGTGCGATCAGGGTGCTGGGGCATGCGGTGATACCGTGCAACTGGCTGCAGATCGTGGAGACCTCGCTGGACCCGGTGCACGCGGAGTGGCTGCACGGGCGCAACCTGGAGTTCCTGCAGGAACAGGAGGGGATCCGCACGCACATCAGCGCGACGCACCGCAAGATCGATTTCCGCGAGTTCGAGTGGGGGATCACGAAGCACCGTCTGCTGGAGGGGCAGAGCGAGGAGGGTGACGACTGGCGGGTGGGGCACCCGATCGTGTTCCCGACCATGCTGGCGGTGGGCAACGGGGACGAGCACCAGCGCTCATACGTGTTCCAGATCCGGGTGCCGATGGATGACGAGAACACGCTGCACTACTGGTACCACGCCTACGTGCCGCCGGCCGGTGCGATGGTGCCGCCGAAGCTGCGCGAGCGCATGCACCTGCACGAGGTGCCGTTGCGGTGGCCGGACGGGCAACTGCGCGTGGACCACATCGACGGCCAGGACATCATGGCGTGGCTGACGCAGGGGCGGCTGGCCGACCGCACGCGGGAGAACCTGGGCGCGTCGGACAAGGGCATTGCGCTGTACCGGCGCATGCTGCGGCGGGAGATCAAGAAGGTCGAGCAGGGGCAGGACCCGAAGGGCGTGGTGCGCGACGAGGCGCTCAACCAGCGCATCGACCTGCCCAACGAGCGAGGCAAGAAGCATTTCCGCGGCAGCTTCCGCACCTTCGTCTCGCGCACGCACGTGCGCTTCAGCCCCGTGGCCGACGCGCTCGGCCTGGTGTTCGAACCCTGAGCCCATGGACACATGCCCATGGACACACTCGACGACACCCGCCGCAAGCTCATCGACGCCGGGCACATCATCGACGACGACGGTCAGGGGGACCTGACGCGGGGCCACATCTCGGTGCGCATGCCGGGTGATCCGACCCACTTCCTGATGAAGCCGCACAGCCGCGGCTTCGACGAGATCACGGCGGACAACATCGTCGTGTGCAACCTGAGCGGCGAGAAGGTCGCCGGTGGCGGGCGCAGGCACAGCGAGGTCTACATCCACTCGGAGATCTACAAGGCGCGGCCGGACGTCCACAGCGTCATCCATACGCACCCGACCCACGCGGTCGCCTTCTCCGCCACCTGCCGCCCCTTGCTGCCCATCAGCCAGCCTGCAGTCACCTTCCACGACGGGCTGCCGGTCTACACCGACACGATCGAACTCATCCGCTCGCCCCAGAAGGGGGCGGCACTCGCCCAGGCGCTGGGCCCGCACAAGGCGGTGCTGATGCGCAACCACGGCGTGGCTGTCGTCGGCGCGTCGATCGAGGAGTCCACCATCCTGGCCTTGACGCTCGAGACCGCCTGCCGCATCCAGCTCCTGGCCATGGCCGGTGGCGGCGTCGGCGAGCTGTTTGCGCCCGAGCTCGTCCAGCGCCTGCACCGGGACATGAACACCGCGGAACAGTACGTCATCAACTTCGAATACCTGCGCCGCAAGCTGCGCCTCGTCCCGCGGTGAAGCGGGCGCTGCTGCGGGCCGGTACGCCAACGAGGAGACACGCATGAAGGGTTCCCGAATCCGGCTGCTGCTGCTGCTGCCGATGGCCGTCCTGTTGTCGCAGGCGGCACCGACGGCCTGGGCCCAGGCCGGCAAGGACGGACGCACGCTGGCCCAGGTGGCCACCTACGAGGGGCCGGACCGCCAGGCGCGTCTGCTCGACGGCGCCAGGAAGGAAGGCGAGCTCTCGGTCTACTACGCGCACCCGATCGTCAAGGACATGGCCGAGGCGTTCTCGCGCAAGCACGGCGTCAAGGTCAAGCTCTGGCGGGCCGGCTCCGAGGCCATCATGCAGCGCATCTTCGCCGAGTCGCGTGCCGGCCGGCACGAGGTCGACGTCTTCCTCAGCACCGCCGCGGACACCGAGGCCGCAGCGCGCGAGAAACTGCTGCAGGAGGTGCGCTCATCGGTGCACGCCGACCTGATCCCGGGCGCGGTGCCGGCGCACCACCAGTGGGCGGCCTTCAACCTCGACGTGTTCACGGCCTCGTACAACACCCGCCTGGTCCGCAAGGAGGATTTGCCGAAGTCCTACCAGGACCTGACCGACCCGAAGTGGAAGGGCAAGCTCGCCGTCGAGGCGAACGACCACATCTGGTGGGGCGCGCTGAGCGCCGAGTTGGGTGAGGAGGCGGCGCGCAAGCTGTTCGACACCATCGTCGCCGTCAACGGCATCTCGGTGCGCAAGGGCCACTCGGTGCTCGCCGGCATGGTGGCTTCGGGCGAGGTGCCGCTGGCGCTGACGGTCTACAGCTGGAATCCCGAGCAGCTCAAGCGCAAGGGGGCGCCGGTGGAAGGGCTGTACCTGCAGCCGCTGTTCGCCTACCCTGCGGCCATGGCCGTCATGGCCAAGGCGCGCAACCCCAACGCGGCCGTGCTCTTCTACGATTTCGTGCTCGGTGAGGGCCAGAAGATCATGGCCGACGCCGACTACGGTCCGACCAGCCGGAAGGTGGAGTCCCACCTGAACAAGCTGCCGCCGTACAAGCTGATCGACGCCGTCCAGGCCCTGGATCGCCAGGACCGGTGGGTGAAGATGTACGACGAGGCCTTCATCAAGAAGGCGCGGTGACGACCTTCGGCGCTCTTGCGGCCGGGCGCCTGGGCAGGGCGGTCGAGCCGCGCTGGCTGGCGCTGGGCGCCAGCGTCGCGGTGGTGGCTTTCCTGGCCCTGGTGCCGCTGGTCTATCTGCTGTGGCAGAGCGTGCACACGCCGGCCACTGCCGTGGCGGCCGGCGTGCTGACGCTGGACAACCATCGCGAGGCGCTCGGGGGCGCGGACACGGCGCGCCTGCTGGGCAATTCCGTGGTGTTCGCCGGCGGCACGGCGCTGCTGGCCTTCTTCGTCGGCACCCTGCTGGCCTGGATGAACGAGCGCACGAACACGCCCTTCAAGAGACTGTTCTACGCGCTGAGCGTCGTGCCGCTGATCGTCCCGGGCGTGCTCTTCACGATCGCCTGGATCCTGCTGGCCAGCCCGAAGATCGGCCTGGTCAACGTGGCGCTGCAGGCGCTCACCGGCACCAGCCATGTGTTCGTGGACGTGTACTCGATGGGCGGCATGGTCTGGGTCGACGGCCTGCACTACTCGCCGGTGGCCTTCCTGATCATGAGTGCCGCGTTCCGTTCCATGGATCCCTCGCTCGAGGAGTCGGCCCTGATGAGCGGGGCCAGCACCTGGCAGGTGGCGTGGCGCATCAGCCTGCGGCTGAGCTGGCCGGCGGCCGTGGCCACGCTGCTCATCCTGTTCATCCGCGCCATCGAGTCCTTCGAGGTTCCCGCGCTGATCGGGCTGCCCGTGGGCCTGCAGGTGTACACCTCGGCCATCTACCAGGCGGTCCACCAGTACCCCAGCCGCATCGGCCTGGCCTCGGCCTACGCCACCGTGCTGCTGCTGGTGGCCGCGCTCGGCATCTACCTGCAGTCCCGGGTCACGCGCCATTCCCGACGCTACGTGACGGTGACGGGCAAGGGCTTCCGGCCGCGGGTCCTCGACCTGGGTCGCTGGCGCTACCTGACGGCGGCGGTGTTCGTCGTCTACTTCGCCCTCATCGTGCTGCTGCCCTTCCTGGTGCTGCTGTGGTCGTCCTTCCAGAGCTTCTACGCCGTGCCGTCGCTGGAGGCGCTGCGACAGTTGACGCTGGACCCCTATCGCGCCGTGCTCGGCCATGACAACTTCTGGCCGGCCGTGCGCAACAGCCTCCTGCTCGCGCTGGGCAGCGCCACGCTGGTGATGCTGCTGACCTCGGTGATCTGCTGGATCGTCGTGCGCACGCGCTGGCCGGGGCGGTGGTTGCTGGACCAGCTGGCCTCGCTGCCGATCGCCTTGCCGGGCCTGGTGGTGGGCCTGGCCATGATGGTGTTCTTCCTGAACTTCGACGTCGGCATCTATGGCACGCTGTGGATCCTGCTGCTGGCCTACGTGACCCGCTTCATGCCCTACGGCATGCGCTACAACACCACGGCCCTGCTGCAGATCCACCAGGAGCTCGAGGACTCCGCGCAGATGTCCGGCGCCTCCTGGGGCGCCACCTTCTGGCGCATCGTCCTGCCGCTGCTCAAGCCCGGCTTGCTGGCGGGCTGGATCTTCGTGCTGATCGTCTCGATGCGCGAGCTGTCCTCGTCGATCCTGCTGTACAGCCCGGGCTCCGAAGTGCTGGCCATCGTCGTGTGGGAACTCTGGGAGGCCGGTCAGCTCGTCGAGCTGTCTGCGCTCGGGGTGATGTTCATGGTCGCGCTGCTCTTCCTGGTCATGGCAGCGCAATGGTTGGGCGGGAAGTACGGTGTCAAGCAGCTCTGATCCGGGGTCTGGCGTGCTCCTGCAGGTCGAGGGCCTGCAGGCCCAGTATGTCGACGCGCAGGGCCGGGTGGTGCGCGCCGTCCAGGGGGTGGATTTCGCGGTGCGCGAAGGCAGCCTGTTCACGCTGCTCGGGCCCAGCGGGTGCGGCAAGACCACGACGATGCGCTGCATCGCCGGCCTGGAGCGCCCGGTGGCGGGGCGCATCAGCATCGCCGCGGAAATCGTCTCCTGCAGCCAGCGTGGGGTCTTCGTCGCCGCCAACCGCCGCAACATCGGCATGGTTTTCCAGTCCTACGCGATCTGGCCCCACCTGAGCGTCTTCGAGAACGCGGCCTTTCCGCTGCGGGTGAGCCGGGCGCGGCATGCCGCGCGCAAGATCCAGGACAAGGTGATGCACGTGCTGGGGGTGGTGGGCCTGGAGGAATACGCGCAGCGCGACGCCACCGCGCTGTCCGGCGGGCAGCAGCAGCGCCTGGCGCTGGCCCGGGCCCTGGCGATGGAGCCGCGGCTGCTGCTGCTGGACGAGCCCCTGTCCAACCTCGACGCCAAGCTGCGCGAGCGCATGCGCTTCGAGTTGCAGCGCCTGCAGCGCGAGCTCGGCTTGACCACGGTCTACGTCACCCACGACCAGAGCGAGGCCCTGGCGCTCTCGCACGAGATCGCGGTGATGCGCGACGGTCGCATCGAGCAGGTCGCCCCCCCGCGCGAGATCTACGAGCGCCCCGCCAACCGTTTCGTGGCCGACTTCGTCGGCTCGACCAACTTCGTCGACGCGGTGGCGCTCGGGCCGTCCGGGCTGCATCGCTGCCGCCTGGGCACGCCCATCGGCGAGCTGGAGGTGCAGGTGCCGCGGACGCTGCACGCCGGCGAGTCGATGCTGCTGTCGATCCGGCCGGAGGACATCGAGCCCGCGACCGGCGCCGACGACGGCTTCACGACCCTGAGCGGGGTGGTCGTGCAGAAGGTCTTCCTGGGCGAGCGGCTGGATCTGCAACTGCGCATCGGCGAGCGGCAACTGTTGATGCGCGCCCATCCGTCCTTCGCGGTCGAGGTGGGGCAATCGTTGCGCGTGCGCGTGCGCTCTGCGCAATGCATCGACGTGCCTGCCGGGGCGTGAGCAGGTCAGGCCGCAAGACAACCGCAACCGCAGCAGGGACAGGCGCATGCAAGGGCACGACGGGTCGATCGGGATGGGCATCGTGGGTTTCGGTACGGCCGGACGGTCGTTCCTGCCCGCGATCCGGCGCCATCCGGGTTTCGAACTCGTCGCGGTGGCCGACTGCGTGGAGGCGGTGCGCGACGAGATCGCGCGCGACAACGGCGTGGCCGCTTATGCCGACCTGACCGGTCTGCTCGCGCATCCCGGCCTGCAGGTGGTCTACATCGCCACGCCGACCGGCCTGCACGTGGAGCAGGTGCTGCAGTGCCTGGCGGCCGGCAAGCACGTGCTGGTCGAAAAGCCGATGGCCGAGGACGTGGCCCGCGCCTTGCCCCTGGTCGAGGCCGCCCGGCGCTCGGACCGGACCGTGCTGGTGGGCCACTCGCACGGCTACGACCTGCCGGTGCAGCGCATGCGCGAGCTGATCGCCGGCGGCGAGCTCGGCCGTGTGCGCATGGTCCACACCTGGTGCTACACGGACTGGATGCACCGCCCGCGCCGGCCCGACGAACTCGACGCCGGCCAGGGCGGGGGCGTCACCTACCGGCAGGGCGCGCACCAGTTCGACGTGCTGCGTCTGCTGTGTGGCGGACGGGGGCGCAGCGTCAGGGCGCGGACCTTCGACTGGAACCCGCAGCGCCCCGGTACGGGCGCGCACGTCGTCTACCTCGACTTCGAGGACGGCGCCGTCGCCACCGCCGTCTACAACGGTTACGGCGGCTTCTCCAGCGTCGACCTGTGCTTCGGCATCACCGAATCCGGCTTCCACCAGCCGGCGAGCTATGGCCCGCGTGCCCCCGCGGCGCCGGGTTCCCAGACGGCAGAGGACGTGCTGCGCGCCAAGCAGGCGCGCGCGCGCCGCGCCGACTGGTCACCGCCGCCCCACCAGCCATTCTTCGGCGTCACCCTCGTGAGCTGCGAACGCGGCGACATCCGGCAGTCGGCCGACGGCCTGCTGATCTACGACGCGTCCGGGTGCAGGGAGATCGCGCTGCCCACCGACCGAGGCCCGCGGGACCTGGTCCTGGACGAACTGCACGACGCCGTCACCGGGCGCCGGCCCGCCCTGCACGATGCGCGCTGGGGCCTGGCGAACCTCGAGGTCTGCGACGCCGCGCGCGACTCCTCGGCCAGCGGCCGGGACGTGCTGCTGCAGCACCAGGTCGGCATCGACGAGATCCGACGGGGGTCTGGCACATGAGCGGCACCGCAGAGCCCACCGCCATGATGCCGCTGCGCGTCGCCAGCCGCCGTCCACTCGCGCACGACATCGTGCTGTTCCATCTGGTCCCCGAGGCGGGGGCCGACTTGCTGCCCGCCTTCGACGCCGGTGCCCACGTCGTGGTGATGACGCCCGCGGGCCTGACGCGGCGCTATTCCCTGTGCAACACGCCGGGCGAGCGGCACCGCTACGAGATTGCCGTCAAGCGCGAGGCCCAGGGGCTCGGCGGTTCACGCAGCCTGGTCGACCAGGTCCAGGTCGGTGACAGGCTGCCGGTGGGGCGGCCGGAGAACTTCTTCCCGCTGGACGCGCACGCGCAGCGCTTCCTCTTCGTCGCCGGCGGCATCGGCATCACGCCGATCGTGGCGATGCTTCGTGCGCTGCAGGGCGGGCCGCGGCCGTTCGAGCTCGTGTACTGCGCCCGCTCGCCCGAGGCGACGGCCTTCGCCGACGAGCTGCGCGCGCCTGCGCTGGCGCCGCACTGCCGCCTGCACCATGACCTGGGCGATCCGGCGCGCGCCTTCGACTTCGCGCCCTTGCTGGCGGAGCCGGCGCCGGGCACGCATCTCTACTGCTGCGGTCCCGTGCCGCTCATGCAGTCCGTGCGGGCCCTGAGCCGCCACTGGCCTGCGGGCACCGTGCATTTCGAGGACTTCGGTGCCCGCCCCACGGCGGCACCGACACCACCCTCGAAGGAGCAGGCATTCACCGTGCGGCTGGCTCGCAGCGGGCTCGAGGTGCCGGTGGCGGCCGGCACCAGCATCCTGCAGGCCCTGCGTGACCGGGGTCTTCCGGCGCCGAGTTCGTGCGAGAGCGGCACCTGCGGCGCGTGTCGCACACCCGTGGTCGAAGGCCTGCCGGAACACCGCGACTACGTGCTCGACGAGGATGCCGCGGACGAGATCATGATCTGCGTCTCGCGCGCCCGCAGCCCGCTGCTGGTGCTCGACCTGTAGGCCGTCGCAACTCGATACACTCAGTTCCACATGGTGGGCGAACAGCCCTTGATCTGCTGACGAAGCCCGAAAGCGAACGCCTTCATGACTGCCCCCCACCGCCGCGCCAAGCGCACGGCAGGCCCTTCCCTGCAGGACGGTCCCAACGTCCCCAGCACGACGTCCCGCAAGGCCCCCGGGCCCGATGGCAAGACCCTGGGCGCCGGTGACGGGCGGGCCGCCGTGGTTGCGGTGCCTCGGCGGCAATGGCGCGACGCCGTGCCCAACGACCGGCTGGCCCACGTGGTCAAGGACCTGCTGCGCGGGTTCACGCGAGGCCTGCAGATCCGCTTGATGGACCACTCGGTGTCCTACGGCTACTGGGCTTTCCTGCGCGTGCTCTGGGAGCACGACGGCATCACCCAGCGCGAACTCGCCGAGATGGCTGGCGTCACCGAGCCCACCACCTACAGCGCGCTCAAGGCGATGGAGTCCCTGGGCTACGTGACCAGGAAGAAGCTGCCGAGCAACCTGCGCAACGTGTGCATCGAGCTCACGCCTCAGGGCCAGGCGCTCAAGGCCATCCTGATCCCTCTGGCCGAGGACCTGAACGCGGTGGCCATCCGCGGCATTGCGCCGGAAGACCTGGCCGTGTTCCGCCGCACGGCGGTCCGGATGATGAACAACCTCGAGCAGGACGAACTCGAGAAAGACCGGGCCCTGCCGCCGCTGCGCAAGCCGGTGTGACAGGCGTGTCGCGGCGGGGGTGGACGGGGCGGCTTGCCGTGTGGCGGCGCAGCAGACGGGTTGAGCGGGTTTTCCCTAGCGCATGCCGCTGCGCCAGGGCTTGATCGCTCGGGGCCGTTTGCTAGACTTAGGTCGCTAAGAGCTTGGGTCGGACCAAGCCGCTGCGGGAAGCCGGGGAGCCGGGGAGCCGGGATGGAGACGCTGGAGCAGAGCCGTTTGTTGCCGCAGTTGAGCCGGGGCACACCCTGCGGCGAACTGCTCAGGCGCTGGTGGCACCCGATGGCGTCGACAGACGAATTGCGTGATCGCGTGACGAGCAGGGGCAGGACCCGATGCAGGGCACGCGACGAGGCGCGCTACCGGCGCATCGACCTGCCCATCGGGCAACGTAAGAAGCATGTCCGCGGCAGCTTCCGCGCCGTCGTCTCGCCCACGCACGTGCGCTTCAGTCCCGTGGCCGACGTGCTCGGCCCGGTGTTCGCATCCTGACGGCCCACCGTCATCTGCAAGGAGCAAGGAGCAAGCATGAGTGAACGCACCGGCCGCAGCCTGGAAGTCCCCGGCGTTTCCCACGGCACCGCGCCCATCCCGATGGGGGCCAGAGTGGGCAATGTCATCTACTCGTCCGGGATCATGGGCAAGGACCCTGCCACCGACGCCCTGCCGCCCGACGTGGCGACCCAGGCACGCTTCGCCTTCCAGCACATGCGCGCGCTGTTGTCGGCAGGCGGTGCCACTCTGGCGAACGTGGTGCGCATGACCGTATACATCAAGGACGACTCGGCGCGCGCGGCGGTCAACGAACAGTGGCTGCAATGCTTCCCCGACCCGCACGACCGGCCGGCGCGCCACACCCTGGTCTACAACCTGCCTGCAGGCATGCTGGTCCAGTTGGAGATCGTCGCCGTCATCACCTGAATTCGCCCTTCGCCCCCATCATCCACTGAAGAGGTCTCCCGATGCCCTTGATCATCGACTCCCACGCCCACGTCGTCGTCCCTGCGGAGAGCTACAAGTTCATGGCCGAGCTCGTGGCGAGCCGGGCCAACCCCAATGTCATTCCTGTCCTGTCCGATGAGGCCGTGCGCAAGGCGGGCCAGACGATCATCGACATCATGGACCGGGTCGGCACCGACATCCAGTTCCTGTCGCCACGGCCGTACATGCAGATGCATTCGATCAAGCCGGCCAAGGTGACGGCGCTGTGGACCAGGCACATCAACGACCTGGTCCACCGCACGGTGCAGATGTTCCCCACGCGCTTTCGCGGCGTGGCCGGCCTGCCGCAGTACCGCGACACGTCGCCCGTGAACTGCTTCGAGGAACTGGAGTTCCGCGTCAAGGAGCAGGGGTTCATCGGCTGTCTGCTCAACCCGGACCCGACCGAAGGCGACTGCGCGCCGCCGCCCGGGTTGGGTGACCCGTTCTGGTTCCCGTTGTACGAGAAGCTGTGCGAGCTCGACATCCCGGCGCTGGTGCACTCGGCCGGCAGCTGCGAGCCGCGCCTGTCCTACACGCTGAAGTTCATCAACGAGGAGAGCATCGCGATCACCTCGCTGCTGTCGTCGGACGTCTTCACCCGCTTCCCCAACCTCAAGCTCGTGATCCCGCACGGCGGCGGCGCCATCCCGTACCACATGGGGCGCTTCCGGGCCTGGTCGGTGCACAAGAAGGAGACCTTCTTCGACGAGCAGCTGCGCCGCCTCCACTTCGACACCACCACCTACGACAAGAACGCGCTGGAGCTGCTGATCAAGACCGTGGGCGCCGACCGCGTGCTCTTCGCCACCGAGAACCCCGGCACCGGCAGCGCGATCGACCCGCGCTCCGGGCGCGCCTTCGATGACCTCAAGCCGGTGATCGAGTCGATGGACCTGCTCAGCGACGAAGACCGCGAGAACATCTTCGAGTGCAATTGCACGCGCCTGTACACCCGTTTCAAGAACTACCGATGAACGCGCCCATGCTCAAGGAAGAACAGGCCGCGCTGCGCGCGCGCCTGGTGAAGGTGGACACCTGCGTCCTGTCCGACGCACTGGACCGCCTGGGCCTGCGAGGGGTGGCTTTCGGCCTGGCCCGACTGGCCGGCACCGGCCGGGTGGCGGGTCGCGTGATCACGGTCACCCTCGGGCCTGCCGAGGGCGGGGTCGCCGCGCGGCACCTGTGCACGGCGGCGGTCGAGCAGGGCGGTCCGGGCGATGTCATCGTCGTCGAGCACCACGCCCACGCCCAGGCGGCGGGGTGGGGTGGGATCCTCTCTTTCGCCGCGCGCGACCGTGGCATCGAGGGCGTGATCGTCGACGGGATGGCGCGCGACATCGACGAGGCCCAGGAGTTCGGCTTCCCGGTGTTCGCTGCCGGCGCCGTGCCGGCCACCGCGCGTGGCCGCGTGATGGAGGTCGCCTGTCAGCAGCCGGTGGTCGTGCGGGGTGTGCGCGTGTACCCGGGCGACTGGGTGCTCGCTGACAGCAGCGGCGTCGTGTTCGTGCCGGCGTCGCGCTTCGAAGAGGTGCTCGCCATGGCCGAAGGTCTCGCGGCGCGGGAACAGCAGATGATCGCGCGCATCCGCGCCGGCGAATCCGTCGGCGCGGTGATGAACCACCAGTACGAGAGCATGCTCAAGGGAGGCTGAATGAGCACAGAAGCCGCCGCCATCCTGGCCGGGATGGACACCACCACCGTCTCCGACGCGCTGGACAAGCTCGGCATCCACGGCCAGTGCCTGGGGATCAAGCCGCTGGACCGCTCGTTTCGCGTGGCCGGCCCGGCGTTCACGATCCGCTACGTGCCGTGCGGCACCCGCGGGGGCACGGTCGGTGACTACATCGACGACCTGCCTGCCGGCACGGTGGTCGCGCTCGACAACCAGGGGCGCATGGACGCGACCGTCTGGGGCGACATCCTCACCATCGTGGCCAGCCGCAAGCACCTCGCCGGCACGGTCATCGACGGGGTGTGCCGTGACGCGCCGCGCGCGATCGAGCTGAACTACCCGATCTTCGCGCGTGGCAGCCACATGCGCACCGGCAAGGACCGCGTCGCCGTCGACGCCATGCAGGTCAGCATCTCGATCGGTGGCGTGCGGGTCGACCCCGGCGACTACATGCTGTGCGACTGGGACGGCGTGGTCGTGGTGCCGCGCGAGCGCATCGAGCAGGTGGCCGAGGTGGCCGCACGCATCGCCCAGGCCGAGGACCGCATCCGCGCCGCGGTCGAGCGCGGCGAGCGCCTGGATGTCGCTCGCAAGCAGCAGGGCTACCACGCCTTGCAGACCAAGGAGACGCCATGAGGAGCTTGCCGTGACCGCCACCGCCTTGCCGCAGGACCTGCTGGACCGGGCGCGCGAGCTCGGCAGCGCCACGCTGCACGAGGCCGCGGGCAAGCTGGGGGCCTTGCCCTCGGCGATCAAGCCGCTGCGTCCCGACTGGCGCATCGCGGCGCCCGTGTTCACCGTCGCCGGCCCGCCGCGCGACAACCTCTGGCTGCACCGCGCGATCTACGCCGCGCCGGCAGGCGCGGTCCTGCTGCACGCCTGCGGTGCCGATGCCGAGGCCGGCTACTGGGGCGGCATCATGGCCAATGCCTCGCGTGCCGTGGGCCTGGCCGGCTTCGTGACCGAAGGCGGCGTGCGGGACTCGCAGGAGCTGCGCGCGCTCGACTGGCCGGTCTTCGCCGCCAACGTGTGCATCCGCGGCACCACCAAGCGCAGCGACGGCGCGGGGTCGCTGGGCGCTTCGCTGCTGGTGGGCGATGTGCTGGTGTGCTCGGGGGACCTGCTCGTCGGCGATGCCGACGGCGTGGTCGTGCTGCCCCGCGCCGATGCGCAGCGTGTCGTCGAGGCCGGGATGCGCCGCGAGGCCGACGAGCGCAGCATCGTCGAGCGCCTCGGCCGCGGCGAGCGCACGCTCGACATCTACCGCTTGCCCGGGGCCTGACCGTGGCGGACATCGTCCTGGGTCTGGCCACGGCGCACACGCCCTTGTTCACGCTCGAGGCCAAGGACTGGCAGCTGCGCTCGGCCGCCGACATGGCCAACCCGCGCCTGAACCTGTCCGACGGGCGGTGGCTGAAGTACGACGAACTGCTGGCGGAGGTCGGGCCGCGCCATGCCGAGGCGTCGCGGCCCGAGGAACTGCAACGCAAGGCGGCACTGTGCGAGCAGGCGCTCGACCGCCTGGCTGAGGCCCTCGAGGCGGCCGCGCCCGACGTCGTGCTCGTGGTCGGGGACGACCAGTGTGAGCTGTTCGGCGCGAACAACCAACCCGCGTTCGCGGTCTGCCATGCCGACCGGCTGGTGACGAGCGACGCCTTCGGCCGCCCGGGCTCCCCGGATTGGGTGCTCAAGGCCGGCAAGGGCTACCTGATGGATGCCCGGCACGTGCTGCCCGGGCACGCCGGGCTCGGAGCGCGCCTGATCCAGGGTCTGGTCGACGCCGGCGTCGACGCCGCCTCCGTGGCCGGGTTCCCCGAGGACGGCGGTCTGGGGCTGGGGCACGCCTTCGGTTTCATCTCGCAGCGGCTGTTCCGCGGCCGCGCCATCCCGATGGTGCCGCTGCTGCTGAACACCTACTACCCGCCCAATGTGCCGACGGCCGCACGCTGCCACGACATCGGACGCGCGCTGCGTGCGGTGCTGCAGGCCGAGGGCTCGGCGCTGCGCGTGGCCATCGTCGCCTCGGGCGGCCTGAGCCACTTCGTCGTCGACCCGGAGCTCGACCTGCGGGTGATGCGGGCCTTGCGCGAGAAGGACGCCGCCACGCTGCGCTCGATTCCCCGGCCGGCCCTGAATTCCGGCTCCTCGGAAATCCTGAACTGGGTTCTGGCCGCGGGCGCGCTGGACCACCTGGATGTCGGATGGTCGCAGTACCTGCCGCTGTTCCGCACGCCTGCCGGCACCGGTGTGGGGGCGGGATTCGCCATCTGGGGCGGCGGCTGACACGCCGACGCGATGTATCCGTACAGCACACCCAAGGAGGAGACGACGATGCGCAATTGGCTGTCCAGACTGACCGCGCCCCTGTGCGCGGCGATGGCCCTGCTGGCGGGACCCGCGGCGGCCCAGCAGGACTACCCCAACCGCCCGGTGAAGATCATCGTCGGCCATCCCCCCGGCGGCGTGCCCGACCTCGTCGCCCGCGCCTATGCCCGCAGGCTCGGTGAACTGCTGGGGCAGAGCTTCCTGGTGGAGAACCGGCCCGGTGCCGCCGGCACCACCGCCACCGCGCAGGTGGCTCGCATGCCCGCCGACGGCTACACGCTGATGGCCGGGGAGACCGGACAGCTCTTCGTGGCGCCCTACCTCTACCGCAACCTCGGCTACGACACCCTGCGCGACTTCACCCCGATCAGCATGGTCGCCACCGGCGGCGTGCTGCTGGTGGTGAACGCCACCTCGCCGATCCGCAACCTGCAGGACCTGATTCGCGAGGCCAAGGCGAACCCGGGCAAGCTCGACTACGGCTCATCGGGCGTGGGCAGCATCCACCACATCTCGATGGCAACCTTCTTCGACGAGGCCGGCATCGAGTTGATGCACGTGCCCTACAAGGGCAGCGGGCAGTCGATCACGGCCGTCCTGGCGGGCGAGGTGCCGGTGCTGGCCACCTCGGTGGCCACCGCCGGTCCGCACATCGCAGCGGGCAAGCTGGTGCCGCTGGGCGTGACGACCAGCTACCGCGCTTCCGGCCTGCCCAACGTCCCGTCCATCGGCGAGACCTTCAAGGACTACGACTTCGCCTCCGAAACCGGCTTCCTGGCGCCCGCCGGGCTGCCCGCCCCCGTGCTCGACAAGCTGGCGCAGGCGATCCGGCAGGCCTCGGAATCGCCGGAGATCTTCGACTACTTCCGGGTGCGCGGCATCGACATCAGGTACACGACGCCGGCGCAGTACGCCGCGAACATGCGCGCCAGCCTGAAACGCTACGAGCGCGCGGTCAGGGTGTCCAAGATCCCCAAGGCCGACTGAGCACGGTTCGGGCCGGGCCTGTCGAAGCCCACGCGGGCACTCCGGCAGGCTCGGTGCCCCGCCGCGACGCTGGTGTTTTCCCTCGGCTGCAGCGGCGTCGCGGGTATCGCCGTCGCTCTACAGTTCCTGGTTTGCGCTGACGCGACGGGACGCGACGCGCGCGCAGCGCTGCCTATCGAACTGGAGACACCGACATGCCCCTGACCCGCAGACACCTGCTCGGCACCTTGGCTGCCGCCGGCGCCTTCCCGCTGGCCCATGCCGCCGACGACTACCCCTCCAAACCCGTCAAGCTCATCGTTCCCTTCCCGCCGGGCGGGGGGGGCGACATCCTGGCGCGCCTGGTGATGACGCGCGTGGCCCGGGAGCTGGGCCAGCCCCTGGTGGTGGAGAACGTCGGCGGCGCCGGTGGCAATGTCGGCGCGGCCAATGCCGCGCGCGCCAACCCGGACGGCTACACGCTGCTGTACGGCACCAACGGCACGCATGCGATCAACCATGCGCTCTACAAGAGCACCGGCTTCGACCCGCTGAAGGACTTCGAGCCCGTCAGCCGCTTCACCCGCATCGCCGCGCTCGTCGTCGCGCGTCCCGGCTTGCCGGTCAACAGCTTCGGCGAGCTGCTGCAGCTCATCCGCAGCCAGCCGGGCAAGATCACCTTCGGCTCGGCCGGCAACGGCACCACCTCGCACCTGGCCGGCGAGATCCTGAAGGCGCAGGCCAATGTCGACATGCTGCACATCCCCTACAAGGGCGGCGCCGCGGCGATGACCGACCTGATCGGCGGTCGCGTGGACATGATGATCGAGGTCGCGCCCAGCGCCGGCCCGCAGGTGCGCGGCGGGCGCATCAAGGGCCTGGCCGTCAGCACGGCGCGCCGCAGCACGAGCTTCCCGGAACTGCCCACCGTGGCCGACTCCGGCCTGCCCAACTTCGACGTCAGCGCCTGGGACGGCCTGTTCGCCCCGGCCCGCACGCCGCGCGCCATCGTCGACAAGCTCAACGCCGCGGTGCGCCGCGCGCTGGCCGACCCGGAACTCGTGGCCGCGCTGGCCGCCCGCGCCAGCGAGGTGGCGCCCACCTCGCCCGAGGAGTTCGGTCGCTTCGTCGCGGGCGAGATGGAGCGCTGGGGCGGCGCCGTGCGGCGCTCCGGCGCCACCGTGGACTGAGCGCTCGCCCGCGATGAGCCCCCCTGCGTACCAAGGCCTGCCGCTGCCGCTGGCCCCCCACATCACCGAGACGCGCGAGTTCTTCCAGGCGCTGGACAACTTCACACGCACCTTTGCCTTTCGCGCCGGCGACCGCGTGCTGCTGTTGACCGACCCGCTGCTCGACCCGCGCGTGGTGGAGGCCATCAGCGGCCATGCGCGCGCGCGCGGCGCGGTGGTGCGCCAGTACATGGAGCCCAGTTCGCGCGTCGAGCGCGTGCCCGACAGCGTCAAGCCGCTGCTGGACGACGCCACCTTCGTCGTCTCCACCTGGTTCTGCTCCATCATCGACCCGTACTGCATTGCGCGCCGGCGCCAGGGGCAGCGCTGGGTCAAGATCACCTATTTCCGCAACCTGGACCTGCTGCGCACACCGCAGGCGCGCTTCCCGATCGACCTGGTGGGCGAGATCACGCGGGCCACGGCCCGTCGCTACCCGCAGGGGGTGGACTTCGACCTGCACTTCACCGACGCGCGCGGCAGTGATTTCCGCATCCATTTCACGCCGCAGATGCGCGAGAACATGCTGTCGACCAACCGCTGGCGCGGCCGCATGGGCGCCGACGAGGACGGCTGCTACGTGCACTACCTGGCCTCGCACGGCCCGAACCTGTGGGACCACAACGCCGTGCGCAACGACCTGAGTGTGCCCACGCAGATGAGCGGCGTGCTGTGCCCGCAGTGGGCCGTGGGCTTCGAGCGGCCGTTCGAGGAGCGCATCGCCGTGCACTTCGACGGCGAGTACGTCAGCCGCGTGGAGGGCGTCTCGAAGGAGGCGGCCCTGCTGCGCGACATGCTGGTGGGCGGGCGGATGATCGAAGGCGGCGGATGCGGTTTCAACCCCAAGGCGCCACGCCACACCATCTACCCCGCCGGCTCCAATGCCCCGGGCGCGCTGCACTTCGGCATCGACCTCGCCCGGCCCGCCGACTACATCCGCAAGACCATGCCCGACTGGGAGGAACCCCCGGTCCACGTCGACCTGGTGATGCTCGACGCCACGGTGCGTGCCGGCGACGCGCTGCTGGTCGACCAGGGCTTCCTGTGCGCGCTGCGCGACCCCGAGGTCGTGGCCCTGGCCGCGGTCTACGGCGACCCGGTGGAACTGCTCGAGGCCGGCGTGGATTGAGGTGGCCTGCCGGCGCTCGGCCGGGCGCGGTAGAAGGTGAGCGGCTGCGCCTTCGCGTCGCGCAGCACGTTCTTGCGCATGCGGCCGACCACGTGCATCTCGCAGGGCTTGCAGTCGAAGCGCAGCGTCAGGCGGTCGTTGCCGTGGACCAGCGTCAGCGGCTCGGCGCGCACCGTGCCCTGCACGCCGACCACGCCCTTGGCCTGTTTCGGGCACAGGCTCAGCGACCAGCGCACGCAGTGCTTGGTGATCATCAGGCTGGCCTCGCCGAGCTCCTCGTGGCTCTCGTAGGCGGCGCCGATGACCTGCACGCCGTGGCGGGCGTAGAAGGCGGCGGCCCGGCTGTTGTAGACGTTGGCGAGGTAGCTCAGTGTGTCGTCCGGGTAGGGCGCGGGCGGCTCCACCGGCTGCGCGCGCACCAGCGGCGCGAACGCCGCGGCCCGCGCCGCCTCGAGGGCGGCGACCGCCTCGCGCCGCAGCGTGTTGGCCAGGCTCACCGGCACGAACAGCCCGGCCGCCGAGGTGTCGACCTCGATGGCGGCGGCCTCGAACAGCGTCTCGCCCAGGCGTGACAGCTGCGCCTTCAGGGCCTGCTCGGCGCGCGCTGCGTCGCGCGCCGGCTCGTGTGCGTGGGCGGCGCTGGCCTGGCCCGCGTGCCCCTCGTCGTCGACCATCTCGAGCGCGAAGCCCTCGGCGCGCGCGCTCCAGCGCAGCCGCACCGGAATACGGCGCTGCGCCGACTCCCGCCCGAGCAGCCGCTCCCAGGCCATGTCGCGGTTGCGGCTGAGCTCGGTGCCGCGCTTCAGGTCCTTCAGGCCGTTCGTCGCGCCGCCCGGCGCGTTCGGGAACACGCGCCAGCCCGCGCCGCCAAGCGCCTGCGCCACGTTCACCGGCACGCCCTGCAGCTCGCCCTGCAGGTCCCACCAGGTCAGCGCATCGCCGTTGTGCAACGCCTCACCGGCGTCGGCAAGCTGCACGTCGAAGTGGTCGGCCGCCACCTTCAGCACCTGGCCGAGCGGCAGCCCGGCATGCTTGGGCGTGTCGAAGGCGCCGATGTCGATCTGGCGCCCGTTGACGAAGTAGTCGGTCGCGCCGCGGTTGAAGTTGCGCCCCGGGTCGGGGGTGAAGAAGTGGCGCGTGCGGCCGCTGGAGGCCGGGCGCAGCGGCAGGCCTTCGCGCCCGGCGGCGCGTTGCTCCATCAGCGCGTCGAAGAGCTGGCGGTAGTGGGCGGTGACGTTCTTCACGTAGCCCAGGTCCTTGTAGCGGCCCTCGATCTTGAAGCTGCGCACGCCGGCGTCCACGAGCAGCGCCAGGTTGGCGCTCTGGTCGTTGTCCTTCAGGCTGAGCACGTGCTTGTCGTGGGCGACGATGCGGCCCTGGGCGTCGGTGACGGTGTAGGGCAGGCGGCATTCCTGCGAGCAGTTGCCGCGGTTGGCGCTGCGCCCGGTGTGGGCGTGGCTGATGAAGCACTGGCCGCTGTAGGCCACGCACAGCGCGCCGTGGACGAAGAACTCGATCACCGAGCGGTCCACCTGCGCGGTGATGGCACGGATCTGGTGCAGGTCGAGCTCGCGCGCCAGCACCATCTGCGAGAAGCCCGCGTCCTGCAGGAAGCGCGCCTTGGCCGGGGTGCGGATGTCGGTCTGCGTGCTCGCGTGCAGCTGCAGCGGCGGCAGGTCGAGCTCGAGCAGGCCCATGTCCTGCACGATCAGCGCGTCGGCGCCGGCCTCGTGCAACTGCCAGGCCAGGCGCCGCGCCGGCTCGAGCTCGTCGTCGCGCAGGATGGTGTTCAGCGTGACGAAGACGCGCGCGTGGTAGCGGTGCGCGTGCCGGCACAGGCGCTCGATGTCGGCCACCGGGTTGGCCGCCTTGTCGCGCGCGCCGAAGCCGGGACCGCCGATGTAGACGGCGTCCGCGCCGTGATTGACCGCCTCGATGCCGATGTCGGCGTCGCGGGCGGGTGCCAGGAGCTCGAGCTCGGCGCGCAACGCCATGGCGGGGCTCTTCAGGCGGCGGCCGCGCGCAGGCGCGCGCCGGCGGCGTCGAAGGAGGCGCGCAGCGCGGTGTAGTCGTGGTGGACCGGGAACTGCGGGAACTGCGCGACGATGCTCTGCGGCGGGTGGATGAAGAAGCCCGCGTGCGCGGCGCCCAGCATGCCGGTGTCGTTGTAGGAGTCGCCCGCGGCCATGACCTGGAAGTTCAGGCCTTTGAACGCCTCCACCGCGTGGCGCTTCTGGTCGGGCTGGCGCAGCCGGTAGTCGGCGACGTAGCCTTCGGCATCGATCTCCAGCCGGTGGCAGAACAGCGTGGGCCGGCCGAGCTGGCGCATCAACGGATCGGCGAATTCATAGAAGGTGTCCGACAGGATCACCACCTGGTAGTGCGCGCGCAGGCCGTCGAGGAAGTCCTTGGCGCCCGGCAGCGGCGCCATGCCGGCGATCACGGCCTGGATGTCGGCCAGCTTCAACCCGCGCTCGCGCAGCAGGCCGATGCGAAAGCGCATCAGCTTGCCGTAGTCGGGTTCGTCGCGCGTGGTGCGTCGGAATTCGGGGATGCCGGTGCGTTCGGCGAACGCGATCCAGATCTCGGGGACAAGCACACCCTCGAGGTCGAGGCAGACGACTTGCATGGTCGGAACAGGCGAAGCGGGCAGGCGCCCGGGCCGCCCCGGCGTGGCGTGGCGGACGACGGGCGCGATGGTAGCGGGTTCCGCGGCGGGCGCGGCGCCGGCACGGGCGCCGCGCCGCTGCTCAATCCCCGGGAGCCAGCACGACCGGCTGCTTGCGGGTGCTGCCGGCTCGCCACAGTGTCAGCGTGACGGTGTCGCCTGGCGCGCGGCGCTCGAGTTGCGCGAGCATGTCGTCGAGGTCGGCCACCGGCTCGCCGTTGACCTCCGTGATGACGTCCCCGAAGACGACCTCGCCATTGCTGCCGCGGCGAAAGGGCACGAGCCCGGCGCGCGCGGCCGGGCTGCCGGGCGCCACCTGCACCAGCGCCACCCCGCGCGGCAGGCGCAGCGCCTGGTGCAGGGCCGTGGGACCGGCGGTGACGCCGATGGCCGGGCGGACGAAGCGGCCGTCGCGGATGAGCCGCGGCACGATGCGGTTGATCTCGTCGACCGGGATCGCGAAACCGATGCCGGCGCTGCCGCCGCTCGGGCTGTAGATCGCGGTGTTCACGCCGATCAGGCGGCCGGCGGAGTCGAGCAGCGGCCCCCCCGAATTGCCGGGGTTGATGGCGGCGTCGGTCTGGATCACGCCGCGGATCGTGCGCTGGTTCACGGACTCGATCTCGCGGTTGAGCGCGCTGACGATGCCGGTGGTCAGCGTCTGGTCCAGGCCGAAGGGGTTGCCGATGGCGTAGACCTTCTGCCCGACGACCAGGTCCCGGCTCGTGCCCAGCGGCAGCGGTGGCGCCTTGGCCGCGGGCACGTCGATCTTCAGCACCGCCAGGTCGCGGTCGGGGAAGGCGCCCACCAGGCTGGCCTGGTGCGTGCTCTGGTCGGACAGCGTCACACGCGCCGCGCTCGCCCCCTGGATCACGTGGAAGTTCGTGACGACGTGGCCGCGCTCGTCCCAGACGAAACCGGTGCCCGTGCCCCGGGGCACCTGCTGCACGTTCAGCGAGAAGAAGTCGCGCTGGGTCTCCAGCGTCGTGATGTGCACGACCGAGGGCGAGGTCTTGCGGAAGATCTCGATCTGGTTCTGCTCCTCGGCCAGCAGCGGCCCGCGCGGCGTGACGGCGCGCGGCGTGGCTTCGGTGCGGCTTTCGACCAGGCGAGGCAGCCCCAGGGTGAAGGCGGTTGCGGTGACGGCCGCGGCCAGCGCCCAGACCAGCGCAGTCGCGGCGCGCCTGGGGCGTGCGGTAGCCGCGGGCGCTGCGGGAGCGGGGGTGCGGGCGGGTGTGGGCATCGCGAACCTCTGGCCGGTGGATCCTGCGGCACGGGCGTGCCGCCAGGCGACATGGCGACCCGGGTCGCCGCCGGTCTGCGCCGCAACGACCTCAGGCCACGATATATGCGGCCGCTCCGGTGGCGATCAAGGACCCCTCGTCATTGACCAGACGCATCTGGCTCGAGGCCACGCGCCCGCCCAGGCGCGTGACCTCGGCGCTGGCCACGAAGTGCCGCCCCAGGCCCTGGCGCAGATAGTCGATGCGCAGGTCTATCGTCGCCATGCGCGCGAAGCGCGGCATGAACTGCTCGGTGGTCTCGCCGGGGTGGCGCTCGGCCATGGCAACCATGATGGCCAGCGCACCGGTGGGGTCGAGCAAGGCCGAGATCACGCCGCCGTGCAGCCGCCCGTAGCCGTAGTGACCGATGAGCTCGGGCTTCATCTCGATGCGCGCGCGCACGTCGCCAGGCCGCAGTGACACCACCTTGAACCCCAGCACCTGGTTGAAGGTGATCTTGTGCTCGAACAGATCGGTCAGAGCCGCCTCGAGTTGCTGTTGTTCGGCGACGCTGCGCGCGGCCTGGGGGGTCGTCGTCATCCTCAGTTCCTGCCGGGCAGAGTGCCTTCGAGCTTGCAGATGATGCCCAGCATCACCTCGTCGGCGCCGCCGCCGATGGACGTCAGCCGCCCGTCGCGCCAGGCCTGGGAGACGGGGTTGTCGGCCGTGTAGCCCATGCCGCCCCAGTACTGGAGGCAGCTGTCGGCCACCTCGCGCGCCAGGCGCCCGCTCTTGAGCTTGGCCATCGAGGCCAGGCGCGTCACGTCCCGCCCGGCGACGTACTGCTCGACGGCGCTCCAGGTCAGCGCGCGCAGCGCCTCGACTTCGGTGCGCAGTTCGGCCAGCCGGAAGTGCACGACCTGGTTGTCGAGCACGCTGCGCCCGAAAGCCTGCCGCTGCCGGGTGTAGTCGATGGTCAGGTCGATCATGCGGTCGAAGCCGCGCACCGAGTTCGCGGCTGCCCACAGGCGCTCTTCCTGGAACTGCAGCATCTGGTAGGTGAAGCCCTTGCCTTCCTCGCCGATCAGGTGGCGGCGCGGCACGCGCACGTTGTCGAAGAAGAGCTGCGCCGTGTCCGAGGCGTGCATGCCGACCTTGTGGATCTTCTGCCGGCTGATGCCGGGGGTGTCCATCGGCACGACGAGCAGGCTCTTGTTGCGGTGGGCGGGCGCGTCGCTGGTGTTGACGAGCAGGCAGCACCAGTCGGCCTTCAGGCCGTTGGTGATCCACATCTTGGTGCCGTTGATGACCCAGTCGCCGCCGTCGGCGCGGGCGTGGGTGCGGATGGCCGCGACGTCGGAGCCGCCGCCGGGCTCGCTCACGCCCAGGCAGGCGACGTAGTCGCCGGCGATCGTCGGTGCCAGGAACTCGCGCCGCAGTTCGTCGCTGCCGAAGCGCGCCAGGGCGGGGGTGGCCATGTCCGTCTGCACGCCGATGGCCATGGGCACGGCCCCGCAGGCGCACACGCCCAGGGCCTCGGCCATCACCGCCGAGTAGCTGAAGTCCAGCCCGGCGCCACCAAAGGCTTCGGGGTACTTCAGGCCGAGCAGGCCCAGGTCCCCCATCTTCTTGAAGACCTCGTGGCTCGGGAACTCGCCTGCGGCTTCCCATTCGGCCACGTGCGGATTGACTTCGTTGTCGATGAAGCGCTCGACGGTGTCGGCGATCTGGCGGTGTTCGGGCGTGAGGTTCATGGGTGGTGGGCTTCTGGGTTCACTGTGGTGTCAATCGGCGCTTGGGTGGGATTCGCGGCGGTGCTTCCTGGGCTGGGCCCTGCGGGGCTCGCCGCGATGCGGGCGTGCAAGGGCCGCGCGCAATGTGCCCCCGCCGTCATGGGCGCGCAGCGTCGTCCGCATCCCGCAGCACTGCCGGCACCACCGCCCGGTGGAAGCCGTCGAAGGGCGCGCTGCGGGCCTCGTCGCCGAGCGGGAAGATGTCGCTGCCCAGCGAGGCGGCGCCGTCGATCTGCACCGTGACGCCGCTGATGAAGGCCGCCGCCGGCGACAGCAGGAAGACGATCGCGGCCGAGACCTCGGCCTCGACGCCCAGGCGCCGCAGCGGCACGTGCTGCTTGAGCTTCGGGACGAAGGCGCGCATCGCGCCGCCGTAGGTGTCCATGCCGCTGGAGGCGATCCAGCCCGGCGCCACGGCGTTCACGCGCACCCCGGCATGGGCCCACTCGTAGGCGGCGGTCATCGTCAGGTTGCTCATGCCCGCGCGCGCCGCGCCGGAGTGCCCCATGCCGGGCATGCCGTTGCGGAAGTCTGCCGTCATGTTGACGATCGCGCCGCCGTGCTCCTGCATGCACTGGTTGAACAGCTCGCGCATCATCAGGAAGCCGCCGGTCAGGTTGTTCGCCACCACGGCGTCGAAGCCCTTCTTCGAGATCGCCAGCAGCGGCGCCGGGAACTGCCCGCCCGCGTTGTTCACCAGGCCTGCCACCGGCCCGTGCTGCGCGATCACCCGGGCGACCGCCTCGCGCACCGCGTCTTCGTCGCGGATGTCCAGCGCGACGGTGTGGCACTGGCCGCCGTCCTCGGCGATCTCGGCGGCCACGCGTTCGAGCTTCTCGGCCTTGCGCCCGCTGATGACGACCCGGGCGCCGAGCGCGGCCAGCTCGTGCGCGGTGCAGCGCCCGATCCCGCTGCCCCCGCCGGTGACCCAGGCAGTCTGGCCGCTGAAGAGGCCGGGGCGGAAGACGCTCGCGTAGGCGGGCTGGGGCGGTGAGGGCTGGTCCATCGGTTCGTCGGGGCGGGCTGGAGCAGAACGCAGCGTCTGCGGGGCGCTAGATTAACCGCGATGACCGCGCCGGCAAGGGCGGCGTCGGGTGCTCCGCGCGGGGGCGTCGCCACGCCGCCGCTCGGTCGAGTGATGGCGGATGCTGCGGTCGACGAGGCTATCATCAAGCGCACGGGCAATCTTGCCCATCCATGCCGCCATCGCCGGCCCGGGCCCCGCTGCCCGGGCGACGTGTCTGGCCACCCGCATGCGGTTCGGCAGCCGCCTGCATGCGGTGACGGCACAGTACCTGAAGGCGGGTCAGGGCTCCCCTCGAGGGCGGGTGATGAACGCGCATTCGGCGCGGATGGCAGACACGACCGGCCTGGGATGGTGCCCTGGCCTGAAATCCAGGAGCGGCAAATGAAGACCATAGGCATCGTCGGCGTGGGCATGATGGGGGTGGGCATCGCCACCAACCTGCAGAAGCACGGTCACGCCCTGAACCTGCTCGAGCACCCGGGCAACCAGCCGCTGGACGGTCTGCGGCAGGGCGGGGCGCGCACCTTTGCCGGTGCCGCCGCGCTCGCGGCGGCCTCGGACATCGTGATCCTGGTGTTGACCGGCTCGCCGCAGGTCGAGGCCGTGCTCACCGGCACCGGCGGTGTCATCGAGGGCCTGCGCCCGGGCAGCGTCGTCATGGACTGCACGACGGCGATCCCGGCCTCCACGCGGCGCATGGCCCAGGCCGTGGAGGCCGCCGGGGGGCGCTTTCTCGACACGGCCATGACGCGCACGCCGAAGGAGGCGATGGAAGGCCGCCTCAACCTGCTGGTGGGCGGTGACGCGGTGCTGCTGGAGGCCTGCCGGCCGGTGCTGCGCTGCTATGCCGAGAACATCTTCCACGCCGGCCCGGTCGGCGCCGGGCATGGGATGAAGCTGCTGCACAACTACGTCTCGCTCGGCATGGTGGCGCTGCTGTCGGAGGCGGCGGCCTGCGCGCGGCTCAACGGCGTGGCCCCCGACGTCTTCGTGGACGTGCTCGCCAAGGGCGGTGCCGGCGGCACGGCGCTGGAGCGCGTCAAACCCTATCTGCTGGCGCAGGACACCTCGGGCCTGCGCTTCACGATCGCCAACGCCTGCAAGGACCTCGGCTACTACCGCACCATGGCGGGCGACACCGGTGCCGCGGGCGACATCGCCGCGGCCGTGCTCTCCACGCTGCAGCACGGACTGGACCGCGGCGACGCGACGACGCTGCTGCCGCAGCTGGTGGACTTGATAGGCCCGGCCGCGACGGTCGCTTGAGGCTGCGAGCACAATTTCCGCCTCAACCGACGGATCGACGCCATGGACATGCCTGCCATCACCGAAGCCTTCCGCACCCGCATGGGGGAGGACAGCGGCCTGAACGCCACGCTGAAGTTCGACTGCGGCGACGACGGGGTCGTCGTGCTCGACGGTCGGTCGAGCCCGAACCGCGTCACGAACGACGACGTCGAGACCGACTGCACCATCCGCATCTCGCGGCAGAACCTGGTCGCGCTCATGACCGGCAAGTTGGACCCGACCATGGGCTTCATGACGGGCAAGTTCAAGGTCTCGGGCGAGATGGGCGTGGCGCTCAAGCTCCAGCGCGTGATGTGAGGGGCTGAAAAGCCTGCCCCGGCCCACCCGCCCGCCGCTGTTCTTTCTTCCTCCCGGAGCCCCGCGATGAGCCTGCCGCTGTTCCCCTCGGCCTGGATGACCGACGAGCACCGCGCCTACCAGGACATGGCGGCGCGCTACATGGCCGAGCGCTGGGTGCCGCGCGCGGCCGAGTTCCGCGCTGCCGGGCGCATGGAGCCCGCCGTCTGGCGTGAGGCCGGCGCGCACGGGCTGCTGTGCGCCTCCACGCCCGAGGCCTGGGGCGGCGGGGGTGGCGACTTCGGGCACGAGGCCGTGGTGCTGCTGGAGCAGGCGCGCGCCAACCTCTCGGGCTGGGGCGGCTGCCTGCACTCGGCCATCGTCGCCCCCTACATCCTGCACTACGGCACCGAGGCGCAGAAGCGCCGCTGGCTGCCGCGCATGTGCGCCGGCGAGCTGATCGGCGCGATCGCGATGACCGAACCTGGCACCGGCAGCGACCTGCAGGCCGTGCGCACCCGAGCCCGCCGCGACGGCGACCACTACGTGCTCGACGGCGCCAAGACCTTCATCACCAACGGCGGCAACGCCAGCCTGATCATCGTCGTCTGCCGCACCAGCGACGAGCCCGGCGCGCGCGGCCTGTCGCTGCTCGTGCTCGAGACCGAAGGCGCGGTCGGTTTTCGCCGCGGCCGCCCGCTCGACAAGGTCGGCATGAGGGCGCAGGACACGGCCGAGCTGTTCTTCGAGGGCGTGCGGGTGCCGGCCGATCACATCCTCGGCGGCGCCGAGGGCCAGGGCTTCTTCCAGCTCATGCAGCAGCTGCCGCAGGAGCGGCTGATGATCGCCGTCACCGGCATCGGCGCGATGGAGCGCGCCCTCGACGAGACCGTGCGCTACACCAAGGAGCGCAAGGCCTTCGGCAAGGCGGTGTGGGATTTCCAGAACACACGCTTCAAGCTCGCCGAGGTGCAGGCCACCGTGCTGGCGGCCCGGGCCTTCGTCGACGCCTGCATGACGGCGCACCTGAAGGGCGAACTCGACGCCGCGCGCGCCGCCCTGGCCAAGGCCTGGGTCAGCGAGCAGCAGTGCAAGGTCATGGACGAATGCCTGCAGCTGTTCGGCGGCTACGGCTACATGATGGACTATCCGATCGCCGAGCTCTACGTCGACGCGCGCGTGCAGCGCATCTACGGCGGCACGAACGAGATCATGAAGGAGCTGGCCTCGCGTTCGATGTGAGCGCGGGGCGCGTTCAAGGCCCGCCGACGATGAAACCCGACGATCTCCCGGCGCCGCAACGCCTGCGCGCCGCCACCGGCGCTGACGCCCGGCCCACCTGCCACTGCCCCACGAGCATCCGATGACCGAAGCCTACATCTACGACCACCTGCGCACGCCGCGCGGCAAGGGCAAGAAGGACGGGGGCCTGCACCAGGCCAGCCCGGTGTGGCTGCTGCGCACGCTGCTGCAGTCGCTGCAGCAGCGCCTGGCGCTCGACACCGCGCTGGTGGACGACGTCGTGCTCGGCTGCGTCACCCCCGTGGGCGAGCAGGGCGCCGACATCGCGCGCACCGCCGTGCTCGACGCCGAGTGGGCGCAGACGGTGGCCGGGGTCACGCAGAGCCGCTTCTGCGCCAGCGGGCTGGAGTCGGTCAACCTGGCCGCGGCCAAGGTCCGCAGCGGCTGGGAGGACCTGGTCGTGGCGGGCGGCGTGGAGAGCATGAGCCGCTGGCCCATGGGCAGCGACGGCGGCGCCTGGATCATGGACCCGCGCGTGAACCAGGCGCTCGGCTTCGTTCCCCAGGGCGTGGGTGCCGACCTGATCGCGACGCTGGAGGGCTTCGGCCGCGCCGACGTCGACGCCTACGCGCAGCGCTCGCACCAGCGCGCCGCCGCGGCGCGGGCGGAAGGCCGCTTCGCGCGCTCGCTCGTGCCGGTGCGCGACATCGCCGGCCTGATGCTGCTCGACCACGACGAGACCATCCGCCCCGGTGCCAGCGTCGAGACCCTGGCGCAACTGCAGCCCTCGTTTGCCGCCATGGGGCAGATGGGCTTCGACGCCACGGCGCTGCGCAAGTACACGACGGTCGAGCGCATCGATCACGTGCACCACGCGGGCAATTCCTCGGGCATCGTCGATGGCGCGGCGCTGATGCTGGTGGGCTCGCGGGCCGGCGGCGAGCGCGCCGGGCTCAAGCCCCGCGCGCGCATCCGGGCGGCGGCTGTCATCGGCTCGGAGCCGACGATCATGCTCACCGGCCCCACGCCGGCTTGCCGCAAGGCCCTGGCCAAGGCCGGGATGGCGCCCGCCGACATCGACCTCTGGGAGATCAACGAGGCCTTCGCCGTGGTGCCGATGAAGACCGCGCGCGACCTCGGCGTCGACCTCGACCGCGTCAACGTCAACGGCGGCGCCATCGCGATGGGCCACCCGCTGGGCGCCACCGGCTGCATCATCCTGGGCACGCTGCTCGACGAGCTCGAGCGCCGCGACCTCGCCACCGGCCTGGCCACGCTGTGCGTCGGCGGTGGCATGGGCATCGCCACCATCATCGAGCGCGTCTGAGGAAGGCTCTCCCCATGAACACTCCTGTCACGCAAGCCGCCGTCGCGCTCGAACTCGGCGCCGACGGCATCCTGATGGCCACGATGGACCTGCCCGGGCGGCCGATGAACGTCGTCGGGCCGGCGCTGATGGCCGGCATCGCCGCGGCCGCCGACCACCTGGCCGGCGACCCGGCCGTGCTCGGCCTGGTCCTGACCTCGGCCAAGGCCGACTTCTGCGCCGGTGGCGACCTGGACGAGATGTACACCTGGACGCGGCCCGAGCAGCCCTTCGAGGCCTCGATGGCGATGAAGCGCGTGCTGCGCCGGCTCGAGACCTGCGGCAGGCCGGTCGTGGCGGCGCTGAACGGGCACGCGCTGGGCGGCGGCCTGGAGATCGCGCTCGCCTGCCATGCGCGCTTCGCCCTCGACGATGCGCGGCTCAAGTTAGGGCAGCCCGAGGTCAAGCTCGGGCTGCTGCCCGGCGGCGGCGGCACGCAGCGCCTGCCGCGCCTGGTGGGGCAGCAGCAGGCGCTGCAGCTCATGGCCGAGGGCACCGAGATCGGCGTGCAGCGGGCCCAGGCGCTGGGCCTGCTCGCCGGCCTTGCGGCCGACCGCGAGGCCCTGCTGGCCCAGGCCCGCGCCTGGTGCCTGGCGCACCCGAAGGCCCAGCAGCCCTGGGACGCGCCGAAGTTCCGCTGGCCGGGTGGTGATTCGCGCACGCCGGCGGCGTTGCAGATGTTCTCGCTCGCGCCCTCGATGGCCTCGGCCAAGAGCCAGGGCAACTACCCGGCCGTCACGCACATCCTGAGCTGTGTCTTCGAAGGCGGCCTGCTCGGCTTCGACGCCGCCTGCGAGCTCGAGAGCCGCTACTTCGCCGCCTGCGCGATGTCGCGCCAGAGCAAGAACATGATCGGCACGCTCTGGTTCCAGCTCAACGCGGTGAAGAAGGGAGCGTCGCGCCCGGCGGGGGTGCCGCGTTCCAGCGTGCGCAAGCTCGGCGTGCTCGGCGCCGGCATGATGGGCGCGGGCATCGCGCACGCCGCGGCGCAGGCCGGCATCGAGGTCGTGCTGCTCGACACCGCGCAGCAGGCGGCCGAGCGCGGGCGGGAGCACGCGCGCGCGCTGCTCGACAAGGCCGTGGCCAAGGGGCGCCGCACGGCGGCGCAGCGCGAGGCCACGCTCGCCCGCATCACGCCGACAACCGACTTCGCGCTGCTGGCAGGCTGCGAGCTCGTGATCGAGGCCGTGTTCGAGGACCGCGCGGTCAAGGCCGAGGTCACGCGCCGCGTCGAGGCGGTGCTCGGCGCCGACGCCGTCTTCGCCTCCAACACCTCCACGCTGCCGATCACCGGCCTGGCCCAGGCCAGCGTGCGGCCTGAGCAGTTCATCGGCCTGCACTTCTTCAGCCCGGTGGACCGCATGCCGCTGGTGGAGATCATCGTCGGCGCGCACACGAGCGCGCAGACGCTGGCGCGCGGCTTCGACTTCGTGCAGCAGATCGGCAAGACGCCGATCGTCGTCAACGACGCGCGCGGTTTCTACACCAGCCGCGTCTTCGGCACCTACGTGATGGAGGGCGTGGCCATGCTCGCCGAGGGTGTGCACCCGCGCCACGTCGAGGCGGCGGGCCTGCAGGCGGGCATGCCGATGCCGCCCCTGGCGCTGCAGGACGAGGTCTCGCTGTCGCTGTCGCTGCACGTGGCCGAGCAGACACGCAAGGACCTCGAGGCCGAGGGCCGGCCGGTGGCCGAGCACCCGGGCATGGCGGTGATCCGTCGCCTGTGCGCGCTCGGCCGGGTCGGACGCAAGGCCGGGCAGGGCTTCTACGACTGGCCGGCAGGCGAGGGCGGGGGCGACAAGCGCCTGTGGCCGGGCCTGGCCGCCGAGTGGCCGGTGGCGGCGGTGCAGCCGCCGCAGCAGGAACTCGTCGACCGGCTGATGTTCGCCCAGGCCAACGAGGCCGCGCGCTGCCTCGGCGAGGGCGTGCTGCGCTCGGTGGCCGACGGCAACGTCGGCGCCATCCTCGGCTGGGGTTTCGCGCCGTTCGAGGGGGGCGCGCTGCAGTACATCGAGTCGCGCGGTGTGGCCGCCTTCGTCGAGCGCGCGCGCGCACTCGCCGCGCGCCACGGCCCGCGCTTCGAGCCGGCGCCGCTGCTGGTGCGCCTGGCGCAGCAGGGCAAGGGGCTGGCCGACGCGGCGGCCTGATCCGCCCACGCCGCCTGTCCTTCGCGCCTGCTCCCGCCGCCATGCCGCGCCATGACCGACTGGACGCGCTGCGCGGCGCGGCCATCGTCTGGATGGCCGTCTTCCACTTCTGCTTCGACCTGAACCACTTCGGCTGGCTGCAGCCGCGCCAGAACTTCTACGCCGACCCCTTCTGGACCGTGCAGCGCAGCGCCATCGTCAGCCTGTTCCTGTTCTGCGCCGGGCTGTCGCAGGCGGTGGCGCTGGCCGCGGGGCAGGGGTGGCGGCGTTTCTGGCGGCGCTGGGCCCAGATCGCCGGCTGCGCGCTGCTCGTCAGCGCCGGCTCGGCGCTGATGTTTCCGCAGAGCTGGATCAGCTTCGGCGTGCTGCACGGCATCGCGGTCATGCTCGTCCTCGGCCGCCTGGTCGCGCCCGTGCCGGGGCTGGCGCTGTTCGCGCTGGGGGCTGCGCTCCTGGTGCTGCCGCACCTGTGGGCCCACCCCTTCTTCGACAGCCGCTGGACGAACGCGGTCGGCCTGGTCACCCGCAAGCCGGTGACCGAGGACTACGTGCCGCTGCTGCCATGGTGGTGCGTGATGCTGTGGGGTCTGGCCTCGGGGCGCTGGGTGCTGGCGCGACGGCCGCAGTGGCTGGCCGGTGGCTTGCCGGCCGCCGGGCAGCCGCTGGCCTTGCTGGGACGCTGGAGCCTGAGCTTCTACATGCTGCACCAGCCGGTGTTGATCGGGCTGCTGCTGGCGGCGTCGACAATGCGCGCCTGAACCCGCTGCCCCGGCGCGCGCTGCTCGCTGCGGCGGGCCAGGCATCCGCTTCCTTCCCGCCGCGACCATGACCCCCAAGATCCTGTTCGGCTTCCACGCCGTCGGCGTGCGCCTGAAGACGGCCCCCGCGTCGGTGCTCGAGATCCACGTCGACGCCACGCGTCGCGATGCGCGCATGCGCCAGTTCGTCGAGCGCGCGCAGGAGGCCGGCGCGCGGCTGGTCGACAGCGACGACGCGCGCCTGTCGCGGCTGGCCGGCACGGCGCGGCACCAGGGCGTGGTGGCGCGCGTGGTGCCGCTGGCGCTGCGGCACTCGCTCGACGATGTGCTGGACGATGCCGAGGCCGCAGGCCGCGGCCCGGCGCTGGTGCTGGCGCTGGACGGCGTGACCGACCCGCACAACCTCGGCGCCTGCCTGCGCACGGCCGACGGCGCTGGCGCGCACGCTGTCATCGCCCCCAAGGACCATGCGGTGGGCCTGAATGCCACCGTCTCCAAGGTCGCCAGCGGCGCCGCCGAGACCGTGCCCTACCTGATGGTGACCAACCTCGCGCGCACGCTCGGCGAGCTCAAGGACCGCGGTGTGCGCGTGGTCGGCACCAGCGACGACGCCCCCCGCACACTGTACGAGGCCGACCTGCGCGGCCCGATCGCCTTGGTGCTCGGGGCCGAAGGCAGCGGCCTGCGCCAGCTCACGCGCCGCACCTGCGACGAACTCGTGCGCATCCCGATGCACGGCGCGGTCGAGAGCCTGAACGTCTCGGTGGCCACGGCCCTGTGCCTGTACGAGGCGGTGCGCCAGCGCGCGCACCAGGGTTGACGGTTCGTTCAGCGTGAGCCAGAGCCCGTTCGTGCTGAGCCTGTCTAGGCCCTCGCCAGCACTTCGGCCAGCTCGGTGCGAACGGGAGTCCGAGGGGCCCATGCCACTGGTTTCTCGCGAGGCCTCTCCGGCTTTCAGACCCAGCCCAGCGCCCCGGCCATCGCCCCGGCGGCAATCGGCCACAGCGGGCTCCATTTCGTGCGCACCATCCAGACGATGGTCGCGCCGAAGAGCAGCCAGCCCACGGGCGAGGCGCGGGTGGGCTCGGTCAGGATCCAGCTCGTGGCCAGCAGCAGCCCGATCGTGACCGGCGCCATGCCTTCGGTGAATGCGCGCACGCCGCGCTGGTCGCGGCGTCCCGCGCTCCAGCGCGCGGCGGTGAGCGTCAGCAGCGTCGACGGCAGCAAGCTGCCCAGGAGCGTGACGACCAAGCCCACGAAGCCGCCGACGTTGAAGCCGATGACCGCCACGAAGAGCACGTTGGGGCCCGGTGCAGCCTGTGCCAGCGCGACCGACGCGCTGAAGGTGGCGTCGTCGAGCCACCGACGCTCGCCCACGATGTAGCGGTGCATGTCCGGCACGGTCGTGACGGCGCCGCCGATGGCCAGCAGCGACAGGACCGCGAAATGCAGGAACAGCGACAGCACGTCGAAGGACGACAGGCCCAGGGGGCCGAAGAGCAGGGTGTTCACCGCCCGAGCTTCCACCACGCGCCGCTCCAGGCCAGCGGCCCCAGGACGGCCAGCACCGCCACCAGGGGCCAGCGCGCCACGCCGACCGCGAGCGCGGTTGCCGCGAGCAGCACCACGCAGGCGCCCAGGCCCATCGCGTTGCGCCGCAAGGTGCCGGCGACCTTGACGCCGGTGGACAGCACCATCGCCGCGGCGACCATGCCCATGCCGCGCAGCGCCCCGGCCACCTGCGGCAGGTGCGAGGCCTCGCGCGCGATCAGGGTGAGCGTCAGGACGATCAGCAGCGGCGCCGCCAGCAGACCGGCGAGCGCTGCCGCGCCGCCGCGCCAGCCGAAGTGCCGGTCACCGAAGATCAGGGCGATGTTCACGATGTTCGGCCCCGGCAGCACCTGTCCGAGCGACAGCAACTGCACGAATTCCTGGCGCGTGAGCCAGCCGCGGCGTTCGACCAGTTCGCGCTGGGCCACCGGCAGCACACCGCCGAAGCCCTGCAGTGCCAGGCGGTTGAAGGCCCGCAGCAGGTCCAGCGGCGACGCAGGCGCAGCGCTCGCCTTCTGCGGGCCGTCCATCAGCGCAGCACCTTCAGCGCCTCGGGGTTGACGATGTTCGTCGGCTCGCCCTTCGAGAAGGCGATGATGTTGTCGAAGGCGGCGCGGAAGTACAGCTCGTAGCTGTCCTGCTCGACGTAGCCGATGTGCGGCGTGCACACGGCGTTTTCCAGGCGCAGCAGCGGATGCCCCTGCAGGATGGGTTCGGTCTCGAACACGTCGACGGCCGCCATGCCCGGGCGGCCGCGGTTCAGGGCGGCGACCAGCGCGTTCTCCTGCACGAGTTCGGCGCGCGAGGTGTTCACGAACAGCGCGGTGGGCTTCATGCGGGCGAGGTCTTCGGCGCTGACGATCTCGCGCGTGGCCTCGTTCAAGCGCAGATGCAGGGTGAGCACGTCACTGTCCTGGAACAGCGCGTCGCGGCTCGCGGCGACCTCGAGCCCGTCGGCTGCCGCCTGGGCGCGCGAGGCCTCGCGCCCCCAGACCAGAACCCGCATGCCGAAGGCCCGACCGTAGCCGGCGACCAGCTGGCCGATCTTGCCGTAGCCCCAGATCCCCAGCGTCTTGCCGCGCAGCACCATGCCCACACCAAAGTTCGGCGGCATCGACGCGGACTTCAGGCCACTTTGTTGCCAGGCCCCGTGCTTGAGGTTGCCCACGTACTGCGGCAGCCGCCGCATGGCCGCCATGATCAGCGCCCAGGTCAGTTCGGCCGGCGCCACCGGCGAGCCCACCCCCTCGGCCACGGCGATGCCCAGCCGAGTGCAGGCCTCGACGTCGATGTGGCCGCCCACGCGGCCCGTCTGCGCGATCAGTCGCAGGCGCGGCAGCTTCTCGAGCAGTTGCTTCGGAAACTGCGTGCGCTCGCGGATCGGCACCAGCACGTCGGCGTCCCGCAGGCGCACCGCGAGCTGGCCGTTGCCTTTGACGGTGTTCGTGAAGACCTTCGCGTTCAGCGGCTCCATCAGCGACGAGCACTTCAGCTTGCGCACCGCGTCCTGGTAGTCGTCGAGGATGATGATGTTCATGGCCGGCGCGATTCTGCCTTGCCCGGTGGCATGATCGGCGGGCAGAAGAGGTCTGCGTCCCGTGTCTGGTGCGCGGCAAGCCTTCGACAGGAGACATGGCATGCCAAGGTGGATCAAACGCCTGGCCTTGGGCCTCGCGGGCCTGGTGGTCCTTGCGCTGCTGGGAGTCGGTGGGTATGCGTGGCGCGCGACGCCAGCGCACGGGGGCGAACTGAAGCTGCAGGGGCTCGCGGGCGAGGTCCGCATCGAGCGCGACAACCATGGCATCCCGACGGTGCGCGCCGCCAGCCTGCGCGATGCGATGTACGGTCTGGGCGTCGTGCACGCGCAGGACCGGCTCTGGCAGCTCGAGACTCACCGCCGCATCGGTTCAGGTCGGCTGGCTGAGGCCTTCGGCGCCGGCGCGCTGGACACCGACCGCTTCCTGCGCGCGCTCGGGGTGCGCCGGGCGGCTCAGGCGCAGTGGGAGCGCACCTCCGGTGAAGCGCGTGAGGTGCTCGAGGCCTACGCCGCCGGGGTGAACGCCGGCATCGGCCAGGCGTCCTGGGCGTTGCCGCCGGAGTTCCTGGTCCTGGGCGTCAAGCCCGAGCCCTGGACCCCGGTCGACAGCCTGGCCTGGGCCCTCATGATGGCCTGGGACCTGGGCGGCAACTGGAACGCCGAGCTCGCGCGCCTGCGCCTGGCCTCGCGCCTGCCGCTGGAGCGCCTGAACCAGATCGTCCCGCCCTACCCGGGGGACGCGCCCGTGCGCACGCGCGACTACCCGGCGCTCTACGCCGAACTCGGGCTGCGCGCCGGCGCGCTGCGTCGGGCCCTGGTGGACCTGCCAGACGTCGCGCCGCCCTCGGGCATCGAGGGCACGGGCTCGAACAACTGGGTCGTGGCTGGCGCTCGCAGCGTCACCGGCAGCCCGCTGCTGGCCAACGACCCGCACCTGCGCCTGAGCGTGCCGGCGCTGTGGTACTTCGCGCGCATCGAGGCGCCGGACGTGAAGGCCGCAGGTGCGACGATGCCCGGGCTGCCGTCCGTCGTGCTCGGCCAGAACGCCGACATCGCCTGGGGCTTCACGAACACCGGCCCGGACGTGCAGGACCTCTACCTCGAGCGTGTGAAGGACGGCGACGCATCGCGTTACCTGACGCCCGACGGCGACGCCGCCTTCGAGGTGCGCGAGGAGACCGTGCGCGTCAAGGGTCAGCCCGAGCTGAAGCTGCGCCTGCGCACGACGCGCCACGGCCCGGTGATCTCGGACGCCGGCACGCTGGCCGATGTGGTCGGTGCGCGCCCCGAGGCGGCGCCGCTGGTCCTGGCGATGCGCTGGACCGCCCTCGACCCCGACGCCGACCCGATCGGCGCCGGGCTGAAGATGCTGCGCGCGCGCTCGGTCGACGACTTTGTCGCCGCCTCGGCCCTGTGGGTGGCACCGATGCAGAACATGGTGGTGGCCGACCGGGCTGGCCGCATCGGCTTCGTCGCCGCCGGGCGGGTGCCCCTGCGCCGGCCCGACAACGATCTGCAGGGCCTGGCGCCGGCCCCAGGCTGGGACGCGCGCTACGACTGGGCCGGCTGGCTGCCGGCGCCGCAGACGCCGCGCGAGTTCGACCCCCCGCGCGGCTGGCTGGCGACGGCGAACCAGCGGATCCACGGCGCGGACTACCCGCACCACCTCACGCACGACTGGACGCTGCCCTTTCGCCAGCAGCGCATCGAGCAGCTGCTTCAGGCGCGCCCCAAGCACTCGCTGGACGACCTGGCGCGCATGCAGGCCGACGAGGTCTCGCTCGCGGCCACGCCGGTGCTGCCGTGGTTGCGTGCGGCCCGACCCGCGCACCCGCAGGCCGCTGCCGCGCAGGCCGCGCTGGCGGGCTGGGACGGCCGGATGTCGGCCGACAGCGCTGCGCCGCTGATCCACTGGGCCTGGCTGCGCCATCTGACCCGCGCGCTCTTCGTCGACGAGCTGGGCGTCGAGGACTTCGAGCGCCTGTTCGGGCCGCGCACCTTCTTCGACGCCGTGCTCGGCGTGATCGAGCGCGGCGACGCCTGGTGGTGCGACGACAAGACCACCCCCGCCGTCGAGACCTGCGCCGAGATGTCGACGCGGGCCATGGCGGCGGCGCTGGACGAGCTCACGCAGCGCTTCGGCCCCGATGTGTCGGCGTGGCGCTGGGGCCCGGCGCACGCCTCGGTGGCCGAGCACCGCCCGTTCAGCCGCGTGAAGGCGCTGGCGCGCGTGTTCGAACTGCGCGTGCCGGTGGGCGGTGATTCCTACACCGTCAACGCCACCCGAGTCACGCTCAAGCCCCACCCGACGACGGGTGAGCTCTACCTGAACGAGCACGGCGCGAGCATGCGCGCGCTGTACGACGTGGCGAACCCTGCGCAGTCGCGCGTGATGCACAGCAGCGGCCAGAGCGGGCTGCCCTGGTCGAGCCGGTACCGCAGCTTCCTGCAGCGCTGGGCCGGCGTGGACCACGTGCCGCTGTGGCCCGCGGCGGGCGAGGCGACAGCCGGCGGCACCCTGGTGCTCAAGCCCGACGGGCGCTGAGCCTTACATCAGCATCGTGTTGCGGATCAGCCCGACGGCGATGCCCTCGAGGGAGAAACCGGGCTCGCCCGGACCGACGACGATGGTCTCGTAGTCGGGGTTCTCGGGGATCAGCTCGATGTGCTGCCGGGTGCGGCGCAGGCGCTTGACGGTGACGTCATCGCCGACGCGGGCGACGACGATCTGGCCGTTCTTGGCCTCGCTGGTCTTCTGCACGGCGAGCAGGTCGCCGTCGAGGATGCCGGCGTCGCGCATGCTCATGCCGCGCACGCGCAGCAGGTAGTCGGGCCGGCGCGGGAACATCGAGGCCTCGACCATGTAGCTCTGGTCGACGTGCTCCTGGGCGAGGATGGGGCTGCCGGCGGCGACCCGGCCCACCAGCGGCAGCGCCAGTTGCGCCAGGCTGGGCAGCGGCAGGTTCAGCTGCCGGCCGTGCAGGGCCTCGCGCGCGGCGTTCAGCGCGCGTAAAGTGTCGGTCTTCAGACGGATGCCGCGCGCCGTGCTGCCCACGAGGTCGAGCACGCCCTTGCGGGCCAGGGCCTTGAGGTGCTCCTCGGCCGCATTGGGTGAGCGAAAGCCCAGTTCGGCGGCGATCTCGGCCCGTGTGGGGGGGGCGCCCGTGCGCTCGATCGTGCTGAGCACGAGATCCAGGATCTGTTGCTGGCGGTCGGTGAGCTTGGGCGCGTCAATCATCGGGGGTCCTGTCGGGATATCCAGTGGCTGTATTTTCATCCAGAGGTGAGGCGATGGCAAGAGCGCTCGGGCGCGTGGTGGTGCTCGGCACCGGCGGCACGATCGCCGGCGCAGCCGCCAGCGCCACCGACAACGTGGGCTATGCGGCGGCGCAGCGCAGCGTGCAGTCCCTGCTGGCGGCCGTGCCCGCGCTCGGCGGCTTCGACATCGAGGCCGAGCAGGTGGCGCAGGTCGACAGCAAGGACATGGACCACGCCATCTGGGCTGCGCTGGCGCGGCGTTGCGCCGCGCACCTGGCGCGGCCCGAGGTCGCCGGCCTCGTCGTCACGCACGGCACCGACACGCTGGAAGAGACTGCCTGGCTGCTGCACCGCGTGCTCGGGCACGACGGCGGGCCGGCCAAGCCGGTGGTGCTGACGGCGGCGATGCGCCCGGCCACGTCGCTGCAGGCCGACGGGCCGCAGAACCTGCTCGACGCCGTGACCGTGGCCGCCGCGCCCGGCGCCCGCGGTGTCGTCGTCGCGCTCGCCGGTCAGGTGTGGGCCGGCGCCGAGGTGCGCAAGGTCCACACCTGGCGCCTGGACGCCTTCGCCGCCGGGGACGCGGGGCCCCTGGCGCTGCTGCGCGAAGGTCGGATCGAGACCTTGCGGCCGTGGCCGCAGGCCCGCGCACCGGGGCAGGGCGGCTTGGACGAGGAGGTGAAGGGCGGCGGTGCGCATGGCCTTGGGCCTGAAGGCGGGCATGCAGGCGGACATCCAGACGGGCGTGAAGGCGAGCATGAAGGCGGGCATGAAGGCGGGCATGAAGGCGGGCCTGACGACGTCGTGCCGGCCGCGGCCCCTGCCTGGCCTGCGGTGCCCGCGCCCGCGGACTTGCCCGATGCCGACGACGGCTGGCCCTGGGTCGAGATCGTCACGAGCCATGGCGGTGCACGGCCGCGCGCGGTCGAGGGCTGGTGTGCCGCCGGTGTACGGGGCCTGGTCGTGGCCGCCACCGGCAACGGCTCGGTTCACTCTGCCCTGGAGCCCGCCCTGGCCGCGGCCACGCAGCGCGGCGTGCCGGTGCTGCGCGCCAGCCGCTGCGCGGCCGGCGGCATCGTGTCTGCGCAGGGGGCCGGCACCGGCCCGGCCGCGCTTGAATCCGCCCGGCACCTGACGCCGGCGCAGGCGCGCGTGGAACTGATGCTGCGTTTGCTGGCGCAGCAGCGCTGAGGAGCGTCCGCCAAGGCGACAGCCCGGCCGTGCTCCGCGCGTTCATGGCGGGAGCGCTTGCTGGCCGGGGCCGTGTCGCGGCCTCGAACGCCAGATCGGCCCGCGAGGCCCTCGCTGTCGGCCATGCGAGGCCGCCAGCGGCCTCGCAGCGCGCCCTTGAGGCCCCGCACCCGCAGGGTTCCGGGCCTTCCCGAACCTTCTCCCGGCGCCACGGGGTCAGGACGGGCGACGTCTGGCCCCGGGACTGCTCGGAATGCTCACCTGGTGCGCCGCACCGACCCCGTCATCCGACGCCGTGGCCCGTCAACCCGGATTCGGCAGGTGGGCGCTCATAGGGTCAAAGTCGATCCCTGGCCTATCGACAAGCTCCGGTGCCGGCGCAACCACAGTCACGGCCATCGGCCATCGGCCACCATCGTGGCTCAACCATGCACATTCGAATGGCGTCCATGCCGCCATGACAGCCCGATCCTGCCCAATCCTGCGACCCCGCCCGGAATATGGCGTGGGCTCCGCGCGATGGCTGAGCGGCGACAAACCCAGAGGCTGACGCATCACACCGACCATTTGGTCTGGCGGCCCACGTCTATGCGGCAGCGAATGATTGTCGAATCAACCACCGGTTCGACAGGGCGCAGACCGTCCCCGGCGCAGTCGACGGTGCGGTGAAGTCGTCGTCTGGCCGTGCGCCTGTGGTCAGGGGCGTGCTGAGGTTCATGCCCTTCAGGAACGCCCCCTCCCCGCGCGCAGCCCTGATTCTCTATTACTTAGTTATCTTATCTATTTGACGCTAAAAGTTATTTGTTTTGATTTCAATGATAAGAGCAGTTTGTAATCTTTTTATCACCGTACGCGTGAATTTTTTATGATTGCAGCTTAGTATCCGTCACTTGCATATGCAGCATCTCTATTGAGTTGATTGGTTCATGACTCGTCGCAAATCAGTGCAAGTCGACTTCGGCAAGGGGTTCCTCGGCACCACGGATGCGGCGGCCGCACTCGGTCTTTCCGTCACGAGCATCCAGAAGATGGTGTCCGCCGGCACCCTGAAGGCCTTCCGGACCAGCGGCGGCCATCGGCGGATCTCGATCGAGTCGGTCAGCCGGGTCGCCGAGCAGATGGGCGTACCGTGGAAGGACCGCATCCCTGCCGCGACCACGGTGGTCGGCGCGGCCCCCGCTGCGGCTGCCGCCAGCGGCGGCGCCGGCGCGGTGAGCACGGGCGCGCCCGTCAAGATCCTGTTGGTCGACGACGGCACCGCCGGCTTGCGCCCGATCGCCGACTGCATCGACCGCCGCGATGGCGGTATCCACTGCACCGTCGTGGGCGACAGCGTCGAGGCCCTGGTGTGGGCCACCGAGCAGCAGCCCGACCTGGTCGTGACGGAGTTGACCGTGCGGCCGCTGGACGGTTTCGGCCTGATCAAGGCCATCCGCGGTTCACCGCGCTTGCACCAGGTGGGCGTGGTCGTGGTGACCGCCATGACGGCCGAAGAGATCGCCCAATGCGGCGGGTTGCTGGACGGCGTCGTCGTCTATCACAAGCCGCTGCCGACGGAGCGCCTGACCGGCTACCTCGACGCGCTGCTGCACATGCGCAGCCTGCTGCCCGCCTGACGGTCGGTGCCTGGGGCGAGCCAGGACGCGCGCCGTCGCCGCGTGCGGCCCGCCGCAGCTCGCGCACGCGCACAGCGCAGACCACCGGCTCGCGCCACGGTCGCCGGCGTTTGCGACCGGTGGCTTACCGGCCCCCTCCCGCTGCGCCAAGAAGCGCCGCGCCGCGCCAACGCCGCGCCCTCGCGGTTCACCTTCTTCCCCTTCGTGTCAGCGCCGCACACCTGCAAATCGGCGTTCCAGACTTGCAGGATGGTCGACGGCGGCCGGGCATCGAATGATGCCCTTGGGCTCGGCGCGGAAGGCTGCCCGTCCTTGCGTGCCGCGGGCCGGCGGCAGGCCGGCACGGCGGGTCGCAAAGCTTTCACATCGGCTGGGCTCCACGGGCGGGGGACGCACGCAAGACGTGAAGCCGGCGCGCTGCCACCTCTGGGGCGGTCTGGCGTCGTGCTGCTCGGGCTAGCCCTGCGGCGCCTGGAACGACTCGAGTTGCTCGTTGAGCTCGAGCCAGCGCTCCTCCAGCATCGAGATCTCGGCCGCGACGTGGTTCAGGCGCCGGCCGTGGTCTGCGATGTCGGACGCGGGCAGCGTGCCCGTGGCGAGCGCCGCCTCGACGTCGGCGCGCTCGCCGCCGAGCCTTTCCAGGCGCTGGTCGATCTGCGCGATCTGCATCCGCAGCGGGCGGGTGGCGTCGGCCACCCGCTGGCGGGCCGCGGCCCGTGCCTTGCGGTCTTCGCCGCCGCCACCGGCGGGCGCGCGAGCGGCGCCGCTGTCGCCGGCCACGCCCGTGGCCTTCGCGGCCGGGGCCGCGGGCGAGGGTGAAGGCGCCGTCGCGGCCGCCTTCGGCGCCGCCCGGCCGGCAGCGGCGGCAGTGCGTGGCGCGGCGGCGGCTGGCGGCGCGGCCGGTGCCGTCGCCGCCCTCAGGAAAGCTTCGGGCGACGGCGGCTCCTCGCCCCGCGCCGCGGCGCGGCTCACGTCCAGCAGCCAGCGCTGGTAGTCGTCCAGGTCGCGGTCGAAGGGCAGCACGCCCCCGCGCGTGACGAGCCAGAACTCGTCGCAGACCTCGCGCAGCAGCGCGCGGTCGTGGCTGACCAGCAGCACCGTGCCGTCGAATCCGTTCAGCGCCATCGACAGCGCCTCGCGCGTGGTCAGGTCCAGGTGGTTGGTGGGCTCGTCCAGCAGCAGCAGGTTCGGCCGGCGCCAGACGATGGTGGCGAGCACCAGGCGCGCGCGCTCGCCGCCCGACAGCGTGCCCACCGACTGGTGCACCATGTCGCCCTCGAAGCGGAACTGGCCGAGGAAGTTGCGCAGCGCCTGCTCGCGCGTGTCGGTGCCGGCCGGCGCCTGCTCCCGCGCCATGCGCGTCATCAGCTGCAGCGGCGTGTCGTCGGCGTGCAGCAGGTCCATCTCCTGCTGCGCGAAGTAGCCCACCGCCAGGCCCTTGCCCTCGGTCAGCGTGCCGCCGATGGCGGGCAGCACGCCGGCGATGGTCTTCACCAGCGTCGACTTGCCCTGGCCGTTGGCGCCGAGGATGCCGATGCGCTGGCCCGCCATCACGGTGCGGGTGACGTGGCGCACGATGGTCAGCGGCCCGTCGGCGCCCGCATAGCCGCAGGCCACGTCGCGCAGCGCCAGCATCGGGTTGGGCAGGCTCACCGGCTCACGGAACTCGAAGGCGAAGTCGCTGGCGGTCAGCACCGGTGCGAGCTTCTCCATCCGGGCCAGCGCCTTCACGCGGCTCTGCGCCTGCTTCGCCTTCGACGCCTTGGCCTTGAAGCGGTCGATGAAGCGCTGCAGGTGGGCGATGCGGTCCTGCTGCTTCGCGAAAGCGGCCTGCGCCTGGCTCATGCGCTCGGCCCGCATGCCCTCGAAGGCGGTGTAGTTGCCGCCGTAACGGGTGATGCGGGCCTCGTCCAGGTGCAGCGTGACGCGGGTGACGGCGTCCAGGAACTCGCGGTCGTGGCTGATGACGACGATCGTTCCCGGAAAGCGCTGCAGCCAGGCTTCGAGCCAGACCAGGGCGTCGAGGTCGAGGTGGTTGGTCGGCTCGTCCAGCAGCAGCAGGTCGGCTGGACACATCAGCGCCCGCGCCAGTTGCAGGCGCATGCGCCAGCCGCCGGAGAAGCTGTTCACCGGCGCGTCGAGCTGGTCGACCCGAAAGCCCAGGCCCAGCAGCAGCGCCTGCGCGCGGGCGCGGGCGTCGAAGCCGCCGGCCTCCTGCAGCGCCACGTGCGCCTCGGCAATGGCGTGGCCGTCGTCGGCGGCCTCGGCCGCCGCCAGTGCCGCCTGCGCGCGCTGCAGCGGCAGGTCGCCCTGGAGCACGAACTCGGTGGCCGCATCGCCGGTCTCGGGCATGTGCTGCGCGACCTCGCCCACCTGCCAGCTCGGCGGGATGTCGACGTCGCCGGAGTCGGCGTGCAGGCGGTCGGTGAGCAGCGCGAACAGGCTGGACTTGCCAGCGCCGTTGCGGCCGACGAGGCCGGCTTTCTCGCCCGGGTTCAATGTGAAGGACGCGCCCTGCAGCACGACCTTCACGCCGCGGCGCAGCGTGACGTCTCGTACGGTGATCATGGCTGGCGGGCGCCGTCCGGGCCCGGTGTGGTGGGGGTTGTCAAGGGGTCCGCGATCACAGCGCCTCCTGCGTCAGCAGCAGCACCTGGTCGTCGCCCGCGCTGCACGGCAGCCAGACGGGCTGGGCCTGCGGGAAGGCGCGCTCGAAGTGCGCGCGCTCGTGGCCGATCTCCAGCACCAGGGCGCCCGCCGGAGCCAGCGCGGCGGCGGCATGGGCCAGCAAGGGGCGGATGAAGTCCATGCCGTCGGCGCCGCCGGCCAAGGCCAGGGCCGGTTCGGCCCGGTACTCGGCGGGCAGGGCGGCCATCGAGCCCGCGTTCACGTAGGGCGGGTTGCACAGGATCAGGTCGTAGCGCCGCCCCGGCACGGCGGCCAGCCCGTCGCCCTGGAACAAGGCGATGCGCGTGCCGAGCCCGTGGCGCTCGACGTTCAGGCGCGCCACCTCCAGCGCCTGCGCCGACAGGTCCGCGGCGTCGACGCGGGCCTCGGGCCAGGCCATCGCCGCCAGCACGGCCAGGCTGCCGTTGCCGGTGCACAGGTCGAGCACGCGCGCCGGCTCGCGCCCGAGCCAGGCGTCGATCAGGCCCTCGGCCAGCACCTCGGCGATCAACGAGCGCGGCACGATCGCGCGCTCGTCCACGCTGAAGGGCACGCCCTGCAGCCAGGCTTCGCCGGTGAGGTAGGCCGCGGGCCTGCGCGTGGCGATGCGTTCGTCCACCAGCGCCTGCACCCGGGCCACCTCGTCGGCGGACAGCACCCGCAGGGCCACGCCGTCCAGGTCGTCCAGCGGCAACTGCAGCCGCCACAGCACCAGCCACGCCGCCTCGTCACGGGCGCAGGTGGTGCCGTGCCCGAAGCTCACGCCGGCGGCCGCCAGGCGGGCGCTGCATTGCTCGACGAGTTCGATCAGCGTCGTCATCACCCGCGCGCCCGACGCGCCCCCGGGCAGCAGGCCGACAGCGCCGGCGCGACGGGCGATGGGGCCGGCGGACGCATCGGGCCGGCGCTCACGCGAGCAATCGCTCCAGCGTGCGCCGGTAGATGTTCTTCAGCCGCTCGACATCGGCGACGGCCACGCGCTCGTCGATCTTGTGGATCGTCGCGTTGACCGGACCGAACTCGACGACCTGGGGGCAGATGCGGGCGATGAAGCGGCCGTCGGACGTGCCGCCGGTGGTGGAAAGCTCGGCCGTCACGCCGGTCTCGTCGGCGATGGCGCCCACCAGGGCCTGGCTGAGCGCGCCCGGGCGGGTGATGAAGTGCTCGCCGCCGAGCGTCCAGGCGATCTCGTGTTCGACGCCGTGGCGGTGCAGCACCTCGTGCACACGCGCCTTCAGGCCCTCGGCGGTGCTCTGGCTGGAGTAGCGGAAGTTGAAGTCCACCACCAGCTCGCCGGGGATGACGTTGGTCGCCCCGGTGCCGCCGTGGATGTTGCTGACCTGCCACGTGGTGGGCGGGAAGAACTCGTTGCCCTCGTCCCAGGTGGTGGCCGCCAGTTCGGCCAGCGCCGGCGCGAAGCTGTGGATGGGGTTGCGCGCAAGCTGGGGGTAGGCCACGTGGCCCTGCACGCCGCGCACCGTCAGGCGCCCCGACAGCGTGCCGCGGCGGCCGTTCTTGACCGTGTCGCCCAGCGCCTGCACGGAGGTCGGCTCGCCCACGATGCAGGCGTCCAGGGCCTCACCTCGCTGCTGCAGCAGTTCGACCAGCCGCACCGTGCCGTCGACCGAGGGGCCTTCCTCGTCGCTGGTCAGCAGCAGGTGGATGCTGCCCGCGTGCTGCGGATGCGCGGCGACGAACTCCTCCGCCGCGACCACCATGGCCGCGAGCGAGGTCTTCATGTCGGCCGCCCCGCGCCCGTGCAGGTGGCCGCCGCGGTAGGTGGGCACGAAGGGGTCGCTCGCCCAGCGCTCGAGCGGCCCGGGCGGCACGACGTCGGTGTGGCCGGCCAGCGCCAGTGCCATCCCCGGTCGCGCGCCGCGCCGGCAGGCCCACAGGTTGCTGACGCGGAAGTCCGCCGGCCCCGCGTGCAGCCACTCGCAGTGAAAGCCGATGCGCGTCAGGCGCTCGGCCAGCAGGGCCTGGCAGCCGGCGTCCTCGGGCGTGACGGAGCGGCGCGCGATCAGCGCCTCGGTCAGGCGCAGGGCCTCGGACATGGTGGTCTCAGTCCCGCAGCAGCTCGTTGATGCTGGTCTTGGCGCGCGTCTGCGCGTCCACCTTCTTGACGATGACTGCGCAGTACAGGCTGTACTTGCCGTCGGCCGAGGGCAGGTTGCCGCTGACCACGACCGAACCCGCCGGAACACGGCCGTAGATCACCTCGCCGGTGGCGCGGTCGTAGATCTTGGTGCTCTGGCCGATGTACACGCCCATGCTGATGACCGAGTTCTCCTCGACGATCACGCCTTCGACGACCTCGGAGCGCGCGCCGATGAAGCAGTTGTCCTCGATGATGGTCGGGTTGGCCTGCAGCGGCTCCAGCACGCCGCCGATGCCCACGCCGCCCGACAGGTGCACGTTCTTGCCGATCTGCGCGCACGAGCCCACGGTGGCCCAGGTGTCCACCATCGTGCCTTCATCGACGTAGGCGCCGATGTTCACGTACGAGGGCATGAGGATCACGCCCTTGGCGCAGAAGCTGCCGCGGCGCGCCACCGCCGGGGGCACCACGCGCACGCCGGCCGCGCGCAGCTGCGCCTCGGACTGGCCGGCGAACTTGGTCGGCACCTTGTCGAAGAAGGTGAGCTCGCCGGCCTGCATCGGCCGGTTGTCGTTGAGGCGGAAGCTCAGCAGCACCGCCTTCTTGGCCCACTGGTTGACCTTCCACTGCCCCACGCCCTGGCGCTCGGCCACGCGCAGGCGGCCGGCGTCGAGTTCGGCGAGCGTGTGCTCGACGGCCTCGCGCACTTCGGGGCGGCCCAGGGCCGCGGCGTCGGCACGCTGGTCCCAGGCGGTTTCGATGGTGGACTGGAGGGAGGTGGTCATGGGTGCAATCCGTGGGGTGATGCCGGCGTGCCGGCTCGGTGGCCGAGGCGGGGGCCACGCACCGGCGGTGGTGGCGCGGGCTTGCGCGGGCCCCTCTGGCCGAGACATGTGCGGTCCTGGCGTCCGCCCGGCTCGCGCGAAACCGCATATTGTAGGGAGGGCCTTGCCCGGGCTCCTCGAGCCGGCGTCGCGCCGCGGTGGCGCCGGACAGGCGGCTCGCGAGCAGCTCCAGACGACAGCGTCTCGAGCGGTCAGTGATTTTTCGGTGGGTTTACACTTTTGACGCAGTTAGTCTGCTTTCGATTGCATCTGTCCCGGCAATGGTCCACGGACGGCCGTGATGCCCCCTCGGCCCCTCCTCATGAAGCTCCCCAACCTTCCGTTTCGCGGCCGCCACCGTCTGCACTTGCGCGCCTTGCCGACCTTGCGGTGGGTGCTCCTGCTCGCAGCCTCTTGCGTCGCCGTCGCTCCCGTTCGGGCGCAGGGCATGGCCACCGGTGTCACGCAGGCGGTGCAGGAACTCAAGCTCAGCATGACGACGGCCGGGCGGGTCGAGTCGCTGCTGGTGCGCGAGGGTGACCGCGTGGCCGCCGGGCAGCTGGTGCTGCACCTGGACCGCTCGTTCGAGAACCTGGAGGTCAAGCGCCGCCGTCTGCTGCTCGAGGACCGTGCGCGCATCGCGGACCTGCGCGAGCGCGAGGAGGTGCTGCAGGCGCAGGTGAGTCAGTTGCGGCCGCTGCTGGCGGCTGGCGGGGTGGCGCGCAAGCAGATCGAGGACGAGGAGATGGCGCTGCGTTCCGTCGTCGCCGAGCGCCGCGCGCTCGAGGCGGCCAAGCAGCGCGAGGAAGTGGAGCTCGAACTGGCGCTCGAGGCCTACGAGCGCCGGCACCTGCGCTCGCCGATCAATGGCGTGGTCACCCGCATCCTGCAACGCACCGGCGAGAGCGTGACGCCGAACGAGCCCGTCGTTCACGTGGTCGATGTCGCCAGGGTGCGCTTTCTGGGTGCCGTGCCCGCCAGCGTCAGTCTGCGGCTGCGTGTGGGCTCGGTCGTCACGGTTCGTCTCGGCTCGGACGATTTTGCGCGCGCCCGGTCCGCCCGGGTGGTGTTCGTCTCGCCCGTCGCGGACCCCCTGAGTGGGCTGGTCGAACTCGTGGCCGAGTTCGACAACGCCGACGGTTCGGTCCGCCCGGGCGTGGCCGGGCGCATCCACTACTGAGCACGCCCCAAGGGCGGGGCGTCACCCGCCCCGGCGCCCTGCATTGGCGCAGGAAAACGCAGGACGGTCCGGCTTCTTCTCGAGCGCGCGCGCCCGGATGGCGGCCGCCATGGGTGCCGACCTGCACCCCGCGCGGCGGGCCTGCCTGGCACCCACCCTGGTCCGGGGTCAAATTGAGGCTGCCAGCGTTTATTCGAGTATGTAAGCAGGTAAACTCTTTGGATAGAAAGATAGCGGTCAACGGATCGTAGAAGTTCGTGAAATGATGAAGGGCTCTGAACAGTGAGGTTTCGGCGTGGGCGCGCCGCGACGGTCAAGCCACCTCTGCGGCGACGCGGGTGGTTTGACGATCGGTCGCAGGTCGAGCGGCTGGAGGATCGTGTCCTTCTGGCCGCCGAGCCCATGCTGCAGGTCTCCCGGCCTGCAGCCGACGAGCCCTTGTCCTCGGTCAACGTCCTCATCGAGGGTCTGGGTCGGCAGTCGGTCTCGCGTTCCGTGGCGGACGTGCTGGCCGCCGCCACGCGGATCGATCTCAGCAAGCCCGCCTCCCAGAATGCGCAGCTGACGGGCAAGGACCGGCTGCTGACGCTGAATGCGTCGCTGCAGAACCTGGTGCTGGACTTGGGCGCGGGCGACGACCGCGTCACATTGCTGCAGGAGCAGGATGGCCGCCTGCGTGTGGCCCGCGAAGGCGGGGGCGGCGACAGGCTGTACGAGCTGGTGTTCGCCCGCCCGTCGGGGTGGCTGGCCATCGACGGCGGTTCGGGCGTCGATCAGGTCGTGCTCGGCAGCCTCGACCTCGGCGCAGCCTCGCTGCTGGTCCAGGGCGAGTCGATTCAGCTCGGTGCGGCCGACGAGGTGCGCGCCGGCGGCAGTGTGCTTCTGGGCGCTGAATCCATCGCCTCCAGCGAAGAGGAGGAGGTTGCGCGGCAGGCCGAGATCGCCATCGAGGGCTCGGTCGTGGCCGGCGGCGCGCTGGTCCTGGACGCCCGGGTGGCCGCGGCGGTCACGCTGGTCGGCGAGGTGCCGCTGGCGCTGACCGATCTGTCGGTCAGCACGCGGGCCAGTGCATGGATCGGCGCGGAGGCCACCGTCACGGCCGCCTCCGTGGAGGTCATCGCCCTCACCGAGAACCGCGTCGTCATCGACCGGTCGGCCGCGGGCGGCCTGGTCGAGATGAAGGCCGACCAGGTGACGCTGGCGGGCGTGGCGGGCGGCGCGAGCATCACCATCCAGGCCGCCGACAGCGGGCAGGGCGAGGCCGAGTCGCAGCCCGGCGGCGTGGTCATCGAGGCCCTCGACCGCAGCCGCTTCAGCGTCGTCCTCGACACGGTGGACAGCCTGTCCTCGGGCGTGGCGACCGCTCTCGGGTTCGGGGGGTTCGACGCCGGCCTCGGCCGCATCGACCTGTTCCGCGACACGCGGGCCCTGCTCGGCGACGGCCTGAAGACGGTGACGATCGCGGGCGTGGACGAGGCCAACGCCGGCTCGATCCATGTGGCTGCCGCGTCGCTCGACGCCGAGCCCGATGAAGCCGACGACGAGGACCGGCCCGGAGTCTTCGGCGAGGTCATCTCGAGCCTCATCGGCGTGCAGACGATGGCTGTCACGGACAACGTCGAGGCCCTCGTCTTCGGCGCCGAGGTCGACGCCCAGGCGCTGGCGGTCTACGCGGTCTCGGGGGCCACGCACGGTTCCAGCGGCAAGGTCGCCGCCAACAAGGCCCGCGGATCGACCCGCGCCGGCCTGACCGACGTCCAGGTCCAGGTGCCGGAATCGGTGACCGTGCTGGCGCGCGACCAGACGGTCTTCAATGCCAGCAGCGCCGGCTTCTCCGCCGACGTGCCGACGCTCGACAACGTCAAGGTCGGCATCGCCTCGGCCAGCAACACCGTCGAGCGCGCTGTCGAGGCCTGGGCCCTGCGCTCGGTGATCGAGGCCGGCGACGTCGCGGTGATCGCCAGCGGCGCCGCCGAACTCGGCGCGGTCACCGAATCGCTGGCGGTGGTCGCCCCCGAGGGCGACGCGGCTGAAGAGGAGGCCGATACAGGGGGCGGCGGGGCCGGGTCCAGCCTGGCGCTTGGCGGCACCTTCGCCTGGAACCAGCTCACCGGCTCGATCCAGGCCCATGTGGTCGACACGAGCGTGGACGCCGGCGACGGCAACGTCTTCGTCGAGGCGAACCAGGCTTCGGCACTCGCGGCCGAGTCGAGCGCGGGCACCGCGGTCACCGGCGCGGCCGGATCGGCTGCGGGCGCGACGCTGGCCTTCAATGCCATCGGCTGGGACATGGGCAACATCGCCGCGGCCGGCCTGAACAGCCTGCTCGGCACCGACGTCGGCACGACCGAGCGGCCGCTGGTCGTCGACGCCCTGGTCGAGGGCAGCGACATCACGGCCGGGGGGGACGTGAGCGTCGTCGCCACCGACGAGGCCGGCATCAGCGCGGCCATCAGCAACGCCTCCAGCGCGAGCGCCAGCGGCCCCGGCCTGGGCGTGGGCGCATCGGCCATCCTGGCAAGCAACCGCATCCGCACCGAGACGTCCTCGGCGCTGCGCGGCGCCGGTGGCGGCCGCCCGCGCGCCGAGGTCGAGGCGGGGGGCGCCGTGACGGTCAACGCCGCCGAGGCCGCCGAGATCACGGCCGACGTGACGATGTCGGCGGTCTCGTCATCGGGCGGCTCGAGCGTGGCTGTGGGCGGCATCGTCGTGCGCAACGACGTGCGTGCGGGTGTGCTGTCGGACGTCGAGGACCTGAACCTCGCGTCCGGCGGCGACGTGGCCATCGACGCCAGCCTCGGCGCGCGCATCGAGGCCACGCTGAGCGGCACGGTGCGCGCGTCCAGCGAGTCCGGTTTCGACGAGTCGGGTGAGGATTCGGCCGCCGCCGAGGGCGATGCCGGCACCGGCGAGGCGTCGGACGGCGCCGGTGGCGCCGGCGCCGCCCCGAGCTCGGTCGCCGTCAACGGCCTGATCGCGACCAACCTCGTCCTCTCGCAGGCCGAGGCCGTGCTGCGCGATGCCTCCGTCGCCGCCGAGGACGGGGGCCTTTCGGTCACCGCCGGCAACGAGTCGTCGATCACGGCCACCAACACCGCCGTCACCGAGAGCTCGGGCACGGCCGTGGGCGCGGTGCTCGCCTTCAACACCATCGGCTGGGCGGCGCAGAACGTCTTCGCCGCCGCGCTCGACACCTTCCTCGGCACCGACGCGGTGGGCACCGAGGTGCCGGCCGAGGTGAACGTCCGCATCGAGGACGTCGAGATCGACGTCGCCGGCGACCTGGACGCCGCGGCCGTGTCGGTGCCGCAGATCACGGCCACCATTGTCAACGCGGTCAGCTCCAGCGGCGGCGCGGCGGTGGGCTTCGTGCTGGCCAGCAACCTGCTGAGCTCGCGCGCGACGCTGGTGCTGCGTCCGCTGGGCGCCGGCGAGACCGATGCGGTCGTGGTCGGCGGTGACCTCAGCGCCCGGGCCAGCGACACCGCCGGCATCTCCGCGCGCATCGGCGGTTCGGCCTCGAGCAGCGGCGCGGCCTCGGTGGGCGGCAAGCTCGTGCGCAACGACGTGCGCAGCGTCGTCGACACGCTCATCGACCGGGCCACGGTGGCCGTCGAGGGCGATGTGGCCATCCAGGCACGGGGCTCGTCGACGATCACGGCACTGCTGACCGACGAGCCGCTGGAGGACGTGGACATCGAGGCCGTGGACGAGGCGTCTCCTCTGGGCCCGGTCGTCCCGGAACCGGAGCCCTTGCCGGGGGAGGTCGAAGATCCCGAGGAGGCCTCCTTCGCCCTCAACGGCCTGATCGCGACGAACACGGTGCTGGCCCAGGTGCGCAACACCGTGCTCGACAGCCGCATCACGGCCGGCGGCGACCTGTCGGTGGAGGCGCGCAACGGCTCGCTGATCGAGGCCGACAACGCCGCGACCGCCGCCGCGTCGGGGGCTGCGGTGGCGGCGACGCTGGCCTTCAACACCATCGGCTGGGAGTCGCAGAACGTCCTGTTCAATGCGCTGGACGCGCTGCTGGGTACGAGCATCGGCGACGAGGACCCGGCGCTCGTTGCGGCCAGTGTGCTTTCGAGTGCCCTTCAGGCCGGCGGCGCGTTGGCCGTCGAAGCCCGGGCGCGCGAGCGCGTGAGCGCCAAGATCCTCAACGAGGCCACGTCCTCGGGCGCCGGCGCCGGGGCGGGGCTGGTGCTGGCCAGCAACATGATCAGCGCCCGCGCCCTGGCCGAGATCGACGCTGGCGACGAGGGCGATGCGCCGGTGTCGATCAGCGCCGGCAGCACGCTGTCGGTGACCGCCGAGGACGAGGCACAGATCGAGGCCGAGGCCGAGATGGTGGCCGGCAGCGGCGGCGGCGTGGCCGTGGGCGGCCTGATCGTGCGCAACGACGTGCGCAGCCAGGTCGATGCGCGGGTCGAACGCGTGCAGGGCTCGGTCGTCGAGGACATGCTGGTGCTGGCGCTGGAATCGGCGGGCATCTCGGCCACCTTGACGGGCGAGACCACGTCCACCGCCCCGGCCGAGGAGGCGCCGGCGGACGAGGCTGGCGCCGATGCAGGCACCGACGCCGGGACTGAGGCCGGGACTGACGCTGCGGCCGGCGACGGAGCCGATGCGGGCGCTGACGCCGGGACCGATGCCGGCACCGACGGCGCGGGCGCGGCGGAACAGCCCGCGGCCCCGGCGACCAGCCTGGCGGTCAACGGCCTGATCGCCAACAACCTCGTGCTCAGCCGCGCCGACGCCGTGGTCACCGGCAGCGTGCTCGTCGTCGAGGGCGCGCTCGAGGTGCTGGCCGACAACGTCTCGACGATCGAGGCCTCGAACACCGCGACGATGGAGTCCGACGGCACCGCCGTGGGGGTGATGCTCGCCTTCAACTCCATCGGCTGGGTGCCGCAGAACATCTTCTCGAACTCGATCAATGCGCTGCTGGGCACCAGCGCCGGTGCCGAGATGCAGCCGGCGCTGGTCCGCGCCCGCCTGGTGGCGAGCGACGCGATCGTCGGCGGCGACCTGCGCGTGCAGGCCGGCGCCCTGGAAGAGGACGATCCCGACGCCCAGCACGGCGCCTACATCAGCGCCACGCTGAGCAACGAGGCCACCGCCGGTGCCGGCTCCGCTGGGGCGAGCTTCGTGCTCGCGGCCAACCGCCTGGCCACCGACAGCCTGGCCTGGATCAGCCCCTCGGTCGACGGTCCCACCACACTGACCGCGGGCGACGACCCGCCCGAGCCCCTGGCCCTGTCGGCCGGCGGCAATGTGTCGGTGCTGGCGCGCGACAGCGCCATCATCGGGGCCGACGCGAGCCTGGCGGCCACCAGCGGCGGCGGCGTGGCCATCGGCGGGCTGGCCGTCAACAACGACCTGCGGGCCGGGGTCCGCTCCGGCATCGACCGCGTCAGCCTGGAGGCGGGCGGCGACGTGACGGTCGAGGCGCTGGAGGTGGCCCGGCTCTCGGCCACCGTCAGCGGGGTGACGCAGTCGCTGTCGGAGGAAGAGGCCGCCGATGCAGGCGCCGACGCCGGGGCGACCGACGGCGCGGCGGCCGACGCCGGGGCGGCCGACGGCGCAGCCGCCGACGCCGGTGGCGAGTCCCTGGCCGGCGGCACGAGCACCCCGATCGCGGTCAACGGCCTGATCGCCAACAATGTGGTGCTGTCGAGCGCCGAGGCCACGCTCACCGAGTCCGAGCTCACCGCCGGCGGCAGCCTGACCGTCAGCGCCGAGAACGAATCCGAGATCCTCGCCGAGAACACGGCCTCGATCACCTCGGGTGGCACGGCCGTGGGCGTGACGCTGGCCTTCAACACCCTGGGCTGGCAGCCGCAGAACATCTTCAGCAAGGCGGTCGACGCGCTGCTGGGCGGCAACATCGGCACGGAACAGCCGGCCGACGTGCTGGCGAAGATCGAGAACACGACTTTCGACGTCGGCGGCGACCTGAGCGTCAACGCCGCGATGACGGCCACCATCGACGCGAGCACGAGCAACGAGGCCAGTGCCGAGGGTGGCGCCGCGGCGAGCATGGTCCTGGCGACCAACAAGGTCAGCTCGGGCGCCGACGCCTTCATCCTGATGCCCGCCGGCTCCGAGGAGGAACTGGTGGTCGGCGGCGAGGTCACGGTCGAGGCCGCGGACGCGCCTTCGATCAATGCGGTCACCATCGTCGTGAGCGCCTCGGCCGGGGGCGATGCGGGCGAGGGCGACGGGGAGTACTTCGCGGTCGACTTCAACAGCGCCGACGGCGAGCAGGAGATCGACTTCGGCATGCAGGTGCTGGTGGCCGAGGACCACGAGGCCGGCGGCACCCCGGGCCGCATCTACCGCTACCTGGGCGGCGAGGCGACGACGGTCGACCTGTCCGAGACCAACTACGGCGACACCGGCTACTGGCACGAACTGCTGCCGCCCGTGGGCTTCGTCGGCAATGTGCTGGGCTTTCTCGAATCCGAGATGCCCTACCAGGAAAAGGAAGTCATTCTCGCGACCATCCCCTTCGGTGGCGAGGAACACGATGTCGGCTTCGCGGTGGGGGGCGGCTGGGCCGATCTGACGGTCAAGGACTTCCTCGACGGCAAGGGGGCCAAGGGTGCCGAGGCCGGCTTCGAGGCGACCGACACCGGCTTCGCGCTGGGTGTGGGCAGCCTGTTCGACCGGGTCGGGCCCGAGCTGAGGCTGGACTTCAGGCTGCCCGATCCGCAGATGCCGTACTACGAGCACGACCTCGTGCTCGGCACGATCGATCATGGCGGCCAGTCCTTCGACTGGGGCCTGCGCGCGGCGATCGGCTGGCCCGACACGACGCTGCTGCAGATGATCAATCTGCCGGCGCTGCTGAAAGGGCGCTTCTCGCCGGTGCTGCCCGAATTTGGCGCCACGGTCTTCTTCGGCGACGTCGAGATCGACTCGCTGCAGTTCCTGCCCTCCAAGTTCGTGCTGCGCGTCCCGGCGCTGCAGGTCACGCTGTTCGGCAAGCCGGTCCAGATCGTCCACGGCGGGGCGATCGAGATCGACACGCCGCAGTCGCTCGCCGACTTCGTCGACCCGGGCCGCGACCCGATGGTCATCGAGATGGACCCGATAGACCTCGACGTGCTGCTGGGCGCCGAGGGCGTGGAAGAGCGGGCCGAGGACTACTGGGACGATGCGATCACGATCGACATCAACAACCCGGACCTGCCGTATTTCGAGCAGGACCTGGTGCTGACGACGGTCGACCTCGCCGGCCAGGAATGGGACATCGGGCTGCGCGCGGGCATCGGCTGGCACGACAAGTCCCTGTTCGAGATGTTCATGGAGCAGCCGGCCGAGGGCTCCATGACCGAGCTCGAGACCGGCGTGTCGATCCAGGCGCCCGGCTACAACGTCCTGGGCGAGTCCATCCAGGGCCCGCAGGTCGGCCTCGAGCTGCTGCTGCCCAACCCCTCGATGCCGCAGGCGCAGTTCCGGCAGTCTGCGCTCGGCGACGAGGCCGCCGATGGCAGCGCGGCGACGGTCGACTGGGGACTCGAGGTGTCGGTCGGCTGGAAAGACCTCGCGCTGTTCGATGTGGTCGACGCCGAAGCATGGGCCGAAGGCGAACTGCGCTTCGTGCTGCCCGAGCTCGACCTGTCGATCTACGCCGATGATGGGGCCACCACGCCCTTCCTGCCCGCGTCGTTCGAGGTGTCGCTGGCCCCGTTCAAGGTCACGGTGCTGGGCCAGGAGCTGCTGCTGGACTTCGGCGACTCGATCACGATCGACACGCCCGATGCCTACGCGCACCTGATCGATCCTTTCCTGGATCCCGGCGAGCTGAGCCTGTCCGCGGTCGACCTGGACGAGGTCATCGCCCAGATGTCCGAGCTCGACCTGGACGGTCATGTCAGCGGCCTCGACGCGTACGAGGTGTCCGGCGAGGAGATCGAGGTCAACGTGCTCGACCCCGACTCCGACGAGGACGATTCGGTCGCGACCGTGCTGGGCGACCTGATCAAGATCATCCCGTCGAGCTTCGTCCTCGCCGACCTGGGTGTCGTCGGCCAACTGCTCGGGCTCGACGTCGAATACACGCTGCCGGTCAGCGCCTTCCTTCCCGAGGAGCTGCGCGCGGCCGACAGCGACGAAGAGACCTTTGTCATCGGTCTCGAGGAATGGCTGCCCGAGAGCGTCTACAGCTACCTCGAGCCCTTCATCGACGACGAGTCGGACCCCGCCGACGTCGAGGCCGATCCGATCGAGTTCGGGCGCTTCGATTCCAACGCCGAGCGCGCGCTCAACGTGCTGGGCGCGATCGGCGTCGTGCAGGCCGAGGACGACAGCGTCGGCCTGCCCTGGATCGAGCAGGAGCTCAGGCTCTCGGACGCCGAGGCCGACTTCGAGAGTTCCGACGGCAGCCAGTGGGTCGAGCCCGAGATGCTGGTCAAGGTGGCCGCCGACCACGAGCCCGGAGGGGACCCGGGGCGGCTCTACCGCTACCTGGGCGAACAGGCGCAGCGCATCGACCTGTCGCGGATCCGGTTCGACAAGGACGAGCTCTGGGAGGAATACGCCCCGCTCTCGGCCGAGGCCTGGCAGGTGGACCTGCGGGTGACGGTGGGCTGGGAGGGCATGGGCCTGGTCCAGATGCTCGCCGAGGAGCCTGGCGACGAGCCCGAGACCCTGGAGCGCCCGCTCGTCGAGGGCGACGACCCCTTGGCCACCCGGCGCGCCGGTGTCGACCTGCAATCCGCCGGCTTCGAGATCACCCGGCCGACCGCCGACGGCGAGAAGGTGCTGGCGGTCGCGCTCGGCCCGAAGATCGCCATCGAACTGGTGGTGCCCGACCCGGACCTGCCCTATGTGGAGTACCGGCAGGAACTCGGCACCGTCGACGCGGGCGAGGCCGGCGAGGTGCGCTGGGGCGTCAAGGGCTCGGTCGGGTGGATCGACACCTCGCTGCTCGGCCTGGTCGACACCTTCGAGTTCGGGCTGGGCGCCTTCGACATCGCGATGCCCGAGCTCGGGCTCGAGCTCTATGTCGACATGCCCGAGGGAGTGAGCGCGGCCGACCTCGAGCCCTTCCTGCCGGCCAACTTCGCCTTCGATTCGCCCGGCTTCAAGCTGACCCTGCTGGGCCGCGAGCTGCTGCTCGATTTCGGCACGATCGAGTTCGAGACGCCCGAGGACTACGCCACGCTGGTGTCCGACGAGGTCGACGAGGCGGACTTCGAGGGCGAGCTGTTCGACCTCGACCTGGACGAGGCGCTCGCCCTGTACCTCGAGGCGGACGATGGTGAGGCGCTCGAAGAGCTCGAGGCCTACGAGCGTTCGGGCGACGAGATCTTCATCGACCTGACCAGCCCCGACTCGATCGAACGCGGGCTTGCGCCGGTGCTGCAGGTCCTGCCGTCGACCTTCACGCTGAGCGATCCGCAGCTGATCGGACAGTTCTTCGGCATCGACATCGACCTGACGCTCGCGGTGGCCGACATCGACGACAAGTTCGTCGAGTTCTCGCTCGAACAGCTGCTGCCGGGCGAGCTGTACGAGCTGCTCGAGCCCTTCATCGTCAGCGACGACGGCGCCGATCCGGTCGAGCTGAGCCTGCCGACGATGGAGTTCGCCTCCGTCGGGCCCGAGATCCCCGGCGTGGACAGCGTGCTGGAACTGCTGGAGGTCGTGCCCTCGGAATTCCGCCTCTACGACCCGACGGTCACCCTCGGGCTGCTGGGCCTGCAGCTCAGCGCGGAGGTGCCCATCGTCGTGGGGCTGAATCTGCTTGCGCAGGAACTCGACCTCGTCGGCTTCCAGTATGTCGAAGCCGCGGCGCCTGAAGACAGCTACATCAGCTTCAGCATCTACGACGTGTTGCCCGATGCGGTCACCGGGCTGCTGAGCTACTTCATCGACGACGGACTCGACGCCGACGGCCTGCCGCAGACCGATGCGAACGGCGTGCCGGTCGAGAACTTCTTCGCGATCCGGATTCCGGAGATCGACCTCGGCGACATCACGCCGTCATGGCTGGAGAAGTACACCCCGATCGCGCAGGCCGCGTTCAAGCTGGCCGAGCCCATCTTCGAGCGCTTCGGCATCGACCTGCCGATCTCGACGATGGACCTGTCCGAGACGGCCGCCGAAGGGGGCGGGACGGGCGAGGACACCACGACCGGGGCCGACGGTCAGGACAGCACCGCCGGTGGCCAGGGCGAGGACACGGCCACGGGCGGCGCGGGCACCGACACCGTGGCCGGCGGCGATGGCGAAGACACGACGACCGGCGGCCAGGACGGTGAAGAGCCGGTGGAGGCGGGCGACGACCCCCGCGTCTGGGCCGATGCCGTGCAATCGGGCGTCGGCGAGGACGCGCGTTCCGAAGTCCAGGTGCTGGACCTTGCGCGGGTGGTCTCGCCTGCGCTCGACCAGGCGGTCGTCGACACCAGCGACTGGATCGTCGTCACCGAGGCGGCAAAGGGCGCGAGCACCGGGGCGCCCGGCATCGAGATCACCTTCAAGGCCCGGTTCGTCACCCAGGAGTTCAAGGTCTGGCTCGGCAGCGACTCCGCCCGTGGCGTGGTCGGCCTGTTCGCCGGGCGAGACAACGAGCGCACGATCGCCGAGCTGAAGACGGCCTACGCGAAGCTGCTCGACGGCAAGATCGACGGCATCGCCGTCCGCGCCAGCGACATCATCGTCACCCGGGACCCCAGCCTGACCGGGGAGGGCGTGCGCTTCCGCGTGGCCTTCGGCGGCGCGCTGAAGGGCAAGACCATCCCGGCCACCGGTTTCGGATTCCATCTGGGCAGCGCGCAGCCCAGCAGCACCGGCTTCATCCACAAGCGGGTCACGCTGGCCGGCGAGGCGACGCCCGAGCAGCAGCGGCTGAGCTTTGCCCCGGCTGCCGCAGGCGAGTTCCAGCTTTCGCTGACGGTCGACGGCAAGCGGCTGCTGACCGGCGAGATCGCCTTCGGCGCGACCGCGGCGACGGTCCAGACGGCGCTCAACAAGGCCCTGGGGACCGCCGGTTCGGCCCAGGTGACGCAGCAGTCCGGCGCGCTGGTCGTCGAGTTCGCGGGCGCGCTGGCGGGCCGTGACCTGCCGCCGCTCGAGACCGTGGTGACCCCGCCGGCGCTGGTGCCGCCGCAGCCCCAGGCGCTGGAGTTCACGCTCTCGCTGGGCAAGCGCAAGACCACGGCGCCGATCCCGGTGCTCGAGGTCGGCGAGTCGGCCAACGAATACCAGGTGCTGAACCTCCAGCACCGCAATGCCGACGTCGGCCAGAAATACCGCCTGAGCCTGGGGGACCGCTCGGCCGAGTTGCGCTTCAGCGGCGACCCGACCACGGACGCGAGCCGGATCGAGGCCGCGCTGTCGGCCTGGGTCGGCAAGGGCAACGTCACCGTCCGGTTCGACCCCGCTTCGCGGGTCGGCTGGAATTTCGACATCCGTTTCGCCAAGGGCGCCGGCGCGAAGGACCAGCTGCAGGTCGCCGCGGCGCGTGTCGACAAGGCGGCCACGCTGCTGTTCAACACCCGGACGGTGTCCGAAGGGCGTGCGGCCGCGACCGCAGAAGACCAGGCCACGCTGATCGAGTCCGCCCTGGAGGCGACCTTCGGGGCCGACACCTTCACGGTGGCAGCCCAGGCTGACGGCACCTACCGTATCGGCTTCGACGGCCGCTACGCCAAGGCCAACATCGACCAGCTCAAGCCCACCTCGCTGGCCGACACCCTGTCCGCGGCGATCACCACGCTCGAGCAGGGCAGCATCGCCACCGGCCCTGGTTACACCTTCGTGGTGCCGGGCGCAGAGGCCGGTGTCGACACCTTCGACCTGCGCGTGACGGTCGATGGCGTGGCCTACGAAGCCACGGGTCTGTCCATCACCTCGACCGCGGCGCAGATCCGCAGCGCGCTTGCGGGTGCGCTGTCGGCCGACGGCGCGCGCCTGGACGCCGACGGGATCGCCGTCCAGGTCGAGGATGGCGTCGAGCCCGGCAGCTTCGTCGTCGGCTTCGGGGGCGTGCTCGACGGCCACTCCATCACGGCGGTCGAGGTCGGCTACACCCCTGGGGCGCAGGGCGAGACGGAACCGGTCGTACCTCCCGCGCCCGAGCCCCCGGCCAAGGCGGCGATGGGCGTGGGCGGTGCCGTCGCGCTGAACGACATCCGCTCGCACGCCAAGGCCTACATCCGCCACGCGACGCTCGAGGCCGGATCGGTCAGCGTCACGGCCACCGAGGAGGCGCACATCACCGCCGAACTCGACGTCACGGCCGAGGCGACCGGTGGATCGGCGCCGGGCGTGGCCGTGGGCGGCGTCATCGCCACCAACCTGATCCAGAGCCGCGCCGACGCCTTCATCACCCACAGCACGGTGACGACCACCGAGGGCGATGTCACCGTCGAAGGCTCGAACACCGCGCACATCGACGCGAGCAACATCAGCGCGATGAGCTCCGACGGCAAGGCGATCGGCGTCACGCTCGCCTTCAACACCGTGGGCTGGCAGGCGCAGAACGTGCTGTTCTCGGCCATCGACGCCTTGCTGGGCACGAGCATCGGTGATGCCAACCCCTCGGAGGTGATGGCCTACATCGACGAGTCCGATGTCGATGCGGCCGGCGCGATCTCGGTCGTGGCGACCAACGACGCGATGATCCGCGCCCAGGTCGCCAACGAGACCAGCTCGGCGCTCGCGCCGCCCGAGCCGCCGGGCGCCGACGCGGCCGACGCGGCGGCGGGCGCGGGCGCGG
>JAIXWM010000015.1 GCA_027491255.1 Rubrivivax sp. | reverse complement strand
GGAGCACCGGAGGATGCGGCCTATGGCGGCGCCTTCGCTGCGATGCGCACGACGATGGACAGCGCCTGGGTCCGCCCGCGCTGCAAGGGCTACATCGGCTGGCAGGCTCGAGCCGGCGAACTGACGCAGGCCTGGCTGCAGGGCCGGCTGGACGCCGCGACCTTCGAGGACCGTTTGGTCGAGGGCTGGCTCGCGCTGGCCCGCTGAAGGCTTCAGCTCCTCATCGCCCCCCGGCTCCCTTGCCCACCAACCACCGCGCCACCGAGGACAGCGCTCGCTCCTGCCCCGGCTGCCCGAGGATCTGCAGGCCCAGCGGCAGCCCGTCGGCCTGCAGCAGCGGCAGCGACAGCGCCGGGCAGCGCAGGTAGGACGCCGGCACGTTGAAGCCGGAGTCGCCGGTCGAGCCCAGGCCCCGCGGGGCGGGCCCGGTGGCCGACAGCGTGAGGCAGGCATCGACCTCGCCGGCCAGCGCGGCCAGCGCGTCGCGTGCGGCATCGCGCCCCTGCAGCAGCGCCACGTAGCGCTGTGCGCTCATCTGCCGGCCGCGCGCCACGCCCGCGCGCAGGCCCGGGCTCAGCACCGGGCCGATCCGGTCGGCGATCTCGCCCAGCGGCCAGCGCTTCTCGTAGTCGTTGATCGCCAACGACCTGCGTGAGGCGTCCTCGATTGCGGCTTCCAGGCGCTCCACGCGGCGCGAGGTCCGGCGGTCCCACAGCTTGACGCCCTGGCCGCGCAACTGCTCGAGCAGGCCGTCCAGTGCCACGCGGGCCGCGGGCTCGGCCCGCGCCCATGCGCCGGTCTCGAGCACCGCCAGCGCGCGGGGCCGCGCCGGCGGGGCCGGGCGCAGGCCGCCAGCGAAGGGCGGCCACCCCGGGTCGCCGCCCACGCGCCGGGCGATCTCGTGGCACACCGCCCAGGCGTCCTCGAGCGTCGCCGACAGCGTGCCCAGGCAGTTCTGGCTGAACTGGTCGCCCAGGCCGCCGCGGTTCAGCGCGCCGAAGGACGGCTTGAACCCGAAGACACCGCAGTAGCTGGCCGGCCGCAGGATGGAGCCGCCCACCTGGGAGCCCAGCGCCACCGGCACCATGCCGGCCGCGACCATGGCCGCCGAGCCGGACGAGGACCCTCCCGGGGTGCGCCGTGCATCGTGCGGGTTCGTCGTCGGCCCCGGCGACACGTCGGCGAACTCGGTGCTGACCGCCTTGCCGACCACCACCGCCCCGGCCTGGCGCAGGGCGAGCACGGCCGCCGCGTCCCGGCCGCCGCGCCAGCCGGCAAAGGCAGGGCTGCCGAAGCCTGTGGGCAGATCGGCCGTCTCGATGATGTCCTTGACGCCCACCGGCATGCCGTCGATCCAGGAGACCGGGCAGCCCTCGCGCCAGCGCTGCGTGGCCGCGTCGGCCGCCCGCCGCGCGCCGTCGACGTCGAGGTGCGCGAAGGCCCGCACCACGGGCTCGCGCGCCTCGATCGTGTGCAGGCAGCGCTCGAGGTACTCGCGCGGGCTCGAGGTGCCGAGCCGAAAGGCGTGTCGGGCCTGATGAAAGGGCAGCAAGGGCGATGCAGCGTTCATGGTCAGGTCGGCGGCTCGTGGGATGGGAAGGACGCACTTCTCGTGCGGCTGTCCGATGACGGAGGAAACACCATCGCGACATCGCCGCGATCGTCGATGTCGATCGCTCGACAAGGCTGCCGTTCGTCTTCGACGGGGCCGGATGCGGCCGCGCAGCCGCTAGGCGTCGTCGTCCTGCCGGATGCGGCTGACCACCCAGCCCGCGACGGCGATCAGCAGGATGGCGCCGCTCTCGTACATCAGCACGCTGGGGTCGGTGTCCTTGCCCTGGAGGATGATGAGGCGGCTGAGGGCCGTGATGGCGATGAACAGCGGGATCGTGATCGGTATGCGGCGGCTGCTGTAGAACGCGCCCAGCATGCCCAGCACCTCGGCGTAGATGAACATCAGCAGCAGGTCCTTGAGTTCGACCTTGCGGATCTCGATCAGCAGCATCACCTCCTGCCCCATCGCCACGACCGTGAAGACGGCGATGAGCGCCAGGAAGATCTTCTCGACGATGTCGACGATGCGCTTGACGTCCATGTGGGCTCCTTGGGGCCGACCCGCCGCCGGGGCGCCGGCGGCACCAGCGGCGTCACGCCCCGCCGCATCTTACGCGGGGACGCATACTGCGACCTCCACCGCCCCGCCGGAGACCCCGCTTGACCCCGCTGCCCACCGCCTCCCCCGAAAGCCAGGGCATGAGCGCCGAGCGCCTGGCCCGCATCGACCGCTTCCTGCACCGCAAGTACGTGGCCCCCGGCCTGCTGCCCGGCGCGCAGCTGCTGGTGGCGCGCAACGGCGCCGTCGTGCACCACAGCGTGCTTGGCCATGCGGTGCTGCCGGCCGAGGGCGTGGCCCCGCGGCCGATGGCCGAGGACACCATCGTGCGCATCTACTCGATGAGCAAGCCCATCACCAGCGTGGCCTTCATGATGCTGGTCGAGGAAGGCCTGGTGGCGCTGGACGACCCGGTGCACCGCCACATCCCGGCCTGGCGCGATCTGGGCGTCTACGTCGGCGGCGGCGCCGGCGTGCCCGGGGCCGCGGGTGGCGGCTGGCTCACGCAGCCGGTCGACGCGCCGATGCGCATCATCGACCTGCTGCGCCACACCTCGGGGCTGACCTACGGCTTCCAGATGCGCACGATGGTCGACGCGGCCTACCGCAGCAGGAAGCTCGAGCCCTTCGAGATCGAGACCGCCGAGGGCCGGCCCGGCCTGCAGGGCTTCGTCGATGCGCTGGCGCAGGTGCCGCTGGAGTTCTCGCCGGGCACCGCCTTCAACTACAGCGTCTCCACCGACGTGCTGGGCTACTTGATCGAGAAGATCTCGGGCCTGCCGCTGGCCGACTTCCTGCAGCAGCGCATCCTGGGCCCGCTGGGCATGGTGGACACCGCCTTCCACTGCCCCGACGACAAGGCCGAGCGCTTCGCGCAGTGCTACGTGGCCCACCCGAAGGGCGGCCTGGCGCCGCTGCCGGGCCGCAGCTTCCGCGAGCCGACCAGCGCGCCTTCGGGCGGGGGCGGCCTGGTGGGCACCGCGGCCGACTACCTGCGCTTGTGCGAGTGCCTGCGCCGCGGCGGCGTGCTGGACGGCGTGCGCCTGCTCGGCCCCAAGACCGTGTGGCTGATGCGCCAGAACCACCTGCCCGGCGGCCGTGACCTGGCCGACCTCTCGAAGAGCCTTTTCAGCGAGGCGATGTACCACGGCGTGGGCTTCGGTCTGGGCTTTGCGATGACCACCGACGTGGCGCGCACCGGCGTGGCCGGCTCGCCCGGCGAGTACTGGTGGGGCGGCGCCGCCAGCACGGCCTTCTGGATCGACCCGGTCGAGGACCTGTCAGTCGTCTTCCTGACGCAGTACATGCCGTCCAGCCAGTACCCGGTGCGGCGCGAGCTGCGCACCATGGTCAATGCGGCGGTGGTGGACTCGAAGGCTTGAGTCTCAGCGATCGACGAAATCCCGCGGCAGCATCACCCGGCCCCGCATCGCGGCATCGGCCAGCAAGACCTGGTCGCCGGTGACGAGCACGAGGTCGCTGCGCGAGGCGAGCAGGTCCCACAGCAATGGGTCGCCGGGGTCGGGGGCGGGCGGGCCCGGCACGGTCTGCAGCATGATGGCGTGCAGCGCGATCTCCGCCAGCAGCAACTCGACTTCGGCGGTGGACAGGCCGTGACGCCGCCGCAGGGCGGGACGCACGAGCACCTGGTGGTATTCGGTCAGAAGCGCCCCGACATGGCAAAGACAAAGGCGGCAGACAACATGCCCTCCAGCACGCGCGCCACCGGCGAGGCTGGATCCGAGGTCAGCAGCCCCGCAACGACGACGTTCGTGTCGACGACGACCCTGGGCTTCACTTCGCGCGCCTGGCGGCTCGGACCTTGCTGTGTGCCAGCGCCAGCGCGTGCTCCTCACTCAGGCCGCTGCGCGCGCGCGCACGCCGCACCAGCGCCAAGGCATCGTCGCGGGACTTGATGCCATAGAACTCCAGGCTCTCGTCGATCAACTCGCCGATGGTCAGGCGTCCCATGGCTTTATCACCGTGGTGTCCTTCCAAGGATCAAGGTTGTGAGTCGCACCTCAACCCTATCCGGAATCACGATGACCATCCCGATAGCGGGACGGCCGGCGCCGCGCGCGAAGGACTTACACCACTTCCTGGGACACCACCCCGCCGTCCAACGGCCGGCAGCAGGCCGGCCGACACCGCGCCCAGCATCCAGGGCCGGCGCTCACACGCTCGAGGCGGCTGGTACGCGAGGGCCTCGAGGGGTCTGACCAGAAATCTAGATTCCGGATTTTCCGCGGCACGATTCCGAGATTTACGCCATCGAATTCCGAGATTCACGCTATCCTCATGGCGTGAACAACCCCGCCCTCTACCCTCGCCACATCGAATCGCGCCTGGCCGAGGCCCTGGCCGACACGCCGGTGGTGCTGCTGGCCGGCCCGCGCCAGGCCGGCAAGACGACCCTGGCTCGACGGGTGGCCGCAGGCGGGCTGATGCGCTATCTCAGCCTGGACGATCAGGCAACGCTGCTGTCAGCGCGCGAAGACCCGGTGGGCCTGGTGCGCAGTCTGGACCGTGCGTTGATCGACGAGATCCAGCGGGCGCCGCAACTGCTGCTGGCCATCAAGCGCAGCGTCGACGAAGACCGCCGGCCCGGCCGCTTCCTGCTCACCGGTTCGGCCCAGCTGATGAGCCTGCCCACCGTGGCCGACTCGCTGGCCGGGCGCATGGAGACCCTGTTCCTGCTGCCGCTGTCCCAGGCCGAGATCGAGCAGTCGTCGGGGAACTGGCTCGACAGCGTGTTCGCGGGGCGGATCCCCGAGCCTGCACCGCGGTCAGCGGACCGCGCCGCGCTGGCCGGGCGGGTGCTGCGCGGCGGCTACCCGGAAGCCGTGGCCCGGCCTTCGTCCCGGCGCCGCGCCGCCTGGGCCCGGCAGTACGTGGACGCGCTGGTCCAGCGTGACGTGCGCGACGTCGCCGGCATCGAGAAGCTGGATCAGCTGCCCCGCTTCCTGAGGGCCCTGGCGCAGACCGCCGGACAGCTGTGCAACTACACGCAGCTGGCCGCTCAGGTGGGGCTGGACGGCAAGACCGCCGCCCGCTATGTCGGTGTCTTCGAGCAGATGTTCCTGCTGCGGCGCATCGAGGTCTGGGCGCGCAACCGTTTTGCGCGGGTGATGAAGACGCCGAAGCTGCAGTTCATCGACGCCGGTCTGCTGAGCGCCCTGCTCGACCTGGGCGAGGACGAGGTCCGCGACGACCGCACGCGATTCGGCAGCGTGCTCGAGACCTTCGTCTTCGCGGAACTGCTCAAGCACGCAACCGCTGCCGACGCCGACTACCGGCTGCTGACCTACCGCGACGCCGACCAGGTGGAGGTGGACCTGATCGTCGAAGGCCCCGCAGGCCAGTTGGTGGGTGTCGAGGTCAAGGCCGCCGCCACCGTGAGCACAGGAGACCTGCGCGGCCTGAAGAAGTGGTCGCGCCTGGCCGGTGAGCATTTCCGCTTGGGCGTGCTGCTGTACGACGGCGACGAGACGCTGCCGCTGGGCGACGGCCTGTGGGCGGCGCCGCTGTCCACGCTGTGGGGTGGCGTGCGGGAACCTGGGGCGCAGACGCGTCAGGGCTGAACCCGAGCGGGCGAGCCGTCAACGAGATCCCGCGCGCCATCGCCGAGGTGTCCTTTCTGGGCTTGATGCCCAGCACCTCCTGGGCCTTGACGTACTGCACCAGCACGACCTCAGGGGGCGTCGTAGTGGGTACTCGTGGTCTCGGCGAGTACTTCATTGGAGGCACCGGGCCGATGTGCCGGGACCTGACACCTCGAGGCCGCAGACAAGGGGTGCGCATGCTGACCGCCGGGCGCGAGCTGCTGGTGCGGACGTCGCTGCGCGAACTGCTCGCCCAGCTCGACCCGAAGCAGTTCTGGCAGGTGCACCGTGGCACTGCCGTGCAGGCGCGCTGCATCGCCACGGCGCGGCGCGACGGCAGCGGCAAGGTGCACCTGACGCTGCGCGGCCGCCCCGAGGCCCTGGTGGTCAGCCGGCTGTACGCGCACCGGTTCCGCGGGATGTAGCGGCGGCGAACTGCAGTTCCCGTCGATCCGCATCCTGGACCCCGGCACCTTCGTTTCGGAGTGGAAGACATGAGCGCCCTGGCCAAGAGCCGCGGCACCACCGTGAACCGCCTGCTGGACGAGGCGGCCACGCTGCTGATCCGCGAGTTCGGCGCGGAAACCCGCTTCCGCCTGCGGGCGGCCATCGGTGCCGGCCAGACCGGACACGGACTGGCGCTGCTGGACAAGGCGCAAGGGCGGGAAGGTTGGCCGGCGGAAGTTGTGCTCCATGAGCGACACGACGAAGTCGACGGACACCCGCACGAGCCGGTTCTCGTGCCCGCGTGCTCGGAAAGACGCAACACAAATGTCGGCCGCCAGGCGCGTGATTGACATCGACATGCAGCGGGGTCCGAACCGCGGCGCCGGGGCGATGAAGATCATCGCGGCGATCGTGGATCGGCAGGTGTCGACGCTGTGACGCCTGACCCGGCCGGGATGGCGCTGCGCGCCGCAAGTGTCACCACGCCGGCGAGCGGCCGCAGGTCCCGTGGGAACCCGGGCGCGCGGCCGTGCGAATCAGCGCGCGACGTGTCGGGCCGAGCCTCGAGGCGCCTTGTCTGGCCGTGGAGGGGTGGGCCAGACCCGGGAGACCTCGGATCAGTCGGTAGCGTTGGCCTTGCCCGGGGCCTGTCGGGCTGGAGGAGGGCTTTGGAATTGCCTACGGCCAGACCTTGGGCCGCCCGCTGGCCGACCAACAGGGCTGGCGCTGGCCGCGCTGGCCGAGGCCGAGACCGACCGCCGACAGGGCCGCATCAAGATCGACCTCGACATCCTCGCGCAGCGACTGAAGCCGCTGGACGAGGCCCGCACCCACTGCCTGCAGGCGCTCGGGATGGCTGGCCACATCGCGTGCCAGAAAGCCCAGGAACTGGCCGAGCACCGGGTCGTCACCCTGGGAGCCTTCGGCGCGGGGCAGCAGCACCTCGCCGTTGGGGCGGATGGAGCAGTGGATCTTGTCGCGCTTGCCAAGCCGAAGGACGCGACGCACGGTATCCGGCACCGTGGTCTTGCAGCGGTCGGTCAACGTGGATTCGACGTCGCGGGTGGGCGGCGCGGCGCTCTGCGCTCGAAAGGGTGGCTACCTTGCACAGTGATGCAAGTGCATGCCTACGCCGAAGTGTGACGCGCTGCGGCAGACCCTCACCCCGCGGCCGATTGCAGCCGCTGCAGGCCGCGGCCGTTGGTGGAGCTGGAAAGACCGGCGCGCAGCGCGCCTTGCATCAGGCCGGTTCGGCGCGATCGTCCGCTTGCCCGGCCAGCGTCACCGCCCGCGGCGGCGGTCCCTCGTAGGTCCAGGTCCATTGCCGCGGCAAGGGTCCCTTGATGCGTCCGCCCTGTCCGGTCTGCTCCCAGGCGTGTGCGAGGAGGCCGACCGCGCGCGACAGGCAGAACAGGCCGCGCGCCAGCGGTGCCGGGAAGCCCAGTTCGCCGTAGATCACGGCCGTGACGCCGTCGATGTTCATCGGGATGCGGCGCGGGCGGCCGCGCGCGAGCGCGTCCTCGATCGCGCGGCCGATGGCGGCATGATGGCCTGACACGACACCGGCGCACACCGCTTCGTCCACGCGCTCCAGCAACGGGGCCGTGCGCGGGTCCACCGGGTGGAAGCGGTGGCCGAAGCCGGGGATCGCCTTGCCGTGCTGCGCCACCTGCGCTGCCAGCGCCTCGCGCACCGCGTCGTCCATGGCCGCGCCCGACTCGAGCCGGTCACCGACCGCCTCGAACAAGGACAGCGCCTGCTCGCCCGCGCCCCCGTGCACGTCGCCGAGCACGTTCAGGCCCGAGGCGATGGCCCCGTTCAGGCCGACGCCGCAGGTTGCGGCCATGCGGGCGATCGCGATGCTGGGCGCCTGCGGGCCATGATCGACCCCCGCCATCAGCGCCGCCTCCAGCAGCCCGGCCTGCGCTGGCGAGGGCAGCTCGCCGCGGGTCATCAGCCACACCGTCTGCGCAAAGCCCACGCGGGCGCGGATCAGGTCCTCGATGGCGTAGCCGCGCAGGCGGATCACGCCGGGGGACATGTCGATGATCGAGGTGCGCCACCAGTCTCGGGCGAGCGTTTCGGCATCGGTCGTCATGGGGGGATCCTCCGGGCAGGACAGGGATGGCTTCCCGCGGCGGCGCTCACGACGGCGAGTGCAGGGGGCGCAAGGCGCGGGGGCAGGGCGGTGGGCAAGGCGCGGTGGCAGCGCGACGGCGAGGGTGACAACAGGCAGGGCGACGGGTAGGGCGGCGTGCAGGGCGACGAGCGGGGCAGGACGCGGCGCGGGCGGTGCCCGTCATCAGGCCCGGGAGCCTGCCGCGCCTTCGGTGTGCAGCGCGTCGATCTCGGCGGCCTCGAAACCCAGCTCGGCCAGGATCTCGCGCGTGTGCTGCCCGAGCGTGGGCGGCGGCGTGGCGACGCCGGGTGCGGCACCGTCGAGCTTCACACCGGTGCGCAACACGCGGATGTCACGGCCGACGCCGGGGGCGTCGTCGAAGGTGGCGACCAGGCCGCGCCCGGCCACCTGCGGGTGTTCGAGCACCTGCGCCACCGTGTACACCGGGCCGGCGGGCACGCCCGCGGCGGCAAGCAGCGGCCACCAGTGCGCCGCCGGGTGCGCAGCCAGGGCGTGCTCGATATCGGCCTTCAGCGCGAGGCGGTGGTCCAGCCGGCCCTGGCGGCGCGCGTAGCGCGTGTCGGTGGCGAGCTCCTCGCGGCCGATCACGCGCGCCAGCGCCTCGAACTGCTCCTGCTTGTTGGCGGCGATGTTCAGCAGGCCGTCGGCGGTGCGGAAGGTGCCCGACGGGCTGGCCGTCACGTTCTCGTTGCCCATGGGCTGCGGCTCGCGGCCGGCGACGAGCAGGTTCGACACCGCCCAGCCCAGGGTCGCGATCACCGCCTCGAGCATCGACACGTCGATGAAGCGGCCGCCGCTGCGGTCGCGCTCGGCCAGCGCCGCGCACACGGCCATCGCCGCAGTGAGGCCGCCGATGGTGTCGGCCACCGGAAAGCCGGCACGCAGCGGCGCGCTGTCGGCGTCGCCGGTGATGCTCATCACCCCGGCCATGCCCTGCACGATCTGGTCGTAGGCCGGCAGGTCGCGCAGCGGCCCGTCCTGCCCGAAGCCGGAGATCGCGCAGTAGACGAGCCGGGGGTTGTGCTCGAGCAGGGCCTCGTAACCCAGGCCCAGGCGCTGCATCACGCCGGGGCGGAAGTTTTCCACCAGGGCGTCGGCGCTGCGAACCAGGCGCTGCAGCACGGCCTTGCCGCCGGGCGTCTTGAGGTCGAGCGCGATCGAGCGCTTGCCCGCGTTCTGCGCCAGGAACGACACCCCCATGTGGCGTTCGTTCAGCGCCGGGTCGGCGCCGAGCTGGCGCGCGAGATCACCCCCGCGCAGCGCCTCGACCTTGATGACCTCGGCACCCAGATGCGCCAGCTGGTGGCAGGCGAAGGGCCCGGCCAGCACGTTGGTGAGGTCGAGCACGCGCAGGCCGTGCAGCGGCGGGCGCGGTCGGTCGGCGATCTGGTTCATCGAGCCTCGGTGCCGCCGCCCACCTGCCGGGACAACGCTTGGGCCGCCTGCTTGACGATGGGCTTGAAATCGGGGATCCGGGGCTCGAAGCGGCTGAGGATGCCCGCGAGGACCAGCGCGCCAAGGAACTCGCGGTTCGGTCCGAGCACGGCGGCCGCGACGCTCGCGACGTCCGGGTCGCGGTCTCCCACCGTGGCCACCGCGGCTTCGGCCTCGATCTCGCTGGCCCGCGGCGTGGGTTTGCCGAGATGGTAGGCCACGATGTGCCCGCCCGCCCCCTTGTCGATGGGGGAATGTTCCCCCTCCTCGACGTGGCTGCGCGCCGACCGCGGTGAGTTGACCCGGTACAGGCACATCCTCTGGTTGCCGTGCGGGATCCAGAAGGAAGCGCTTTCCTGGGTCAGCGACACCAGGGCCTCGAGCACCGGGCGGACGTGCTGCTCCAGATCCAGGTTCTGCCGAAACGCCGTGCCCAGGCGCCAGAGAGCCGGGCCGAGGTGGAAGTTGCCCACGCTGTCACGCCGCAGGTGGCCGAAGCGCTCCAGCGACACTGCCAGGCGCAGGACGGTGGCCTTGGACAGGCCGGCCCGCGCGGACAGGTCCTTCAGGCTCAGGCCCGTGCCCGCCGCGCCGAGCGCGTCGAGCAGCCCCAGACCCCGCTCGAGCGCGGTCACGCCGATGCGGTCGTCAGCGGGCTCTGCGCAGGCCCCCTCGGCAAGCGTGTCGGCGGCGGTGTGCGTGGTCAAGGCGGGTCCTGTCGATTCAAGTGTCATGGGGGTCTTTGGTGACGGTGGCGCCTTGATCGACGGCCGCAGATTCTCTCGCACGCCAGAGGGCCGGTCAGGGCCCTTCGAGGTCGAACAGGCGCTCGCGCAGCACCTCCATCAGCAGCCGGGCGGCGATCCGCTCGGAGCGCCCGCTCGGGTCCAGCGGCGGCGACACCTCCACCAGGTCGACGCCGCACAGTGGGGCCGAAGAGAAGGTCGTCAGCAGGTCCAGGTACTGACGCGGGGTGAGCTCGCTGTGGACGACCGAGCCGGTGCCCGGCAGGAAGCCGGCATCCAGCGCGTCGATGTCGATGCTCAGGTACACGTGATCGCTGCCTTGCAGCACGTGGGCCAGCGCGCGGCGCGCGACTTCCACGGCGCCGATACGGTGCACGTCCTCGGCCGAGAAGATGAGGCCGCCGGCCTGCTCGATCTCCTCGACGTCCTTGCCGTCCACCCATCCGGCGATGCCGATCCACACCATCCGTGCCAGGTCGATGTTCGGCAACTCGGACACCCTGCGCGCGTTGGTGGCGTGGTTGTACGGGCCCCAGGCGGCCAGGCGGTCACCGAAATCGAGATGTCCGTCGATCTGGATGAAGCCGATGCGCTGCCCCGGGCGCCGGCGCATGAAGGACTCCGAGACGCCCAGCGCGGCCGGGTAGCCGTTGTAGTGATCGCCGCCGATGGCCACCGGCAGGCCGCCACGGTCGGCGATCGCGCCCGTGAGGTCGGCGATCGCACGCGTCGTGGCGCCGACGTCCAGCGGGTCGATGCGCGCGTCGCCGATGTCGATGTGCGTCGTGGCCTGGCGCAGGCGTACCCGGTGGCCGCTGCGCGTGTCGTACAGGCCCTGCGCGCCCGCGGCGCGCAGCGTCTCGACGAGGCGGGTGGACTCCTGGCGCAGGGCCCGGGGGCCGAACCGGGTGCCGACGCGGCTCGAGTGGGTGGCGTCGGACGGCATGCCGACGAAGGCCAGCGTGCCCTCGCGCACCTGGGTCACGTCGGCCCGCGTGGCGCCGAAGAAGGTGGACGTCGGGGGCCGGAACTCGGGCTTGTGTGAAGTCGGCTGTGTGCTCATTCGGGCGACTCCGTGCCGCAGGGGCCTTCATGCGCGGCGGGTGCTTCGGTCAGGCGCTGGTACAGCAGGTCGAGCAAGGCGGTCAGCACCAGGCGCTGCCCGGTCTTGACGGTGGACAGGCCGCTGCGCGTGGCATCCAGCCCCGTGATGGCGACCCCCGCTAGGGGAAGACCGCCGATGGCGGTGAGCACGCGGCGCACCTCGCGCAGCCCGAGGCCGTCGAAGGGCGCATCGCGCTGCGCGCCGTGCCACGGCGCCGCCCAGGCGCCGAGGTCGATGCCCACGAAGACCGGTCGACCGCCGGTGAGCAGGCCGAGCGTCTGCGCGAGCGACCCCTCGGGCAGCGCACGCAGACGCTGTGCATCCCATTCGGCTCCGGGGCTGGAGGGCTGGCGAGACTGCGCGGGTTCGGCGGTCTGCGGGGTGCAGGCCAGCCGAGCGGCCGGGGTGTGGTCGCGCCCGGTCGGCGGCGAGCCGCCGAGCTGGATCCACGGCGTGCCGGTGTCGTCGCCCTGCGCCGGCCTTCCGCAGCGCAGGCCTTCGAGCGCCGCAGGCACGAGATCGAGGTCGCCCCCGAGCAGCAGCGGGATCGCGCGCCTGGACGCCACGGCGGCCACGGCCGACGCCACGAGGGCCGGCACCGCCGACGGCGCGAGGCCCTCGACGCAGAGGTCGCCCAGGTCCACGAGCCGGCCGGACATCAGGCCGCCGTCCAGCACGCGGCGGCGGTCGATGTCCATCGCCGCCTTCATGTTGGTGCTGAAGTGCGAGCCGAAGTAGGCCGAGGTCTCCCGCAGCGCCGTGGGGCTGAAGCGGCTCAGCCCGGCGACGCAGCCCGTCCCGTCCAGCGCCAGCCCCAGCGCCGCCACCATCCCCGGTTGCAGATCGTCGAAGCCGGCGCGGGGGGTGCGCATGAAGGACAGGTGACCCGCCATGCGGGGCAGCGGCTCGATCCTCAACGGCATCACCAATCCTCCGCGCCCAGGTGTCGCACCAGCGCCGCGAGCATGAGCGCGGCCGCCGCGGTGTCGTGGCGTCCGGACAGGTCGAGATCGGGCGCGAGGCCGCACAGGTGGGCGGCGCGCACACGGTGGGGGGGCAAGGAGCGGATCGCCTCCAGCAGCCGCGCCTTCGGGCGCGGCGCGGGCGCGGCAGCGAACAAGCCGGCGACGTCGACGGTGACGAAGAGGTCGCCGGCATCGGGCACGGGGGCCGTGCAGGCCTCGGCGCGCAGGACCACCGCGCGCAGCGTGCGCGACCCGTGCAGCCGGGCGGCGGCCGTCGCGGCGATCTCGTGCAGACACATGGCGCCGCCCACGACCACCGCCCGCGCGCCTGTGGCGAGCAAGGCGGTCAGTTGCCGCTCGAGCGCGGCGCGCTGGCGCTCAGGCTCGAGCGGAAAGACATTCAGGTCGCCGACGTCGAACAGGCGGCCGCGGCCGGCGACCCGACCCGACGGCGGCAGCGGCCCGGGCGCCATGCCGTAGGCCGGGCGGCTGGCATACCTGATCTGGCGCGCGGCAAAGCGGGCGCCGAAGCCGCTCGGGTCGCCATGCTCCATGAACAGGCCCGCCAGCGCGATGTCGCCCGGCGCCAGGTCTTCCAGGTCGCCGACCGGCGCGCCCAGGAAGGTCGCGTGTTCGCACGTCTCGGGCTTCGTGATCGAGGGTGGGTGCGACGGCAGGGCGCCTGAAGCCGTGAATGCGTTCAATGGTCCACCCCGTGTGGACGCATCCCCAGCAGCAGGGCCAGGGCCTTGGCCGCCAGCCTCTCGGAGTGTCCCCGCGGGTCGCGTTCGGGCAGCAGGTTGACGATGGCGGCGCCGCCGAGTCGGCCGCGCGACGCCACGGCTTCCACGACGGCCAGGAACTCGAGCGGCTCGAGCCCGCCGACGTTGTCCCCCGAGGCGCCGGCCGCAAAGCCCATGTCGATGCAGGACATGTCGAGCACCACGAACACGGGGCCGTCCGTGCCGAGCCAGGCCGCCAGCCGGGTTTGCAGCGGCGGCTGGTTGTCCTGCACGCACGCCGACGCGCTGAGCAGCGGCCAGCCTGCGGATTGCAGGCGGCTCAGCGCCTGAAGCGAGACGAGGTCGTGGGTGCCGAGCGCGAGGCCGCCCCCCAGGCCCGACAGGCCCACTGCCTGTGCCGCCCAGTCCAGGCCCGGCGAGATGAAGACGCTTCTCATGGCCGACGAAGCCGACGGCGCGGGATGGGCCATTTGGCCGGCCGCCAGGGCGGCGTCAAGGCAGGTCAAGGCGTCGTCCATCGCGCCGCCCAGCAGCACCGGTCGGCCGCCGCGCCGCACGATCTCCCGGGATGCCGCGTCCAGGGCCTGCCGGTCGGGGCCTGGCGCCAGGTCGCCGAGGTCGAGCAGGTCTGCACGCACGGGGGGCTGCTTGCGCCTGAAGTCCACGTACTCGCCGGGCGACTCGAGGTGCGCTGCGTCGCGCAGGGCGCGCGCCGCGGCCGTCCGGCCGTCGAGCTCGCCCGCCCGCGCGGACGAAGCCTGGCCGAAGAGGACGGTGCAGCCGGGCACGACCTCATCGAGCGTGGCGCTGCGGGCGCCGGGATAGCCCGTGTCGCAGGTGCCGTAGCGGTGTACCAGCCTGGCGACCACGTTCAGCGCTCTGCCTTCTGCCGCGAGGCCAGCAACTGCACCAGCGCCAGCGACAGCACCGACACCGCGATCAGGCAGGTGGAGATGGCCGCGATCGTCGGGTCGATCTGGTCGCGCAGCGCGTTGAACATCCGGCGCGTGATCGTCGCGTTCTCGCCCCCGGAGACGAACATCGCCACCACCACCTCGTCGAGCGAGGTGATGAAGGCCAGGAAGGCCCCGGTCTGGATGGAAAAGCGCAGGTGCGGCACGGTGATGGTCAGGAAGGCCCGCGTGCGCGTCGCGCCGAGGCTGCGCGCCGCCAGCTCCAGGTTGTGGTCGTAGCCTTTCAGGCCCGACATCACCGTGATGACGACGAAGGGCAGGGCCAGCGCGACGTGCGCGAGCACCACGCCGGCGACCGTGTAGTTCAGGCCGAGCTTGGCGTACAGGTGGAACACGCCCACGGCGACCAGGATCACCGGCACGACCAGCGGCATCAGCACGATCAGCTGCAGGCCATTGCGCAGCCGGGCCGGCAGGCTGCTCATGCCGTAGGCCGCCACCGTGCCCAGCGGCGTGGCGATCAGCGTCGTCAGCACCGCGACCTGCAGCGAGGTCCAGGTGGCGCTCATCCACTGCTCGGAGCCGAAGTACTCGCGGTACCAGCGCAGCGACCACTGCTGGGGCGGGAACTCCAGGTAGGACGAGTCGGAGAAGGACATCGGGATCACGATGACCGTCGGCAGCATCAGCAGGAACAGCACGAGGCCGCTGAACAGCGGCAGCCAGGCGCCCTGCCAGCGCGGCGTCGCGATCCCGGAGGACAGGTTCTCGGCCATCGTCAGCGCCTCACCTTGCGAACAGCCGGTCGAGACCGAAGACGCGATGGAGCACCCAGATCAGCGCCAGCGTGACCAGCAGCAGCACCACGCCCAGCGCGCTGGCCGCGCCCCAGTTGGAGTACAGCGTGATCGTCGACTCGATGCGCTGGGCCAGCATCTGCACCCGCCCGCCGCCCAGAAGCGCCGGCGTGACGAAGAAGCCCAGGGACAGCACGAACACCAGCACGACCCCGGCGAACAGCCCTGGCAGCGACATCGGGAAGAAGACGGTCCAGAACGCGCGCCGCGGCGTGGCGCCCAGGCCCACGGCCGCGCGCACGAGGTCGAGGTCGATGGACTTCATCGATGCGTACAGCGGCAGCACCAGGAAGGGCAGCATGATGTGGACCATGCCGATGATGCTGCCCGTCAGGTTGTGCGCAAGCTGCAGCGGCTCGTCGATCAGGCCGAGCGACTGCAGCCAGCCGTTGATCAGGCCGTTGCGCTGCAGCAGCACCAGCCAGGCATAGGTGCGCACCAGCACCGAGGTCCAGAACGGCACCAGCACCAGCACCATGCACAAGGTCGCAAGGCGCGCGGGCAGGCGCGACATCCAGTAGCACAGCGGGTAGCCCAGCGCCACGCACAGCACGGTCACCGCGGCGCTGATCTGGAAGGTGACGTAGAAGGTCCCGCGGTAGAGCTCGCTCTCGACGATGCGGGCGTAGTTCTCCGTGGTCAGCGCCCCGCCGCGGTCGAACAGCGACAGCGACGACAACCAGGCGATGGGCAGGAAGACCACCACCATGATGGCCAGCAGCGTCGGCGCCGACAGGCCGAGCAGCAGCAGCCGCTCGCGCCGCTGCTGGCGCGCCAGCAGCGCGCCGTTGTCGGCGACGGGCAGCGCACGGCGGCTCACCGGCAGCCCTTCGGGCCCGGGGCGGCGGGCTTCCTGGGGGCGCCACGCGCCGGCCTCGCCGCGGCCTTGCCTGGGTGACTCATGCGCCGACCTCGGGCACGATCAGCGTGTCTTCGCGGTGCAGGCCGAGGCGCAGCGTGCTGCCCGCGGCCGGCACGCTGGCCTGCGCCGCGCGGCTGGCGGGCAGGCGCACGCCGATCTCCTGGCCGCCGCCCAGGTCCACCAGCACCAGCACGCTCTCGCCCTGGAAGATGACATCCCTGGCCACGCCCGCGAGTTCGTTGACCTCGGGGTCGGTGGCGGCCCCTTGCGGCAGCAGCTCCAGCAGCTCCGGGCGCAGGATCAGGAAGTGCGGCCCGGTGCCCGCGGGCACCGGGCCTGCAGTCTTCAGCACCGCGCCGCGGAACGATGCGGCTGCGGCGCCCGCGTCGACGCGCAGGGCCACCGACTCGCCGACGAAGTCGGCGACGAAGAGGCTGCGCGGTCGTCGGTACAGGGCCTCGGGCGTGTCGAGCTGGACGATCCGGCCTTCGTTCAGCACCGCGATCCGGTCGGACATCGTCAGCGCCTCGCGCTGGTCGTGCGTGACGTAGACCATGGTCGCGCCGAGCTTGCGGTGCAGCGCCTTCAGCTCGATCTGCATCAGCTCGCGCAGCTTCTTGTCCAGCGCCGACAGCGGCTCGTCCATCAGGATGATGCGCGGCTCGAACACGATCGCGCGCGCCAGCGCCACGCGCTGGCGCTGCCCGCCCGACAGCTGATGGATGCGGCGCTCGCCGTAGGACTCGAGCTGCACCATCGCCAGCGCAGCGGCCACCTTCGCGTCGATCTCGGCCTTGCGCAGGCCGCGGATCTTCAGCGGGTAGGCCACGTTCTCGGCCACCGACATCAAGGGGAACAGCGCGTAGTTCTGGAACACCATGCCCAGGCCGCGTTTGTCCGGCGACAAGGTCACCACCTCCTGGTCGCCGAAGCGGATGCTGCCGCGATCGGGTGGGACGAAGCCCGCCAGCGCCATCAGCAGCGTGGTCTTGCCCGAGCCCGAGGGCCCGAGCAGGGTCAGGAACTCGCCGGCCCGGATGTCGATCGACACCTCGTCGAGCGCCCGGTGCGCGCCATAGGTCTTGGTCAGGCCGCTGACGCTGATCGGCAGCGACCGGCCGGGCTGCTGGGTGGAGTTCGACATGCGGTTCCTGCGCTGCTGGCTTGCGGTGCCGGGATGCGATGCGCGCCGTGGCCGGGCCCGCGCCGGCTCAGCGCTTCTGGATCAGGGTGTCGAAGCGCTCGGTCAGGCGGTCGAGCTGGCCGATGTAGAAGTTCGGGTCCACCAGCAGCTGCCTGGGGTAGTTGCTGGCGTGCGTGTTGACGTTCAGCATTTCCTGCGCCGTCAGGATCCCGCTGTCGAAGGCCTTGACGTTGACGGGCCCCAGGGGCATGGCCTTGGCCAGCGTGGCCTGGGCGCGGGCTTCCAGCATCTCGTTGATCAGCCGCATCGCGTTGGCCCGGTTCGGAGCTCCCTTGGGCACCAGCAGGCAGTCGATGTCCATCGTGCCGCCGTCGAAGGTGTAGGCCACCGGCTTGCCCGACGCCTTGACGCTTTCCACGCGGTTGTGGCCCATGTGGATCATGTCGACCTCGCCGTCGCGCAGCAGCTGCGCGGACTGCGAGCCGCCCCGGTACCACACGGTCACGTGGGGCGCGATCTCGGCCAGCTTCTTCCAGGCGCGCTCCTGCCCCTCCCGGGTGGCGAGGGTGCGGTAGACATTGGCCGGAGCCACGCCGTCGGCCATCAGCGCGGCCTCGAGGTTGTAGTTCACGCGCCCGTGCATCGAGCGCTTGCCGGGGAACTTCTTCACGTCCCAGAAGTCGGCCCAGGTCTTCGGCCCGTTGTCGCCGTACTTGTCCTTGCGGTAGGCGATGACCTTGGTGAAGTTGATGAAGCCCACGTAGTGGGTGTTGATCAGCTCCCGGGGGATGCCGTCGGTCTTGATGACGCTGTAGTCCAGGGGCTCGAGCATGCCGTCGCGCTTGAGCGTTTCGCAGGCCGGCAGTTCCTGCTCGGTGACGTCCCAGGCCACCTTGCCGGCGGTGATCTGGGCGCGCACGTCCTGGATGCCGTTGGTCGTGTCTTCGCGCACCGTGATGCCCAGCTTCTTCCCCGCGGGCTCGAGCATGGACTTGCGCAGCGCGTCCTGGAAGGCGCCGCCCCAGGACGAGAAGGTCACCGTGCCTTGCGCCTGCGATGCCGCGGCGCCTGCGAGCAGGCCCGCAGCAATGAGTGAAGCGCGGCATGCGCGAAGAAGCTTCATAGCAGCCATGTCTGATCTCCGGAGGACGCCCGAGCCGGGCAGGTTGAAGCAGGAATCGAATCCTTCAAAACGGAATCGTATTTCATAAATGAAGAACTCTGATGGAGTCCCCTGTGGGTGTTTTCCCTAGTAATCCCGAATAATGGGAAGGATCCATCGATATCAGATTTCACCCATCGAACCTGTGTTCCAATTGAATCGATCCCGGCATGAAGAGTCCAGACATGGGTGAATTCCAAGGCGTGGTGCGGCTGGGTGGGCTGTACCTGCGAAAGTCCGTCATGCCGCGGCCCCTGCGCCCCTGGCTCATCGACTTGTCTGTCCTGCGGCCCTTCGAGGGCCTGGTGCCCGGCGACGTGGCCGACTTCGAGGCCGCCCCGGACATGGCCGCCTGGCAGTTGGGAGACACCCCCGTGGACAGCGCGAACCAACTGCAGTGGATCCGGCTGAGCGACCAGGGGCGGACCCTGCTCATCAGCGACCGCGTGCTGCTGATGCGCATCAGCTGGGACGACCTCCAAGAGGCCGGCTATGTGGACGGCCGGCCGGTCACGATCGATGGACAGCGCTATCGCTGCCGCCTGCTCACCGGGGGCTCGCGCTATCGCGGCGGCGACGAGAGCGACGGCTATCCCGGGGGCTGGCCCCTGGACAACGAATGGGACCGGTTCGTCGCCGCCGAGGGGCCGATCCGGGATCTGCCCGCGCCCGGCGCCACCGACCTGGACGACCGCCTGGACCCGGCCGACCAGGCGAGCGCGCACAACGCCTTGTGGAACTGGTTCGGCGCCGTCAGTTGGACGCAGGAGCCCTACGAACTGCGCGGCAGCGCGCGCTGCTGCCGCGGCTACCGGTCGGCCCGCTACTTCTATCTGAACACGCGCTCGCACCGGCACGAGGACATCGGGTGGCGGCCTGTTCTGGAGCCCCTGACCTGAAGCGCCGCGGGCTTCGGCACCGGGGCCGGCGCGTGCGGCCTGGAACGGCTCCTGAACCATCGTCGGGTGTCCATGCCGCGGGCACCTGCACCTGGGGACGGTCACAGAGGAAGGGCAGCGCGCCGCTCGACCGGTCGTCGTCTCTCAGGCGATGGCACCTTGCTGGCGCAGCGCGGCGATCTCGTCGTCGCCGTAACCCAGGCCGCGCAGCAGCGGCGCGGTGTGCTCGCCCAGGCGCGGCGGCTGCTCGCGCACGCCCAGGCGCGCACCGTCCATCGTGATCGGCAGCAGCGTCGCCTTGACGGTGCTGCCTGCCTTCGCGCCATCGGGCAGCACCACGTCGGCCAGGGCGCCGGTGGCTTTCAGGTGCGGGTCGTCGTAGAGGTCCTCGGGGCGGCGGATCGGGGCGAAGGGCAGGCCGGCGCGTTCGAACATCGCGGCGAGTTCGGCCGCGCCGTGCCCGGCCAGACGCTCGCGCAGCGTGGCCAGCAGTTCGGGCCGCAGCTTGACGCGGTCGTTGTTGGTGGTCAGGCGCGGGTCGGCCTTCAGGTCGGCGAAGCCGAGCAGGTCGCAGAAGGCCTGCCATTGGGGGTCGCTGACGGCGGCCAGGAAGATCTGCTCGCCGCCGCGCACGGTGAACACGTCGTACACCGCCCAGGGGTTGTCCCGTGCCGGCATGGGCTGCGCGGCGCGGCCGGTCATCGCGAACTGCAGCATGTGCTGCCCCATGAGAAAGACGTTGTTCTCGAACAGCGCCGACTGCACCTCCATGCCGCGGCCGGTGATGCCGCGCTGGATCAGCGCGCCGAGCGCGCCGATGGCGCCGAACATCCCGCCCATGATGTCGTTGACGCTGGTGCCGGCGCGCAGCGGGTCGCCGGGGCGCCCGGTCATGTAGGCGAGCCCGCCCATCATCTGCACCACCTCGTCGAGCGCCGTGCGGTGCTCGTAAGGGCCGGGCAGGAAGCCCTTGTGGCTGACGTAGATGAGGCGCTCGTTGTGCCGCGACAGGCTGGCGTAGTCCAGCCCGTACTTGGCCAGCGCGCCGGGCTTGAAGTTCTCGGCCACGATGTCGGCGCTCGCGGCCAGACGACGCGCGGCCTCGGCGCCCGCCTCCTGGCGCAGGTCGATGCCGACGCTCTTCTTGTTGCGGTTGAACATCGGGAAGAAGCCGGCCCCGGCACCGAGCAGGCGCCGCGTGACCTCGCCGTCCACAGGCTCGACCTTGACGACCTCGGCGCCCAGGTCGGCCAGCACCATGCCGCAGGTCGGTCCCATCACCATGTGGGTGAATTCGACGACGCGCAGCCCGGCCAGCGGTTGCGGGGCGGCTGTCCCGGGGGCGCCGGTCGGTTCGGCGCTCACGGGGTCACGCTCCGCGCTGCGCGCTCTGGCAGGAGCACTCGGCAGCGAGCCGGCGCGCTCGAGCCGCTGGCGTGGCCTGCGGCCGTGGCGCAGCTGGTCGGCGTCCGGCTGCGGGCGGCGCGGCGCCGGGCGCCGCGCGAACGGGGGCCGCGCTGGGTGATGACGATGCGGGTGTTCATGAGGCACGCAATCTAGCGCAGCACTTCGGGCGGCGCAGCGCGCGAGGATGCGGCTTGGCCGCTCGGGCGTCGTTCCAGACCGTCGCGATGCCACGCGGCAGCGCCGTGGTTTGCGTCTGGCCAGGACGACAACACCTCCGGTGGCACCCTGTGCCGCACAGCGGGCAATGCGGCCCAGGCGCGTCCGCCGCCGCTCGACCAAGGGCGGACGTCGCCCTGGTGGGCCGCCGGCCCAGCGCCGGTGCCTCCCCCAGGTGGCCGCGCGGGCGCGCTGCCCGGCTGGCTATGATCCGCCCCCGATGACCGAGACCTTGAACCCCGCGCAGCTGCAGGCCGTGCACCACCTTAACGGTCCCTGCCTCGTGCTCGCGGGCGCCGGCTCGGGCAAGACGCGGGTGATCGTGCACAAGATCGGCAAGCTGCTGCAGACCGGGCTGGAGCCGCGCCAGATCGCCGCCATCACCTTCACCAACAAGGCTGCCGCCGAGATGCGCGACCGCGCCAAGGCGCTCGTGGGCTCACGCGCGGCGCGCGAGCTGGTCGTCAGCACCTTCCATTCCCTGGGCGTGCGCATCCTGCGCGCCGACGGCACGCGCATCGGCCTGAAGGAGAACTTCTCCATCCTCGACAGCGACGACGTGCTGGGCGTGCTGCGAGACGCGGGCGGCACGACCGACGCCAAGCTGGCGCGCGGCTGGCAGTGGGCCATCAGCCTGTGGAAGAACCAGGGCCTGAACGCCGCCCAGGCCGCCGCGGTGGCCCAGGACGACCTGGAGCAGACCGCGGCGCGGGTGATGCAGCGCTACGAGGAGCGCCTGAACGCCTACCAGGCGGTCGACTTCGACGATCTGATCGGCCTGCCGCTGAAGCTGCTGACGCGCGACGGCGAGGCGCGCGCGAAGTGGCAGGCTGCCTTCGGCCACGTGCTCGTCGACGAATACCAGGACACCAACGCCGTGCAGTACGAACTGCTGAAGGCGCTGGTGTGCCCCCACACCCCCTTCACCGCCGTGGGCGACGACGACCAGAGCATCTACGGTTGGCGCGGCGCGACCATCGACAACCTCAAGCGCCTGCCGCAGGACTTTCCGGCCCTGAAGGTGATCCCGCTGGAGCAGAACTACCGCTCCACCGGCGCCATCCTGCGCGCGGCCAACCACGTGATCGCCAAGAACCCCAAGCTCTTCGAGAAGAAGCTGTGGAGCGAATTCGGCGAGGGCGAGCCGGTGCAGGTGACCGAATGCGACGGCGAGGAGCACGAGGCCGAGCGTGCGGTCGCCCGCATCCAGGCGCAGCGCGCGCGCGGCGGCGCGGTGAAGTTCAGCGATTTCGCCATCCTCTACCGCGCCAACCACCAGGCGCGCGTCTTCGAGCAGAAGCTGCGCGCGGCGCAGATCCCCTACAAGGTGTCGGGCGGGCAGAGCTTCTTCGACCGCGCCGAGATCAAGGACTTGTGCGCCTGGCTGCGCCTGCTCGTCAACAACGACGACGACCCGGCCTTCCTGCGCGCGGTCACGACCCCGAAGCGCGGCATCGGCACCACCACGCTGACGGGGCTCGGCGAGTACGCCGGGCAGTGGAAGACCAGCCTCTTCGAGGCGCTGTTCTCGCCCGGGCTGGCCGCGGTGCTCAAGCCCAAGGCGCTGCAAGGCCTGCATGACTTCGGCCGCGAGGTCAACGACCTGGAGCACCGCGCGCGCCAGACCACCGGCGCCGAGGACGCGCGCGCGCTGCTGCTGGGCTGGCTGAAGGCCATCGGATACGAGCAGCACCTGCACGACACCGAGGAGAGCGAGAAGCTCGCCACGGCGCGCTGGAGCAATGTGCTCGACTTCGTCGACTGGATCGCGCGCCGTTGCGGCGGCGAATTGACGCAGGAAGGCGGCACCTTCGAGACCGAGCGCCAGAGCGTGCTGCAGGTCGCGCAGACCATCAGCGTCATCATCAGCCTGGCCGAGCGCGGCGACGACCAGGACGTGGTCACGCTGTCGACGCTGCATGCCGCCAAGGGCCTGGAGTGGCCGCACGTGGTGCTGGCCGGTGTCAACGAGGGCCTGCTGCCTTTCAAGAGCCAGGACGACGAGATGACGCCCGAGCGGCTCGAGGAGGAGCGGCGCCTGATGTACGTGGGCATCACGCGGGCGCGCACGACGCTGGCGGTGAGCACGCTGCGCCGGCGCAAGCGCGGCCGCGAGACGGTGGCCGGCGTGCCCAGCCGCTTCATCGCCGAGATGCGCCTGAACGAGGGCGTCACGAAGGAGGACCCGCGCGAGCGTCTGCGTCTGCTGCGCGAGCGTCTGGCGGCCAAGCCCCAGGCCCCGGTGGGGCAGGACGCCTGATCATGCAAGCCGTCGTGTGCCGATGAACACGTCCGAGCAGGGCCGATCCAATCGCCCACTGGCCGGCATTGCCTGGATGGTGGGCGGCATGTTCATGCTGTCGGTCATGGACACGCTGTCCAAACACGCGGTCGAGCATCTGTCGACGCCGGTGCTGGTGGCCATCCGCTCGGCCATGGTGCTGCTCCTGGTGCTGCCCTGGGTGGCGCGCGCCGGCGGGCTGGCGGCGCTGCGCACGCGTCGTCCGCTGGCGCATTTGATGCGCGGCATCCTGTCGGTGTGCTCCTTGATCACCTTTTTCGAGAGCCTGCGCCTGCTGCCGCTGGCGACCGTGGTGGCGATCTGCTTCGCCGCGCCCTTGTTCATGACGCTGATGTCCGTCGTGCTGCTGCGTGAACAGGTGGGCTGGCAGCGCTGGACGGCGCTGGCGGCGGGCTTTGCCGGCGTCAGCGTCATCATCGGCCCTCAGGCGATGGACGGCGAACTGGGACGCGGTGCGTGGATGGCGCTCGCGGCGGCGCTGTTCTATGCCGCCTCGACCACCAGCGTGCGCTGGCTCGCGGCAACGGAGAGCGACCTGTCCATGATCGTGTCGCAGAACCTGTGCATGCTGGTGGCGGGGCTGGTGGGCCTGGCCTTCGTGCCGCTCGAGCCGCCCGGCGTCCGCATGGGACTCGTGATCTTCGCCAGCGCGGCGCTGCTGCTGCTGGGTCAGCGCATGACCTTCCGCGCCTTGCGGCTGGCTCCGGTGGGCGCGGTGGCGCCCTTCCATTACACGGAACTGGTGTGGGCCACGCTGTTCGGCTGGCTGTTCTGGCGCGAGTGGCCGGCGGCGCACGTCTGGTGGGGGGCGGCGCTGGTCGTCGGCGCGGGGCTGTACGCGATCTGGCAGGAGCGTCGGCGGGCCGCCGAGACTTGAGGGGCCGGCCTGGCGCAGCGCGCCACGCCGGCTGACGCCGGGCCGCGCTCGCGCTAGAGTCGCGGTTTTGCGCCCGTCAGGAGTCTCCGCCATGAACGCACCCATCCCCGGCCTGACCCAGGTCCAGATCGACCAGCGCGTCTTCGACCTGTACGACGAGTACTGCCACGGCCAGATCGACCGCCGCACCTTCCTGGCCCGGGCCGCGGCCGTCACGGCGGGCGGGCTGGCGATGGCGCAGGCCTTGATGCCGCAGTACGCGGCCGCGCAGACCATCTCCTTCACCGACCCGCGCATCAAGGCGCAGTACGTGACCTACGCCTCGCCCGGCGGCAATTCGGGCCAGATGCGTGGCTACCTCGTGCAGCCTACGGGCACGGGGCCCTTCCCGGCGGTGCTGGTGATCCACGAGAACCGCGGCCTGAACCCCTACATCGAGGACGTGGCGCGCCGCCTGGCGGCGGCGGGCTACTTGGCGCTGGCACCGGACGGCCTGGCGCCGCTGGGCGGCTACCCAGGCAACGACGACGACGGGCGCAATCTGCAGGCCAGGCTGGACCAGGCCAAGCTGCGCGTGGACATGCTCAATGGCGCTCGCTTCGTCAAGGCGCATCCGCTTTCCAACGGTCGGCTCGGGGTGACCGGCTTCTGCTGGGGCGGCGGCACGACGAACTGGATCGCCACCGAACTCGGCGACGATCTTCACGCCGGCGTGCCCTACTACGGCGCCGCGGCGGCCACCGCCAGTGTGCCGCGCATCAAGGCGCCGCTGCTCGTGCACTATGCGGAGAACGACGCCGGCATCAACCGCATGCGTCCTGATTTCGAAGCCGCGCTCAAGGCTGCCGGTGTGGTGCACGAGATGCACGTCTACCCCGGAACCCAGCACGGCTTCCACAACAACTCCACGCCGCGCTATGACGCCGCGGCGGCGCAGTTGTCCTGGGACCGCACGCTCGCCTTCTTCGAGCGCCACCTGAAGCAGCGCGGCTGAGTCGCCGGGAGCGAGGTTCGACGTGCTGGCGATGACAGGATTCCTGCGCAATGCGTGGTACGTGGCGGCGTTCTCGCGCGAGGTCGCCCGCACCCCCGTGGCGCGCCGCCTGCTCGGCGAGGGCGTGGTGCTGTACCGCACGGAAGGCGGCCAGCCGGTGGCGCTGGAAGACGCCTGCCCGCACCGCAGGCTGCCGCTGTCGATGGGCCGCGTCAAGGGCGATGCCATCGAGTGCGGCTACCACGGCCTGACCTTCGACTGCAGCGGCAGCTGCATCGACGCGGCGACGCAGGACCGCATCCCGGCGAACGCGCGCGTGCGCAGCTACCCGGTGCGTGACCGCTACGGTCTGGTGTTCGTCTGGATGGGCGACCCGGCCCTGGCGCGCGATGAAGCCATCGTCCACCTCGAACACCACGACGATCCGGGCTGGCGGCTGACCCAGGGCGACTGCATGCCCATACGCAGCCACTACCTCTGGCTTGTCGACAACCTGCTCGATCCCTCGCACGTGGCCTGGGTGCACCGCAGCTCCTTCGGGGGCGCCGGGACCGACCGCACGCCGATGCGCATCGACGAGCTGGCCGACGGCGTGCTGTGCAGCCGCTGGATGCTGGACCAGCCGCCGCCGCCCTTCTACGCGCCGCTGGTCAAGTTCTCCGGCCACGCCGACCGCCTGCAGCACTACGAGATGCGCTACCCGGCGGTGGGCATCAACCGATCGGTCTTCGCCCCAGCCGGCCAGGGCGGCCCCGGCCTGCAGGACAGTGCGCTGGTCTACCGCATGGCCTCGTACCACTTCATCACGCCGGTCGACGAAGACCACTCGGTGTATTTCTGGCTCCAGCACCGCAACACCGACATCGACGACGAAGACCTGACGCAGCGCATCGCCGCCGGCGCGCGCGCGGCCTTCGAGGAGGACCGCGCCGTTCTGGAGGCCGTGCACCAGGGCATGAAGCAGCGCGCGACGCCGGGCACCGGTCTGCTGCTGGACGCGTCCGCCAATCGTTTCCGCAAGGGCCTGGCGCAGCGCATGGCGCAGGAGCAAGCCGGCGGCGTGTCGACCGCTGCGGCCGCAAGCGCGCAGGACTGAGCGGCTGAGAGTCCTGGCCCCGTACCCGCCTTGCACGCCCAAACACCCTGGCTCATCGTTGCAAATCGTCGCCACGGCCCGGGCCATGGCTGTGGTGTGCGCCTCGGTCCAGGGCGTCCGGACCCGCCTTTCGGGCACGGCTGAACAAGGGGCTCGGCCTCTGCGCGCCCTCAGGACCTGGGCGTCGCCCGTCCCGGCCCTGCGCTTGCCGTGTGCGCCCGCTCAGCCGGCCTGGCCGGCGGTGCGCGCATGCTGCAGCCTTGACGGTTTAATTGCAGGGAGCCCGTGATGAAGGAAGCTGCCACCGCCGGTGACGTGTGCGCGCGCAACGTCGTCGTCGTTCCCGCCTCGTTGTCGGTCGACGGGGCTGCGCGCCTGATGCGCGAGCGCCATGTGGGTTGCGTCGTCGTCGTCGAGCAGGGCGATGGCGGGCGTCTGCCCGCCGGCATCCTGACCGACCGCGACATCGTGACGGCCGTGGTGGCCCAGGATGTGGACCCGAAGACGCTGCGCGTGGGCGATGTGATGAGCGTCGACGTGGCCAGCGTGCGCGAGCACGACACGCTCTACGACGTGCTGGCGACGATGCGCAGCCGCGGCGTGCGCCGACTGCCCGTGCTCGGGCCGCACGGGGTGCTGGCCGGGATCCTGAGCCAGGACGACGTGCTGTCGGCCATCGCGGGCCAGCTCCAGGCACTGGCTGCGGTGCAGGTGCGCGAGCAGCGCCACGAGGCGGCCTTCCGGCCTTGATCGAGGCGCAAACCGCAGCCATGGCTCGTGCCGTGGCGAGGATGCGCTGCGACGAGGCGAGGTGCCTTGGCGTGCTGGCCGGGCACCGGGGGAAAGACTCACCGGCGCTCAGAGGGTGTAAACGTAATCAACGTCTCGTGCGTTATGCTGTGATCGATGTGCAGCGAAGCGAGGCAGCGAGTGGCGCAGAGCAAACCGCAAGGCCGCCCAGGGCGCAAACCGTCT
>JAIXWM010000061.1 GCA_027491255.1 Rubrivivax sp. | reverse complement strand
TGGCCTCCTTCGGCGCCCGCCCAGCCGGCGGCGCGCCGGACCTGCTGTCCAAGGTCAACGCCGAAGACCTGGCGAGACTGACCAGGACCATCCGCGACCTCAACATCACCGCAGACTGACCATCGTCGCGCCCACGGAGAACACGCATGAGCGAATCGACCCTTGGTCGCGACACGCCGCAGGTGAACGCCCGGTCCAAGGTGCTGGGCCGGGCCCTCTACGCGGGCGATATCCAGTTGCCCGGCATGCTGCATGGCAAGGTGCTGCGCAGCCCGTACGCCCGCGCGCGCATCCTGTCCATCGATACCCGGGCAGCACGCGCGCTCCCAGGCGTCAAGGCGGTCATCACGGGCGACGACGCACCGGCCGTGCGCTGGGGCGTGAGCCACAAGGACCGCCATATCCTGGCCCGGGATCAGGTCCGCTTCTGCGGCGAGGAGGTGGCGGCCGTGGCCGCCACCAGCGAGGACATCGCGCTGGACGCACTGGACCTGATCCGGGTGGAGTACGAGGAGGAGCCCGCGCTGCTGGACCCGGCGCTGGCGCTTGCCGCCGATGCGCCACGGGTGCACGCAGGCCATGACAATGTCTCGCACCGCATTCGCTACCACCGCGGCGACGTGGACGCGGCTCTGGCGAGCGCGCAAGTGGTGCATGGGGCGAGCTACAGCACCCATCCGCAGTACCCCGGCTACCTCGAGCCCATGGCCACGGTGGCGATGCTGGACGCCGACGGCCGGCTGCAGGTCTGGGCCTCCACGCAGTCGGTCTTCCTCGCCCGGGCGCGGCTGGCCGCAGCGCTGGAATGGCCGGTGTCGCGCATCCGCTTCATCGCGCCCTCGGTCGGCGGTGGCTTCGGCGCCAAGATCATCGAGGACGCGAACACCCTGGTCGCGGCGCTGCTGGCGCTGCGCGCGGGCGGGCCGGTGCGGCTGGTGAACAGCCGGATCGAGGACTTCCTCGGCGCCTGCAGCAGCCTGCCGGAACGCATCGACCTGAAGCTCGGCATGACCCGGGAAGGCCTGATCGTGGCCAAGGACGTGCGCATCCTGGCCGACTGCGGCGCCTACAGCGGCCTGTGCGCAGAGATCATGCACGTCAGCGCGATGCGCAGCGACAACATGCACCGGCTGTCGAACGTGCGCTGCGACGCGACGCTGGTCTACACCAACAACCCGCCGCACGGCGCGTTCCGCGGCTTCGGCGGCACACAGATGCTGTTCGCGCTGAACAGCCACATCGACACGATGGCGGGCATGCTCGGGCTGGATCCGGTCGAGGTGCACCGGCGCAATGCCATCGGCCGCGGCGAGACCTCGGTGCACGGCTGGAAAATAGGCAGCACCGGCCTGCTGGACTGCATCGACCAGTGCACCGCAGCCATCGGCTGGGACGAACAGCGGGCGCGGCTGCGCGACAGGGGCACCCTGCGGCGCGGGGTGGGGATGGCGGCGGCGATGCACGTCAGCGGCAACCGGACCATCGGCAACTGGGATGGCTCCACCGTGGTCGTGAAGGTCAACGAGGACGGACGCGCCGTCGTGCACTGCGCCGAAGGGGACATGGGCCAGGGCGCGATGACGATGCTGGCGCAGGTGGTGGCGCATGAACTCGACCTGCCGATCGAGCACGTGCACGTGGTCGCGCCGGACACCGACGCCGCACCCTACTGCATAGGCTCCCTCGCCTCGCGCGTGACCATCGTGTCGGGCAACGCCGCCATCGTGGCCGCGCGCCGTGCGCGCGACACCCTGCTCGAGGCCGCGGGGGCCCTGTTGCAGGCTGCGCCCGAGGACCTGGAACTCGCCGCAGGCACGGTGCGCCTGAAGCGCGACCACGCCCGCTCGCGGCGTCTGGCCGAGGTGGTGCGCCAGCACATCTGGCGCCATGGCGGAGAGGGTGTGCAGGTCAGCGGCACCTGGGACGCCCAGACACAGATGTTCGACCAGGACCTGATGGGCAACATCGCGCCGGGCTATTCCTTCGCGGCGCAGGCGGTCGAAGTCGAGGTGGACACGCAGACGGGCCAGGTCAGGCTGCTCCAGAGCTTCGTCAGTGACGACTGCGGCAAGGCCCTGAACCCGATGGCCGTGCACGGCCAGAGCAACGGCGCGGCGGCGCAGGCCGTGGGCTGGACACTGTATGAGCAGATGCGGTTCGAGGGCGGGCGCCTGGTGAACGGCAACTTCGCCGACTACACGATGCCCACCGCCGAGTCCCTGCCCGAGATGCGCAGCGGCATCGTCGAATCGATCGAGCCCAACGGCCCCTACGGCGCCAAGGGTGCCAGCGAGACCGCCATCCTGCCTGGGGCGGCGGCCATCGCCAACGCCGTGCACCACGCCACGGGGGTGCGCATCCACGATCTGCCGATCACGCCGGAGAAGGTGCTGGCGGCCCTGGCCCGGCAGGGCCGCACGGAGGCGGGCCATGCATGATTTCGAGTTCCTGGAGCCGGCGAGCCTGGCCGAGGCGAGCCGCATGGCCGCCGACCTGGGCGAAGGCGTGCGCTTCATCGCAGGTGGCACCGCACTCGTACTGACCCTGCGCCAGCGCATGGTGCGCCCATCCCACCTCGTCTCTCTGGGCCGGCTGGACAGCCTTCGCGGTATCGACTTCGACCCGCAGGGCGGGCTGCGCATCGGCGCCCTGACCCGACACGCCGAGCTGGCCGGCCACGCCCTCGTCCGCCGACACTTCCCGATGCTGGCCGAGATGGCTTCCCGCCTGGCCAACCCGCAGGTGCGCAACCAGGGCACGATCGGCGGCAACCTCTGCTACGCCGACCCGGCTACCGACCCGCCCGCCTGCCTGCTGGCCCTGGGCGCCAGCGTCGTGCTGGCCAGTCACCGCGGCACGCGCGAACTGGCGCTGTCGGACTTCCTGGTCGACTATTTCGCGACAGCCCTGGACGCCGATGAGTTGCTGAAGGAGATCCGCGTGCCCGCGCTGCCCTCGGACGCACGAGGCGCGTATGCCAGATTCCTGCGCACGGCAGCGGAGCACCGCCCCGTGGCCAACGTGGCCGTGGTCGTGCAAGGGACCGGCAGGCGTTGCACCGCGGCTCGTATCGTCGTCGGTGCGGCCGTGCCCGTGGCCCTGCGCCTGCCCGGCGCGGAGGCCGAACTGTTGGGGTCCGGGGTGACGCCCGGGCACATCGCGCGGTGTGTGGCTGCCGCGGCGGCCGCGCTGTCGCCGCTGGACGACGCGCGTGGCAGCGCCGACTATCGAAAGGCCATGGTGCAGGTGCAACTGGAGCGAACCTTGACCGACATCTTCGGTCTGGGCAGGGAGTGATCGATGGGCATTCACCAGATCGAGATGACAGTCAACGGGGAGCCGGTGCGAGCGGACGTGCCCGCCCGTCGGCTGCTCGCGGATTTCCTGCGCGAGGACCTGCACCTGACGGGCACCAAGCAGGGTTGCGACACCGGCATCTGCGGCGCCTGCACCGTGCTGGTCGACGGCCACCCTGTCAAGTCCTGCCTCAGCCTGGCCGTGATGTCCCGGGGCTGTGCGGTGCGTACGGTCGAAGGGCTGTGTCAGGGGCAGACCCTGCACCGCCTGCAGCAGAGCTTCATGCGCTGCGGCGGCCTGCAGTGCGGCTACTGCACGCCGGGCATGCTCATGTCGGCCTGCGCCCTGCTTGAATCGAATCCCCGCCCCACGGCGGAGCAGGTGCGGGCAGCGCTCGGCGGCAACCTGTGCCGCTGCACGGGCTACACGCAGATCGTCGAGTCCGTACTCGCCGCAGCCGAGGCGACCGATGGAGATTGAGAAGTCGCTGTGGCTGAAGGCCCCGCCCCAACAGGTCTGGGACCTGCTGCTGGACCCGGTCGCGATGATGGCCTGCGTGCCCGGCATGCAGGCGGTGGAGGTGCTGAGCCCGGACGAGTACCTGGCCCGGATGAAGGTGAGCTTCTCCTTCGTCAGCGCGAGCTTCGCCTTCAAGACCCGGATTGTCGAACGCGTTGCGCCAAGCCGGCTGCGGGCCGAGGGCACGGGCGAGGACAACGCCCTGGCCAGCTCGCTCAAGCAGCGCACCGACATCGTGCTCGAACCCGAGGCCGAGGGCACGCGGCTTCACCTGAAGGTGCAGGTGGACCTGATCGGGCGTCTGGGCACCTTCGGCCTGGCCCCGATGAAGACCAAGGCCGACCGCCTGTGGGACGATTTCGGACAACGCTTGGCGGACCGGCTTGCGCACCCTGCCGCAGGCGTAACCTGAATTGTCTGCGCCGTGACCCGAGGGCCGGCCGCGGGAGGCCCGCGCGCACTCAGCGGCAGTGCAGGTCACCGATAAACGTGCGGTACACCCCCATGAACTCGTCCGGCCGCTCGAAGTACGGCAGCGCTCCCGCGTCGCGCATCACGTGCACCCGCCAGCCGTGCCCGGCGCTGACCGTGGGCAGGGCGCGGTAGTCGGTGAAATCGCCGCGCGTGCCGTGCACCACGAGCACGGGCACGTCGATCCGGCCGTAGACGCGGTGGATGTCGGCAGCGAACAATCCCGCGCTCAGGAAAGACAGCGGGGCGTGCTCGGCACCGGGCTGCCTGGTCGTCAGGCAACAGTAGGCCCAGAGCGCCTCGTCGATCTCCCGCCGGCCCCAGGTTCGGCGCAGGAAGTAGCGGATGACGCCCGGCCGCGTGAGTTGCCGGAACAGCCACGCCCCCCAGCCGGGCCCGCGCAGGAGGCGGTCGACCGCGCGCACGAAGCGGGTGCTGCCTGGCGGCCCCGCCAGCACCTGCCCGCCGCGCAGCCCGGTGGGGCTGACGAGGGCGAGGCTGGAGTACAGACTCGCTTGCTCGACCGATGAGCGCGCGACGAACTCCGACGCGAGCGACACCCCGATCACGTGCAATGGCGCGCCCCCGTGGCGCGCCTGAACCCAGCGAGCCGCAGCGGTCACAGCGTCGGTCATCTGCCGCAGCGTGTAGGCCTGCGCCCGCCGCTCGGACAAGCCGTAGCCCGGCAAGTCGAGGGCGTAGACCGGGCGCTCACGTCCGAGCTCGTCGAACACCGGGCGCACCTCGGCCGCCGAGGCTGCCGCATTGACGCTGTGCACCAGCAACACCGGCGGCGCGCCCTCGGCGGCGCCGGCCGCTGGCTGCGGCGCGGCGGCATACAGCGCCAGCGCGCCGGTCGGCCCGGCGAGGGTGTGCACCTGCGCACGCAGGGCGGGGGGCAAGGACGGCTCGGAGGGCGGCATCTGGAGGAACCTGTTACCGCTCGATTCTGCGCCTGGCCGCATGACCCTGGGCTGCAGGCGCCCAGCCTGCGCGCCTGGCCGCGCACCCGGTGCGGCGGCGCGGTCTGGCCGAACCGGGCACACAGCGGCGGGCACCACCCGCCACGGCTGTTACCCTCGCGCCGATGCAGCCCGCCTCCCTCAGCCCCCGCGCCTTTGTGCTGCTGCTGCTCGTGGCCTGCCTGTTCGCGGCCAACCACGTGGCGGCGCGCTTCGCGATGGACCACGGGGTCGATGTCGTCACCGCCGTGGCCGGGCGCAGTCTCGTCACCGCCGCTGTCGTTGCGCTGATCGTCATCGCCTACCGCGTGCCGCGGGCGATGACGCGGCGACAGGCGGGCGCAATGGGCCTGATCGGCGTGCTCGTGGCGGTGCAGAGTGTGTGCTTGTATTCGGCCGTGGCGCGCGTGCCGGTGGGCGTGGCGCTGCTGGCCTTCAACACCTACCCGCTGTGGACGGCGCTGTGGGCCGGACTGCTGTACCGCCACCGCCCCGAGCGCGCGGTGCTGCTGGCGATGCCGGTGATCCTGGTCGGGCTGGCGCTCGCGCTCGACGTCGGCCGCTGGCTTGCGCCCTCGGCCGCCGACGCAGGCGCTGCGATCGCCGGCAGCGGCGTGGCCTACGCGCTTGCCGCGGCCGCGGCTTTCGGCGTCGTGCTGGCGCTGACGCAGCACGAGGTGGCCGCGCTCGATGGCCGCCTGCGCACGGCGCTGACGATGGCGCTGGTGGGCGTGCTGGCACTGGGCGCCGCCACGGCCACCGGCGGGCTGCGGGGCCCGGCGGATGCGGCGGGTTGGTGGGGCCTGACGGCACTGACGCTGCTGTACGGCACAGCGTTCACGCTGATGTTCACGCTGCTGCCCCGGCTCGGGGTCGTCGGCAATTCGCCCATCCTCAACGTCGAGCCGGTGGCGGCGCTGCTGCTGGCCTGGGCGCTGCTGGGCCAGCGCATCTCGGGCGTGCAGTGGGCCGGCGCGCTGCTGGTCGTGGGTGCGGTGATGGCACTGGGGCTGCGTCGGCGCTGAAGGCGGCCGGAAGGTAAGAGTTCACCCAGACCCGGCAGTTGACCGCTTTCTTCAGGGCGCCGCGGCCCCGGGCGGTACCCAATAACCGGGCGGCATGCGCACCTGGGGCAGGCTGGACGGATCGGGCGCCGGCGCGGGCGCGGGCGCGGGCACGTCGGCGAACAACTGCGCCGCCGTCAAAGTGCAAGCCACACTGGCCAGCACGATGTCCTCGCCCGGATCGAAGGGGTGGAGCACGAACAGTCCGTCGGGCCTGCGCCGGTGCACGTCCACGCGCCGGGTGTCGAGGTCGACGAAGACCACCTCCTGCAGCGAAGCGATGCGCCGATAGCGGGCGAACTTCTCGCCCCGGTCATAGGCCGCGGTCGACGGTGACAGCACCTCGACGATCAGGCAGGGCTCGCTCTTGAAAAGCCGCCGCTCGCGATCAGCCTCGGCGCAGGTGACGAACACGTCAGGGTAGAAGAAGTCGTCGCTGGCCAGCGGGCGCAGCTTCATGTCGGTCATGAAGGTGCGGCAGGGGGTGCCGGCGAGGGACTGGCGCAACGTCAGGTACACATTGCCCGCCGTCGTGGCATGCCGCTCCTCCGCACCCGCCATCGCATAGGGCAGCCCGTTCACGAACTCGTGGCGCAGCACCTGCCCGGCCTCCCAGTCCAGGAAGGACTCGGCACTCATCACCGGGCGGCGTGCGGCATATCCCATGTCGATGTTCTCGCTCGGGGGGCCCGTTCGGCGGCGGGCTGCGGCCCTGCATCTGCAATCTTGCCGATGCTAACGTCACGCGGCTCCGCCACGACCGAGCCGGGTCAAGCAACGACGGCGGGTGTTCAGAGCTCGAACTTCACCCCCTGCGCCAGCGGCAGGCGCGTGGAGTAGTTGACCGTGCTGGTCTGCCGGCGCATGTAGCCCTTCCAGGCATCGGAGCCGCTCTCGCGGCCGCCGCCGGTGTCCTTCTCGCCGCCGAAGGCGCCGCCGATCTCGGCCCCCGAGGGGCCGATGTTGACGTTGGCGATGCCGCAGTCGGAGCCGGTGGCCGACAGAAAGGTCTCGGCCTCGCGCAGGTCGAGCGTGAAGATGCACGACGACAGCCCCTGCGGCACGTCGTTGTGCAGCGCGATCGCCTCGGCCAGCGTGTCGTAGGCCATCAGGTAGAGCACCGGGGCAAAGGTCTCCTCGCGCACGATCGCCGTCTGCGCGGGCATCTCGACGAGGGCCGGCTCGACGTAGGCGCCGCCGGCGGGCACCCCCGCGGTCACGACCGCGCCGCCGTGCACGACGCCGCCATCGGCGCGCGCACGCTCCAGCGCCGCCTGCATGCGCGCGGCCGCGTCGGCGTCGATCAGCGGGCCGACCAGCGTGCCGGGCGCGCGCGGGTCGCCCACCGGCAGGCCGCGGTAGACCTTCAGCAGGCGCTGCAGCAGCGCTTCACGCACCGAGCGGTGCACGATCAGCCGGCGCAGCGTGGTGCAGCGCTGCCCGGCCGTGCCGACGGCCGAAAACACGATGGCGCGCACGGCCAGGTCCAGGTCGGCCGAGGGCGCGACGATCATCGCGTTGTTGCCGCCGAGCTCGAGGATGGCGCGCCCGAAGCGCGCCGCCACCGCCGGCGCCAGCGCGCGGCCCATGCGCGTGGAGCCGGTGGCCGAGACGATGGGCACGCGCGCGTCGGCCGCCAGCGCCTGCCCGAGCGCCGCGCCGCCCACGGCCAGTTGCAGCAGGCCCTCGGGCGCGTCAGCGCCGAAGCGCCGCAGCGCGCGCTGCGCGATGCGCATCGTCGCCAGCGCCGTCAGCGGCGTCTTCTCGGAGGGCTTCCAGATCACCGGATTCCCGCAGACCAGCGCCAGCGCCGCGTTCCACGACCATACCGCGACGGGGAAGTTGAAGGCCGTGATCACCGCGCACGGCCCCATCGGGTGCCAGGTCTCGGCCATGCGATGGCCGGGCCGCTCCGAGGCGATGGTGAGCCCGTACAGCTGGCGCGACAGGCCCACGGCGTAGTCGCAGATGTCGATCATCTCCTGCACCTCGCCCGCGCCCTCGGAGGTGATCTTGCCCGCCTCGCGCGTGACGAGCGCAGCCAGCGCCGGCTTGGCCGCGCGCAGTTCCTCGCCGAGCAGGCGCACGAGTTCGCCGCGGCGTGGCGCGGGTACCTCGCGCCAGGCGGTGAAGGCGGCCTGCGCCCGCACGACCATCGCGGGCACGTCGGCGACATCGGCCTGCGGCACGTGGGCGATCGTGGCGCCATCGATGGGCGAGCTCACCGGCAGGTCGCCGGTGGTGGTGTCTTCAGGGGTGAGGTCGAGGGACTCGAAGAGGTCGGAATCGTTCATTGCAGCTTCCTGGCAATCATGGTTCCCGCCAGCGTCATGCAGGCTAACATCGACCCGATTCTGAGGGGCTGCACCAGGGAACCGCCATGGAATCGGTCAACCTCTATGAGGCGAAGAACAGGCTTTGCGAGCTGGTCGACCGTGCGGCAGCTGGCCACGAGGTGGTCGTCTGCCGGCACGGTCGGCCCGTGGCGCGCCTGACGGCACTGGCCGAAGCGCGACCGAAGGTCCGCTTCGGGGTGCTGAAGCGCAAGGTCAAGGTCTCCGAGGACTTCGACGCGCCACTGCCGCCCGGAGTGCTCGAAGGCTTCGATCGCTGATCGGCCCTTCCCCGCGCCCGGCCCCTGGCGCGTTCTCCTCGACACCCACCTGTTCATCTGGGCGATCCTCGCCGAACGGCGTCTGAGCGCCGCGCGGCAGCGCGTGATCGAAGCTGCCGACGCCGTTCAAGTGTCGTTGGCGTCGATCTGGGAGATCTCCGTCAAGGCGGCGCTCGGTCGGATCGACCTCGACCCGGTCGCGGCCACCACCGCGATTGCCGACAGCGGGTTCGTCGAACTCCCGGTGCGCTCGGCCCACGCCGCCCGGGTGGCACAACTGCCCCTGCTGCACAAGGACCCTTTCGACCGCCTGCTGATCGCCCAGGCCTTGTCCGAGCCGCTGATCCTGCTGACCGCCGACGCCACCCTGCCGGACTACGGAAGCATCGTTCAACGGGCCTGAGCGCTCCACCGATCCCAAGCCCACGGCCTGCCCGCCCATCGACAGCGTCTCACCGCCCCAGGTGCGGCAGCCGGCCTCGATGCTCAGGGCGTCCAGCGCGCAATAGCCGGCGGCGCGCACGCCCAGGTCGCCGCCTGCATCAGGCACGGAGGAGGAGCCTGCGATCGCTGCTTGAGACACGAGACAAGCCTCATGACTCCTGAGTCGGTATTACTATTGATACCATTAGGTCACTGTGAAGCGCATCGTTCTCGATACCAACGTCCTTGTGGCCGCCCTCCGCTCACGCCAGGGCGCTTCCTACGCGCTGCTCCAGCGGGTGGACACCGGGCGCTTCGAACACGTGGTGTCCGTACCCTTGGTGATGGAGTGGGAGTCGGTGTTGAGCCGGCCAGCGATGGTGCCGCTGAGCGAGCCGCAGGTCCAGGACGTGATCGATTACCTGTGCGCCACGGCGATCCGTCAGAACATCCACTTCTTATGGCGTCCGCGGCTGCCGGACCCGCAAGACGACATGGTGCTCGAGGCCGCCGTCAACGGCGCCTGTGACACGGTCGTCACACACAACGTCCGGGACTTCGCCGCGGCACGCCCCCTGGGCGTGCTGGCACTGACGCCCGCCGAGTTTCTGTCCTGCCTCGAGGAGAACCGACCATGACTGCAATGAGCATCCGCCTGCCGGAATCCTTGCACCGCAACGCACGAGCCTTCGCCGAGCAGGAGGGCATCTCGGTGAACCAGCTGATCGCCACTGCACTGGCCGAGAAGCTTGCCGCCCTGGGCGCCGAGGCCTATCTGGCTACGCGCGCCGCACGCGGCACCCGCAGCCGCTTCGACGCAGCGCTGGCCCAGGTGCCCGATGTCGAGGCGGCAGCGGGCGACCAACTGCCAGCAGCCCGGGGCTGAGGACTCGAGCCGCGACCTCTTCAGCCGCCGCGCCGCTCTCCCACGCCCAGCGCCGAGACCTTGATGTGGCCGGCGGGTTTTACCAAGCGCACGCACGCGGACTGGCGCAGCTGGTCAACGAGGTGCCGGGAGGCCAGTTGCTCCAGGACCTGCCCTTGTCGGTGGCCTGTGCGGTGGCGCGCATCGATGACGGTCAGGTGTTGGCCTTGACGTGTGGCGACGCCGGTTTGGCTGCGGCGAGGCCTGCAAGGCCTCAATCAGCTGATTCCCCGTTCGCCCACCCTTCAGGCGGTGGAATTCCTCCGCGTCCATCACCACCACCGCATCGCGCCCATGCACGGTGACGTGCTGCGGCCCGTCGCTGTGCGCCTTGCGCACGAGCTCGCTGAAGCGCGCCTTGGCATCTTGAAGACGCCAGCGAGTCCGCGATGGCGGAGCGCTTGACATGGCGGACTGGACGGGTTTTCCGTGGCCGAGGTCGATCTCCTTCGTGTGCGAGAAGGGCAGCGCGGCGGGCGACAGGTCGTCCGGGCTGACGCGCGCCAGCAGCTCGCGCGCCTTCGGGCCCATGACGCCGAGCACGCTCCACAGCGCGCTGACGTCGGTGAGCAGCGCGTGCTCGTCACGGCCGATGTGGCGGCGGGTCTCGCCCACTCATCCACTGCCAGACAAGGCGGCCAGAGACTCCGCCCGCCTTCACGAAGTTCAGTCTCGGCGGGCCGTCAGTCGGGTGGGGGGATTGCGGGGCGGCTCGTCCATCCACGGGTTGAACATCGGCACCCGGGAGCGCGCGTAGTCGCCCGTGTCGCGGGTCACCACCGTCAGCCCATGCTGCAGGGCGGTGGCCGCGATGATCAGGTCGGGCTGCGAGAAGGTATGCCCCACCTTGCGGCCCTCCTCGACGAGAAGTCGCCACGTGAGCATGACGTCCTCGGACACCTCGAGAACGCGCTGTTCGAACATCGGACGAACGCGATGCCCGAGCCATTCATTCAGCTCGGCGCGACGGACTGCGTCAGCCACGGCCTCGATGCCGAATCGGATCTCGGCGAAGGTGACGGTGCTGACGAACAGGTCTTCCAGCCTCTGGCTCGCGATGAAGCTGAGGACGCGCGCATCCGGGCGCGGGCGGCGCAGCTCCGACAGCACATTCGTGTCGAGCAGCCAGCCGCTCACAGCTCCACAGCCCTGACAGGCATGGCCAGGCGCGGGGGCTCGATGGGAATCTCTCGGTGCGGCGAGGCCTGCAAGGCCTCGATCAGCTGATTCCCCGTTCGTCCACCCTTCAGGCGGTCGAATTCCTCCGCGTCCATCACCACCACCGCATCGCGCCCATGCACGGTGACGTGCTGGGGCCCGTCGCTGTGCGCCTTGCGCACGAGCTCGCTGAAGCGCGCCTTGGCGTCTTGAAGACGCCAGCGATTCCGCGATGGCGGAGCGCTTGACATGGCAGACTGGACGGCCTTTCTGGTCATGCTGACCAGAATAGCACGACCAAGGCGCCACCAGCGCGGTCAGGCACCAGCAGACACAGTCAGTTGCTGCAGGACTGTTCAACTTGACGGCCGCCAGATCCCCGGCCCGCCATGGCCTGCCCGCCACCCGGGCCTATGTCCTTGGCACACAGCCGTTGCAGCACCGCCCGCGCGTCGCGCCCCTGCAGCAGCAGCTTGCCGAAGGAGCTCTGGTCGTAGACGGCCACCGCCTCGCGGGTGGCGCGCTGCTCCTCGATCACCCAGTCCAGCCAGCCGGGCCGGCCCAGCGTGTCGGCCGGGCGCGGTGCGCCCGCCGGGCGGAAGTAGTTGGCGCGCTCCCAGCCGTTCTTGCTGCCGAACTCGGCCCGCCGGTCGCCGTGCGGGCCCGGCCGCGCGCCGCCGGCCAGCAGGTCGTACAGCGGGCTGGTGCGCAGCGGGCGCGTGGTCTGCAGTTCCTGGCGCGGCCAGCGCATCGCGTAGTGCAGGCCCAGCGTCTCGCCGGTGCGCTC
>JAIXWM010000003.1 GCA_027491255.1 Rubrivivax sp. | reverse complement strand
TGCGCCAAGACTTGGACCTTCTCGGGCAGCGTGGTCTGAAGGATCGAGCTCTGTCCACGAACCAATTCGTCGATGTACTGCGCCAGCGCGGGCCACTGCGCCTGGGGCAGATCGAAGTGAGTGCCCAGGTTGAGCACCGTTGACTGCTTGATGGCGTTGCCCACCCGCTGGCTATGAACCAGACGGTAAGTGACGTAGGGCTCGCCAGAGATGCGACTGCGGGTCTGCGTGCGGCGAATGAACATGCACGCGATGTTGCACCAAAAAAGGGGATTTGGATCGGAATTCGTATAATATTATGGCACTACATTATGGATCTGCGAGTGGGGTTCAATCCAGACAAGGGCTTACGGCGGGCCAAAGACAGGTACGGTGGAAAAGTTGACAAAGTCGGGTTAGGCTTTCCTACGACCCACAGACCGACTCGCTCTACATCCACCCGTCTGAACTGCCCAGCACGGACAGCGATGCAGCGGCAGACAACGTGGTCATCGACTTCGACGCGCAAGGCGGCATCGTCGGCATCGACGTCCAGCAAGCCAGCCGGCACGCCGACATCAGCCGCCTGGTACTGGAAAAGATGCCGTTCCGCGAACTGCAAGCTGCCTGACTGACCGCTCGAAAGCCCCTCTCCCCTGGCGTGAGAACGGAGCAAAAAGAAGCCCCTCAACCCCGCGCAGCACCCCAAGGCCTGAGCCATGCCCATCATCAGCATGTTCTACGGCATCATCATCCGGATGTATGCCTTGGACCTGCAGCACCACAACACGCCCCACATCCACGCACGTTATGCCGAGGACGAAGCCTCCATTTCGAACGTCGACGGTGACGTGCTCGCCGGCAGCCTACCCCGCAAGCAACTGCGTCTGGTTCAAGCGTGGATCGAACTGCGGCGTGACGAACTGATGGCAGACTGGCTGCTGGCCGCGGGCGGGCAACCGCCCTACAAGATCACACCGCTCTGAAAACCGGAGAACGCCGGAGGCCCCCGATGCATTGGGACGTCAACAAAGTCCGCGCGCTGCCCGACTTCGTACTGGCCGTCGAGCTGAAAGACGGCCGAACCGGCATCTTCGATGTCAAACCGTTCCTGCAACACCCTTCACTGGCCCGACTGCGGGATCCCGCCTACTTCCGTCAAGTCGGCATCCAATGGGGTGCACTGACATGGCCTGAGCAGGAAGACATCGCCCCCGATACGCTGGAAGCCCACCTTCAGCCGCTCGCCATCGCCGCGCCCGCATGATCCACGTCCTCGAGCCCCCGGAGGAGCACAAAACTGCCCCTCCCCCGCCACCCATCATGAACTTCACCATCGGCTGCGAAGAAGAAGAAGATGGCCGCTGGATCGCTTAAGTCCCGCGGTTGCCCGGCGTGCTGTGCTATGGCCAGAGCGCTGACGAAGCCGTCTCCAGGGCCGAAGTGCTGACCCTTCGCGCGATCGCCGACCCACTGGAGCACGGCGAGACCAAGCCCGTTGCGATCAACATCCTGCTGCCGCTGGCAGCATGAGCGCGCAGGGCCGCTCCCAAGCGCGAATCCCGAAGCACGCAGTGCGGAGGGTAGTCCAGTGAGCGCGCCGGGCCGCTCGCAGGCGCTCATCCTGAAGCACGCCGACAAGCTCATCCCGTAAGGCAGCCTGTCTCCCCCCTCGCGAGAGGGGTTGGGGATAGGAGGAACACCCCAAGCAGTTAACCCTTTCAGGGAATGTTCACCACCGGCCCGGGTGCCTACAGTGCCGCATGGCCGCCGAAGACACCCCGCCCAACACCCGCGCTGCAGCCGAAGACACCCCCCAAGCCGCCCGCGCTGCCGCCCCCGACGACTACGACAGCCCCTGGAAAGAAGTCGTCCTGGGCGCGCTGCCCGAGTTCATGGCCTTCTACTTCCCCGCGGCCCACGCAGGAATCGCCTGGGAGCAGGGGCACGAATTTCTCGACAAAGAACTGCACCAGGTGGTGCGCGACGCCGCCAGCGGCAAGCGCTTCGTCGATCTGCTGGCCCGCGTCACCGGCACCGACGCCACCGAGCAGCTGATCTATATCCACGTAGAGGTACAGACCCAGCGCGACGACGACTTCGCATGGCGCATGTTCAGCTACCACCACCGCCTGATCGACCGCTGGGGCCCCGCAGTGGCCAGTTTTGCGGTGCTGGCCGACGACAGCCCGGGCTGGCGACCATCGCAATACAGATTGAGCGTACTGGGCTGCGTGCACGTCTTCAGCTTCCCCACCGCCAAACTGCTGGATCACGAGCCGCGGCTGGCTGAACTCAAGCGCGAAGCCAACCCCTTCGCCCTGGTCACCGCCGCCCACCTGAGCGCGCTGCGCACCCGGCGCAGCAGCACCCGGCGCTTCGCCGCCAAGCGTGAACTGGTGCGCCTGCTCTACGCCCAGGGTTGGCCCCCCCAGCGCGTCATCAACCTGTTCGCCATCATCGACTGGATGCTGGCGCTGCCCAAACCGCTGGAGCGGCAAGTCTGGCAAGATATCGAAGAGATCGAAAGGAAGGGCGAGATGAAGTACGTCACGAGCGTGGAGCGCCTGGCTATCGAGCGGGGGATGGCGCAGGGGATCGAGCGAGGGATCGCCCAGGGCAAGCTCGAAGGAAAGCTCGCAGGCAAGTCCGAAGGCAAAGCCGAGCTCGTCCTGCGCCTGCTGACCCGCCGCTTCGGCGCGCCGCCCGACTGGGTAGCCCCGCGCCTGCAAGCCGCCACACCTGATCAACTCGACACCTGGGCCGAACGCACACTGGACGCCGCCACGCTGTCTGAAGTCTTCGGCGGGCACTGAGCCCCTGGTCTGCAGCCCCTCCCCCCCACGCGGCAGAGGGGTTGGGGAGAGAACAAGGCAGCGCGCAGCGCAGCCGGCTGGTGGCCGGAACCGCACGGACGCTCCAGGCAAGGCCCAGATACCGTTCGCCCTGAGCCCGTCGAAGGGCGCGAGCACCAAGGTCTTGCAGCAGGGCTTCGACAAGCTCAGCCCGAACGGAAAGATGACCCCTCTCCCCCTGCGGGAGATGGGAGCAAAGTCAGCCAAACTTCCTTCCTTACTTCATTACCCCAAGTTCAAGCTCTCGGCCCAAGAGCAGCAATCGCTGCTGGCCGACTTCCTGCCCTACGCCGAAACCGTCAGGATCGACTCATGCCCGCCGGGCTTGCCCTTGCTGCGCGATCCCGACGACGTCATCTTCACAGCGCTCACTGCCGCCAGCCGCGCCGATGCCTTGGTCAGCGGCGACGGTGACCTCCAAGCCGTTCGCGAGCAGTTCCACATTCCCATCCTGACCATCACTGAGTTCGCTGACTGGTTGCAAGCGCACTGATCTTGTGAGCACGGCGGCCGGAACCGACCCGGCCGAGGCTTCGACCAGCCTGTCCTGAGCAAAGTCGAAGCACCCAGCCCGAACTGCCCCCTCTCACCCAACACCTCTGCGGGCAGGGGAGTTGAGCCAGACCGCCACACCCCCCATGTCCGCCCCCGACACCCCACTGCCACCGCCGCCCCCTGCCGAGCCAGACGACGAAATCAGCCTGCTCGACCTGGCGCTCACCGTCGCCGAGAACCTGCGCCTGCTCATCCTGGGCCCGCTGGCTGTGGGTGTGGCCGCGCTGGGCATCAGCTTTGCCATCACGCCCACGTTCACGGCCACCACGCTGATCATGCCCCCCCAGCAGCAGCAAAGCGCCGCGTCCATGCTGGCCCAGCAGCTGGGCGCCCTGGGGGGCCTGGGCGCCGCGGCTGCGGGCTTGAAGAACCCCAACGACCAATACGTGGCCCTGCTGAAGAGCCGCGCCATCGAAGACCGGCTGATCGAGCGCTTCAAGCTCGTGGAACGCTACGAAGCCGACCTGAAGCACGACGCCCGCCTGCGCCTGGAAGCCAACACCCGCGCCAGCAGCGGCAAGGACGGCCTGATCAAGCTGGACTTCGACGACCACGACCCCGCCTTTGCGGCCGAAGTTGCCAACGCCTACGTGGAAGAACTGGCCCGCCTGCTGAAGACCCTGGCCGTGACGGAAGCGCAGCAACGCCGCATCTTCTTCGAGAAGCTGCTGGCCGAAACCCGCGACAAGCTGGCCAACGCCCAGAAGGCCCTGGCCGCCACGGGCGTCAACCCCTCTGCCCTGCGCGGCAGCCCCGAGGCCACCGTCACCCCGCTGGCCCAGTTGCAGGCCCAGATACGCGCGCAGGAAGTGCGCCTGGGCGTGATGCGCGGCTACCTGGCCGAAAGCAGCGCCGAATTCCGCCGTGCGCAAGACGAACTGGCCGGCCTGCGCGCCCAGGTTCAAAAGGCGGGGCAGGCCGTGCCCCCCGCCGCCGGTGAAAACGACTACATCGCCCGCTACCGCGAGTTCAAGTACCAGGAGACGCTGTTCGAGCTGTTCTCTCGCCAGTACGAAATCGCCCGCGTGGACGAAAGCCGCGAAGGCGCCGTCATCCAGGTGGTGGACCGCGCCCTGCCGCCCGAGCGCAAGACCAAGCCCAAGAAGGCCATGATCGCCATCGTCGCCACGCTGGCCGCGGGCATTGCGCTGCTGCTCTTCATCTTCGTGCGCCAGGCCCTGCGCAACGCCAGCAACGAAGGCGAATCCGCAGGCAAGCTGCAACAGCTGCGCCAGCACCTGAGGCAAGCGGTTGGCCTGCGGGCATCTTCCAACCGCCCATGACCCTGCCAGCAGGTCATCGACCTGTTCGCCACGCCCGGATGGCACGGATGCCGGCCACGGCGAGCGCCCGCCTGCAAGACGCACAGCGCCACTCCCGCTGAGCCTGACCCCACCCCCGTTCGGCCTGAGCCGCCCCCCCGTTCGGCCTGAGCCTGTCGAAGGCCCCCACTCCCGTTCGGCCTGAGCCTGTCGAAGACCCCCGTCCCCGTTCAGCCTGAGCCTGTCGAAGGCCCCCACCCCCGTTCAGCCTGAGCCTGTCGAAGGCCCCCACCCCGTGCCCCCCGCCCCCACCCGCGGCACCCTCGTCCAAGAAGCGCTGCATTTCCGCGCCCTCCGCGCGCTGGCAAAGCAGCCCAACCTCAGCCAACGCCAACTGGCCGAGCAACTGGGTGTGAGCCTGGGCAAGACGAACCACCTGCTTCACACCCTGGTGGGCAAGGGCCTGTTGAAGGCAAGCCACTTCCGCAACTGCCAGAACAAGATGGCCCACGCCTACCTCGTCACCCCCACCGGCCTGGCAGAAAAAGCCGCCATGGCCCGTGGCTACCTCGACCGCAAACTGCAGGAATACGCAGCCTTGCGCAAAGAGATCCGTCAGATCAAGGCAGAACTCGAGTCCGGGCCCCGTTCATGACCCTCCTCGTCACCGGCGGTGCCGGCTTCATCGGCAGCAACTTCGTTCTCGACTGGCTGGCCGCGCCCGACACCGGCGCAGAGCCCGTCGTCACCCTGGACGCGCTGACCTACGCCGGCAACCGCGAGAACCTGGCCAGCCTGGACGGCGACGCGCGCCACACCTTCGTCCACGGCGACATCTGCGACCGCCCGCTGGTTGACCGCCTGCTGGCACAGCACCGCCCACGCGCCATCGTGCACTTCGCGGCCGAGAGCCACGTCGACCGCAGCATCCACGGCCCGGGCGCCTTCATAAGCACCAACGTCGAGGGCACCTTCACCCTGCTGGAAGCCGCACGCGCCCACTGGAGCACCCTGCCAGAGCCCGAGCGCGCTGCGTTCCGCTTTCACCACGTCTCCACCGACGAGGTCTACGGCAGCCTGGGCCCCAGCGACCCCGCCTTCAACGAAACCCACCCCTACCAGCCCAACAGCCCCTACTCGGCCAGCAAGGCCGCCAGCAACCACCTGGTGCGCGCCTGGCACCACACCTACGGGCTGCCGGTGACCACCAGCAACTGCTCCAACAACTACGGGGCCTGGCACTTCCCCGAAAAGCTGATCCCGCTGATGATCGTCAACGCGCTGGCAGGCAAGCCGCTGCCGGTCTACGGCGACGGGCAGCAGGTGCGCGACTGGCTTTACGTGGGCGGCCACTGCAGCGCGATCCGCGCGGTGCTGGCGCGCGGCCGTGTGGACGAGCTATACAACGTCGGCGGCTGGAACGAGAAGCCCAACCTAGAGATCGTGCACACGATCTGCCGCCTGCTCGACGAGATGCAGCCCGACCCGGCCGCCTCCGACGCCGGCTGCGTCCACATCCCCCGGTTGTTGGGTTCCCTCAAGCCGAAGGATCTGCCCGAGTTCAAGTATGACGCGGACGCCTTCCGATCAATACATCTCACTGATGCAGAGCGCCACGGTCAGCGATCGGATCATCGACCGGTTCGCCCTGAAGACGGTGTACGGCAAGGAACTCAAGGTCGATGCGAGGTGCGCTCTGGCCGATGCCGTGCGCATCGGCGTAGGCAAGAAGGATGGCCTCCTCGTGATTGAGGTGGACTACGAGAGCCCCCTGCGTGCGGAGGACATCGCCAACGCCTACGTCGACGAACTCCGCTCCGTGACGTCCACCCTGGCGGTCATCAAGGCCCAGCTGCGCCGGTTGTTCTTCGAAAACCAGATGCAGGCCACCAAGGCCAAGCTCGCCGCAGTTCAGGGCGCGTTGGAGGCCTCGGGGTTCAGGTTCAACCAGGGCGCCCTGCCCGCGGAGCCAAGGGCTGCGGCGGAGAGCTACGCGCGGCTCAGGGCCGAGCTGACCATAGCGGAGGTTCTTCTCCAGGCCCTGCGCGGGTCGCTTGCCGACGCCACCCCAGAGGTCACCACGCAGTTGTCGGTCGTGGCATCGCTGCGCGCGCAGTTGACACGCGCCGAACAGGCCGCCGGCCCGGCCAAGGGGGGCGAGGTCAGTTATGTCGGCCGGTATCTCGAGTTCAAGTACCAGGAAACGCTGTTCGAACTGTTCGCCAAGCAGTACGAACTCGCCAGGGTCGACGAGAGCCGGGAAGGCGCGCTGATCCAGGTCGTCGACCCGGCGACCCCACCCGAGAGGAAGACCCGCCCGAGACGGGCCTTCATCGCCATCGGTGCGACGCTGGCGGTGTTTTCCCTGATAGTTCTCGGGCTCTGGGTTCGCGAGGGCTGGCGTGCCGCATCCGCCAGCCCTGCGCATGCAGGTGCCGTCGCCCGGCTGCGCGCGGCTTGGCGCGGTCCCCGCTGAGGCCTCATGGTCGCCGACGGCGCTGCACGGGAGCAGGGGCTGATGGTCTGCAGGCTGCCACCGGACGCACTAACGATCGGCAGCGTTCGCAGCCGATCACCGACGAAACGCCGTTGAGAAGCCATGGGCCCGGCCTACCTGTACCAGTCGGTCAACCTGGTGGTCGGCGTCTTGATGGTGCCCCTGCTCCTGAGGTACCTGGACGCCCGCGAGTTCGTGCTCTGGGCCGTATTCACGACCTGGGGCGCCCTCACTCTGCAGATCGAGAACTCCATCCAGACGGTGTCGGTTCGGCGGATCGCGTCGGCCTTTCATGCGGGCGCCACGGCCGACTTCGTGGCATCGATTGCCCGCGCCAGGCGCGCATATCGCGCACTTGCCCTGTTGACGTTGCTGGGCGTTGCCCTGGGCGGCGGGCTGTATCTGGCCGTTGCTGTACAGGCTGACGCCGGCACTCCGTGGGTGCTGGCATGGTGCGTGTTCATCCTTGCCTACGCACTGAACTATTGGTTCGGAGCTAATAACGCCATCCTGCTGGCGACAGCCCGCGTGGGGGCCTTCAGCTACATTGCTGCCCTGTCTCGCTCGCTGAACTTCTGCCTCACCTTTGCCGCGTTGTGGGCGGGCAAAGGCGTGCTCGGCATCTGCGCGAGCTTTGCCGCATCCGTCGTTCTCAATTGCACGTTGATTGCCATCCAGGCACGACGCGCGCTGCCGTCGTTGTCCGCTGGCCTGCCGCCGACCCCGTCCCGAGACAGCGGCAAGCATGTCGCGGCCGATGTCGTTCGCTACATGATGTTCACGGTGGCCGCCTTCGCGCTCTACAAGGGGGGGCTGCTAGTCGCCGCATCGCGTTTCTCCGACCTCGAGGTCAGCGCGTACAGCCTCGCGCTACAGGCGTTCACGATGCTGTCCAGCCTCGCCCTGGTGCCCATCCAGGCCTGGCTCGCGCGTCTGGTGGCGGCGATCATGCAAGGCGGCACCGCGTTGGTGGTACGCGAGCTCTCGCGGACGCTGGTGGTCGCCAATGTGGTCTTTGCGGCGGGCACACTGGCCCTCGCCTGGGTGGGCGACGACCTGCTCGGAGTGATCAGCGCCCAAGTCATGCTGCCGCCCCGGGCGCAACTGCTGACCATCGCTGCTGCGTTCGTCATCGAGTTAAACCTGCTGATCCTCATCAACCTGCTCGTGACGCAGCAGCGCTTCGGATTCGTAAAAATCTACCTTGGATCGGTCTTGGCTGCGATGGTGGCCGCCGCGGGCGCGTTGGCGCTCGGGCAGCCCATGGTGCTGTCGCTGGTGCTCCTGCCCCTGCTGTTCCAGCTGTCCATCTGCGTCCCGCTCATCTTCGGTCTCGTCGCGCGCCAACTGGGCATGACACCAGTCGCGTTCCTGCGGTCTCTCCTGCGTGGGCGCTCCCCCACCTGATCTATGGCCGAGCAAACGAGCGTCGCGGCCGCCAGCGCAGCCCCTTCGATCGACCGGCGCGTCCGTCTGCGCTGGGCCGACCTGGGCGCGCTGCCACTGGCGTTCATGCTACCGTTCATGTACTACCCGAAGGTGCTGGACGGCGACACGCAGCCGTGGTTGCTCCTGGCGGGACTCGTCGCACTGCTGACCTTCCGGCCGTCGCGCTTCGCCCTGCGGTCCGATGCCTTGCCGGTCCTGCTGGCAGCGGCGTGTGCCGTGACCTACATGCTGCGAAGCGACAGTTGGTCGGACATCGTCCGCGCCTGCTACATCCAGTTCGCCTTCTTCGTCTTCTGGCTGGTTTGCCGACGAGAGCGAGACGAGATCTTCCCGGCTGCGGTGCGCTGGACCATCGTCGTCTGGCTCGCGGTGGGCCTCTATCAATACCTGGCCCTGGCGCTCGGATGGCCGGTGTCGATCCCGGGGCGTTATGTCGAGGGACGCAGCGGCGTTCCGAGCCTGACCTCGGAGCCATCCGCCTACGGCAGCCTTTCGGTTATGCAGATGATGTACCTGCAGTCGCGCAACGAGCGCCGGAATGCGCCCTACATTGCCGCTGCGGCGATTTCGACAGTCCTCAGCGGGTCGGTACTCGCGCTGCTGCTCATGGTCTTCCCGCTCGTCAAGCTCCGCCCACGATACAGGTGGATTGTGCTTGCATTGCTGCCCGCGCTGGTCATTGCCGACTTCCTCTTCACCTCGGCCGGCCTCACCTCGCGCCTGCTCAGCATCTCTGCCGAAGGCGTCGGCCTGTCGTCGCTGCTTCTGGATCCCAGCCTGAACCTTCGCGCCGGGCACCTCTACTTCACGCTGTGGGTCAACCTCCTGGACTCGCTGACGTTGCAATCGCCCTTGGCATTCATGGTCCAGTACAACGCGTTCGCCCAGGCGTCAGGCGTTTTCATCGAGACGGGCTCCGAGTTCGTCCTGTCGGCAGCCGGCGAACAGATCTACGGCGCCGGTCCCTTCGGACTGCTGCTGCTGCTGACGGTGCTCTACCGGGCCCAGGCGCGCAGTTCACGTCCCGGGGCCAAGATCGAGAAGGTCCTCTTCATCACGGTGTGCATGCTTAATCCTTTCACCCTCGCCAACTTCTTTCTGGTGCTCTATGCAAACCGACGCACGTGAACCGCGCAAGGCGGTCGTCACCGGTGTTTCCGGCCAGGACGGCTACTTCATGGGCCTGTTGCTCCAGGCCAGAGGCATCGAGGTAATAGGGCTTGCGCGCGACCCCGCGTCCTGCAAGGCGCAGTTCGACGTCGCGGGCTTCGAACGGTTCACGTTCGAGGCCTTCGACTACGCTCGCCCTGACGCGTTTAGCGACGTGGTACGCCGTCATCAACCGGACCTTGTCTTCAACTTCGCGGCCAAGGCGACGGGCCAAGGCATGTTCGATGCGCCGGCCGAGATGGCCCGCCTGAATGGCACCTTCGTGCTGGACATCCTCGAGGCCATCCGCACCAGCCCGGACCGGGAACGAATCGGCTTCTGTCAGGCCTCCAGCAGCGAGATGTTCGGGGCTGCCGTGGAAACGCCCCAATCCGAGCGCACCCCCTTTCGTCCGCGCAGCCCCTATGGGGCGGCCAAGCTGTATGCGCATCACATGATCGGCATATACCGGGCGGCGTATGGGATGCGATGCAGTTCCGCCATCCTTTACAACCATGAAAGCATTCGTCGGTCGACGCAGTTTGTGACGCGCAAGATCGCCAACGGCGCCGTAAGGATCAAGCTCGGGTTTGCTGACCAACTGCCTCTGGGTCCTCTCGAGACGGCGCGCGACTGGGGTTATGCACCCGAGTACGTCGAGGCCATGTACCTTATGGCGACGGCTCCGCAGCCCGCGGATTACGTTGTAGCCACCGGAAGACTCAACACCGTTCGTCGGCTTTGTGAGATCGCATTCGGCCACTTGGGCCTAAATTACATGGACTACGTTCGCGCCAACGTCGGCGAGGTGCGCCTCGCTAGTTCTCTGAACCTTCTAGGTGACCCGAGCCAGATCGAGCGTGATCTCGGATGGCGCGCCAAGCGCCCAATCGAGGACATCATGGTCGAATTGGTCGATCACGAGATGACCCAGCTCAGCGGCCGCGAAGCGCGCGCATGACAGACAACCCCAGGCTGACGATTCAGCGACGGACCCGCCCCACGACACAACCCCGGAACCATCCACATGTACCAACCCGTCCAGCGATGCAGGATTTGCGGCAACACCCACCTCGTGCCCGTGCTCGAGTTGGGGAACCAGGCGCTGACCGGGGTGTTCCCCAAGCGTCGCGACACGCCGGTGACCTCCGGTCCGCTGACCCTCGTCAAGTGCACAGGTGCTGGCGTTTGCGGGCTTCTTCAACTCGCCCACTCGTACTCCCTAGACGAGATGTACGGCGAAAACTACGGCTATCGGTCGGGGCTAAACCCGTCGATGGTGATGCACCTGAAGAGCAAGGTCGACCGTATCAAGGGATTCGGCATCCTGCGCGCAGGCGACGTCGTGGTGGATATCGGCAGCAACGACGGCACCACCCTCAAGCAGTACGAATTGCCCGATTGCACCCTGATCGGCATCGATCCGACCGGGCACAAGTTCCGTGAGTACTACACGGCGAACATCGAACTCATCCCCGAGTTCTTCAGTGCCGCGGCCTACCGGCAGGCCATGGGCGGCCGCAAGGCGAAGGTGGTCACGTCGTTCTCCATGTTCTACGACCTCGAGGATCCCACCGCATTCATGCGGGAGATCGCCGGGATCCTCGCCGACGACGGCATCTGGGTGTTCGAGCAAAGCTACATGCCGGCCATGCTCGCGACCAATTCCTACGACACGGTATGCCACGAGCATCTCGAGTACTACGCGCTGGCGCAGATCGAGTGGATGGCCGAGCGCGCAGGCCTGAAGGTCGTCGATGTCGAGACCAACGATGTCAATGGTGGCAGCTTCTCTGTAGTCGCCCAGAAGGTCGGCGGGCCGATGCCGCCGACCACAGCTGTGGCCAAGATGATGGAGTCCGAGCGGCAACTCAGGCTCGATGACCTGCAGACCTACATGACGTTCTCCGACCGTGTTCGGGGCTCCAGGCAGGAACTCCTGGGGTTCCTCCAGGAGGCCCGCCGGACCGGCCGGCGGGTCGCCGGCCTGGGCGCATCCACGAAGGGCAACGTCATCCTGCAGTACTGCGGCATCGACTCGACGCTCCTCTACGCGATCGGCGAAGTCAACAAAGACAAGTTCGGCGCGTTCACGCCGGGCTCGCTCATCGACATCATCGACGAGCGCACGATCCTTTCGGCCCCCCCCGACTACGCGCTGGTCCTGCCATGGCATTTCCGCGCGTTCTTCGACGCGCAGCCGCGTTATGCCGCCCTGAAGCTCGTGTATCCGCTGCCGGTGCTGTCGGGCCGCTGAGATGTCTTCTGTGCGTCTGGTTATCCTCGAGCCGAGCAAGGTCGGCACGCAGCACATCACCCTGATCGAAGGCTATCTGCGCGCCATCCTCGGGAGTGCGGCGTTGCGCGCCGTCTACCGGCTGGAATTCCTCGCGTCTCCAAGCACTTTCCGCAGCCTCTCGCCCGATCTGCAGGCCGCCGTGCATCACCGCACGGTACCGGTGATGAACCCGGAGAAGCGCCGACTCGTCCTGAAGTCGCTGCTGGAGTTCCTCGTGGTCGCCCGGCACATGCTGACGATGCGGCAAGGCGACGTCCTCCTGGTCACCTGCGTCCTGCCTCCGGCCCTCATCGGCATCGAGTGGGTGAACCGGCTGCTTCGACGGCGCGGTCTCGTGATCACCCTCCACGGCGAGATCGAGGGGCTGTTCGACCCATCCCTACAACGGCCCAGTTCCTACGGATTCTGGATTGCCAAGTGGATGCGTTGGCGCAAGCGCGACAGCAGCCTTGACCTGCTGGTGATAGACGACTTCATCAAGCAGCGCCTGCTGAGCAGCTTCCCCGAAAAGCTCGCTGCGGACCAGGTTCATGTGGCCTATCACCCGGTCACCGCCTTTCCGGGTTCGGGGCGCGACGAGGCGGACGACATTCCCCGCGTGGCATTCATCGGCTACCGCACGCGGTTCAAGGGCTACGACCTCTTCGAGCAACTTGCGGCCGAGATCGCCACCGTCCGGTTCATGGCGATCGGTGGCGGCGCCTCGGTCGACGTCCGCACGGCCGAGGCCGCGCCCTTGGCCGACAACGCCGGATACATGAACGAGATCGCGCGATGCGCAATCTCATTCTTCCCCTACACCGGCGGGTACACCTGCTCTCTGTCCGCAGCCTTGCTCGATGCCCTTTCGGCTGGCGTGCATGTCCTGGCGACCTCGCGGCCATGCTTTGTCGGCATGGCCGAGTACCTCGGGCCGGATTTCGTGACCATCGTCGACTCGCCTGCCGAAGCGCGCCGCTTCATCTCCGACGAGCAATGGGTAAAGGCCAAGCGCGCAGGCCAGGCCCTGAGGCTGCAGCGTCTGGCGACATCCCATTACGGCCTCGACGGTGTCCGGGCCTGTTTCGAGCGCTTCTGCCTGCCCTCCGCCGCTGCCGAGCTGAACGCCTATGAGCATTAAGACCACCGCCCGCGACGTGTTGTCAGGCTTCCCTCGCGTGGACGGCCTGTTCCGGCGCTTCGTCTGGAGCCGCATCCACTTTCCCGAGACCGAGATGCAGTTCCTCAATTCACTGCCTGCAGGCAGCATTGACATCGCGGTAGACGTCGGCGCCGCGCATGGCTCCTACGCCTGGATCCTGAACCGCAAGTCGCGCGACGTCTACTCGTTCGAGCCGGGCCGGCAGCATGCCGACTACCTGGAGCGATGCACGGCCGGCACCCGCATTCATCTCGTTCGCGCAGCAGTCGGCAACAGCTGCGGAACGGTCAACATGTACACCCCCGGGCAGGATTCCAACGCCCTGCACTCGGCCACCTTGTCGACCGCCAATCCGGTGGCCGCAGCGCAGCAGACCGAGGTGCGGGCGGTCGACCAGGTCACGCTCGACAGCGTGTTCCTCGACAAGATCGACGCCGGCCGATCGATCGACCTGCTCAAGGTCGATGTCGAGGGTTACGAGTCGCAGGTCTTCGAGGGAGCCTGTGGTCTGCTGAACAGGCATCACCCGCTCGTTCTCTGCGAGATCGAGGCCAGGCACAACGCCAGCTACGGCAGGGTGTTCGACCTCCTTCGCTCTCTCGGATACCGGACCTTCATCCACAAGGACGGTCGTTTCCAGCCCTTCGACGACAGCAGGATCGAGCCGCTGCAGACCGAGTCGGACCTGGCGTTCAGGCTGAGCCCCAGCTACCGGCCGGAACGGAATCGCTACATCAACAACTTCGTTTTCCAGCACGAGCACTCGTGCCTCAAGGTGTCAAGATGATCCAACCTGTGCGCAGGATCTTCGTCACGGGCGTGGCGGGAATGATCGGCTCCAATACGGCCCGCGCGCTGCTGTCGCACGGGCACGAGGTGATCGGCATCGACAATTTCTGGCGAGGCACCCCGGCCAACCTTAAGGACCTGGCTTCGAACAGCCGATTCACATTCCGGCATGCGGACCTCATCTCCGATGAGGATTGGCACCGCGACATGGGTGCCCAGGACGGGCTCGTGCACATCGCCGACATCGTGGCTGGCATCGGATATGTTTTCTCCAACGAATGGCAGGTGTTCCAGAGAAACCTGCTCATCAACACCCGCGTCGCGCGTGCAGTGAGCGAGCGACAGCCCGCGCGCTTCGTCTACCTCGGGACGGCCTGTTCCTACCCGCAGCAGATGCAGCGGTCGGTTGAGTCCTCGGTGCTGGCGGAGCGCGACAAGTTCCCTGCCGACCCGGAGTCCGGTTACGGCTGGAGCAAGCTGGTGGGCGAAATCGAGTTCCGGCTCGTGACGAAGAACATCCCCACCCGCCTGGACGTGCTCGATCTTCACAACGTGTACGGCTGGCCATGCGTGTACAGGAATGCCACAGCACAGGTGATACCTTCGCTGATCAACAAGGCGTTGACCGCGACGGACGGTCGGCTGCACGTCTGGGGCGATGGCAAGCAGGGACGGGCCTTCGTCCACGTGGATGACGTGGCTGACGCCATCGTCCGTGTCCTGGGATACGAGGGCCCCGAGTCGACCTTCATGATCGGTCCCGGCCATTGCACGACGATCGCCGAGGTCGCCCGACTTATTCAGCAGCACCCTGGGGTTCGAATCCAGGAAATCGTCTTCGATACGAGCAAGCCCACCGGCGACATCGGTCGTTTCGCCGATGCTGGCCTAGCCGCCCGCGAGTTGGGATGGCAACCGCGTGTCGACTTCCGAAGCGGCCTGCACGTGCTGATCGACCGGGTGATCGAAGACCGTGGCTAGACGCATCTCCGTCATCATCCCCAGCTTCAATGACGCGAGGATCCTGCGCGCGATCCGCAGCGTGCGTCACTTCGACGATGCGGAAGCCGTCAGCATCATCGTGATCGATGGGGGTTCGCGGCTGGATCTGCGCGAGGCGATAGACCGGGCACTTGGACCGGAAGACATCTTCATCCAGGAGCCTGATCAGGGCATCTTCGATGCGCTGAACAAGGGCCTCGGCCTTTGCCAGACGGATTTCCTGGGGTGGCTGGGCAGCGACGACTTCTACAGCGGTCAGGTACGCGCGAGCGAGGTCGTATCCTGCCTCGAGGACCATGACCTGCTGGTCACGAACCTTGCCCACTTCCGCGGCGACCGCGTGACGCGCCTCACCCATTCGCTCCCGTCGCGCGCCCGCTTGGCGCGAATCGGACTCAACGCCCCCCACTTCGGCACCTTCGGACGGCGCTCCTTCCTTGCCAGCCGACGCTTCGACATAAACGATCGGAGCGCGGACATAGACTATTTCATTTCGTTGTTCGAGACGCGACCGCGAATCTCGACGATCGGCAAGGTAGGAGTTCTCGCCGAGGAAGGCGGGTTCTCGACTGCGTCTCGGCGAAAGATCCTTGCGCTCAACGTGGAGTTGCTAGGCGTCTACCGCAATCACGTCGGTCGGATGCTGGCACCCCTATGTGTCGCGTTGAAACTCTCGTACAAGGCTTGGTCGGCCGCTTACTATCGCGTATTCAGGCGCTCGGTTCAGTCGTGCTGTGCACCCAATCTGTCGCTCTGAGTCTCTGTCTCACCAGAGGAGCCTGCGAAGGATGGTCTGATAAGTGACATCCAGTTCGCGTACTGGGCCTTCGCGTCTGGAGCGGGCACGTTTTGACCGGTTTAGGAAGATGCGCACCCCGATTCGGTCTGCCAAGGCCTCAATTTCGGTCTGCCAGGTCCGCAACCGGCCGCGCTGGGCAGACCTTTCCATCCAGCACTCTCAGTTTTTCGCGGGCCATCCACAGGTTCGACAGGGAAAACAGGGTCTTCATCTGCGCCGTGTTCTTCGCGAGTCCGCGATAGCGAACCTTCACGTCCGCGAACTGACGCTTGATCACTCGGAAGGGATGTTCGAATTTGGCGCGGACGCGAGCCTGTCCGGAATTTTGTGTGCGGGGCATAGCATGACCAACAGGAGCATGTATGCCAACAAGCAGGAAGACGACGAAGGCGGCCATGGCCGCAGCGGCGGCGATGCCGTCGATCCCCAAGGCACTCATTGACCAGTTCGTGACCGGGTCGATGACGGCGCGCGTCAAGCTACTTGTCGCGTCATCAAGCGGCCAGAGGCCGACTATTGCCGCGCGCGACTGCAGCGCTGACCACCTCCGTTCGTTCTGGGTTGAGGGTGACAGTGGCGATGTGCGACCAGTTGCGCGTGGCCCTTGACCATCGCCGCGGGTTGTTCTGGCGGGCCTTTGTGTAGACCTGATGTCGGGCTCGCAAGATGCTTCGGTCCTCGCCTGCGTGGCGCTGTGCCGGTGTGACGTATCGGATGCCGCTGTGACGATGCTCCAGGTTGTACCAGTGCACGAAGCCTGCGGCCCACGCTTGCGCTGCGTCCAGGTTGAACCGCCCCGGAATTCGCGGAGGCTGGTTGGGACAAGTGGTCAGCGCTCCGAGGCAGGCTGCCCCGTGAGTTGCCGGTAGTAGTTTGCCTCGGCTTCTGCCGGAGGGATGTAGCCCAGACCTTCCATC
>JAIXWM010000004.1 GCA_027491255.1 Rubrivivax sp. | reverse complement strand
CTCAAGCTGGAACCCAACCCGGGCCGTACCCATCGCGTGCTGATCTGACCTGAGCTGAGAGCCAGCAGTCAAATCAAGAAGGCGGCGGGCAAAGCAAGCGTAGTGCCATACGCGCCTCCGTGACGAGCTAAGCTGTTGATTTTATTTGGGTTGCGCTGAGAGGATGACAAACTCGGGTTAGGCCTGGTGGCGCACAGCCCGCCTCTTGGGGTCGGCCGCCAGATCCATCTTGCGCACGAGCAACTTGGCGGGTCCATGCGGCACTGCACCGCATGCGCTTGCCAGTATTCAGCGCCCCAGTTCCTCGGCCCGGTCGCGCGCCGCGTGCAAGGCCCGCACGAAGGCGGCCTTGACGCCCTGCGCCTCGAGTGCGGTGAGGGCCGCATAGGTCGTGCCGCCCTTGGAGGTGACGCGCTCGCGCAGCACCTGCGGGCTCTCGTCGGACTGCATCGCCAGCGCGGCCGCGCCGGCGAAGGTTTCCTGCGCCAGGCGGCGTGCGGCCGCAGGCTGCAGGCCCATCTCGGTGCCGGCCTGCACCATCGCCTCGATGAAATAGAACACGTAGGCCGGACCCGAGCCCGACAGCGCCGTCACCACGTCCAGATCGGCTTCTCGCTCGACCCACAGCGTGGAGCCGGTGGGCTCGAGCACGGCCTCGACGGCCGCGCGGTCCTGCGCGGTGGCGGCCGGGCGCGCGTACAGGCCGGCGATGCCGCGGCCCACCAGCGCCGGCGTGTTGGGCATGGCACGCACGACGCGCGCGCTGCCGGTGGCGGCCACCACCGCCTCGCTGCGGATGCCGGCCATGATGCTGAGCTGCAGCGCATGGCCCACGTGCGGCGCGCAGGGCGCGGCCGCCTCGGCGAAGACCTGCGGCTTGACGGCCCAGACCACGAGCGCGGCGCCGGCCAGGCGCGCGTCGGCCTGGGCCTGGGCCTCGATGCCGAGTTCGGCGCGCAGCTTGTCGCGCTGCGCCGCATTCGGCTCGACGACGACGAAGGCCTCGGCCGGGGCGCCGCTGCGGCGCAGGCCCCCGAGGATGGCGACGGCCATGTTGCCGCCGCCGACGAAGGCGGTGAGGGGGGTCCGGGAAGGGATCATGGCGCGCAGCAGGCAATGATCGGAGCCTGCGATGCGGGCTCGCGAAAGGTGGGATCGGTCCGGTGTTGCCCCCGGGGCGGAAAGAGCGTCGTGATTTTCGGGCAGGCCCGCGTCCGAACCCGTCCCCTTGCAGCGCTCAGCGCGAGGCCGGCGCTCCCGCCGGCTCGGCTGCGCCGCCCCCGGGCAGCGTGACGCCCGGCGCCAGCGGGATGTCGGGGGTCAGCTCGACCTTCGTCACGAAGTGCCGCGTCTCGCCGAAGCAGCTCGTCGGCAGGCCCACCTTCTCCTCGTAATGCAGGCTGACGCGGCGGCCCATGGCCTTCATGATCTGCTGCGCCACCGCGTCGTCGCGGACCGTGAAGTAGAACTTCTCGACCGTGCTGCCGGGCAGCGAGACGAGCGCCAGCTCGCCCTCCCAGGTCTTGCAGAGCCAGCCCTTGTGCGAGAGCTTCTGCACCCAGCCGGCGCGCTCGCCCGAGGAGTAGCTCCATTGCAGGGCGAACCAGAACCACCCGGCGACCAGGGCGGCGACGACGAGCAGGGCGATCAGCAGGCGTTTCATCGGGCAGGAGCGGATGGCGCGGGAGCCGGGAGCGTGATCGTCGCACGGATCAGGCGAGCGGCGGGGTGCTTACGTGACCCACGTGCCTCGCCTGCCTCGCGGGCTTCGCAGTCGCACTACGATACGCACCCTGGCGCACCGGCCGGGCCTGCGGCCCCGTCGAGTGACCGACCACCCCCAGAACCTTGTCCCTTACAGGATGCCCGTCGCCATGAAGCACACCCGCCGCCGTGTCCTCGCCCATGTCTGCCTTGCCGCCGCCGCCGCGGGCGGTCTGTGGTCCGCGGCCGCGCATGCCCAGGCCGCCTGGCCCAGCCGGCCGGTGAAGATCGTCGTGCCCACCGGGCCGGGCAGCTCGCTCGACCTGATCGTGCGGGCGATGAGCGACAAGCTCGCCGCGCGCTGGGGCCAGCCGGTGGTGATCGAGAACCGGGCCGGCGCCGGCGGCATGCTGGGCATGGACCTCGTCGCCAAGGCCACCGACGGCCACACGCTGGGCATCGGCTTCAACGGCCCGCTGGCCTACGCCCCCTTTCTCTATGCGAAGACGCCCTACGACCCCGCCAAGGACCTGAAGGCCATCGTGATGACGACGAGCCAGCCCAATGTGCTGGCGATCAACGCCGACGTGCCGGCGCGCACCGTGGGCGAGTTCGTGGCCTGGGCGCGGGCGCAAGGTGGCAAGCTGAACTTCTCCTCGCTGGGCAACGGCAGTTCGGCCCACCTGACGATGGAGCTGTTCCTGGCCGAGGCCGGCATCCAGGCCACGCACGTGCCCTTCAACGGCTCGCCGCCGGCGGCGATGGCGGTGGCCCAGGGCGAGGCGCAGATGACCTTCATGGTCGCGCCGGCGATGCTGCCGCACGTCAGCAACAACAAGGCGCGTCTGCTGGCCGTCACGAGCGCGCAGCGCCCCGACAGCCTGAAGAGCCTGCCGACGATGGCCGAGGCGGGCTTCCCCAACGTCGAGGCAGTCGGCTGGAACGGCCTGGTCGGCCCGGCCAGCCTGCCCGACGCCGTGGCCCAGCGCGTGGCCAGCGACGTGACGGAACTGCTGAAGGACGCGGCGGTACGCCAGCTGCTGGACAACGCCGGCCTGACCGCCGTCGGCGGCCGGCCCGAGGAATTCCGCCGCTTCATCGACGCCGACGTCCGGCGCTGGGGCCCGGTCATCACGCGCCTGGGCGTGAAGCTGGGCTGAGAGGCTGAGGCAGCGCTGCCTCGCGGCACCCCCGGCGCCAGACACTGCGCTACCGCGCGCCTTTCCCGCGCGACTTTTCGAACCCTCCGACGGAGCACCTCGACACCGTGGCCACCTTCCCTTCGTTCTCGAACCCCGTGACCCCTCCGCCGGCGCCGGCCGGCGCCGCGGCCGATTTGTCCTTCGACGTCACCGAGGCCGACTTCCGCCAGACCGTGCTCGAGCGCTCGCTCGAGGTGCCGGTGCTGCTGGACTGCTGGGCCCCCTGGTGCGGGCCCTGCCGCAACCTCAAGCCGGTGCTCGAGAAGCTGGCGCAGGACTACGGCGGCCGCTTCGTGCTGGCCAAGCTCAACACCGACGAGGCGCCGCAGATCTCGGCGGCGCTGCAGATCCGCAGCATCCCGCTGGTGGTGCTGTTCGTCGGCGGCCGGCCGGTGGACCAGTTCATGGGCGCGCAGCCCGAGGGCGCGGTGCGCAAGTTCCTCGACAAGCACCTTGGGCCGCAGGTCTCCGAGGCCGAGGCCCTGCGCCTGGAAGCCGCCGAGGCGCCCGACGCCGAGACCGCCGAGGCCATCCTGCACGAAGCGCTGCAGGTCGAGCCGCGCAACCCCGCGGTGCTGATGGACCTGACCGAGCGCGTGATCGCGCGCGGCAGTCTGGACGAGGCCGAGCGCCTGCTGGCCGCCGTGCCGGCCGACCAGCGCAAGGACCGGCACGCCGGGCTGCTCAAGCGCATCGAACTCGCGCGCAACCGGCCGCAGGGCGACCCGGTCGCGCTGGCCGCACGCATCGCCGCCAACGGCAAGGATTTCGAGGCCCGCTTCGCGCTCGCCGCCATCCTCGCCTACGAGGGCGACTTCAACGCCGCCTTCGACCACCTGCTCGAGGTGGTGCTGCGCGACAAGGCCGAGTGGCGCGAGAAGGCGCGCAAGCAGCTCGTCGAATGGTTCGACGCCTGCCCCGACCCGGCCGTGGTCAGCCGCGGCCGGCGCTACCTGGGGATGTACCTGAACTGAGCCCGGATTCAGCACTTGCTCGCGGAAGAAAGCGGTCAACTGCCGTATCCAGGCTGAGCGCGCGCGGCACGGGTCCCGGGCGGGCGGGTCGGGCGCCGGCTGGTGGTGCCAACGGCGCTGCGGGGGCTTCTCGCGCGTCTAGCCTTGCTTCACCGCCCGCAGCAGCGCTCCCCCCAGCACGCCCGTCTGGTACAGCCCGACGAAGTGGGCGTACGCCTGGTCGTAGCGCTCGAAGTGCTCGCGCCCCAGGCGTTGCACGGTCTGCGCCTGCAACGAGCGGTACATCGCGTGGCGCTCGCGCAGGATGCGTGTCCACTCCTCGCTGAGGTCGAGCACACCGGCCACGCGCAGGCCGCTGCCCTGCAGCCAGCCGGTGTAGTCCTCCACCGAGGCGATCTCCGAGAAGCGCATGCCGTCGAACAGGCGCTGCGCGTCGGGCGCGGGCAGCGCGCCGCGGTGCAGGATGTCGGTGAAGACCAGGCGCCCGCCCGGGCGCAGCACGCGGGCGCACTCGCGCACCAGGCGCGGCTTGTCCGGGATGTGGGCGAAGGCCTCCTGCGCGATCGCCAGCGAGAAGCGGCCCGCGGCAAACGGCATGTCCAGCGCATTGCCTTCGACGAAGCGCACCCGGTCTGACAGGCCGGCCAGTTCGGTCAGCTCGGTGGCGCCCTGCACGCGGCTGGACGTCAAGTCCAGCCCGGTGACGCGACAGCCACGCTTCCAGGCCAGGTAGCGGGCGGGCCCGCCCATGCCGCTGCAGACGTCGAGCACCTCATCGTCGGCGCCGACGGCGGCCTCGGCCATCAGGCGGTCCACCGCCGCGGTGCCCCCGTAGTGGTCCTGGTCGTGGTGCTGCAGCACCTCTTCGGTGACGGCGGCGCGCTCGATGCCGCGCGCGGCCACCGCGGCCAGGATCTGCTGGCTGCTGATGGGGTGGAAGTCGTAGAAGTGGACGACGGCCTGCAGGCGGGGATCGGCGTTCATGGCTCCATGCGCTGTCATCTCGGGGGACCTGATGCTACCCAAGGCCAGGCCTGGGAAAAGAATCCCGGCCCCTCGCGCCACCGCCGAGGGGGGCCGAACGCAGCAAGGATCGCCCGCCGACCCGGAATTGCGTTCATGCGGGGGCACGCGGCAGGCCCGAAACAGGTCTTGAGGCTCCTCAGCACGGCAGCGCCTGCCCATCCCTAGCCCGACTTTGTCAACTTTTCCCCCGTACCTGTCTTTGGCCAGCCGTAAGCCCTTGTCTGGATTGAACCCCACTCGCAGATCCATAATGTAGTGCCATAATATTCTACGCCTTCCG
>JAIXWM010000147.1 GCA_027491255.1 Rubrivivax sp. | reverse complement strand
TTCACGATCACGTCGAGCCGCAGGTGGAGCCAGGTCGCCTGCGTGAAGCTCTCGCCCGACTTGAGCAGCACGCCCGGGCCGTCGGAGCTCGAGAGCCCGCCGGTGACCGAGCCCTTGCGAAGCACAATGCGGTGCGGGTCGTCGTCCGAGAGACCGAGCAGGTAGGCCTGGTCGTTGACCGAGTTGCCCTGGCAGCAGAGGTACAGGAAAGGCGCAAAACCCGTCGGCCCGCCGCCCGGGCCGCGCTGGACGGCACCACGGATTGAGCCGCCCTTGGCCATCGGCGCGAAGCCCGCCTGGTTCGCGAACAGCGCGACGGAGCCCTGCACAGCGGCGAGCGAGTTGAAGGCGAAGAGGAAGCTGCCGCCACCCGGCGGGCGCGCGATGCCGGCCGTGACGCCGCGATCGACCGTCGCGATGTCGAGCCCGTCGTTGAGGTAGGTCCAATCGGTGCTGGCCATGCGTGTGCTCCTTCAGAGGGTGGTGGCGAGAGCCCAGTCGTTCTCGAAGTCCTCGCGGGCCTGGGCGCCGGCGTCGAACATCGCGGTGGCGCTGGCGACCGACGTCCAGGTCCACGCGTAGAGATGGTTGCTGCTCCACTGGTCCTCGAAGTCCTCGCGGCTCTCGCCGTCGAACGCCGCGACGGCGCCGACGACGGCAGACCATTCGGTCGCGAACGGGCTGTTCGCCCAGCCGACCTCGCAGGCCTCGACATCGCCTGGGCCGAAGCTCGCCTGCGCGAGCTGGGCGGGCGGGAGCTCGAGGAGGTAGAGGTCGGTCGCCCAACCCTCGGCAAAGTCCTCGTAGCCCTCGGCGGCGACGTCGAAGAACGCCCGCACCACGGGGACGTCGGCAAGCGCGCCCCAGAACGAGAGCCAGCCTTCGAAGTCCTCGGACGCGCGCTCGGGGGCCGCGCCGAAGCCTGCGATGGACTCGAGGCTCGTGACGCTGACGAGCACCCAGTGCTGCGCTTCGCCCGGGAGCGCGCCGGCGACCTCGAAGCTCGGGTTGAGAAGGCCCATCAGAGCGCTCCTCCGGTGTCGCCGTTCACCAGCGTCACCGTGCCGAGGGTCGGGAACTCCTGGACGCGCAGGCGCACGTCGGCGGGCAGCCCGTTGAGCGTGAGGTCGCCTGGCGAGTCGCCGATCTTGCGGACGCCCTCGGTGTCGCGGATGACGTTGAAGACGTCCGACCACGCGATCTCGCCGACCGGAAAGCCGTCGGCGTTCTTCAGGTTGAAGCCGAAGTCGACCCGCGGGTTGGGCGTTCCGTCGGGCTCCGACACGCGAAAGTAGGTCGTGAGGTTCTGCAGTATGCGCGCGCGGACCGTGGTCCCGGAGACGCCGGCGCGCAGGAACACGCGGGCCTTGATGTCGAGCCGTCGGTAGACGGGGTCGAGCACGCTCACCTGGAAGGTCAGCGTGCAGGGATAGACCTCGGTGACTTGCTGCCGCACGAGGTTCTTCAGCGCCGGCGTGGGCGCGCCGCCCCCCTGCGGGATGACGTAGAGGACGCCCGCGTTCTCGTCGATGCTCGGGTCCTCGTTCGCGGTGAGCATGAGCGCGCGCGCCACCGCCGGCAGCCGCCGCGCGTTGATCTCGAAGTCCTCGCGCGCCACGCTCCGGGTCAGCACGCGGAGGCTCTCGGGCGCGAGCAGCTTCGCGGAGGCCGCCGTCTGGCGGTCGGTGCCTCCAGTCGCCGGCGCGGCGTTCGAGGCCGCAACCTGGACGGGGCGACCGTGCGCGTCGCTGAAGGCCCCCTCGACGACGACGAGCCGACCCGCGTCGACGTTGCCCGACGTGCCGCCGCCGGTCTTGTAGCGGACCGTGACCGTGCCGGACGGTGGCAGGCCGTTGCGACCGTCGCCGAAGCGCAGCGTGGCCCGGTCGTTCTGGTCCACTCGGACGAGGAAGTGACGGTCGTTCGGCCCGGAGTCGAGGAAGCTGTCGACCTCGGTGAAAGCCCCGGTCGCGGTCGTCACCACCGCCGAGCCGTCGAGGTAGGGCGTGCGATCGAGGAGGATTTCCAAGCCCTTGAGCCCGCGCGCGTCGGTGAGCTGCTGGTGGGGCCTCGAGTGTTCCGCGAGCACCGTCACGCGCGCTGGCGTTTGCCCCGCGCTGATCACCGCGTCCGCCATGAGCTGGAAGCGAACGGGCTCCGTCACCTCCTGCGTTCGGACGACCGTGCCTGCGGGGAACACGACGTCCGCAGTCGGGCTGCGGGTGAGCGTGAGCTCGAGCTCCGCCGTCGCCGCCCGCGCGCCCTGCAGGCGGTACCCGAGCATCTGGGCGAGCGCCATGACGTTCTTGCGCTGGGTCGCGGTGACCAGGCGCGATTCGCGGGCGAGGTTGTCCTGGTAGAACGTCAGGACGTCGCCGACGAACGCGTACATCTCGATGAGCACGTTGCCGAAGCCAGCGACCTCGAAGTCGGTCCAGTCGGGGAACACGCTTCGGACGAGCGCGATGAGCCGGGCTCGCAGCGCGTCGAAGTCCTTGTCGGTGTAGTCGACCGTGGTGGGGAGCAGGCTCATCGCCGCACCTCCCGCGTGGTCTCGACGCTCACCTCGACGCCGGTCTGGCGCTCGCGAACACGAAGGCGCAGCAGGAGCGAAGCCTCGTCCTGCGAGACCTCGAGCGCGACGAGCTGCGCGCTCGGTACCCAGCGGGCGAGCGCGTCGCGGACGTAGACCCGGGCCAGCGCCGCGAGAACCTCGTCGTTGCGCTGGTGCCGCAGCAGGTGGAGTCCCGCGCCAAAGCTCGTGCGCCATGGCAGCTCCCCGGAGCTGCGCGGTCCCGCGCCTTCGGTGAGCAGCGCCTGCAGCACCTTGGCGCGCAGCAGATCCGGTCCCGAGCCCGAGGCGAAGTCGCGCTTCTTGTCACGACGAAATGGGGCGAGCAGCCCACGCAGGTCAAACATCGCGCCCTCCATCACGGCACCGGAATGGCGGAGCGCACCGCCTGCAGGGACTCGATGATCGCGTCGATGGGCGCCACCGCTTCGTCGAGCGGTCGTCCCGCGAGGTCGGAGAGGTCGGGCACCTCGGGGCCGCCGACCATGCCGAGGAACAGGTTGAGCAGGCCGATGAGCTTGCCGAGGCTCGCGAGCGACTTGCCGACGTTGGCGGCCTCCTGCGCCACGTTCGCCTGCGCGCAGCTCGTGATGGCCATGAGCCCCGCGTCCTCGAGCTCGGTGGCGCGGTCGATGGCGCCGAGGATCTGCACCATCTGCTGCTGGAGGTGGAGCAGCTGACTGCGCGCCTGGCGCAGCGTGTCGATGACGAGATCGATGAGCCCGATGATCGTGTAGGGCAGCGAGAGCTGCGGGATGAGCCGCAGCAGCGCGTTCACCTTCTCGGCGAGCTCCGGGATGCAGGCCGCGATGGCGGTCGGATCGGGCGGTGGCCCGAGCGTGTCGGGGATCGCCTTGATGCAGTTGAAGACCGCGACGACGGTGTCGATGATGTTGAACAGCGGCACGAGCGGCGTCAGCGCCGGCTGGATCACCTCCATCAGGTTGACGTGTTCCATCGTCACGCCGCCGGGCAGCGTGATCTTCAGCGCGTCGGGCAGCTCGGGGATTTCGATGCAGATGGGCAGCGGCACGTCGTCCTCCTAGATCGGGTCGGCGATCGGCCGTACGACGCGGCCAGCGA
>JAIXWM010000093.1 GCA_027491255.1 Rubrivivax sp. | reverse complement strand
CTGGACATCGACCTGTTCGGCTTCTTCAGCGTGCAGGGGCGGTTCGCGGTGGAGAGCCGCAGCCAGCAGGTGACGCTGTCGGACGGGTCGGTGATCAAGGAAGCCGACCTGGTGACGATCGGCGGCAGCGACGTGCAGGCGTTTGCCGGGGTGCGCGCGGGCGAGGCCGACGCGATCGGCCTGAGCCTGGGGGATGTGGACTTCGGTCTGGCGCTGATCAGCGACCCGAAGGACGAGAACCGCAACTTCACGAGCCTGCAGGCGCGCGCGGGCAGCGCCGAGATCGTGGGCATCGACAGCCTGACGCTGAAGGTGCAGGAGCTGCTGGTCAATATCAACGACGGCATCGCGGTGGATGCGCAGCAGGCCTTCGACACGAAGACCAACACGCGCATGAAGCTGCTGGTGCCGGCCAGCCTGGTGGGCAAGCTGACGCTGTCGGACGGCACGGACGACGCGGACGTCGAGCTGACGGCGTCGATGACCAACGCGGAAGTGATCACCGCGTTGACGGCGGCGCTGGGCGCGCTGGGCACGGTGGGCGCAAACAACGCGCGCGTGACGGGCAACCGCGACGAGGGCTACGAGATCGAGTTCATCGGCGCGCTGGAAGGCCAGCCGGTCGAAGGGCTGAGCGTGAGCGCCACGCCGGCGGCCTCGACGGTCACGGTGACGCAGGCGCAGGCGGCCGATCCGGGGGTTGACGAGGTCAAGCTGGTGGTGGTGCAGGCGCTGCGCGAGGCGCCGGCACCGGTGACGGTGGAAGTGGAGACGGTCACCGCGGGGCAGCCTGGGGTGGACGAGGCGAACACGATCGTGTTCACCACGCCGGGCACGGGCGGCAGCTACAGCGTGTACTTCGTGGCCGACGGCACGGTGACGCAGACGCGGGCGGGCGTGCAGGGCGCCAACGAGGTGCAGCGCCTGACGCTGGCCGGGGACCTGCAGGCTGCGGGCGGGGCGTCCAGCGCCACCGTGAGCACGGTCAGCGACGGCACGGGTGCGGGCGCCAACGAGCGCTACGCGGTCACCTTCACCAAGCAGTTCGGCCGCCAGGGCTTCAAGCTGTACATGGTGGACAACCCGGTGACCACGGCGACGTACAAGTACGCCAACAACGCCGAGAACACCGCCGAGACGGTCGCGCAGCTGAAGGCGGCGTACGTGGAGATGTTCGCCGCCAACGGGCGCACGGTGCAGGCCGGCGACGTCCAGGTCACGGTGGACGGCAGCTACAAGGGCATGGGCCACCGCTACCTGGTGGAGTTCGTGGGCAGCCTGGCGCGCCAGGACATCGGCCGCATCGGGATGATCAGCGAGAAGGGCGCGTTCATCCACACGCACGAGCAGGACGGCGCGGCGGGCACGGCCGAGGTGCAGAAGGTGGTGCTGAAGACCACCGGGGCGGGCAGCTTCACCATCGGGGTGAAGGTCGGCAGCAAGGACTACGTCTCCACCGGGATCGAGTACGGGGCGAACGCGGCGACGGTGCGCTACGCGCTGAACGCGGCGCTGGGCCAGGCGGGCTCGGTGCAGGTGGCCAGCAGCGTCAAGGGCACGTACGTCATCACCTTCGAGGGCGCGCTGCAGGGGCAGGACCTGGCGCCGGTGACGGTGACGATGGCCGACGCGCAGTCGGGCCCGGCGGGCAGCTTCACGCTGCAGCTGGCGGGGCAGACCACGCGCAGCATCGCCTACACGGCTGACGGCGCGGCGCTGGCCAAGAAGGTGCAGACGGAGCTGGCGCGGCTGAGCAATGTCGGCGCGGGCAACGTCAAGGTCAGCTTCAACGCGGAGCAGTCCAACGCGGGCACGCTGGGATTCGACATCGAGTTCACGGGCGCGCTGGCGCAGAGCAACCCGGCCACGATCACGGCGGATGCGGGCAGCCTGAGCAACGCCACGCTGTCGGTGCGCACGGTCGAGCAGGGCGTGCAGGGCGTGCAGCAGCAGCAGTGGGTGGTGCTGGGCTCGCAGGCGCAGGCCAGCGGCTACCGGCTGAGCCTGACGCACGAGGGCCAGACCTACACGACCGCGGTGATCGCGGGTAACGCGACCCAGGCGCAGATCCAGGCCGCGGTGGACGCGGGCTTCGGGGCGATCGCCGGGGCGCGCTTCACGGTGACGCTGGGGCAGGCGGGCACCGACCAGGAAGACACCCTGAAGCTGGCCGTGGGCGGCAGCCTGGCGGGCAGCAACCTGAACCTGGTGACCTTGCAGGTGCCGGGCGCGCAGGCCAGCGGCACGCCGGTCACGGGCAGCTTCGTGGTGGGCAACAGCGCGGCGAACATCGCCAACCTGAAGTCGGCGTACGCGCAACTGCTCAACGGCCACGACGGCGTGGCGGTGACGACCGACGACATTGCGGTGAGCTACAGCCGCACGAGCGCGGGCGAGCGCTACGTGGTGAGCTTCGTGGGCGCGCTGGCGGGCACGGACATCGACCCCAAGGGCATCGGTGTGGTGGGCACGGGCGTGGACTACAGCCTGCTGCGCAACGGCGCGGCCGCGGTGGTGGAGGTGCAGCGCGTGGTCGTGGACCGCGAGGCCAGCACCAGTGGCAACTTCATCTTGCGTCTGAGTCACGGCATCCAGACTTACCAGACGACGGTGATCGACTTCGGCGCGACGGCTGCGCAGGTGCAGGCGGCGCTGCGTGCGGCGGGCACGGCGCTGGCCGGGGTGACGGTGAGCGCCGACGGCACGGACGCCTACCTGGTGAGCTTCACCGGCACGCTGGCGGGCCAGGACGTGGCGGCGCTGGAAGTGGCTGCGGTGGCGGTGGACGCGCAACTGCCGCAGGGCAGCTTCCAGGTGTCCTACGACGACGAGGACGGCACGCGCATCTACAGCCCGGCCATCGCCTACAGCGAGGACGATCAGGAGCAGAAGGCGAACCTGCAGACGGCGATGGACACGCTGTTCGGTGCGGGCAACGTGACGGTGGCGGTGGACGAGGCGTCGCAGGCGCGGCGCGCCGTGCTGACGCTGAGCTTCGGCGGGACGCTGGCCCGGGTGGACGTGGCCAACATCCGCACGCACTTCGGCAGCGCGACGGAGGCCGACCGCAACCTGAGCCTGGCCATCGTCAAGCCCAGCAACGTGGCGCAGGGCCAGGCGCGCGCGGGCGAGGTGCAGCGCATCGTGATCGACAGCGCGCAGGCCGAGGTGGCCTACACGCTGAGCCTGGAGCACGAGGGCCAGACCTACACGAGCGCGGTGCTGAGCACCGAGATGACGCAGGACGAGGTGCAGGAGGCGCTGGACGCGCTGATGGCGCAGGTGGATGCGCAGGCGCAGGCCGAGGTGGCCTTCTACACCGGGCGCGAGCTGCGCGTGGCCTTCGGCGGCAGCCTGGCCGGCGTGGACGTGGCAGCGCTGCAGGCGCAGGCCGAGCCGGTGACGGTGGAAGTGGAGCTGAGCACGCTGGAGCTGGGCGAGACGGTGAACACGCCGGCGCAGCCCAAGCGCACGCTGGTAGTGGACTACAGCGAAGGCAAGACCGAGCTGACGGTGGCCGACGGGGCCGACGGCTTCAAGCTGACGATGGACGGGGCCAAGGGCGAACTGCGCGAGGCGCGCGGGCAGCTGGACGTGAACATCGCCGGCTTCGTGGCCGCGCGGGGGGACTTCGGCATTGCGTCCTACGAGCAGCAGGTGACGCTGTCGGACGGCAAGACGGTGGATGCCGACGTGCTGACGATCGGCGGCACGAACCTGAAGGCGTTTGCGGGCATCAACGGTGGCTACGACGACCAGGGCGAACTGCTCGACGGCGCGGTGGGCATCAGCCTGAGCGACGTGTCGCTGGGCGTGGCGCTGATCGCCGAGCGGCTGGATGGCCTGGAGCCCGCGGGCACGGTCGCCCGCGAGTGGACGACGGTGCAGGCGACGGCGGGCGGGGCGCAGTTCAGCGCGGGGCTGCCGGACGTGCGGCTGGAGGTGGACACGATCACGGTGGAGGTCAACCGTGCGTCGGAGGTGGATGGCAG
>JAIXWM010000175.1 GCA_027491255.1 Rubrivivax sp. | reverse complement strand
TTGCCCACCGCGCCGACCTTCGCCCACAAGCTCCACAGCCTCCCACCACCATTTGGATGAACTTGGAAGTCAAAGACCAAGTTCTATCGGGGCGACAACTATTCTGACGCGGGGGGAAGGTGCTGGACCCCTTGCGCAAGGCGCTGAAGGAAGACACGCTGGTGCTGCCGGAAGCGTTCACGTCAGCGCGGAAGTCCATCGTGACCTTGCTCCACAAACTGGCGGGCAAGCTCGACATCAAGGACGCGAACAAGCGCGACACGGTCAAGCTGCGCCGCGGCGTCTACCTCAGCGACGACTTCAAGGCCCTGTGGGACCGCATCAAGCACCGCACTACCTACCGCGTTCAGTTCGACAACGAGCTGCTCATCAGCCGTTGCGCCAGCACGATCCGCCAGGTGCTGACCGATGCACCCGTCACACGGGCACGGCTGCGGTTCCGCACGGCGACCGTGCTGATCAGCCAGGGCGGTGTCGACACCAAGCAAACGGCGACGTCGAACTTTGTCTCGATGACCGAGGGCGACATTCCGCTGCCTGACCTGCTGACCGAGCTGCAGGACCGCACGCAGCTGACGCGGCGCAGCATCGTTCGCATCCTCACCGAGAGTGGCAAGCTCGACGACTTCAAGCTCAACCCCGCCCAGTTCATCGATGTGGCGGCCGAGTGCATCAACCGCACCAAGCGCCAAGCGCTGGTGGACGGCATCAAGTACCGCCGCCTGGGCCAGACGGCCGACGGCAGCGAGATCTACGCACAGGAGCTGTTCGAGCAGGCGGAGCTCACCGGCTACCTGACCAACATGCTGGAGGTGACGAAGTCAGTCCACGAGAAGGTGGTCTACCAGTCGGACACTGAGCGCAGCTTCGCCGAGGACCTGGAAAAGAACACCGCGGTGAAGCTCTACGCCAAGTTGCCGGCTTGGTTCAAGGTGCCCACACCCTTGGGCAACTACAACCCGGACTGGGCCGTGGTTGTGAACGCGGACGGCACTGACCGGCTGTACTTCGTCGTGGAGACCAAGAGCACGCTGTTCGACGATGCCCTTCGCGACGCCGAGGTGGCCAAGATCGCGTGTGGACGGGAGCACTTCGCGACGATCGCCGATGGTGCGGACGCGGCGAAGTTTGTGAGGGCGACGAGCGTCGACGCGTTCTCTAAGCACTGGTAAGAAGAGCTTCGCAAAGCCAGACCACTCGGCGAGGGCCTAGCTTGGCGCGCCCAAAGCCCCTGAACCTGTCGGCGATGGGGATTTATGCGTGGAGGCTGTGGCCTAAGTAGTCCCGGACCTGAAACAGATTCAGCGAGAACTCCGATGCGTCCTCTGGGCGCACAACGATGACAAGCTTGTTCGAGAAGGCTCGCTGGTTGCAAGCGTCAGCGAAGGACTGGGCGATGCGCTCAATCATCTTCTTTCTCGGGTATGCGACTCGGCCACGGCCGGTTCCGATCAGCGGCATAACGATGTCGCCTACCTCGCCCTTGGATGCCAGGTTCACCCAAAGTTTTTCGAGCGCTTCGTCAATCATTTTGAGGTCCGAAGAAGCGTTACCGCTCTCGTCCATATGCGACATCGCTACAAGGTAGAAATTCTTATTGTGCGCGCTCACACGCGCGACGGTCCCGATCGAATACTGTTTCTGTTTGCCCGGGCGCCTTTCGTTGATCGTAAACTGCTCCCGCGATAGTGACTGCTCAATCTGTCTATCAATCTCGGCAGTTTGACCGTTGAAGTAGTTGGTGGCTAGCTGACCCTGAAGACTCGTCACTGCTATCAGCCCCGACGACATGTCTGTATCGAAGGTGGAATTGGTACTGATAATTACTTCACCAGAGACCTTGAAGAGATCGCCGATCAGAACTTCGATGGCAAAGTCCTTTTGTGGAATCTTGTACCTAATCCGTGAAAGCGGTCTGCGCGTTGACAGCACATATCCTAGAGCGAGCACCACCAGGAAAATCAAGCCGTATATGCTATGCCTGTCCTTCTTGTAGACGTTGAACGCATCAGCCAAGTCGACGCAGAGGTACAAGATGCCCAGTACGGCGAAGAACTTGCCAATGGCTTCGCCGGAGAAAAGTGCGTAGCGCCAATAAGCTCGAGTCCGAATCGAGTCGAAAAAATATTTCACAAACCGAGTCGTCGATAGACGTCGTCATTGTAGAAGCGATCCCCGGAGGTGCCGGCACGTTTCAGCCCGTAGAACTCGTCGGGCCAGTTATCCATCGCGTGCTCGATGATGTTGTGGTTAAACGAGACGTAAACCACGAGTTCGTCGCGGATGGTCGGTGGGCAACGGTCGTCCATCTGGCGTGACTTATTCAAGTTCACACCAATAATGGGCAAGCCTAGTCGCAACGCCACCTCAAGTTCCCACTTCACAAACTTCGTCAGGTACTTGGTATTTGCTCCAATTAGCACCACGAGCAGCTTCGAGTTCGCGAAGCGCTCCCGGAGTTGCCGCTTAATGCTTTCCTCCTGACTAGAGTCTCGCGCGGAATTCAAGTCGTGCGCGTTGTGGAAATTCAGAGAAAAGCCGTCATTGGCCTTCCAAGCCGTCATGAGACGGTAGTAGTGCATGTCGTTGTCGCCGTCAAAGGCGATGTACGTCTTGTTCCTGTACGCCATCGGGCTACGCCTCCAATTGGAAACTATTCTAGGGGGCGCAGCAACCTGAAAGTCAGCCGGGGCTCGAGCACTCGACCGGAGTCGATCGCTCAATCACCAACACTTCGATCCCGGGCAGCGCTAGTTCTTCTGCCAAAGCCCGCGGCACTGCGGCCATTCGCACTTGGCTGCCTGCGGGCACTACGATTCGTCGCCACATGCCGACCGCTTCGCTGAAGGCCTCGCCCTCGATGAAGACGACGCCTTCGCCAACCCGGATCGTCGCTCCCCGCCCTCTGTTGTTGGCGATGACGCGGCCGAAGATCGTCGCCTCTGGCGCGTCTTGCGCGTACGACAGATGGAACACAAGGCGGAGATCAACAAGGTCCGGGGGGGCGCTGCCGTCAGTGCCAAACCAGGTTGCGCAAAGCTCTCGAACCTCTGCCTCGCGCTCGCTGGGAAAGATCCAGAACTCGTTCGTTCGGTCCCAGTGACCGTTCAACCTCCTCGCTCGTGGGACGAAACAGGTGTTGTAGGGGCCGCGCACGAGGATCCTGTGCTCGTGGACGACGGTGACCTCGTCGGGTTCGTAGTTCAGTTGAGGATCGGGCGTGTTGTCTTCGCTCATCCGAGTTTCCTCGCCAGGGTTTCGGGTTGCAGGTGCGTGTAGCGGCGGAGCATGCTCAGCGTCTTGTGTCCGGTGATGGAGCTCACCTCGATCGGATTCAGCCCCTTCTCGAACAGCCTGCTTGCAGCCTCATGACGGAGGTCGTGCCACCGCAGGCCTTTGATGCCAAGCCTCTTGAGAGTCTTCTTCCAGACGCAGACGATGGCGTTTTGCGTGGTCGGGAAAACGCGGCCGTCGGTCGACCGCGGCAGCGCTCGGAGGACCGCCACCGCCTTGAGCGAGAGGGGTAGCGCAGGCGGCACGCCCTTGTTCCCGTGACGGCGGAACTCAGCAGGGATCCAGATCACTTGCCTCGACAAGTCGATCCACTCCCAGCGAAGCGCCAGCAACATGCCTTGCCGGAGTGAGGTCTCGATCGCCAGATCGAACGCTGGTCGCGTCCAAGGGTTGTCCGACTTGGAGAGTGCTTCCGCGAGCTTGTCGTACTCGCCCTCTAGCAGGCGGCGGTCCCGCTCGTTGCTACCGGACGGCTTCCTGATGTTCTTCAAGGGGTTCATCAGGCCCTCCATGCCCCACTCCTTGCGAGCGATCTCGAACAGGTGGCTGACGAGCGCCAGTTCCAGCCGAACCGTGTTCGCAGCCCGGCCCACTGCCAGGCGGTCGTCTCTGTACCTCGCGAAGTCAGCGCCACGGAGGTTGGCCAGGAAGTGATGCGCCAGAGGCTGGCGGAGCCAGTGGCGGATGCGCTGGTTGTCTTGCGCCGGATGCGCCTTGACGGCTGAGATCTCGCGCTCGTACCGCTTCAGGGCTTCCGCGAGCGTCGTCCGCTCTGCCTCCACCCGTGACACGAAGATGCCGCGGTCCATCTCCGACTCCAGCACGCGTGCCCAGGCCTCGGCCTCTGACCGGCTGTCGAAGGTGCGGTACTGCGGCGGGTAGCCCCGCCTGACGACTTGCGCCCGCCAGTAGCGACCGCGTTTTGTGATGCTTGCCAAAGTGACCGTTCTCCGGGTTGGAGCGAAGTCACCAGTCTTCAGCTGTGGCAGATTTGTGGCAAAGACCCGTAATCGTCTGGTTTTGCCAAGAAAAAAGGCCTGCACTCACGTGCAAGCCTTTGATCTTCTTCGGTTTTCTTTGGCTCCCCGACCTGGGCTCGAACCAGGGACCTACGGATTAACAGTCCGGCGCTCTACCGACTGAGCTATCGAGGAACAGAGCCTCGCATTATATGGCCTTTATGCGTGTCGTTCCGCGCACTGCAGAAAGTGTCTCGCCCAGGGCGTGCTTCAGCCTCTGCGCCCGCGCTCGAGCACCTGCATCAGGCCCCGTGCGGCGAGGGCCGGGTCGGGTGCGGCGACGATGGCGCGCACGACGGCGATCGAGCCCACGCCCGAGGGCAGCACTTCGGCAAAGCGGGCTTCGTCGATGCCGCCGATGGCCACCAGCGCGTGGTCGCGCAGCAAACGGGCGTACACGTTCAGGCGCGCCGGGCCCTGCGGCGCCGTGGGCATGTCCTTCAACGTGGTCGCATAGACCGCACCCATGGCGATGTAGCTGGGGCTCAGGCGGTCGGCGCGCAGCATCTCGGCGTAGCCGTGCGTGCTCAGGCCCAGGCGCAGCCCGGCGTCGCGGATGGCGCCGAGGTCGGCGCTGTCCAGGTCTTCCTGGCCAAGGTGGACGCCGTAGGCGCCGGCGTCTATGGCCTCGCGCCAGTGGTCGTTGACGAACAGCAGCGCCGGCGTGCCCTGTACAGCGCGCACCGCAGCGCGCACCTGCGCACGCACCTCGGCCTCGTCGTCGGACTTGAAGCGCAGTTGCAGCGTCGGCACACCGGCCTGCGCCAAGCGCGCGACGCTGTCGGCGTCGGGCAGCACCGCGTACAGGCCCAGGGCCTTGGGGCAGGGCGCGAAGGCTTCGGCACGGGGCCAGGGGGCGAGGCCGAAGTCGGCGGGCTCGTCGGGCCAGACCTCGGGGTCGGTGCGGCCGGTGCGCTCGAAACGTGCCTGCCAGGCCCGGGCGACGACGCCGGCGTCGTGCTCGACGAATCCCAGGCTGCGCGCCGCTGCGATGGCGGCGCGGGCGACGGCGGGCAGGGTCTCGTCCTCGGGGGTGAGACAGGCTGCGATGGGCTGTGGCAGGCCGATCTGCAAGCGGCTGTGGGCGGCTCGGATGGCCTGGCTCAGGTCGTCGGGGAGGGTCTCGGGCATGGGGGATTGCAGGTGGTCCGGTGGATGCTTCGGCGGAGCGCGGTCGCTCACGACTGGTGCCAGAACGGCGTGCCGAGCACCGGCGTGCTGGCCTGCGCGGCCGTCTGCGCCTGCATCGCGCCGGCGCGGCGCGCCGCACGGCCGGCGGCCACGGCGTCGGCGAAGGCACCGGCCATGGCCACCGGGTCCTGCGCCAGTGCCACTGCGGTGTTCAGCAGCACGGCGTCGTAGCCCCATTCCAGCACCTGGCAGGCATGCGAGGGCAGGCCGAGGCCGGCGTCGACGATCATCGGCACGTCCAGGCGCTCGCGCAGCATGCGCATCGCGTAGGGGTTGACGGGGCCCTGCCCGGTGCCGATGGGAGCCGCCCAGGGCATGACGGCCTGACAGCCCACGTCCACCAGGCGCTGGCACAGCACCAGGTCCTCGGTGCAGTAGGGCAGCACCTTGAAGCCCGCGCGCAGCAGTCGGTCTGCGGCTTCGGGCAGGTTCAGCGTGTCGGGCTGCAGCGTGTAGTCGTCGCCGATGAGCTCGAGCTTGATCCAGTCGGTGGCGAAGACCTCCCGCGCCATCTCGGCGGTGGTGATCACTTCCTGGATGCTGTGGCAGCCTGCGGTGTTGGGCAGGACAGGCACCTGCAGCGACGCAAGCAGTTGCCAGAAACCCTGCGAGGCCTCGGCGGCCGCGGCACCGGTCTGGCGCCGCAGCGAGGCGGTCAGCATGGCCGGCCGGGCGCGCTGCGCCGCCGCCTGCAAGACCGCGGGCGAAGGGTAGCGCGAGGTGCCCAGCAGCAGGCGGCTCGCGAAGCGCTGCCCGTAGAGCACGAGTGCGTCGTCCTGCGCCGGGTCAGCGCGGTCTGGCGGCGCAGCGCTGTCAGCTGCAAGGGCGTCCCCGCTGGGCGAGCCCGCGTGGGCGGTATCGGCGCTGGCAGACGCAGACAGGACGGCCGTGCCGGACAGGGGGTCGGGGAAGTTCATCGCGTCATCCTCCGGTGATGGGGGCGATCAGCTCGATGCGGTCGTGCTCTTGCAGCAGGCGTGCGGCGTACTGGCCGCGTGGCACGAACTCGAGATTGACGGCGGCGGCAAATGGAGGCCGCACACCGGCCTGCGCCACGGCGTCGGCCAGCGTCGCGCCTGCGGGCAGCTGGCGCGGCTGCTGGTTGATCAACACGGTGATGGTGGCAGGGGCGTCAGGCATGGGGTCGAGATTTTCCACGCGCGGGTATGGGATGGTCTCGGGAGTGCCTCAGCAGGGTTGGAAGCGCAGCCCGAGGGTCTGCGCCAGTGCCGTCGTGCCGGCTTCTACCCACTCCAGCACGGCATCCAGCACGGCCGGCGCGATCAGGTAGCCGTGGCGGTACAGGCCGTTGACGCGCAGCGACCGCGTGCCGGTGAGCTCGACGGCAGGCAGGTTGTCCGGCAGGGTCGGGCGGGCCTGGGTCGAGATCTCGACGATGCGGCCCTCGGCAAAGGCCGGGTGCACGGTGTAGGCGGCACTGAGCAACTCGAGCGTGGAGCGCACGCTGGCGGGGGAGAGGTCCTCGGTCTCGATCTCGGTGGCGCCGATCACGTACAGGCCGCCTGGCTTGGGTGCGATGTAGATCGGGTAGCGCGGGTGGATCAGGCGCGTGGGCCGCTGCAGCCCGACCTCGGGCGCGTGCAGGCGAATGACTTCGCCGCGCACGCCGCGCAGCGCGCCCCACTGCGCGCGGGCACCGAGGCCGCGGCAGTCGAAGAGCCAGCCGGGGGCGGCTGCGCCTGCACCGCTGCCCGGCGCGAAGTCCTGCGGCGCGCGCGCGCTGTGCCAATGCAGGCGCACGCGCGGCTCGGCTTGCAGCGCCAGGCGCAGTGCCTCCAGCAGGCCGCGGTTGTCGAGCTGGCCTTCGCCGGGCAGGTGCAGTGCGCGGGCGAAGCGCCCGGCCAGTACGGGCTCGAGCGCCGCGAGCGCGGCGCCGTCGATCTCCTGGGGTGGCGCCAGCGCCGGCAGGGCAGCGGCCGTGCGCGCGATCAGGCCGGCGAAGCGCCGCGCCTCGGCGGTGTCCTGCCGGTGCCACAGGATCACCGTGCCCTGCTGCTGGAAGAACACGGGCTCGGGCAGCGCGCGCAGCAGCTGCGGCCAGCGCGCAAGCGCGTGCACGCCCATGCGCACGACGCGCAGTTCGGTGATGGCCGATTCAGCCAGCGGCGCCAGCATGGCCGCCGCGGCGCGCGCCGCCGCACCTTCGGCCGTGGGGGCGCCTGCGTCGTGGACCTCGACGTGGTGCCCGCGGCGCGCGAGCTCGAGCGCCAGCAGGCGGCCCATCAATCCGGCGCCGAGGACGACGCTGTCGGGTCGCGTCATGCCTGCCGCTCCCATGGGCGGCCCGGGCGCGGGTTGGCATCGGCGGGCGTGGCAGCGCGGGTGCAAGCACTGGCGCTGGCCGCCCGGCCAGCCATGCCCCGCCAAGCCTGCCGATAATTCCTGGCATGAGCAACGACATCCAGAGCCCGGCGGCCCCAGCCCGGCGCCGCTACGCCCGCGTGCTGACCATCGCCGGCTCGGACAGCGGCGGCGGCGCCGGCATCCAGGCCGACCTGAAGACCTTTGCGGCGCTGGGCTGCTACGGCATGAGCGCGATCACGGCGCTGACGGCGCAGAACACCCTGGGCGTGCAGGGCATCCACGCCGTGCCGGCGGAGTTCCTGCGCCGGCAGATCTGCTCGGTGCTCGACGACATTGGCGCCGACGCGATCAAGATCGGCATGCTGCACGAGCCGGCCATCGTCGACGTGGTCGCCTGGGCGATCGACCATTACCGCATCGACCGTGTCGTGCTCGACCCCGTCATGGTGGCCACCAGCGGCGACCGTCTGATCGCTGAGGAGACCGTGGCCGTGCTGGTGCGCGAACTGTTCCCGCGCGCCACCGTCGTCACCCCCAACCTGGACGAGGCGGCGCTGCTGCTGGGCCGGCCGCTGGACCGCGCCGAGGGGCTGGAGCGCGCGGCGCAGGACCTGCTCGCGCTCGGCGCGCGCGCAGCTCTGCTCAAGGGCGGACACCTGCCCGGCGTCGAGGTGGCCGACTTGCTGGCGCGCCCGGGCATGCCGACGCTGCGCCTGGCCTCCCCGCGCATCGCCAGCCGCAATGTGCATGGCACCGGCTGCACGCTGTCGTCGGCCATCGCGACGCAGCTGGCGCTTGGGCAGGAACTCGACGAGGCCGTGCGCCACGCCCGGGCCTACATCCTCGGGGCGATCGCGGCCGGTGCGTCCGTGGTCACGGGTGGCGGTCACGGCCCGCTGAACCACGGACACGCGCCGCGCTCGACGCAACTGCTGGACCTGCCGGCCACCTGATCCTGCGCTGCTCATGCAGCCTGGGGCGGCGCAGCCTCGCCCTGACGCGGCCAGCGCAGCGCCACGGCCACGCTCACGGCGGTGGAGCACAGCAGTGCGCCCAGGAAGGGTGCGAGCGTGGGCACGCTGCCGGGGAAGCTGGCTGCCAGCAGCCCGGCCTCCAGGCTGCCCTGCGCAAGCCAGCCGGGCAGCACGGCACCCACGAGCCCGGCCACCGAGCCGGCGATCGCCGAGGCCGGGCTGGCCCGGCCCCACAGCCCCAGCAGCACCGGCACCACCGCGGTGGCGCACAGCAGGTCGGCGATCAGGAACAGGCGCAGCACCGACAGCCCCTGCAGCGCCACGGCGATCACCGGCACCATCAGCAGCACGGTGATCCAGCGCGCGCTGCGCAGCGACGCGCTCGCGCCGGCACCCACCAGCAGCGAGGCGATGCCGTTCTGCAGCGTGTCCACCGACGAGGCCACCAGCGCCACGGCCAGCACCAGCGTCGCGATCACGAGCCAAGGCGCGGCGCCCTTCAACAGCGCGAAGAAGGGCGCAGGCGGCTGGCCCAGATCGGTGCCTGTGGCGGCGGCCAGCATGCCCAGCGCGCCCACCAGCCCGACGGCGGCCACCGTTGTCAGTGCGCCCAGCAGCGCGCCGGTGTTCAGGGCTTTCATGTCGCGTGCCGCCCAGATGCGCTGCCAGTAGCCCTGATGGAAGAGGTTGGCCGCCGTCACCGCGATCACCAGTGTCAGCGCCACCGACAGCGCCGTGGCTGGTGGAGCCGAGGGCCAGGAGCGGTCGGCCGGCACCTGCGGCGCTGTCTGGAGCACCGCGCCGCCCACCAGCACCAGCAGCGCCAGCAGCAGCCAGGCCTGCCAACGGTCGGTGACGATGCTGGCCCGCAGGCCGCCCCAGGTGGTGTAGATGAGCGTGGCCACGGCCACACCGACGATGGGCAGCGCGGGTGGCAGGCCGGCCAGCATGGCCGCGATCGCACCGATGGCCGTGAGCTCGGCCACCAGGAAGCACAGCATGTACAGCACCGACAGTGCCGAGACCCAGCGCCGCACGCCGGTGCCGAAGCGCGCCTGCGCGAACTCACCGATGCTGCGGCCCTGGGGCAGGCGGCGCCGGATCGCGCCTCCGCACCAGGCGAAGACCAGGAAGGGCAGGGCGGCACCGACGGCATAGCCCGCCACCGCCACCGGCCCGACGAAGGCACCGACCTCGGGAGGCGCGAACAGGATCCACGCGCCCAGGCCCGAAGCCAGGAAGGACAGCCCGAGCGCCGAGGCCCCCTGGCTGTTGCGCGCAGTCAGGTAGTCGTCAAGGTCACCGTCAGCCGCGCGGGCGCGCAGGCCGATCCAGGTGAAAAAGATAAGCGCTGCGGCGAGCGCAGCCAGACTGGCCATGTACATGTCGCACTTCCTCCGCCGGCATGATCCGGATCAGGTTCCAGGGTCTGCGGCCGGGATCGGCTGCACTCTCAGCCCACGATGGGCTCCCCTGGCGACTGGGTTGACATGCGCATGATAAGCCAGCCCCGTGCCAGGGGCCGGCGCGCGCAATGGCGTTGACGTGCGCGCGGCCTGTCGCCTCAACCCGCGGCGGGCATGTCCACGCCCAGCAGACGGTGCAGCCGGGGGCTGGAGGTCGTGTACTGCAGCGGCGCTTGGTGGTCGGGGAACAGACGGGCGCTCACACCGAACGCCGCGAGCGTGGCTTCGTGGAAGCCGCAGACGATGAGTTTCTTCTTGCCGGGGTAGGTGTTGATGTCGCCCACGGCAAAGATGCCCGGCTCGCTGGTCTCGAAGGCCTCGGTGTCGACGACGAGTTGCTTGCGCTGCATCGCCAGCCCCCAGTCGGCGATCGGTCCGAGCTTGGGGCTCAGACCCAGGCAGACCAGCAGCCGGTCCAGCGCCACGGTGCGGTCGGTCCCGTCGCTGCAGCCCACCTGCACGGCATTCAGGCGCCCGCCGGCTTCGACCACGCCGGTGATCTGCCCGGCGATGAAGGCGATGCGTCCCTCGGCGCGCAGCGCCTGCACGCGGGTCAGGGTCGGCGGGGCCGCATTGAAGACATCACGCCGGTGGACGAGCGTCACGCTGGCGGCGCGGTGTGGGCCGTCCTGCGCGGCGGCCAGCGCGGCCTCCAGCGCCGCATCCTCGCCACCGACGACGAGCAGGTGTCGACCGGCCCACTGCGTCGGGTCGCTCGCGCGGTACAGCACCTGCGTGCCTTCGAAGCGCTCCAGGCCCTCGAGCTTCAGCGTGCGCGGCTGGAAGGCGCCCACGCCAGCGGCAATGACCACGGCGCGCGCCATCAGACGCTGGCCGCGCGAGGTCTGCACCAGAAAACGGCCGTCTGCCTGGCGCCGCAATGCCGCGACCTGCTGGCCGAGGTGGAAAACCGGCTCGAACGGCCGCGCCTGCTGCATCAGGCGCTCGACGAGCTCGCGTCCGGTGCAGCGCGGCAGGCCCGGGATGTCGTAGATGGGCTTGTCGGGGTAGAGCTCGATGCACTGCCCGCCGGGCTGCTCGAGCGCGTCGATGACATGCGCGCGGATGTCGAGCAGCCCGAGCTCGAAGACCTGGAACAGCCCCACCGGGCCGGCGCCGATGACGACGGCGTCGACGGCTGCGCCCGCAGCCGCGGGCGCTTCGACGGGGGCGTTCAGCGCACCAGCTCCGAGAGCTTGCCCGGCTTGTCCTTCCACTCGTCGGCGTCGGGCAGCGGGGCCTTGCTGCGCGTGATGCTCGGCCACTTGCGCGAGAGTTCGGCGTTGAGCTTGATGAAATGCTGCTGGTTGCCGGGCACGTCTTCCTCGGGGAGGATGGCATTGACCGGGCACTCCGGGATGCACACCGCACAGTCGATGCACTCGTCGGGGTCGATCGTCAGGAAGTTCGGCCCCTCCCGGAAGCAGTCCACGGGGCAGACATCCACGCAGTCGGTGTACTTGCAGCGGATGCAGGATTCGGTGACGACGTGGGTCATGGCGGTGGTTCTTGCTGGAGGAGGTGGTGTCGCGTCGCCTGGACGCGTGTCGGTGACAGGCTGGATTCTAGGCAGGCGCGCAGGGGGCGCCAAATGTCGTGCGGCGCCAAGGGGGCGAGAATGGATGTGCCATGCCGATTGCCTCTGCACCCGACAAGCCCGATTCCCGGAGGCGCGCCCTGGCGGCGCTGGCAGCCTTGGCTGCGGCGGCGCTGGCCGGCTGCCAGACGCCGCCGCAACAGTCCTCTGCGCCAGCCAGCCCGTCCGCCCCGGTGCCGCCCCCGTCGCCACCGAAGGCACCCAAGTTCGGTCTTGCGCTGGGGGGTGGCGCCGCACGAGGCTTCGCGCACATCGGCGTGATCCAGGTGCTCGAAGAGGCCGGCATCCGCCCGGACCTGGTCGTCGGCACCTCGGCCGGCAGCCTGGTCGCCGCCTTGTACGCGGCGGGCCGAAACGGCTCGGAACTCGCCGCGCTGGCGCAGTCCATGGACGAGGGAGCGATCACCGATTGGTCGTTCCCCGGCCGCGGGTTGATCCGCGGCGAAGCCTTGGCCCGCTACGTGCGCGAGCAGACCGGGCAGCGTCCGATCGAGCAGATGCGCTTGCCGCTGGGCGTGGTCGCCACCGACCTGGATTCCGGCGCTGCGGTGTTGTTCCGCCGCGGCGACACGGGCGCGGCGGTGCGTGCCTCGAGCGCCGTGCCGGCGGTATTCCAGCCGGTGAAGATCGGGGAGCGTGAGTACGTGGACGGAGGTCTCGTGTCGCCGGTGCCCGTGCGCTTCGCGCGCGAGATGGGGGCGGATCTGGTGCTGGCGGTCGACATCTCTTCGCCGCCCGACGGCGCTCCTACGGGCGATCCGTTCAGGATGCTCCTGCAGACCTTCTCGATCATGGGCAAGAGCATCAACCACTTCGAACTGGCGGGCGCCGACGTGGTTCTGCGCCCCCGGCTGACGGGGATCGGCAGCGCCAATTTCGCAGCCCGCACGCGCGCCATCGACGCCGGCCGGCAGGCGATGCAGGCCGCCCTGCCGGAGTTGCGCGGGCGGATCGCTGCCTTGACGCGCTGAGGGCATGTCTCCCAGGAGACGCTGAGCCGATCAGAAAAAAAATGGCCCGGCATGGAGCCGGGCCGAAGGACTTTCGAAGCAGGCACAACGAGGTCCGAGAACTCCCTTCCAGAGGAGCCCCGGCGCCGCCTTGACGACGCGCCGGGTGCCTCTTCAGAACAGAGCGCCGGACGAAAGTTCCATTCTTTTTGTGTGCCGCGCGGTTCGAACAAGTGCGCGACCCCGCCAGACGTTCAGGCGCCGCGCCCGGGACTGCGTCCGGACGGCGGCTGCGCCGCCCGCGAAGCCGTCTGGGCCATGGCCTGCATGTGGGTCTGTGAGACCGACGCGGCATGGTTGCTGGCCTTCTGAACGCCTTCGAAGGCGTTCTGCGCCGCGGTCATCGCCGACTTCACGAGTGCGACGGCGCTCTGGCTGCCGGCCGGCGCGTTCTGGACTGCGCTTTCCATCATGGAGACCATGGCCTTCTGCAGATCGGCCATCTGCGCTTCGGCCACCTTGGCGACCTCGGCGCCGGCCGCGCTGGCGATCTCGTAGGCCTGGCGGCCGTAGGCGGTGGCCTTTTCGGCCGTGGGCTGCAGCATCTTCTGCTGCAGCGCGAGCAGTTCCTGGGCGTCCTTCACCGACATCACCGCATGCGTGCTGCTGGCCGCGTCGACCATGGCCGCCTTGGCGAGCTGCATGTTCAGTTCGACCAACTTTTCCAGCCCCTCGAAGGCCTTCTGGGTCAGGCCGAGGAGGGTCTCGACATTGGCCTTGTGCGCAGCCAGCATCTGTTCGGTGGTGAGCGAGTTCATGCGGTTCTCCAAGCGTAGGTTCAAACGTAATTTGCTGCACTGCAGCATAGCCGGCGAGTATAAAGGGTCCTCACTGGAGCGCCTGGCCCGTCTGGCATGGCGGCTCTCCCGGCCTGGCCCTGCTGGTGGCCGCGAGCCGGATGCGTGCGCCGCCAAGAGCGTTCCTAGAATGAGGTCCTCGCACGAATCTCATGCTGGTCTACCACTGCGACCATTTCGAACTGCCGCTGCCGCCTGGCCATACCTTCCCGATGACGAAGTACCGGCTGTTGCGCGAGCGCGTGGAGTCGTCCTTGTCGGGCGTGCGCGTGCGCGAGGCGCCGCCGGCCAGCGACGGAGAGCTGGCGCTCGCGCACGACCCGGGCTGGATCAGCGCTGTCGTCGAAGGCACCACCAGCCCGCAGCAGCAGCGTGAGATTGGGTTTCCCTGGTCGCAGCGCATGGTCCAGCGCTCGCGCCGTTCCGTCGGGGCCTCGATCGCGGCGGCGCGCAGCGCCCTCATCGACGGCGAGGGGGTGGCCGCCAACCTGGCAGGCGGCACCCATCACGCCTTCGCGCACAAGGGCTCGGGCTACTGTGTCTTCAACGATGTCGCCGTCGCGGCGCGCTTGATGCAGGCCGAGTGGCACCGTCACCACCGGCGCCTGCTGCGCGTGCTCGTCATCGACCTGGACGTGCACCAGGGCAACGGCACCGCTTCGATCTTCCGCGACGACGAAACCGTCTTCACGCTGTCCCTGCACGGGGCGCGCAACTTCCCCTTCCGCAAGGAGCAAAGCGATCTGGACGTGGAACTGCCCGACGGCTGCGCCGACGAGCCCTACCTCGAGGCGCTGGATGCGGCGCTGGCCGAGGTGTCCCGGCGCACGGCCGCAGCGCCGCCGGGCCTGGCCTTCTATGTGGCCGGCGCGGATCCGCACGAGGACGACCGGCTCGGGCGCCTGAAACTCACCGCGGCCGGTCTGGCCGAGCGTGACCGCCGCGTGCTGGCCTGGCTGGGTGAGCGTGGCGTCCCGGCCGCCCTGTCCATGGCGGGGGGGTACGGGCGTGACATCGGTGTCACCGTGGATCTCCAGGCGCGAACCCTCGGCCTCGCCCTTCAGGCCTGGGCCGGCTGGCGGGACGCGCGGCGAGAAGCCACAGCTGCCGGGCTGTCAGACAGTTTGCGTATGCTCTCGTGATGACCATGAACCTCTCCCCACGGCGCTTGGCCGTCCCCCCTGAAGGCTTGGACGCCATCGATGCGGCCATCGTCACGCGACGTTCGACCCGCGCCTTCCTGCCCACGCCGGTACCCCGCGACACGGTCGAGGAGATCCTGCGTGTGGCCTCGCACGCGCCCTCGGGTACGAACACTCAACCCTGGCAGGTCTGCGTCCTGACGGGGGCGGCGAAGGAGCGGCTGAGCGCGCGCATCCTCGCTGCGTACGACGATCCGGTCGAGCGCGCCCGCCACACCGAGGAGTACGCCTACTACCCCAACGAGTGGCGCAGCCCTTACATCGACCGCCGGCGCAAGGTCGGATGGGACTTGTATGGCCTGCTGGGCATCGGCAAGGCCGACAAGGAGCGCATGCACCACCAGCACGGGCGCAACTACATCTTCTTCGACGCGCCGGTGGGCCTGATCTTCACCATCGACCGCCTGATGCAGCAGGGCAGCTGGCTGGATTACGGCATGTTCCTGCAAAGCGTGATGCTGGCCGCGCGAGCGCGTGGTCTCGACACCTGCCCCCAGGCTGCGTTCACGCAGTTCCACCGCATCATTGCCGACGAATTGGCGCTGTCACCCGGGCAGATGGTGGTGTGCGGCATGTCGCTCGGCCACGCCGACCCGCACGCGGTCGAGAATACCCTGGTCACCGAGCGCGAGCCTGTCGCGGGGTTCGCGCGTTTCCTGGAGTGAGCATGCACAAGTTCCTCGGTCGCGCCGCGGCCACCTTCGCGCTCCTGCTGCTGCCGCTGGCCGCGTGCGCCGCAGAGCTCGACGGCAGCAAGTTCTCCGCCTGGTGGGGCATCCCCTTCGCCGGAGTGCTGCTGTCGATCGCGGTCATGCCGCTGGCGGCGCCGCACATCTGGCACCACCATTTCGGAAAGATCGCTGCCGGATGGGCGCTGGCCTTCCTCGTGCCCTTCGCGTTCGTCTTCGGGCCGGGCATGGCGGGTCAGGCCTTCGTGCACGCGCTGCTGGCCGAGTACATCCCTTTCATCATCCTGCTCGTGGCGCTGTTCACGGCGGCCGGCGGCATCTACGTGCGCGGCAACCTGCACGGCAGCCCGGCGGTCAACACGGCGATCATGGCCGTGGGCACGGTGCTCGCGAGCCTGATGGGCACGACCGGCGCGTCGATGCTGATGATCCGCCCGCTGATCCGCGCCAACGACAACCGCAAGCACGTCGCGCACGTGGTCGTCTTCTTCATCTTCACCGTCAGCAATGCCGGCGGCTCGCTGACGCCGCTGGGCGACCCGCCGCTGTTCCTGGGCTTCCTGAAGGGTGTTGACTTTTTCTGGACCGCCAAGCACATCTTCCCCGAGACCCTGTTCCTGGTGGGCGCGCTGCTGGCCATCTTCTACGTCATCGACAGCTGGTTCTACCGCCGCGAAGGCATCCTGCCGGCAGACCCGACCCCCGACACCAAGGGCCTGGGGCTCGAGGGCGCCATCAACTTCCTGCCCCTGCTGGCGGTGGTGGGCCTGGTGCTGATGAGCGGCACCTGGAAGCCCGGTGTCTCCTTCGATGTCTGGGGGACCGAGGTCGAACTGCAGCAGATCGTGCGCGACGGGCTGCTCGTCGTCGTGGCGCTGGTCTCTCTTGCGATCACGCCCAAGGGCGTGCGCGAGAAGAACCAGTTCTCCTGGGCACCGATGCAGGAGGTGGCCAAGCTCTTCATCGGCATTTTCCTGACGATGATTCCCGTCCTGGCCATGCTCAAGGCCGGCGAGCAGGGGCCCTTCGCCGCGGTGGCGCGTGCCGTCACCGGGCCCGACGGGCAGGCGCTTCCCTGGGCCTATTTCTGGTTCAGCGGCTCGCTGAGTTCCTTCCTGGACAACGCGCCCACCTACCTCGTGTTCTTCAACCTCGCCAGCGGTGACCCGCAGGTGCTCATGACCACCGGGGCCGCCACGCTGGCGGCCATCTCCGCCGGCTCGGTCTTCATGGGCGCGAACACCTACATCGGCAATGCACCCAACTTCATGGTCAAGGCCATCGCCGAGGACCGCGGCGTGCGCATGCCCAGCTTCTTCGGCTACATGGCCTGGAGCGGGTGCATCCTCGTGCCGCTGTTCGTCATCATGACCTTCATCTGGTTCGTCTGACCCCCCGATTGGCCCGCCCCATGGATGCCGAACGCCCGCGCGTGCTCGTCGCCCGCGCCGTCTTCCCCGAGACCGTCGAACGCCTGCGCGCCCACTTCGAAGTCGAGGACAACCCCGGTGATGTGCTGTTCACCAAGGCGCAACTGACCGAGCGCCTGCGCGGCAAGGCCGGCGCCTTCACCACCGGCAGCGAGCGGGTCGACGCGCAGGTGCTCGACGCGAACCCGCAACTGCGCGTGGTGGCCAACATGGCCGTGGGCTACAACAACCTCGACATCGATGCCTTCAACACGCGCGGCGTGCTGGCGACCAACACGCCCGATGTGCTGACCGAGACCACGGCCGACTTCGGCTTTGCGCTGATGATGGCCGCAGCGCGGCGCATGGCCGAGAGCGAGCATTTCCTGCGTCGCGGCGAGTGGACGCGCTGGCGCTACGACATGTTCACCGGCAGCGACGTTCACGGCGCCACGCTGGGCATCCTCGGCATGGGGCGCATCGGCCAGGCGATCGCCCGCCGCGGCGCACTGGGCTTCGGCATGCGGGTGATCTATCACAACCGCAGTAGGCTCGCCCCCGAGCAGGAGGCGCCGCTGGGCGCGCACTACGTCGACAAGGCCACGCTGCTGCGCGAGTCTGACCATCTGGTGCTGGTGCTGCCGTACACGGCGCAGAGCCACCACGCCATCGGCGCGGCCGAGCTTGCGCTGATGAAGTCGACGGCGACGCTGACCAACGTCGCGCGTGGCGGCATCGTCGACGATGTGGCGCTGGGGCAGGCGCTGCGCGAGCGGCGCATCGCCGCGGCGGCGCTGGACGTCTTCGAGGGCGAGCCGGCCGTCCACCCCGGCTTGCTGGAGGTGCCCAACGTGGTGCTGACGCCGCACATCGCCAGCGCCACCGTGGCCACACGCCGGCGCATGGCAGAGCTGGCCGCCGACAACCTGATCGCTGCGCTCACGGGTGGCGTGCCGCCCACGCCGGTGAACCCGCAGGTGCTGCGGCGCTGATGCCTGGCCGATGACCGGCAGCGTCGACGCGACCTGGCTCGCACTGGCGGCGCTGGCCGTGCTGGCGCTGCTGAACCTGGCGGTGCTGCTGCTGCGCGGCCGCGGCGCCCATTCGGCCTCGGCGGACGAGCACCTCGACCCCCGGCTCGAGCGCCTGGAGCGCGAGTTGCGCGACGAACTGGGCCGGCAGGCCCAGGCCACGCGCGGCGACCTCGCGCGCCTGCAACAACTGCTGCTGACCCAGGGTGGTGAAGCCGCGCGCACCCAGAACGAACTGCTGCAGCACGTGGCGCAGAGCACCGATCAGCGTCTGGCCGAGATGCGCGCCGCCGTCGAGGCGCGGCTGAAGACCTTGCAGGATGGCAACGACCACAAGCTCGAGCAGATGCGTGCCACCGTCGACGAGAAGCTGCATGCCACGCTCGAGCAGCGCCTGGGCGAGAGCTTTCGCCAGGTGGCCGAGCGCCTGGAGCAGGTGCACCAGGGGCTGGGCGAGATGCAGGGGCTGGCGCGTGACGTCGGCTCCCTCAGCCGTGTGCTCAGCAACGTCAAGACTCGCGGCCTGTACGGCGAGGTGCAGCTCGCCGCCCTGTTGGAGCAGGTCTTCGCGCCGGCCCAGTACGCCTCCAATGTCGAGACCGTTCCGGGAAGCGGGGCGCGCGTGGAGTTCGCCGTGCGCCTGCCCGGCCGCGGCGAGGGCAGCGTGCCGGTGTGGCTGCCGATCGACGCGAAGTTCCCGCGCGAGGACTACGAGCGCCTGCTCGAGGCGCAGGACCGTGCAGACGCGACCTCGGCCGAAGCCGCGGCGCGCGCGCTGGAGGCCCGCTTCCGTCAGGAGGCGGCAACGATCCGGGCAAAATACCTTGCGGCACCGCACACGACCGACTTTGCCATCCTGTTCCTGCCCACTGAAAACCTGTACGCCGAGGCGCTGCGCCGCCCGGGCCTGATGGAGGCCCTGCAACGTGACCACCGGGTCTCGCTTGCCGGCCCCACGACCTTGCTGGCCATGCTGTCGAGCCTGCAGATGGGTTTCCGCACCCTGGCCATCGAGCAGCGCAGCGCCGAGGTCTGGCAGGTGCTGGGCGCGGTGAAGACCGAGTTCGCAAAGTTTGGCGACGTGCTCGCGAAGACGAAGAAGAAGCTCGACGAGGCGAGCCAGACCATCGATGCCGCCGAGGTGCGCACGCGCGCGATGGCGCGGCGCTTGAAGACCGTGGAGTCACTGCCCACGGAGCAGGCCCAGGCCTTGTTGCCTGCCGACAGCGACGCCGGCGGCGACGGCATCGGGACGATCGAATCCGACGCGCCAGCGGCTATCGGCACGTCTGGTGGGGCGGGCCGTGACAGGCGAGCCTGAACCCGTGGCGGGCGCGCGGCCTCCGGCCGTTTTCAGTCTGGGTTTGCTGCTGGCCTTCTGCATCGGCCAGCTCGGACTGCATGCCGTCATGGCCGGCCTGCGCATGGCTGCACCCTTGCAACTGCTGCGTGAGGGTTACGGGGCGGGCGCCGTCGGCTTCATGCTCGCGCTGTTTGCCGCCGCCCCGGTGCTGACTGCCATTCCCGCCGGCCGCCTGGTCGATCGGTACGGCTACCACCGGCCCGTGCTGCTGGCGCTGCTCTCGAGCGCCAGCGGCGCCGTGCTGGCCATCGCTTCGACATTCACCGAAGGCGCGCTGCATTTCGGCCTGTTGTGTCTGTCGGCGATGGCCACCGGCGTCGGCGCGAACACCGGGGTCATGGCGATCATGCGCACGGCGGGCCTCCTGGCGCGTGACAGCACCGAGCGCTTGCGGGTGTTCAGCTGGCTCAGCGTGGCGCCCGCTTTTGCCAACGTGATCGGGCCGGTGTCTGCCGGTGTGATGATCGACCTGGGGGGATTTCTCGCGGCCTACGTGCTGCTCGGCGCGACCACCGGCTTGACGCTCTGGGGCATGCTGCGCGTGCCGCGGGGCATCGGCGTCGGTCACCAGAGCCCGGCGGCAGGCGGCAGCGCGCTCGGGCTGCTCGCGCAGCCGGGTTTCAAGCGCCTGCTGCTGGCCAACTGGCTGCTCGCCACCTGCTGGGACGCGCACTCCTTTGCCGTGCCCATCCTCGGCCATGAGCGCGGTTTCAACGCTTCGACGATCGGCTTGATCCTGGGTGTGTTCACGTTGGCGGTGAGCGCCATCCGGCTGATCATCCCGCTGCTGGCCCACAGGATCGAGGAAACCCAGGTGTTGCGGGCGACGATGTGGATCAGCGGCGTCATCATGGCGGCCTACCCCTTCGCGCCGAATGCCTGGCTGATGGCCACCGGTTCGGTCCTGCTCGGCTTGGCGTTGGGTTGCTCGCAGCCCATGGTCATGGCCACGCTGCACCATATCGTCCCTCCCGACCGCCACGGGCAGGCCTTGGCCCTGCGTTCGGTGACGCTGAACCTCGCCAGCACGCTGATGCCGCTGACCTTCGGCCTGGCCGGTGCGGCCATCGGCACGACAGTGCTGTTCTGGGCGTGCGGCGCCCTTTCGGCTGCCGGTTCCTGGGCGGTCAGGAAGTATCCGACCCGGCCGGCTCAGGATGTGCCCACGCCGCCGCCCTGACCCCGTTTGCAGGGGCCGGCGGGGCGTTCAGTCCGCCAGGCCCTGGTGACGCAGCAGTGCGTCGATGGAAGGCTCGCGCCCGCGGAAGGCGCGGAAACTCTCCAGCGCCGGGCGGCTGCCGCCGACTTCGAGGATCTCGCGCCGAAGGCGCAGGCCGGTGTCTTCATCGAACACCCCCGCTTCCTCGAAGGCGCTCCAGGCGTCAGCGCTCAGCACTTCGGCCCACTTGTAGCTGTAGTACCCGGCGGCGTAACCGCCGGCGAAGATGTGCGAGAAGGAGTTCTGGAAGCGATTGAAGGCGGGGGGGTGCAGCACCGCCACCTCGTGGCGGACGTCATCCAGTACTGTCTGCACCCGGGTTTCCTGCCCGGGCTCGGCGTGCAGGCGCATGTCGAAGAGCGCGAACTCGATCTGGCGCAGCATGGCCATGCCGCTCTGGAAGTTCTTCGCCGCGATCAGCTTGTCGTACAGCGCGCGCGGCAACGGCTCGCCACTGTCGACATGGGCTGTCATCCGCGACAGCACTTCCCACTCCCAGCAGAAGTTCTCCATGAACTGGCTCGGCAGTTCCACCGCGTCCCACTCGACGCCGGAGATGCCCGAGACCGCGAGTTCCTCGACCTGCGTCAGCATGTGGTGCAGGCCATGGCCGAACTCGTGGAACAGCGTGATGACGTCGTCGTGCGTCAGCAGGGCCGGTCTGCCGCCCTGCGGCGAGGCAAAATTGCACACTAGGTGAGCCACGGGCGTCTGCAGGCGGCTGTCGGGTCCCGGACGACGCCAGCGCGCGCGCGCGTCGTCCATCCAGGCCCCCGGCCGCTTGCCGGGGCGCGCGTGCAGGTCGAGGTAGAAATGCGCCACCGTCACCGGTGGGGCGTCGCCTGCGGCTGCGGCCGGGCGCTCGACACGGTAGAAACGCACGCTGTCGTGCCAGACGGGCGCGGCGTCAGCGACGATGCGAACCTGGAACAGCGTCTGGATGATCGAGAACAGCCCTTCGAGCACGCGGGGCAGCGTGAAGTAGGCCTTGACCTCCTCCTCGCTGTACGCATAGCGCGCTTCCTTCAGGCGCTCGCTGGCATAGGGCACGTCCCAGGGTTGCAGGTCGGGCATGGCGAGTTCGTCGGCAGCGAAGCGGCGCAGCTCGTCCAGGTCGCGTTCGGCGTAGGGGCGCGAGCGGCGCGCCAGGTCGCGCAGAAAGCCGACGACCTCCTCCGGCGAGCGCGCCATCTTCGGCACGAGCGACAGCGCCGCGTAGCTCGGGTGGCCGAGCAGCCGGGCCTGCTCCTGCCGCAGCGCGAGCAACTCGGCCATCAGCGCGGTGTTGTCGCGCTCGGCGGGCCCCCACTCGCTGGCGCGCGTGACGTAAGCGCGGTACAGGGATTCGCGTGCCGCGCGGTCGCGCAGATGCTGCATCGCCGGCAGGTAGCTCGGCGCGTGCAATGTGAGGCGCCAGCCTTCGACGCCTGCCGTCTCGGCCGCGGCGCGCGCCGCGGCTTTGGCGTCGGCGGGCAGCCCCTCGAGCCGGGACTCGTCCAGGTCCAGGCCGTAGGCGTCGGTCGCGTCGAGCACGTTCTCGGAAAACTTCTGCGACAACTCGGCCAGGCGCGCGCGGACCTGCGCGTGGCGTTCGCGCGCCGCCCCTTGGAGCCGCGCACCCGATAGCACGAAGTCGCGCACCGCATGCTCGAGCGCGCGGCGTCGAGCCTCGGGCATGGCGTCGGCGCGCTCGTGCAGGGCCTGGTAGCGCGCGAACAGGCGCTCGTCGGCGGCCAGCCGCGTGTAGAAGGCCGTGACGGCGCCGAGTTGCTCGTTGTAGGCGGCGCGCAGGTCCGGCGTGTCGGCCACCGAGTTCATGTGTCCGACGGCCGACCACGCACGGCCCAGCCGCTCGGTGGCCACGTCCAGGACGGCCGCCAGCGCGTCGTAGTCCACCGGAGTCGTCGGCGCCACGGCCAGTTCCAGCGCGGCCTCGGCGCGGGCCAGCAGCGTCGTGATCGCCGGCGCGACATGGGCAGGGCGGATGGCGTCGAAGGCCGCCAGGTCCTCGATCGCCAGCAACGGGTTGGTGTCATGCATAGGGGTCATCTCGCGGGCCATTCGGCACTGGTGGCGGCCGCCGCGGCCGCGTCGACGGTGTTGGACAGCAGCATCGTGATCGTCATCGGTCCGACGCCGCCGGGCACGGGGGTGATCCAGCCAGCCACCTCGCGCGCCGTGTCGAAATCGACGTCACCGCACAGGCGGCCGTCGACTGCGCGGTTGATGCCGACGTCGATGACGACAGCGCCGGGCTTGATCATGTCGCCGCGGACGGTGCCGGCGCGACCGACGGCGGCCACCAGCACGTCGGCGTCGCGCGCGTGGCGTGCGATGTCGGGGGTCGCGCTGTGGCAGATGGTGACCGTGGCATGGGCCTGCAGCAGCATCAGCGCCATCGGCTTGCCGACGGTGTTGCTGCGGCCGATGACGACGGCGTGCCGGCCGCGCAGCGAGACGCCGGTGCTCTCGATCAGCTTCATGCAGCCCCAGGGCGTGCACGGGCGCAGGCCGGGCAGCCCGCTGACGAGTTCACCGGCGGACTGCGTGGAAAAGCCGTCGACGTCCTTGCGCGGGTCGATCGCCGCGATCACCCGCTGCGGATCCAGGTGACGCGGCAGCGGCATCTGGACCAGGATGCCGTGAATCGTGGGGTCGGCGTTCAGCGCGGCGATGCGCTCCAGCAGGTGCTGTTGCGACAGGTCGGCGTCGAACTTCTCGAGCACGGAGTGCAGGCCGTGCTCCGCGCAGGCGCGCACCTTGTTGCGCACATAGACCGCGCTGGCAGGGTCGTCGCCGACGAGGATCACGGCCAGGCCGGGCCGGTGACCCGTGGCCGCCAGCGCGCTCGCGCGCGCCCCGATGTCTGTGCGCAGGCGTCTGGACAGCGCCACGCCATCGATCAATTGAGCAGGCATGTCAGTGCGGTCTGGAGGGGTCACCGGTGGCGGCGCGATGAGCCTGCGCCGTCAACGATGATGGGGAATATGGCGCCACCCGGCGCACGCGCAAGACCCGGGTCAGCTCTTGGCCGCCGCGCCGAGGGCGATCTTCAGGAGATCGGCCACCGTGTTGGCATTCAGCTTTTCCATGATGTTGGCGCGGTGCGCCTCCACCGTCTTGATGCTGATGCCCAGGTCGTCGGCGATCTGCTTGTTCAGTCGGCCGGCGACGATGCGCTCCAGCACCTGGGCTTCCCGGGTCGTCAGGCGACCGAGCAGCGCATCGCGGCTGGCCGCTTCCTGATGCTGGCTGAAGGCCGTGCGAGCCTGTTCCAGCATGCGCTCGACGAGACCGAGGAGTTCCTCTTCCTTGAAGGGCTTCTCGATGAAATCCATCGCCCCCTTCTTCATCGTCGACACCGCCATCGGCACGTCACCGTGACCCGTGATGAAGACCACCGGCAGGGGGCTGCGGCGCTCGATCAGGCGGTCCTGCAGTTCGAGGCCGCTCATGCCGTCCATGCGGATGTCGGCGATCAGACAGGCCACCTCGCGGGGATCGAAGCGAGAAAGGAAGCTCTCGGCGGACTCGAAGCACTTGACGCGGTAGTCCTTGCCCTCGAGCAGCCACTGAAGCGAGTCGCGAACCGCCTCGTCATCATCGACGACGTAGACGGTACCTTTCTTGGGGATCAGGCTCATGGGGTCGTCGCGGTCTCGGTGATGAGTCGGTCGGGGTCGGCGGGGGCGACCTCGCCGCGGGAGGGCAATTCGACCGGCAGCGTGAAGGCAAACCGGCACCCTACGATGACCGCTCCATTGTAGAGATTCTGGGCCCTCATCCGTCCGCGGTGGGACTCGACGATCGAGCGGCAAAGAGAAAGCCCGATGCCCAGGCCTTCGGCCTTGGTCGAGAAGAAGGCCTCGTACAGGCGCGAGATCACCGCCTCGGGCAGCCCGGGTCCTGCGTCGGTGACGCTGAACTCGATCGCGCCGCCATCTTCCGGTGTGTGACGTGGCACGACGCGCAGCTCGATGTGGCGCCGCGCGGCGGGCAACTGCGCGCTGTCGATCGCCTCGGCAGCGTTCTTCAGCAGGTTCAGCAGCACCTGCTCGATCAGGATGGGGTCGACCATCAACGCAGGCAGGCGTTGCGCGACGTAGGTGCGGATGGCAACCTGTCGCCGCCGCAACTCGATGCCGGCGAGCTCGACCGCGTTGTCGACGATGGTGCGCGCCGAGGAAGGCTGGCGCTGCGGCTCGCTGCGCTTCACGAACGAGCGGATGCGGTGGATGATCTGCCCGGCCCGTTCGGCCTGGTGCGCGGTCTTGCGCAGCGCGGCAACCAGATCCTCGGTGCCTATCGAGCCCGCGTTCACGCGCGAGACCATGCCGCTGCAGTAGTTCGTGATGGCCGTCAGGGGCTGGTTCAGCTCGTGCGCGACGGAGGAGGCCATCTCGCCCATCGTCATCAGGCGGCTGGTGACGGCCGCCTTCTCGGCCTGCTGCTTGGCCTGCTCCTCGGCCTTGACGCGCGCGGTCACGTCGGTGGCGATCACCATCTGCGCCAGGCGTCCGTCGGTCCACTGCAGGTAGCGCGAACGCACGTCGAACCACTTCTTCAGCGGCTCGACGTAGACCTCGCGCAGATCGCCGCCGCCGTCGGCCAGCATCTGCGAGGGCAGGCCTGACAACTCGTCGACGATGTCCAGGTCCTCGGCCTCGAACGGTCGGGTCTTGTCCTTCTGCGTCAGCAGTCCATGTCCGCGTGCATCGGCACCAAACCACAGGCGGTAGGACCGGTTGGCGAACAGCAGGTCGCCTGGCTGCACGGACAGCACCGACACCGAGGCGTCCAGGCCTTCGAGCACGGTGGTGAAGCGTTCGTGCGAGGCAGACAGCTGGTCGCGGATGCGTTTGGCCTCGGTGATGTTGGTGATCGAGGTCATCCAGCCCGTCTGCTGGCCCTTGGGGTCGATCAGTGGCGAGACGTACATGCGCGTGTCGAGCATCTGTCCGTCCCTGCGCATCAGCCGCACCTCGATGCCACCGGCAGGGCTGCGGGCCTGCATCTCCTGGCGCAGCATGCGGCTGTTCTCTTCGATCCGGTCGGGCGGCCAGTAGGGGTAGGGGGGGGTGCAGCCCAGCAGTTCCGCCTCGCTGAAGCCGCTCATCTGGCAGAAGGCGGCGTTCACGTACGTGATGCGGCCCTCCATGTCCAGCGCCCGCATCCCGGTAAGCATGGAGTTCTCCATCGCACGCCGGAACTGCGTCTCCTGCACGAGGGCGTTCTGGATCTGGGAGCGGCGGCGCATGTGGCGCCACGTGCCCAGCAGCATCCACACCGTCAGTGCCGACAGCGCCACCACCATCCAGAACAGCATGCTGCTGACCATGCCGATCGAGGTCCGCCAGCCTTCACCGCGCAGCACGACCCCGTTGAGCGCCGGCGTCAGCGGTACCTCGTGCACGATCGACCCACGCTCACGCTGGCGCCCGGGCATCGGCGTGTTGGTGCTCGCCAGCGGTGTCATGTCGTCTGAAAGCGCGGTGATGCGGTGTCGCAGCGCGACCTCCGCCGGCACGAAGCGCCAGATGAGGTCTTCGATCGAGTACTCGGCCATGAGCGTGCCGGCGAAGCCGGCGCGGTCGATCAATGGGACGTGCAGCTGGAAGACCGGGCGTCCGAGCGTGTCCTTGAAGGCACCGGAGTACGCGGGCTGCCGCCGCTCGCGCGCTGCGGAATAGGCTTGCTCGGGGGCGGTCTTCCCGCCCTCGACCGGGAGCAAGAGCACCGATCGGGCTCCGACGGTGCTTTCTTCGGCCCCCTGCATGGCGCCGCGGTAGGTCGCACGCACCGAACGCCGGCCGTCCATCCAGGTCAGGTGGGTGATCTCGGGGCGGTCCCGCGCGATGGCCGCAGCCTGGGCGGCGAACTCACCCCGCTCGACCTCGCGCGTGACGAGTTCCCGCGCCAGCCGTACCAGTTGCTCCTGGTTGCCGATCAGGCGCAGGGCGATCTGCTGCTGCGTGATCTCGGCGTCGCGGCGCACGGAATCGGTCTCGCGCTCGATCTCCTCGTTGCGCAAGGTCCAGAAGGACACGGCGATGGCGGCCAGGAACAGCAGTACCGAGATCAAGGGGCCGATCGTGGCCAGGCGGTCCTGGCGCGAGGGCGGGAGCCGGCGCCACCAGCGCGAGAGGAAGCGGCTCGCGCGGCCCACCCACGGCGGCTTGGCAGGAAGGGAGAGGCGGCGTATGGACATCGGTGATGGAGATTATCCGGGGCGATGGATGTGAGGTGCTGGGTGGTATTGCACAATGTGAAATGTAAAGCCACTATTTGAAATATGGTGGAGATGTGCGACACTTCGTCCATTCGCTCAAAGCCGCCGCAGAACGAGGAGACCGAGCATGGCAGACACCGCTTCCCAGGCCGCGGGCCTGGCCACCCCCGACACCGACAGCCAGGAAACGCGCGAGTGGCTGGAAGCCCTCGATGCCGTGATCGAGGCCCAGGGGCCGGACCGCGCGCACTACCTTCTGGAGCAACTGCTGGAGGAGGCGCGGCAGCACAGTGTGGACATGCCTTTCTCGGCGAACACCGGGTATGTCAACACGATCGAGCCTGACCACGAGGAGCGCAGCCCGGGCAACCTCGAACTCGAGGGCCGGCTGCGGGCGTACATGCGCTGGAATGCCATGGCGATGGTCGTCAAGGCCAACCGCCTGAACCCCGAGGACGGCGGGGATCTGGGCGGTCACATCAGTTCATTCGCTTCCCTGGCCCACATGTTCGCCGCGGGCTTCAACCATTTCTGGCACGCCGAGAGCAAGGACCACGGCGGTGACCTGCTCTACGTCCAGGGCCACAGCGCCCCGGGCATCTATGCCCGTGCCTTCCTGGAGGGCCGGCTGAGCGAGGAGCAGTTGTTGAACTTCCGCCAGGAGGTTGGCGGCAAGGGACTGTCGAGCTATCCGCATCCGAAGCTGATGCCCGAGTTCTGGCAGTTCCCGACCGTCTCGATGGGCCTGGGCCCGCTGATGTCGATCTACCAGGCGCGTTTCCTGAAGTACCTGCACGCGCGCGGCATCGCCGACACGGCCCAGCGCAAGGTGTGGGTCTTCTGCGGTGACGGCGAGATGGACGAACCGGAGTCGCTCGGCGCCATCGGGCTGGCCGCGCGCGAGAAGCTGGACAACCTGGTCTTCGTCATCAACTGCAACCTGCAGCGCCTGGACGGGCCGGTGCGCGGCAACGGCAAGATCATCCAGGAGCTCGAGGGCGAGTTCCGCGGCGCAGGCTGGAATGTGGTCAAGCTGATCTGGGGCAGCAACTGGGATCCGCTGCTGGCGCGCGACAAGGACGGCGCGCTGCGCAAGATCATGCTCGACACGCTGGACGGCGACTACCAGGCCTTCAAGGCGAACGACGGCGCCTTCGTGCGCAAGCACTTCTTCGGCCGCGACCCTCGCACGCTGGAGCTGGTGGCCAAGATGAGCGACGACGACATCTGGGCCCTGCGCCGCGGCGGGCACGACGCGCAGAAGGTCTACGCCGCCTTCCATGCCGCCAACAAGCACAGCGGTGGCCCGACCGTGCTGCTGGTCAAGACGGTCAAGGGCTGGGGCATGGGGCGCGCCGGCGAAGGCAAGAACACCGCGCATCAGGCCAAGAAGCTCAGCGACGACGACATCCGCTACTTCCGCGACCGCTTCAACATCCCCATCCCCGACAGCGAACTGCCGAAGATCCCTTTCTACAAGCCGGCTGACGACACGCCGGAGATGAAATACCTGCACGAGCGCCGCAAGGCACTCGGCGGCTATCTGCCGCACCGCCGCACGCGCGCCGACGAGAGCTTCACCGTGCCGGCGCTGGAGACCTTCAAGTCGGTGCTCGAGCCCACCGCCGCCGGGCGCGAGATCAGCACCACGCAGGCCTACGTGCGCTTCCTCACCCAGCTGCTGCGTGACCAGGCACTCGGCCCCCGCGTCGTGCCCATCCTCGTGGACGAGGCGCGCACCTTCGGCATGGAGGGCCTGTTCCGCCAGATCGGCATCTACAACCCCGAGGGCCAGAAGTACACGCCGGTCGACAAGGACCAGGTCATGTACTACCGCGAGGACAAGGCCGGGCAGATCCTGCAGGAGGGCATCAACGAGGCCGGCGGCATGAGCAGCTGGATCGCCGCGGCGACGTCGTACTCCACGAACAACCGCATCATGGTGCCGTTCTACATCTATTACTCGATGTTCGGCTTCCAGCGCATCGGTGACCTGGCCTGGGCCGCCGGCGACATGCAGGCGCGCGGCTTCCTGCTCGGCGGCACCAGCGGGCGCACCACGCTCAACGGCGAGGGCCTGCAGCACGAGGACGGCCACAGCCACATCCTGGCCGGCACCATCCCCAACTGCATCAGCTACGACCCGACCTTCGCGCACGAGGTCGGCGTGATCATCCACCACGGCCTGAAGCGCATGGTGGAGAAGCAGGACAACGTCTTCTACTACCTGACGCTGCTGAACGAGAACTACCCGATGCCCGGCCTGAAGCCCGGCACCGAGGCGCAGATCATCAAGGGCATGTACCTGCTCGAGGAAGGCGAGGGCGCGAAGGGCGCGCCGCGCGTGAACCTGCTGGGCAGCGGCACCATCCTGCGCGAGAGCATGGAGGCGCGCAAGCTGCTGGCGGTGGACTGGGGCGTGGCGGCCCATGTGTTCAGCTGCCCGAGCTTCAACGAGCTGGCGCGCGACGGCCAGGACTGCGAGCGCTGGAACCTGCTGCACCCCACCGAGGCGGCGCGCGTGCCCTTCGTGACGCAGCAGCTCGCCGCGCACGCCGGGCCGGTGATCGCCTCGACCGACTACATGAAGAACTACGCCGAGCAGATCCGCGCCTTCGTGCCGGCCGGCCGCGCCTACAAGGTGCTGGGTACCGACGGCTTCGGCCGCAGCGACTTCCGCAGCCGCCTGCGCGAGCACTTCGAGGTCAACCGCCACTACATCGTCGTCGCCGCGCTGAAGGCACTGGCCGACGAGGGTGCGCTGCCGGCGCAGAAGGTCGCCGAGGCGATCGCGAAGTACGGCATCGTCGCCGACAAGATCAACCCCCTGTACGCCTGAGCGGCGTCGGCCCGGCAAGGAGACGATCACATGGCTCTGGTTGAAGTCAAGGTCCCCGACATCGGGGACTTCAAGGAAGTCGCCGTCATCGAACTGCTGGTCAAGCCCGGCGACACGGTGGCGGTGGATCAGTCGCTGATCACGGTGGAGTCCGACAAGGCGTCGATGGAGATCCCGTCCTCGGCTGCTGGTGTGGTGCGCGAGCTCAAGGTCGCTCTCGGCGACAAGGTCGGCGAGGGTTCCCTGCTGCTGCTGCTCGAGGCGGTGGGGGCGCCGGCGGTGGCGCCTGCCGCTTCGACCGCGCCAGTGGTGGCGGCTTCAGCGACTGCGGCCCCGGCAGCGCCTGCCGGTGCACCGGCAGACCCCGCGGCGGCGCCGGCTGCGGCCGAGGTGCTGGTGGCGGCTGCAACGCCCGCCCCCGTGGCCACCGCCGCCGTTGCCGCGACGTTGCCCGCGCACGAGCCGACGACCGTGCCGGCGCGAGGCCTGCCCTACGCCTCGCCCTCGGTGCGGCGCTTCGCGCGTGAGCTCGGTGTGCCGCTGGAGGAAGTCAGTGGCACCGGGCCCAAGGGCCGCATCACCCAGCACGACGTGCAGGCTTTCACCAAGGCAGTGATGGCCGGCGGCGCGCAGACCCGCGCGATCGCCGGCTTCGTGGCTGCAGCCAAGGCGGCGCCGGCGGCTGCCACCGGGGGCGGCGAGCTCGGGCTCATCCCCTGGCCCAAGGTCGACTTCGCCAAGTTCGGCCCGGTCGAGCGCAAGGAGCTGGGCCGCATCAAGAAGATCAGCGGCGCCAACCTGCTGCGCAACGCGGTGATGATCCCGGCCGTCACGAACCACGACGATGCCGACATCACCGAGCTCGAGGCCTTCCGCCTGCAGGTCAACAAGGAGAACGAGAAGGCCGGCGTCAAGGTCACGATGCTCGCCTTCCTGATCAAGGCCTGCGTCGCGGCCCTGAAGAAGTACCCCGAATTCAACAGCTCGCTCGACGGCGACGCGCTGGTCTACAAGAACTACTGGCACATCGGCTTCGCCGCCGACACCCCCAACGGCCTGATGGTGCCGGTGATCAAGGACGCCGACCGCAAGGGCGTGCTGCAGATCAGCCAGGAGACGGCCGAGCTGGCGAAGAAGGCGCGCGACGGCAAGCTCGGCCCGGCCGACATGAGCGGGGCGACCTTCACGATCTCGAGCCTGGGCGGCATCGGCGGGCGCTATTTCACGCCCATCATCAACGCGCCCGAGGTCGCGATCCTGGGTGTGTGCAAGAGCCAGATGGAGCCCAAGTGGGACGGCAAGGCCTTTGCGCCGCGCCTGATGCTGCCGCTGTCGCTGACCTGGGACCACCGTGTCATCGACGGCGCGGCGGCCGCGCGCTTCAACGTCTACCTCGGGCAGCTGCTGGCGGACTTCCGCCGCATCATGCTCTGACCGCCCACGGGCCCTGAACGCGAGAGGTCGAAAGCCATGGCGCTCATCGAAGTCAAGGTGCCGGACATCGGCGATTTCAAGGAAGTGGCCGTGATCGAGCTGCTCGTCAAGCCCGGCGATGCCGTGCGCGTCGACCAGAGCCTCGTCACGGTGGAGAGCGACAAGGCCTCGATGGAGATCCCGTCTTCGGCCGCCGGCGTCGTCAAGGAGTTGAAGGTCGCGCTCGGCGACAAGATCAGCGAGGGATCGTTGCTGCTGCTGCTCGAGGCAGCGACAGCGGGCGCTTCTGCGCCGATGGCGCCGTCCGCGCCGGCGACTGGCGCCTCGGTGGCCGCTGCCACCGCGCCGACCGCATCCCCCGTTCGGGCTGAGCCCGTCCAAGCCCCCGCTGCAAGCCCTTCGACAGTTTCAGGGCGGGCGGGCACCGCCGCAGCGCCGGCCACCGCCTACACCGGCGCGGCCGACCTCGAGTGTGACCTGCTGGTGCTGGGCGCCGGCCCGGGCGGCTACTCGGCCGCCTTCCGCGCCGCCGACCTGGGCCTGAAGGTCGTGCTCATCGAGCGCTACGCGACGCTGGGCGGCGTGTGCCTGAACGTGGGCTGCATTCCGAGCAAGGCGCTGCTGCACGTGGCCGCGGTGATGGACGAGGTCAGCCACTTCGCCGACCTGGGCATCACCTTCGGTGCGCCGCAGGTCGACCTGGGCCGCCTGCTCGCGCACAAGAACAAGGTCGTGGGCAAGCTCACCGGTGGCCTGGCGGCGATGGCCAAGATGCGCAAGGTCACCGTCGTGCGCGGCTACGGGGCCTTCGTCGGCCCGCACCATGTCGCCGTCGAGGAGACCATCGGCGACGGCCAGGGCAAGACCGGCCGCAGCCAGGTGATCCAGTTCGCGCAGTGCATCATCGCCGCCGGATCCCAGGCGGTGCGGCTGCCCTTCCTGCCCGAAGACCCGCGCATCGTCGACTCCACCGGCGCGCTGCAACTGCGCCAGGCGCCGAAGAAGATGCTCGTCATCGGCGGCGGCATCATCGGCCTGGAGATGGGCACGGTCTACTCCACCCTTGGGGCCCGGCTGGATGTCGTCGAGATGTTGGACGGTCTCATGCAGGGCGCCGACCGCGACCTCGTCAAGGTCTGGCAGAAGATGAACGCGCGCCGCTTCGACAACATCCGGCTGAAGACGAAGACGGTCGGGGCCGAGGCCACGGCTGACGGCATCCGCGTGCAGTTCGAGGGCCTGGACGGGCAGCGCAGCGAAGGGGTGTACGACCTCGTGCTGCAAGCCGTGGGCCGCAGCCCGAACGGACGCAAGATCGGCGCCGACAAGGCGGGCGTCGTCGTCAACGAGCGCGGCTTCATCCCGGTGGACGTGCAGATGCGCACCAACGTGCCGCACATCTACGCCATCGGCGACATCGTCGGCCAGCCCATGCTCGCCCACAAGGCGGTGCACGAGGCGCACGTGGCGGCCGAGGTCGCGGCGGGTGATGCGAAGGCGCGCTTCGACGCGCGCGTGATCCCGAGCGTGGCCTACACCGACCCCGAGGTCGCCTGGGTCGGCCTGACCGAGGACGAGGCCAAGGCCAAGGGCATCGCGGTGAAGAAGGGGCTGTTCCCGTGGACGGCCTCGGGCCGCGCGATCGCCAACGGGCGCGACGAAGGTTTCACCAAGCTGCTGTTCGACGCCGAGTCGCATCGCATCCTGGGCGGTGGCATCGTCGGCACGCATGCCGGCGACATGATCGGCGAGGTCGCGCTGGCCATCGAGATGGGCGCCGACGAGGTCGACATCGGCAAGACCATCCATCCGCACCCGACGCTGGGCGAGAGCATCGGCCTGGCGGCGGAGGCCGCGCACGGTTCTTGCACCGACTTGCCGCCGATGCGAAAGTAATCGAGATCTCGAGTCGCTGTCAGGCGGACGTCGGCGGTTGCTGCGCCTGTCGGAAATGAGAAAGGGCCCCGTGGGGCCCTTTTCGTCGTGCCGACCCCGTGCGGGCCGACCATTGAATCACGCGCTCAGGCCTTCTTGACCCAGGCGTTGCACCAGCCCTTGGCATTGACCTGCTTGCCGCCGAAGAGCGGGCAGCCGCCCCAGGCGTCAGACGCCTTGCCCTGGAAGAGCTGGCAGTTGGCGCAGGTCTGGCCCTTGGCCCACTTGGGCTGCTTCTTTGCGTCGACCTTGGTCGCGTCGTGCGCGTAACCCAGGGCCTTCGCCTGGGCGTCGTTCTCTTCGAGCTTGGCCTGGGCCAGAGCTTCGCGCCCGGCCATCAGCGTCGCGCCGGCGACGGGGACGATCTGGATGAATTGGCGGCGGGTTTGCATGTCGGAGTCCTCGGGTTTCAGCGGCGGGTTTCCCAGGCGTCGGCTGCGGCCGCTGCGCGCGCGCCGACGTCGAATGTGCACACCGGACGAAGTATGCACCTAGTGGGGACCGGGTCTGCAGTGAAAAGCCGAGCGCCCTGGTAGACAAGCGTGTCGCTCGCTTGCGCCAGAGTTGCAGCCAGGCTCGGTTTCCTCAAGGCGGGCCGCGGCTTGGGCCCGCAAGATCCGGGTGCTGCGCTGTTGCCCCTTACCGATGCTGCCTGGTCGCCCCCTGCGCGCAGGTCTACCGGCTGCTGCCCCATTCCTGATGAATCGAAGGGCTGATCCTGAGTTTGTTGATGCCGGTGGCGTAACGGCGGCTGCCTTCGGCCGCGCCGTCCGGCCTTTCTTGGTCAGCGGTGGTATGGCACTGCCGTTGGCAGCTTCTGCGGCGGAACTCGTCGCGCTGCGGACCACCGGAATGTGGCTGCTGGCTTTCCTGGCCGGGTGCCTCGTCGGCGCGGCGGCGCTTTCTTGGCCGCAGCGACATCGGCTTCGGCGTGCAGATGACGGACCGTGCCGTCCGCAGCGCAACGTTGACGGTGATGCGCTCTTGATTCATCCGGACAGGCTGCGCCGCCCAGGGGCGCGCGATCCGGATCGCCTGACGCGTATCGAGGGCGAGCGCCGGGCCTGGCTTCGGGCCCAGCAGGACTTGCTGGAACGCCTGTGGCGTCAGGTTCGCACCGACCCGCTGACGGGCTTGCCGAGCCGACGCGGCTTCGTGGCGGGTCTCGATGTGCACCTCGGCGCAGGGGTGCTCGCGGGTCCAGACCTTTCGCCCGATCCTGCCGGCGCCTTGCTGCTTCTGCGCGTGCGGGGGCTCGATCGGCTCAACCGGCGGTCCGGGCGCGAGGCCGGCGACGGGCTGCTGGCGGCTGTCGGCGGCGCCCTGAGGAGTTACCACGACCGGGTGCCCGGCGCGCTCGCGGGCCGGCTGGCGGGCGGCGACTTCGCCCTGCTGCTGCCTGTCGCCGGTCTGGCCGAGGAAACGGCGGCTGCGCTGCACAGTGCGCTCGAACCGGCTGCCAAAGCGAGTTCCGGCGGCGCCGAGATGCTGGTGGCGGGCGTCGATGCGCTGCGTGCCTGCGATGCGTCCCAGGCACTGGCCCAGGCCGACGAGATGCTCGCGCAGGTGGAGGCCGGTGCCTTCAATCCGGCTGTGCGAGGCGCATCCGGCGCCCGCATGGGATCCCGTCCGGCGCCTGGCGAGGACGTCGACGCCGGCGAGCTGTGGCGAATGGCCTGCGGCCCGGCGGGCGAATTGGCTCTCGGCTTCGCGCCGGTCGTCGACCCAGCGGGCCAAGCCGTGGCGCGCTTGTGCGCGCTGCGATTGCGCAGTACGGCGGGCGAGGCCTGGCTCGGGCCGCGTCGCTGGCGCCCCCGGCTCGGCCCGGCAGGCTTGCTGGCGCAGGCCGAACTCGCCACCGTCGTGCTGGCGCTTGGCGAGGTCTCGCCTGCGGGCCGGCTCATCGTGCCGCTGTCCGCAGCCTCGGCGGTCGACGCCGACTTCGTGGCGAGCGTGACCCGCCGCCTGGTCGCCATGCCGGTGGCTGCAGCGGGGCTGACGCTGGAAATCGAGGCCGTCCCTCCGCTCACGATGGCAGCGCTGCGCGCGGCGGTGCTGCCTTGGGCTGCCGCGGGCGCCACGGTGTCGCTCTTGTTGCGTGGCGGTTCCTGGCCTTGGCTGCACGCGTTGGCCGATCTGGGGGTGAGCCAGGTGTCCGTGGACGTGCGCTTCCTGCGTCAGGCCGGGTCGGATGCCGGCGCCCTGGCATTGGTCTGGCAACTGTCCCTGTTGGCGAAGGCGCTTGGCTGCGGGCTGCATGCCCGGGAGGTCACAGACCCTGCCGATACTGCGTGGCTTCGTGAGGCGGGGTTCGACACGGTCAGCGGTCAGGCAGTGGCAGCGTCCGGTGATGCTTTCGGAACTGTCGGGCGCCAGAGCGCCACGGCAGGTCAGCCGATGTCGGCGCAGTGGATGCCGAAATGACCGGAACGCCGGTCGGAGAAGTAGCGCTCGAGGGTGACACGCACGGTGCGGAAGGCCAGGGACTCCCAGGGAATCTCTTCCTCCCGGAAGAGCCGGGCTTCGATGGTCTCGGGACCCGGGGCGAAGTTCGTGTCCTCGAGGCGCGCCCGGTAATACAGGTGAACCTGGCCGACGCGCACCACGTTCAGCACCGAGAACAGACCCAGCAATTCGATCCGCGCGCCCGCTTCCTCGTCGGTTTCCCGCAGCGCGCCGGCTTCGGTGGACTCGCCGAGTTCCATGAAGCCCGCGGGCAGTGTCCAGAATCCGTGCCGGGGCTCGATGTTGCGCCGGCACAGCAGGACCTGGTCCTCCCAGAACGGGACGGTGCCGACGACGTTCAGCGGATTTTCGTAGTCGATATGCTGGCAGCTCAGGCAGACGGCGCGTTCCCGGTTGTCGTCGGCCGGGACCCGGTAGGCCACCTCATGACCGCAGGCGCGGCAGTGGCGGATGCGCGGACGGGTCAGCATGGGCGCAGTGTAGCGAGCAGGCGCGGACCGCGGCACGGGCATGGCATCATGAACGCGAATCCCATCCCCGGCAGCCGCCGACCGGCGGCTTCTTGCCACTTCGGAGCCCCGCATGGAGCTTTTCAACTACTTCCGCTCGTCGGCCTCGTACCGCGTGCGCATCGCGCTCGCGCTCAAGGGCCTGGACTACGACTACCGATCGGTGCACCTTCAGCGCAACGAGCAGTTGGCACCGTCCTATGCCGAGGTGTCGGCAGCGCGCCTGGTGCCGCTGCTGCGCGACGGCGATCAGGTGCTGACGCAGTCTCTGGCCATCATCGAGTATCTTGACGAGACCCACCCCGAGCCGGCGTTGCTGCCGCGGGACGCGCCCGGCCGGGCGCGGGTGCGCTCGCTCGCGCTCGACATCGCCTGCGAGATCCACCCGCTGAACAACCTGCGCGTACTTCGCTACCTGGTGCAGTCGCTGAAGGTGGCCGAAGAGGAAAAGGACCGCTGGTACCGGCACTGGGTCGAAACGGGGCTGGAGGTCGTCGAGCGGCGCCTTCTGGCATCGCCGTCGCGCTTCTGCCACGGCGATGCGCCGACGCTGGCCGACTGCGTGCTCGTGCCGCAGATCTTCAACGCGCGGCGTTTCGACTGCCGACTGGACCACGTGCCGCAGGTCATGCGCGTCTTCGACGCCTGCATGTCCTTGGACGCCTTCGAGAAGACCCGGCCCGAAGCCTGCCCCGATGCCGTCTGAGGCGGCCCGGGCGCCAGGCGCCGGCCTGGCGGTGGAGTGGGAGGCGCCTGCGCGGGTGGGCGCTTTCATGAGCACGCGCGCCGGCGGTCGCAGCACGGGCCCGTGGGCAGGCTGGAACCTGGGTGACCACGTCGGCGACGACGCACGGACGGTGGCCGAGCACCGGGCTGTCTTCGGCCGGACGATCGGGGCACGCCCGGTGTGGCTGCGGCAGGTGCACGGCACGCGCGCGGTCGACGCCGCGGCCATCCCTGAATCCGGCACGGTGCAGGCCGATGCCGCCTGGACGGCTGTTGCGGGTGTGGCGTGTACGGTTCAGGTGGCCGACTGCCTGCCCGTGCTGCTGGCCGCGGGCAACGGACGGGCCGTGGGCGCGGCGCATGCCGGCTGGCGCGGCCTGGCCGGCGGTGTCGTCGAGGCTGCCGTCGAGGCGGTGGCTGCCGCGGCCCGGTGCTTGCCGCGGGAACTGCACGCATGGCTCGGCCCATGCATCGGCCCAGGCCAATTCGAGGTCGGCGCCGATGTGTTCGAAGCCTTTGGCGGCGGCGCGGCTTTCGTGCCCCGCCAGCACCCCGACGGCCGCCCGCGCTGGCTGGCCGATCTGCCTGCGCTGGCGCGCGCGCGCTTGGCGCGCATCGGCGTCACGCGGGTGTCGGGCGGGCCATGGTGCACGGTCGAGGACGTGGCCCGCTTCTATTCGTTTCGCCGCGATGGCGTGACGGGCCGCATGGCTGCGGCCATCTGGCTGCGCGACTGAAAGGGCCGGCAGGTCCCGCCTGATGCCGGCCCTGTGTCATGCACAGGGGCTGGTCTCATGGGCGGGGCGTGCCTGTGTCTGCTGCGGCGGCCTCCTGTTGTTCCGCGGCTCGTCGTGCACGGCGGCGCGCTGGGGTGCCGAGCAGGTACAGCACGACGGCCAGCGGCAGGCAGCCGTACAGAACGAAGGTGAAGAAGGCGCCGAGCAGCGTTCCCTGTGAAGACAGGGCCTCAGCCACCGTCATCATCAGGACCACATACATCCAGCCGATGGCAACGAGGTACATCGTGAAATGACCTTTCTCGATGTGGAATGAAATGTCATATCGTGGTAAGCTTCGCATCCTACATTGGGGCTGTTGCAGGCGTTTCAGGCCGACGGCAATGACCGCACCCCCGACTTGCAGCCCCCACGAACCGAACGCGACGAGGCGAGTGTGAGCGCGAAGACCCCCCACCCCATGAATGACCCCCTGCAGGGCGCCCAGGCCATGGGTGCCGCGATGTCCGAGATGTGGAAATCCATGCAGGGCCTGTCGGTCTCATCCCAGGGCTTGGCCGACCTGCAGTCGCAATACCTCAGCGAGGCGACCCGGCTGTGGAACGATTCACTGGCGCGCCTGAACCCGACGGCGGGCAGTGCGGCGCCGCAGGCGGCCCTGAAGGACCGGCGATTTGCCGCGGGCGAGTGGGCCGCCAATCCGCTGGCTGCCTACGTCGCGCAGATGTACCTGCTGAACGCGCGCACGCTGATGGAGATGGCCGACCGCGTGCAGGCCGAGCCCAAGACCAAGAACCGCATCCGCTTTGCGGTGCAGCAGTGGGTCGATGCCGCGAGTCCCAGCAACTACCTGGCGACGAACCCCGAGGCCCTGCAACGTGCCCTGAGCACCCGCGGCGAGAGCCTGACCAAGGGCATGCAGCAACTGCTGGGCGATCTGCGCAAGGGTCACGTCTCCCAGACCGATGAAAGCGTCTTCGAGATCGGCCGCAATGTTGCCAGTACCGAAGGTGCGGTGGTCTTCGAGAACGAACTCTTCCAGCTGATCGAGTACAAGCCGTTGACGGCCCAGGTGCATGAGCGTCCGATGCTGTTCGTGCCGCCGTGCATCAACAAGTACTACATCATGGACCTGCAGCCGTCCAATTCGCTCATCCGCTATGCGGTGGAGCAGGGGCATCGGCTGTTCGTGCTCAGCTGGCGCAACCCGGACGAGTCTCTCAAGGGCAGGACTTGGGACGACTACATCGCCGAAGGCCCCATCCGCGCGATCGAGGTCGTGCGCGCGATCACCAAGTCGCCCACGCTCAACACGCTCGGCTTCTGCGTCGGCGGCACGATCCTGGCCACCGCGCTGGCCGTGCTGGCGGCGCGCGCAGAGCAGCCGGCGCAGTCGGTGACGCTGCTGACGACCTTGCTGGACTTCTCCGACACCGGCATCCTTGACATCTTCGTCGATGAATCGCTGGTGCGCATGCGCGAGATGACCATCGGCGCGCAAGCGCCTGGGGGGCCGGGACTGTTGCGCGGTCAGGAACTGGCGACGACCTTCAGCTTCCTGCGCCCGAACGACCTGGTCTGGAACTATGTCGTGGGCAATTACCTCAAGGGGGAGGCACCGCCGCCCTTCGACCTGCTGTACTGGAACGGCGACGCGACCAACCTGCCTGGGCCGATGTACTGCTGGTACCTGCGCCACATGTACCTGCAGAACGAATTGAAGAAGCCCGGTGCGCTGACGGTGTGCGGCCAGAAGCTGGACCTGGGCGCGATCAAGGCGCCGTTCTACATCTACGGCTCGCGTGAAGACCACATCGTGCCCTGGACCGCAGCCTACCGCTCGGTGCCCCTGGTGAAGGGCCGGCGCAGGTTCGTGCTCGGGGCCTCCGGCCATATCGCGGGCGTCATCAACCCGCCGGCTCAGCGCAAGCGCAGCTACTGGACCAACGAAGACCTGCCGGCCGACTCGCAGGCCTGGCTTGCCGGCGCCACCGAGCACCAGGGCAGTTGGTGGCCGGACTGGTCGGGCTGGCTTGTTGCGCACGGCGGCGCCATGGTGGCTGCGCCCAAGCGCTACGGCAGCCGCGCCCACCCGGTCATCGAGCCGGCGCCCGGGCGCTACGTCAAGGCCAAGGCCTGATCGGCTCCGCGCCTGCGGGCCGTGCGCCCTGCAGGCTGCCTGCCGACGAAATTTCGCAACTTCAACCCAAGGAGAGAGAGAACATGGCTCAAAAAGTGGCTTACGTCACCGGCGGCATGGGCGGCATCGGCACCGCGATCTGCCGACGCCTGGCCAAGGATGGCTTCAAGGTCATCGCCGGCTGCGGGCCGACGCGCGACTTCAACAAGTGGCTGGACGAACAGAAGGCCGACGGCTACACCTTCCACGCCTCGGTGGGCAACGTCGCCGACTGGCAGTCGACGGTCGACGCCTTCGCCAAGGCCAAGGCCGAGCACGGCCCGATCGACGTGCTGGTCAACAACGCCGGCATCACGCGCGACCGCATGTTCATGAAGATGACGCGCGAGGATTGGGATGCGGTCATCGACACGAATCTGAACAGCATGTTCAACGTGACCAAGCAAGTCGTGCCCGACATGGTCGAGCGCGGCTGGGGCCGCATCATCCAGATCTCCTCGGTCAATGGCGAGAAGGGCCAGGCGGGCCAGACCAACTACTCGGCCGCCAAGGCCGGCATGCACGGCTTCACGATGGCGCTGGCCCAGGAAATGGCCAGCAAGGGTGTGACCGTCAACACCGTCAGCCCCGGCTACATCGGCACGGACATGGTGCGCGCGATCAAGCCCGAGGTGCTGGACAAGATCGTCGCCACGATCCCCGTCAAGCGCCTGGGCTCTCCTGACGAGATCGGCTCCATCGTCGCGTGGCTGTCCGGCGAGGATTCCGGCTTCACCACCGGCGCCGACTTCAGCTGCAACGGCGGCCTGCACATGGGGTGAGGCTGGATGTGCAACCGTCCCTGCGGACGGTTGCACGCCTGCCGAACCGGGCGAGCTCTGCGAGCCCGTGGGGAGAGGACTGGATGTGCGACCGTCCCTGCGGACGGTCGCGCGCCTGCCGAACCGGGCGAGCTCTGCGAGCCCGCTCAGTCCGATCCGCTGATGAAGTATTTGATGAGGCCCTTGGCTGCGAAGCCCACGAGGCCGAACCCCAGCGCCAGGAAGAGCACGAAGGTCCCTAATCTGCCCGCCTTCGACTCGCGCGCGAGCTGGAAGATGATGAAGACCATGTAGAGCATGAAGGCGCCGACCCCGAAGGTCAGGCCGAACTGCGCGATGTCTTCCTCGCTGAAGCCGAACATGGTGGGAAAAGGCTGAGCCGGTCCGCTGATCAGCGCCGGGGTGGCGCCGGTGGCAGGTCGTCGGTGTCCACCAGATCCTGGTATGCGTGCCAGCTCGCGTGTGCCAGCCAGGGAACGACCGGGATCAGGCCCACCAGCGCGGTGACCATGCCCAAGGCGCTCAGCGCCAGCAGCAGTCCGGCCCACAGTGCCAGCGGGCCGGGGTTGTGCATCACGGCGCGCCAGCTCGTGAAGACCGCCGTCATCACGCCCACCGGGCGGTCCAGCAGCATCGGGATCGCGATCACCGACGATGCGAAGACCGGCGCCGCCATGATTCCGCCCAGCAGCAGCCAGAACTCGAACAGCAGCGTCTCTTCGTTCAGCACGACGTGGCGGACGAAGTCGGCGGGCTGCTCGACGGGCGCCGGGGCATGGCCCGTGATCAATGCCGCCGACGTCAGCACCCAGCCGGTGCCGGCGCAGGCCAGCAAGGCGCCGAAGACGATGAGCCGCTCGTCGTCGGGCCACCACACCGACACCGCCTGGGCCAGGGTCGTGTGCTGGCCGCGCTGCAGGCTTCGGCTGATGCGGTACAGCGCTGTGGCGACGACGGGGGCGACGATCAGGAAGCCCGAGAACGCCCCGCTGAGCAGCCAGAATTGGTCGTGCGCGACGGCCAGCAGCACCGCCGCGAAGGCCGCGGCCGCCAGCCCGTGCACCAGCCCCGGCAGAGGACAGCGAGCCAGGTCGCGCGCCCCGCGTGCCAGCCAGGTCAGCGGCTGGGTCAGCGCGACCTCCCGGATCCCGTAACTCTCGGACTCCACCGCCGCGCGCATGCGTTCCATGACGGGCAGTCTAGGCGGTGCCGGCGCGCCACGGCGTGGCGCCGACGTCGCTTCTGATCTGCGTCAAGCGCGGACGTTCAGGCGCCGGAGAGCCCGACGGCTGGGGCGATGGCGGGCGCCAGCGCCTGCGCGACTTGCTGCACCTGCTCAACCGCCGCCCGCATCGAGGGCTCGGACCCGTCAAGCAACTCGATCGCGGGGGCGTGCTCGAAGGCGATGAAGTTGCGGCTCATCGAGCGCTGGTAGACCGGGTCGTAGTGCTCCACGAGCAGCGCCTGGACGATTTCGCGCAGGCGTCCCGCGGCCAGCCCCGCCTGCCAGGCATCGACCACGGCATGACCGCGTGCTTCGCGCAGCGTGTCCAGACGCTGCGCCAGCAGCGCCGGATCGGCCGCGAAGTGGGCGTAGTCCTCGAGCAGCAGGTCTACCCGGGCCGTGTCAGGCATGGACAGCCGCAGGCAGGGCGCAGCGCGCATGCGTTGCAGCAAGGCTTCGGGCACGCGCAGGCGACCGATCGTGCGGCTCTCGCTCTCGACGAAGACCGGCCGCTCGGGGTCGAACGCGCGCAGCGCATGCCACAGGCGCGTCTCGAAGCACTTTTGCGAAGGCTGTGGCGCGTTCGGCAGGGCGCCGAGCACCGAGCCGCGGTGCTGCGCCAGCGCCTCCAGGTCGAGCACCTGGGCGCCCGCGGTCTGCAGGGCGCCCAGGAGCCGGCTTTTGCCGCAGCCGGTCGGGCCGCACAGCGCGCGCAGCGCCAGGCCCTGTGCCGCGGACTCGAGATCGGCCACGACGCGACGCCGGAAGGCCCGGTAGCCGCCCTCGAGCACGTACACCTCGAACCCGATCTGGCCGAGCACGAGCGCGAGCGCACCCGAGCGCTGCCCGCCGCGCCAACAGTAGATGAGCGGCTTCCACTGCCGCGGCAGCGCCATCGCCTCGCGCTCCAGGTGGCGGGCGATGTTGCGCGCAGCGAGGATGGCACCGCGCTTGCGCGCCTCGAAGGCGGAGACCTGCTTGTACTCGGTGCCCACCTCGTGGCGTTCGGCGTCGTCCAGGGTGGGCCAGTTGACGGCGCCGGGCAGGGCGTCGAGCGCATGCTCGCCCGGGCTGCGGGCGTCGATGATGGCGTCGAACTCCTGCAGTCGCGCCAGCGCGGCGTCGACGTCGATCCTGTTCAGGGGCATGGTGACCTGCGGTGAGCCGGGACAGGCCAGGCCTCAAGCCACTGCATCGAGCAGTTCGGTCTCGATCTGCAGTTGCAGCCGCGTCTGTTGAAGCGCGGGTCCGTCGACGAGGAAGGTGTCCTCGACCCGCTCGCCCAAGGTGCTGACCTTGGCAAGCTGCAGGTTCACGGCGTGGCGCGCGAGCACGCGCGAGATGGCGTACAGCAGGCCGGCGCGGTCGCTCGCGCTGACGCTCAGGATCCAGCGCTGCGCGCGCTCGTCAGGGTTGAGCGCGACGCGAGGGACGACCGGGAAGTACTTGACGCGGCGCGAGACGCGGCTGCGCGCGGGCTCCGGCAGCGGCCCGGTGGAGGACAGGGCCTGGACAGCCTGCGTCTCCACGAGAGAGATCAGGTCGCGGTAGTCGGCGGGCGACGACGGGGCGTGCACGGCGGAGACGACCTGGAAGGTGTCGAGCGCATAACCGGCGCGCGTGGTGTGGATCCGCGCGTCCTGGATGCTGAACCCGGCGCTGTCGAAATAGCCGCAGATGCGGGCGAACAGGTCGGGGCGGTCGGGTGAGTAGACCAGCACCTGCAGGCCCTCGCCGGCGGAGGACACACGCGCCTGCACGACCGGCGCGGCTGTCTTCAGGTGTCGCCACAGCGCGCGCGCATGCCAGGCCAGCTCCGCGGCGTCGTGGCGTGCGAAGTAGCTCAGGTCGAGCGACTTCCACAGCGGCTCCTCGGTGCCGGGCAGTGCCGAGTGCAGCGCCAGCAGGTTGCGCGCCTCGAGCTTGCGTGCCTCGATGTCGGCTTCGAGGTGCGGCCGAGCGCCGCCGAGCGCGCGCAGCGTGTGGCGGTACAGGTCCTCGAGCAGCTTGCCCTTCCAGGCGTTCCACACCTTCGGGCTGGTGCCTCGGATGTCGGCCACGGTCAGCAGGTACAGCGCGGTCAGGCGGCGCTCGTTGCCAACCAGGCGCGCGAAACGCGCGATGACCTCGGGGTCGCTCAGATCTTCCTTCTGCGCGATGCGGCTCATGGTCAGGTGGTGCTGGACCAGGAACTCCACCAGCGCCGTGCCCTCACGCGCGACGCCGTGGTCCTGGCAGAAGCGCCGCACCTCGCGCGCGCCGAGGTCGGAGTGGTCGCCGCCCCGACCCTTGGCCACGTCGTGGTACAGCGCGGCGATGCACAGCAGCGCCGGATCGTCCCACTGCGAAGCGAGTTGCGAGCAGAACGGGTATTCGTGCGCGTGCTCGGGGATGAAGAAACGGCGCACGTTGCGCAGCACCATCAGGATGTGCTGGTCCACGGTGTAGACGTGGAACAGGTCATGCTGCATGCGGCCGACGATGCGGCGGAAGACCCAAAGGTAGCGGCCGAGGACCGAGGTCTCGTTCATCAGCCGCAGGGCGCGCGTGACGCCACTGCGCTGGCGCAGGATGCGCATGAACATGCGGCGGTTCGCCGGGTCGTGGCGGAACTCGCCGTTCATCCTGCCGCGTGCGTTGTACAGCGCACGCAGGGTGCGCGCCGACAGGCCCTGGATGCCGGGCGTGCGCTCGCGCAGCAGGAAGGTTTCGAGGATGGCGTGCGGCTCCTGCAGGTACAGATCGTCGCGCGCAACTTCGAGCATGCCGCCGCGGTCGAAGAAGCGCTCGTTGATGCGCCGCATGGGCGCGTCGGCGCTGCCCGCGATGCGCTCCTCCATGTTCAGCAGCAGGATCTGGTTGAGCTGCGTCACCGCCTTGGCCGCCCAGTAGTAGCGGTGCATCAGCACTTCGGAGGCGCGCTGAGTGCGGGTGGCCGTGTAGCCGCAGCTTTCGGCCACCGCGGTCTGCAGGTCGAAGACCAGGCGGTCCTCGCGCCGGCCGGCCACGGCGTGCAGCCGGGCGCGGATCAGTTTCAAGGTGCCTTCGTGGCGCCGCAATTGGGCCACCTCGAAAGGCGTGAGCAGGCCGCTGGCTGCCAGTTCGCTCCACGACTTCCCGAAGCCCGCCGCGCGGGCCACCCAGGCCGGCACCTGCAGGTCGCGCAGGCCGCCCGGGCTTTCCTTGCAGTTCGGCTCCAGCGAGTACGGCGTCTTCTGGTATTTCACGTGCCGCTGCTGCATCTCCAGCAACTTGGCACGCAGGAAGGCGCGCGGGTCGAGCACGGCCCGCGTGTCGGCCATCATGCGCTCGTACAGGCGGCGCGGGCCGGCCACCGGACGCGACTCGACCAGCGAGGTCTGCACCGTGATGTCGCGTTGCGCCTCGGCGACGCAGTCCTCGATGGTTCGCACCGAGGAGCCGATCTCCAGCCCGATGTCCCAGCACGCGGTGATGAAGTCACCGAGGCCGTCGGTGCTGGCCTGCGGCGGCAGCAGAACCAGCACATCGACGTCGGAATGCGGGAACAGTTCGCCGCGGCCGTAGCCGCCCACGGCCACCAGGGCTGCGCCCTCAGGCAGGGGGCTGAGCGCGAGCAGCGAGCGCAGTGTCGTGTCGACGTGCCGCGACAGGCCGCGCACGAGGCGCTGCGCGGCCACCGCCGTCGGCGGCGAGCGCAGGAACGCTCCCAGCAGCGCTGCCTTGCCGTCGCGAAACCCCGCGCGCAGGCGTGCCAGCCCTTCGGCGGGGCTCGCCGGTGCCGGGCTCGGCTCCGGCATGGCCGCCGACACAGGATTCAGGGCCCGTTCCACCGTGGCGTCCGGCAGGGCCGGGGCCTTCAGGCCAGCGCCAGGCCCGCCGCCTGCACGAAGGCGGGCGGCGGCGGGCTGCCGGCCGACAGCGTCAGCACCTCGACGCCGGTCTCGGTGACGAGGACGGTGTGCTCCCACTGCGCCGACAGCGAGCGGTCGCGCGTGACGATCGTCCAGCCGTCGTAGGGGCGGTTGCCGCGGCGGTCTTCCTTGATGTCGCGCCGGCCGGCATTGACCATCGGCTCGATCGTGAATGTCATGCCCGGCACCAACTCTTCCAGCGTGCCAGGTCGGCCATAGTGCAGGACCTGCGGTTCCTCGTGGAACTTGCGCCCCACGCCGTGGCCGCAGAACTCGCGCACGATCGAGTAGCCATGGTGCTCGGCGTGGGTCTGGATCGCGTGCCCCACGTCGCCCAGGCGCGCGCCCGGTCGCACCTTCACGATGCCCTTCCACATCGCCTCGTAGGTGACGGCGCACAGCCGGCGCGCCGCGATCGAGGCCTCGCCGACGAGGTACATGCGGCTGTTGTCGCCGTGCCAGCCATTCTTGATGACGGTGACGTCGATGTTGACGATGTCGCCGCTCTTCATCGGCCGGTCGTCGGGGATTCCGTGACAGACCACCTCGTTGGGCGAGGTGCACAGAGACGCCGGGTAGGCCGGGTAGCCCTGCGGCTGGTAGCCCAGCGTCGCGGGGATGGCGCGCTGCACCTGGGTGATGTAGTCGTGAGCGAGGCGATCGATCTCGCGCGTGGTGACGCCCGGCTTCACGTGCGGGCTCAGCATGTCCAGCACTTCGGAGGCCAGGCGGCAGGCGAGGCGCATCCCCTCGATTTCTTCGGTGGTCTTCAACGCGGTCGGCATGAGACGGATTATCCCACCCGGTCCCTAGAATCGTCATCGCACCGAGGGCATTGCGGCCCCGCCTTGCCGACCATGCTCCAAACCACCCTGCATCTGTCCTGTTTCGAAGGCGGCGACGCCTTGTCCGGCGCGCGCGCCCGCACCCTGCTCGAGCAGCTGCGGGCCGTCGAGCCTTCGCTGCAGACGCTGAACGCTCGGCACGTGCACTGGGTGGCCCTGCAGGCGGCGCCGGACGCGGGCCTGCAGCAGCGTCTGGCCGCGCTGCTGGACAGCACCCCCGCGGCAGGCGCCGCGGGTGGTGGCGCGGGTGACTTGATCGTCGTGATGCCGCGCCTGGGCACGGTGTCCCCCTGGGCCAGCAAGGCCAGCGACATCGCCCGCAACTGCGCGCTGCCGGTGCGCCGCATCGAGCGCGTGACGGAGTTCCGCCTCCAGCGCAAGGCGGGCGTGCTGCAGGGGGTGCTCGGCAGCGGGCCGCGACCGCTCGAGGCGGCGGTGCGCGCGCGCCTGGCCGAAGTCCTGCACGACCGCATGACGGAAAGCGTGGCCTTCGAGCGCGATGCTGCGCGCGCACTGTTCGACGCCCGCCCGGGTGTGCCGATGGCGCAGGTCGATGTGCTCGGCCGCGGGCGCGCGGCGCTCGAACAGGCCAACGCCGACTTCGGCCTCGCGCTGTCGGACGACGAGATCGACTACCTGGCGCAGGCCTTCGCTCGACTGGGCCGCAACCCCGGCGACGTCGAGCTGATGATGTTCGCCCAGGCCAACAGTGAGCACTGCCGGCACAAGATCTTCAACGCCCGCTTCACGATCGACGGCCATGACGAGCCGCTGTCGATGTTCCAGATGATCCGCCACACCGAGGCGATGTCCCCGCAGCGCACGGTGGTGGCCTACAGCGACAACGCCGCAGTGATGCAGGGGGGTGTGGCCGTGCAATGGCGCCCGGCTGTAGGCGACGGCCCGGCGCCTTACCGCGCGCTCGCCGGCGAGACGCACGTGTTGATGAAGGTGGAGACGCACAACCACCCGACCGCGATCTCGCCATTCCCGGGCGCGGCCACCGGCGCAGGCGGCGAGATCCGCGACGAGGGGGCGACCGGGCGTGGGGCGCGGCCCAAGGCGGGACTGAGCGGCTTCTCGACCAGCCACCTGCGCCTGCCCGGCACCGACGAGCCCTGGGAGCGCGACGGGGTGGGCCGACCGGCGCACATTGCCAGCCCGCTGCAGATCATGACCGAGGGCCCGCTGGGGGCCGCTGCATTCAACAACGAGTTCGGGCGCCCCAATCTCGGCGGCTACTTCCGCGCCTTCGAGCAGGAGGTCGCGGGCGTGCAGCGGGGCTACCACAAGCCCGTCATGATCGCTGGCGGCCTGGGGCAGATCGACGCCGCGCAGACGCACAAGGTGCTCTTCCCCGCGGGCACGCTGCTGGTGCAACTGGGCGGGCCGGGCATGCGCATCGGCATGGGCGGCGGGGCGGCGAGCTCGATGGCGGCCGGCACCAACACCGCGGCGCTGGACTTCGATTCGGTCCAGCGCGGCAACCCGGAGATCCAGCGCCGCGCCCAGGAGGTCATCAACCACTGCTGGACGCTCGGCGCCGACAACCCCATCCTGGCCATCCACGACGTCGGCGCGGGCGGCCTGAGCAACGCCTTCCCGGAGTTGGTCGACGGTGCCGGTCTCGGCGCGGTCTTCGACCTGCGGCGCATCCCGCTCGAGGAGACTGGCCTCGCGCCCAAGGAAATCTGGTGCAACGAGAGCCAGGAGCGCTACGTGCTGGCGATCGCCCCTGGCAGCCTCGCCTTGTTCGAGCGCCTGTGCGTGCGCGAGCGCTGTCCCCACGCGGTCGTCGGCACCGCGAGCGCGCAGGCCACCCTGGTGCTCGAGGACGGCCCTGCGGGCGAGCGCGCCATCGACATGCCGATGGAGGTGCTGCTGGGCAAGCCGCCCAAGGTGCACCGCCAGGTGCAGCGGCTGGCGCGCCAGGGCCAGGCGCTGGCGCTGACCGGTGTGCCGCTGGAGCAGGTGGCCCTGGACGTGCTGCGCCACCCGACGGTGGCGAGCAAGCGCTTTCTGGTGACGATCGGCGACCGCACCGTCGGCGGCCTGAGCCATCGCGACCCCATGGTGGGCCCGTGGCAGGTACCCACGGCCGACTGCGCCGTCACGCTGGCCGACCACGCAGGTTTCGCCGGGGAGGCGATGGCGATGGGCGAGCGCACGCCGCTGGCCGCACTGGACGCGCCGGCGTCGGGCCGCATGGCGGTGGGCGAGGCCCTGACCAATCTGCTCGGGGCGCCGGTCGCGCTCGACCGCGTCAAGCTCAGCGCGAATTGGATGGCGGCCTGTGGCGAGCCGGGCGAGGACGCGGCCCTGTACGACACCGTGCGCGCGGTAGGCCTCGAGCTGTGCCCGGCGCTGGGCATCGGCATCCCGGTGGGCAAGGATTCGCTGTCGATGCGCACGCGCTGGACGGCTGACGACGGGCAGGCGCGGCAGGTGACGGCGCCGGTGTCGCTGATCGTCACCGCCTTCGCCACGCTCGACGACGTGCGCGACACCGTCACCCCGCAATTGCAGCCGGGCGACACCACGCTCGTGCTGGTGGACCTGGGGCAGGGCCGCGCGCGCCTGGGGGGCTCGATGTTGGCGCAGGTGCTCGGGGCCTTTGGCGACGAGGTGCCTGACCTCGACGACCCGGCCGCGCTGAAGGCCCTGTTCGCGGCCATGGCCGACATCCGCGCGCGCGGCTGGCTGCTGGCCTGCCACGACCGCAGCGACGGCGGGCTGTGGGCGGCGGTGTGCGAGATGGCCTTCGCCGGGCGTCGGGGCGTCAGCCTGAACGTCGACATCCTCGTCACCGAGGGTGACGGCATCGGCGACAGCCGGGCCGAGTACGGCGACTCCAAGAACTGGGCCAGCCAGGTGGGCGAGCGACGCAAGGAGCTGACGCTGCGCGCGCTGTTCAACGAGGAGCTCGGCGTCGTGATGCAGGTGCCGACCGCGGCGCGCAACGAGGTCATGGCGGTGCTGCGCCGGCACGGGCTCAGCCGGCACGCTCACTACATCGGCAAGCCCAACGACCGCGGCGTCGTCGAGGTCTGGCGCGACACCAAGCTCCAGTTCGGCGCGCCGCTGTCGCAGCTGCTGTCGACCTGGGACGAGGTGAGCTGGCGCATCGCGCGCCTGCGCGACGATCCGGACTGCGCCGACGCCGAGCACGCCGCCGTCGCCGCCGACGACGACCCGGGCTTGCACGTTCACCTGTCCTTCGACGCCGCCGAGGACGTGGCCGCCCCCTTCGTCCACACCGCGCGGCCCCGCGTGGCCATCCTGCGCGAGCAGGGCGTGAATTCGCAGCTGGAGATGGCGTGGGTCTTCGACCAGGTCGGCTTCGAGGCCTGGGACGTGCACATGAGCGACCTGCAGGCCGGCCGCGCGCGGCTGGACGGCTTCCAGGGCCTGGTTGCGTGCGGTGGTTTCAGTTACGGCGACACCCTCGGGGCGGGAGAGGGCTGGGCCCGCTCCATCCTGTTCAACCCGGCGTTGCGTGCGGACTTCGCCGCCTTCTTCGAGCGCGCCGACACCTTCGCGCTGGGCGTGTGCAACGGCTGCCAGATGATGGCGGCACTGGCGGAGCTGATTCCTGGCGCGCAGCACTGGCCGCGCTTCCGTCGCAACCGCAGCGAGCAATTCGAGGCCCGACTGTCGCTGGTGGAGGTGCTGGACAGCCCGAGCCTCTTCCTCGCCGGCATGGCGGGCAGCCGGATTCCGATCGCGGTGTCGCACGGCGAAGGTCGGGCCGACTTCTCCCAGCGCGGTGATGCCGCCGCAGTGCGCGCAGCGATGCGCTTCGTCGACCACCATGGCCGTCCGACCGAGGCCTACCCCTTCAACCCGAACGGCAGCCCGGGCGGACTGACAGCCGTGACGACGGCCGACGGCCGCTTCACGGCCATGATGCCGCACCCCGAGCGCGTCTTTCGCGAGGTGCAGATGAGCTGGAGCGGCGGCGACAAGTCCGCGCCCAGCCCGTGGATGCGCATGTTCCGCAACGCGCGGCGCTGGGTGCAATGAGAGAATCCGGCACATGTCTTCCGAATTGGTAATCCGCCGACTCCTCGTCGACCTGAAGACGCCGCTGCCCCGGCGCTGGAACGGTGGCGACGCCTTCCGCAGTGCGCTGTTCAACGCGCTGTCGATGAGCTTTCCTGCAGGCGAGCAGGTCTTCATCGACTCGGTGCGCAAGGGCCTGGCCCGGCTCGAGGGCTCGGCGCGCGAGCGCTTCGAGGCCGAAGCCCGTGGCTTCATCGGCCAGGAGGCCACGCACCGCCGCATCCACCAGTTGTTCAACGAGCACCTTGAAAAGCAGGGCTTCGTCAACCACTGGGAGCCGCGCATCCACAGGCGCATCCGTCGGCTCGAGAAGATGGCGGGGCAGGAGCCGCGCGCCTGGCTGGCCGTCACCGCGGCCACCGAGCACCTGACCGCCATCCTCGCCGAGCACCTGTTGACGCACCCGCAGCAGCTCGAAGGCGCGCAACCGCGTCTGCGCGACCTGTGGCTGTGGCACTCGAGCGAAGAGAGCGAGCACCGCTGCACGGCCTTCGACCTGTACCGCGCGCTCGGCGGCAACGAGAAATGGCGCCGACGCCTGTTCTACATGGTCACCTGGCACTTCACCACCGACCTGACGCGTCAGACCCTGCACAACCTGTGGCGCGACGGCGCGCTTTGGCGGCTCGGCACGTGGCGCAGCGCCTGGGCCACGCTGTTCGGCACGGCCGGGTTGGTGAGTTGCCACTGGCGCACCTGGCGCCGCTATCTGGACGCAGACTTTCACCCGTCCGAAGGCGACGGCACGATGGCCGAGCGCTGGCTCGCCGAGCATGCCGAACTGGCGCCTCCCGTCACCGCACCGCGCGCGGCGGCGTGAGCGTCTCCCGACGGGCCTTTGCCGACTTCCGCGCAGTGGCGGGCACTGCCTGCCGCGCGGCCTGCTCGAACGGACATTGCCCATGAGTTCTTCGAACATCGTTGTTCCCGTCGCCCTGGTCACGGGCGGCGCACGCGGCATCGGCCTGGCCTGCGGGCGCTGGTTCCTCGCGCACGGCTACCGTGTCGCGCTGCTCGACGTGGATGGTGTGACCCTGGCGGCGACCGAGGCCGCGCTGGCCGATGCGCAGCGCGTCTTCACGGTCCGCGCCGACGTCTCGCAGCCCGGGCAGGTCGAGGCGGCCGTGGCCGCCGTCGACGCGCGCTTCGGCCGCATCGACGCGCTTGTCAACAACGCTGGTGTCGCCGTCTTCAAGCGCATCGAGGAGACGACCTGGGACGATTGGCGCCATGTCATGGGTACCAACCTCGACGGCGCCTTCCTGTGCACCCAGGCCTGCGCGCCGGTGATGAAGCGCGGCGGCGGCGGCGCCATCGTCAACATCGCCTCGATCTCGGGCCTGCGCGCCAGCACCATGCGCGTGGCCTACGGAACAAGCAAGGGCGCCATCATCCACCTGACCAAGCAGCAGGCCATCGAACTGGGCAATGCCGGCATCCGCGCGAACTGCATTGCCCCGGGCCCGGTGGATACCGAGATGGCCAAGCTCGTGCACACCGTGGCGATCCGCAGCGACTACCACGACACGATCCCTCTGAACCGCTACGGCACGCCCGAGGAGATCGCGGCGGGCGTGGGCTTCCTGTGCAGTCCTCAGGCGAGCTACATCAACGGCCAGACGCTGGCCGTGGACGGCGGCTTCGACGCGAGCGGCGTGGGCCTGCCGACGCTGCGGCGGGGCGGGCTGGCAGCGTCCCCCGAGCACTAAAGTCCGCCTTCGAGCGGCTCGCGCTCGGATGGCGCAGGCTGCGGCCAAGGCGGTACGGGAGCAACACACCATGGCACTGGACATCGGCATCGTCGGCGGCGGCATCGGCGGTATGACGGCCGCGATCGCGCTGCGGCGCGCAGGGCACCGCGTCACGGTCCACGAGCAGGCCTCGCAGTGGGCCCGCGTGGGTGCCGACGTGAACCTGACCCCCAATGTCGTCAAGGCCCTGGATGGCCTGGGTGGCGAGATCGGCGCGTCCATCCGTCGCGATGGCGCGCAGCCGACCTTCCGCATCAGCCGAGACGGCCTGAGCGGCGCCGAGACCTCGCGCCTGGGCATGGGTGGGCAGGCCGAGGAGCGTTACGGCGCGCCGCAGGTCACGATCCACCGTGCCGACCTGCTGGCCGCGCTCGCCGCCGCGTTTCCCGCGTCCGACGTGCGGCTCGGTCGTCGCGTGGCCACCCTGGAGCAGGACGACGGCGGCGTTGTGCTCTCCTTCGAGGATGGCACGCAGGTTCGGCACGGAGTCGTCATCGGCGCCGACGGTATTCACTCGCGCGTGCGCACGGCGCTCTTCGGGCGCGAGAGCCCGCGTTTCACGGGCGTGGTCTCCTTTCGTGCCGTGGTGCCCACGCCGCGCGTGCGTGAGGTGCCCGAGATCGACGCTTTCACCAAGTGGTGGGGCCCGAACCCGCAGACGCAGATCGTCACCTTCCCGCTCAACCAAGGGCGCGAAACCTTCGTCTTCGCCACCACCGGCCAGGAGCGCTGGACCGAGGAGTCGTGGACGACCGAGGGCAGCGTCGACGAGTTGCGCGAGGTCTACCGCGACTTCCACCCCGACGCCCGGCGCCTGCTGGACGCCTGCGACCGCGTGCTGAAGAGTGCCCTGTACGAGCGCGATCCGCTGCCGTCGTGGTCGGTGGGGGCCGTGACGCTGCTCGGTGACGCCTGCCACCCCATGCTGCCCTTCATGGCCCAGGGCGCCGGTATGGCGATCGAGGACGCCGTCGTGCTGGGGCGCGCGCTGGCCGGTGTGGCGGACCATGGGCGCATCGAGGGGGCGCTCCAGGCCTACGAGGCGGCGCGCCGAGAGCGCACCGCCCGCATCCAGATCGCCTCGCGCGGCAACGAGTGGATGAAGGGGCCCGGCAACGCCGACTGGGTCTACGGCTACGACGCCTGGGCGGTTCCGCTGACCCTTCCTTGAAAAGCCCTCGCCACAGCCCGGGCCAGGGCTGTGGCTTGCGCCGTGATCCGGGGCGTTTGGACGCGCCTTTCGTGCCCAGCGCCACAACGCTCGGCCGCTGTGCGGGGCGTGCGCGGCGCGGTGCCGATCGCGCACTGTCCGGAAGTATTTGACTTTGGAAATATCGCTGCCTACACTCTGTGTTCGCAGGTCGGTGCAGGCCGCAGGTGGCGGCACCGTTGCGTATCGTCTGAGGACGCCTGTTCCGGGGCGCCCCGGCGCAGGGAGCGCTGCCGATGGCCGAAAGATCCTTCGTCGAAGAAGTTCGCAAGCTGCGCCTGGGTGAGGGCGAGGTCTTCCACGGCGAGGGCATCCTGGCCGTGACGAAGGCGCTGCTGGAGTCGGGCGTGTCCTACGTCTCGGGCTACCAGGGCGCGCCGATCTCGCATCTGATGGACGTGCTGGCGGACGCGCAGGACATCCTGGCCGAGCACGGCATCCACTTCGAGCACAGCGCCAGCGAGGCCACGGCCGCAGCCACGCTGGCGGCCAGCGTGAACTATCCGCTGCGTGGGGCCTGCACCTTCAAGAGCACGGTGGGCACCAACGTCGCGAGCGATGCGCTGGCCAACCTCGCCTCGGGCGGCGTCACCGGCGGGGCGCTCATCATCGTCGGCGAGGACTACGGCGAGGGCAGCTCCATCATGCAGGAGCGCAGCCACGCCTTCGCGATGAAGTCGCAGATCTGGCTGCTCGATCCGCGGCCCAACCTGCCGTCCATCGTCAAGGCGGTGAAGGACGGCTTCGAGCTCAGCGAGGCCAGCAATACCCCGGTGATGCTGCAGCTGCGCATCCGCGCCTGCCACGTGCACGGGCAGTTCGTTGCCAGCGCCAACCAGCGCCCGGCCTTCACGCTGCGCGAGGCGATGGAGCAGCCGCGCCGTGACACGAGCCGCATCGTGCTGCCCCCCGCGAGCTTCCTGCACGAGAAGGAGAAGATCCAGCAGCGCTGGCCCGCGGCGGTGCGCTTCATCCAGGAGCGGGGGCTCAACGAGTTCTTCGACGCCGCGCCCGGCGGCTTCGACGACGTGGGCATCGTCGTCCAGGGCGGGCACTACAACACGCTGCTGCGCGTGCTCGAGCGCGTGGGGCTGGCCGATGTCTTCGGGCGCAGCCGCGTACCGCTGTACGTGATGAACGTCACCTACCCGCTGGTGGACGATGAGGTGGTGCGCTTCTGCCGCGGCAAGCGCGCAGTGCTGATGGTCGAGGAAGGGCAGCCCAACTACCTCGAGCAGAACGTGGCGGCCATCCTGCGCGCCGCAGGCTGTGACACCGCGCTGCACGGCAAGGACGTGCTGCCGGTGGCTGGCGAGTACACGGCCGCCGAGGTGCTGGCCGGCGTTCGCGCCTTCCTCGAGCGCCACGATCGACTGCCGCCGCAGGCCTTGGCGGCGCCGCGCGCCGGCCCGATCGAGCTGCCGGCCGGCGCCACCGTCCACGCGCGTCCGCCCGGCTTTTGCACCGGCTGCCCTGAGCGGCCGATCTTCACCGCGATGAAGCTGGTCGAACGCGAGCTCGGCGAGCACCATGTCTCGGCCGACATCGGCTGCCACCTGTTCTCCATCCTGCCGCCCTTCAACCTGGGCAACACGACGATGGGGTACGGTCTGGGCACGGCCGGCGCCGCGGCGCTGAACGTGCCCGCAGCCAAGCGCGCGATCAGCGTCATGGGAGACGGCGGCTTCTGGCACAACGGCCTGACCAGCGGCATTGCCAACGCGGTGTTCAACCGTTCGGACAACCTGACGGTGGTCGTCGACAACAGCTACACCTCGGCCACCGGCGGGCAGGACATCCTGTCTTCCAAGGCCGTCAACCCGACGCGAAGCACCGGCCACGCCATCGAGTCGGCGGTGCGCGGGGTGGGCGTGAAGTGGGTGCGCACGGTCACCCACACCTACGACCTGGCTCAGATGAAGGCGGCCTTGAAGGAGGCGCTGACCACGCGCGAGCGCGGCCCCAAGGTCATCGTGGCGCAAAGCGAATGCATGCTCAACCGCCAGCGGCGCGAGAAGCCGCTGCAGCGCCAGCGCGTGGCGGCGGGTGAACGCGTCGTGCGCGAGCGTTTCGGCGTCGACCCGGACACCTGCACCGGCGACCACTCCTGCATCCGCCTGTCCGGCTGTCCTTCGCTGACGGTCAAGCCCAACCCTGATCCGCTGCGCACCGACCCGGTGGCGGCGGTGGTCGACTCCTGCGTCGGTTGCGGGCTTTGCGGCGAGGTCTCGCATGCGGCGGTGCTCTGCCCCTCGTTCTACAAGGCGCGCATCGTCAGCAATCCCACGCGGGCCGACCGCTGGCGCGAGGCGCTGCGCGCTCGCGTGATCGGCTGGCTGCAACGGCGCGCGGCGGCACGGCGGGCGCGGTATGCGTTCTGATGCCCCGGCCGCGCCCGCGGCGCAGGCCCTGCCCGACACGGACGGGCCGCGTCTGATCAAGATCGCCGTCCTGGCGATGGGCGGGGAGGGCGGCGGCGTGCTGGCCGACTGGCTCGTCAGCCTGGCCGAGCAGCACGGCCACCTCGCCCAGACGACTTCGGTGCCGGGCGTCGCGCAGCGCACGGGGGCGACGATCTATTACGTCGAGATTTTCCCGGCGGCGGCAGCGCAGCAGGCCGGGCAGGCCCCGGTGATGGCGCTGATGCCGATGCCGGGTGATGTCGATGTCGTGCTGGCCTCCGAGCTGATGGAGGCCGGGCGCGCGGTGCAACGGGGTCTGGTGACGCCGCAACGCACGACGCTCGTCACCTCGACCCACCGCGTCTACGCCATCGCCGAGAAGACGGCCATGGGCGACGGCCGCGCCGACAGTGCGGCGCTGCTCGACCTGGCGCGCGGCGCGGCGCGCCGCTTCGTCGGCTTCGACATGGCGCTGGCAGCCGAGGAGTCGGGCAGCGTGATCAGCGCGGTGTTGTTCGGCGCGCTCGCCGCCACTGGCGAGTTGCCCTTCACGCGCGCGCAGTTCGAGGTGACGATCGAGCAGGGTGGGGTGGGCGTGGCGGCCAGCCTGCGGGCGTTTGCCGCGGCCTATGACCGGGCCACCGCCGCGGGCGGGCCGCAGCCTGCGGCAGCCGCCCCGGGTGGCGCTGCGGGCACCACTTCGTCGCAGGTCGCCAGCACCCCACCGGCCCGGCTGCCGCGGGCGGCCGAGCCGGCGGTGCAGGCCCTGATCGACCGCGCCGCGCGGGCCCTTGCCGAAGACGCCCAGGCCCTCGAACTGGTGCTCGAGGGTCTGCGCCGCTGCATCGATTACCAGGACCCGGCCTACGCCAGCCTCTACCTCGACCGCCTGGACACGGTGCGCGCCGCGGCGCGCGGGGCGGCGGCGCAGCCGCAGACGACGACGCTGCTGCGCGAGGTGGCGCGCCATCTGGCGCTGTGGATGAGCTGGGAGGACACGATCCGGGTGGCCGACCTGAAGACGCGCGACTCGCGTTTCGCTCGCGTGCGTGGAGAGGTGCGCGCCGGTGACGACCAGTTGCTCGCGATCCAGGAGTACCTGCACCCGCGCCTGCAGGAGATCGCCGAGACGCTGCCCGCGCCCGTGGGCCGATGGCTGCTCGCCTCCGGGGCGCCGCGGCGCTGGGTCGAGCGCCTGTTCGCGCGCGGACGCGTCGTCGAGACGAGCTCGCTGCGCGGCTACCTGATGCTCACCGGCGTCGCCTTGCTGCGGCGCTGGCGCCGTTCCACGCTGCGCTACGCGGTCGAGAACGCGCGCATCGAGGACTGGCTGACCGATCTGCGCGCCGTCGTCGCCACCGACCCGGCGCTGGCCGTCGAGATCGCGCGCTGCCAGCGCCTGGTCAAGGGCTATGGCGACACGCACGCGCGCGGCTGGCGCAATTTCGAGACCTTGCGCCTCGTCTGGCGTGGCGCGGCCCGCCCGGCGCCAGCGCTGCTGGCCGAACTGCGCGATGCGGCGCTGGCCGACGAGCATGGGCGGTCGCTGCAGGCGGCGCTGCGCCGTCACGGACTGGCCGGCTGAGAGGACGCGCCGACCCGACCGCCCCTTTCCTGCAGGAGCCCGCCATGCCCAGAACCTCCCGCTACCGCGACCGCCCCGACGCCGTCGCCGCGCTCGTGCGCGAGACCGAGGTCCACCGCGACTGCTACATCGACCCCGAGATCTTCGCGCTCGAGATGGAGCACTTGTTCGCCAACACCTGGGTCTATGTGGGCCATGCCAGCCAGACGCCGCAACCCGGCGATGCCTATGCCACGACGGTGGGCGACCAGCCGGTGGTGATGGTGCGCCAGGCCGACGGCAGCCTGCGTGTGCTGCACAACCGCTGCGCGCACAAGGGCGTGCAGCTCGTGCCCGAGGGGCCGGCGCATGTGGGCAACATCCTGCGCTGCCCTTACCACGCCTGGACCTACCGTACCGACGGCTCGCTGCTGGCCACGCCGCTGCGCGAGGGCTACGCCAACCCGGCCTTCCAGCAGTCCGAGGCGCGCCGCGGCCTGGCGCCGGTGGGTGCGATGCATGTCTACCGTGACTTCGTCTTCTGCCGCCTGAACCCGGTGGGCGTGAGCTTCGAGGACTACTTCGGCGACTCGCTGAGCACGCTGGACAACATGGTCGACCGTTCCCCAGAGGGGCGGCTCGAGGTGGCGGGCGGTGTCTTCCGCTACCTGCACCGCTGCAACTGGAAGATGCTGGTCGACAACCAGACCGACACCTGCCACCCGATGGTGGCGCACCAGTCCTCGGCCGGCACGGCCGTGCGCGTGTGGCAGGCGGCGCCGCCGGGCACGCCCAAGCCGATGGCCGTGGAGCTGTTCGCGCCCTTCGTCAACCCGTACGACTTCTTCGAGAAGATGGGTATTCGCGTCTGGGACCACGGGCACGGACACACCGGCGTGGCCGACTCGCTGCACGCCGGCTACTCGCCCATTCCCGGCTACTGGGAGGCCATGGTCGCGGCCTACGGCGAGGAGCGCGCCGGCCGCATCCTCGGTGAGGTGCGCCACAACACGATCTACTTCCCGAACATCATGGTCAAGGGGCCGATCCAGACGCTGCGTCTGTTCAAGCCCCTGGCGGCCGACCGCACGCTCGTGGAGTCCTGGACCTTCCGCCCCGTGGGCGCGCCCGACCTGCTGTTCGAGCGCACGCTGATGTACAACCGCCTGATCAATGCGCCGACCTCGGTCGTCGGCCACGACGACCTGGAGGTCTATGAGCGCTCCCAGGAGGGCTTGCGCAGCCGTGGCGCCGACTGGGTCAACCTCGGCCGTCTGTACGACCCGGCCGAGCGCGGCCAGGCCACGGCCGTGACCAACGGCACGAACGAATGGCAGATGCGCAACCAGATGCGCGCCTGGGTGCGCTACATGACGGCCACCATGGGTTCAGGCGCATCCGAAGCCGCATCGGCGCCGCCGGCCGGGGCGGTGGCATGACCTTGCCATCGTCATGGTTCGCCCCGCGACCGCATCGCCCTGACCAGCGGAGACCCCTGCCGTGAGCACGCCTGTCCCCACCGACCGCGAACTGACCGACTTCGTCTACGCCGAGGCCCGCCTGCTCGACGAACTGCGCTTCGAGGACTGGCTGGCGCTGTTCGCCGAGGACGGCTTCTATTGGATGCCGCTTGCTGCGGGCCAGACGGACGCACGGCTGCACGCCTCGCTGATGCACGAGGACAAGTTGCTGCTCCAGGTACGGGTGGAGCGCCTGCGCGGCGCGCGCACCTACTCGCAGCAGCCGGCCAGCCGCTGCCACCACCTGCTGCAGGCGCCGACGGTGGAGTCGCGCGACGAGGCGGCGGGCGTCTACGTGACGCGCTGCGCCTTCCACTATGTCGAGACCCGGCGCGACGAGCAGCAGCTGTACGCCGGCTGGGCCACGCACACCTTGGCCGCCACGCCGGCCGGGCTGCGCATCCGGCTCAAGCGCGTGGACCTGGTCAACTGCGATGCCAGCTTCGGCAACATGCAGCTCTTCATGTAGATCGCAGCCGTCGAGATGATCCCTTCTTCAGATTCGCTTCCAGCCCGCGACGCCTCGGGCCTCGAGCCCGCGGCCCAGCCGAGCGTCGCCGCGGCCTTCGCAGCCGCCGCCGCGCGCTGGGGCGACCGACCCTTCGTCCAGGTCTTGCCCGAGACCGCCGCCGTCTACGGCATCGAGGCCGGCGAGCTCAGCTACGCGCAGGCGCTGGCCCGTGTGCAGTCGCTGCGGGCTGCCTACGCAGGCGCCGGCTACGGGGCCGGCCACCGCGTCGGCCTGCTGCTGGAGAACCGCCCGGCCTTCCTGCTGCACTGGTTCGCGCTGAACGGCCTGGGCATCTCGGTCGTGCCGATCAATGCCGAGCTGCGCTCGGCCGAGCTCGAATACCTGGTCGGCCACTCCGAGATCGTGCTCGCGGTCGCGCTGCCGCACCGCCATGCCGACCTCGCCGCCGCAGCCCGCGCCGCGGGCCGCGCGCTGGCTCTGACGACCGACGACGATGCGCCACCCCCGGCGCCGCTGCCGCCGCCGCAGACCGATGCCGTGCCCGGCCTGCACACGGAGTGCGGGCTGCTGTACACCAGCGGCACGACAGGCCGCCCCAAGGGCTGCGTGCTGACCAATCGCTACTACCTGCATGCCGGCGCCTGGTACGCCGCAGTCGGCGGCATGGCGGCGCTGAGGCCGGCCGAGGAGCGGATGCTGACGCCGCTGCCGCTGGTCCACATGAACGCGAAGGCCTACTCGGTGATGGCGATGGTGCTCACCGGCGGCTGCCTGATCCTGCTCGACCGCTTCCATCCCGGCACGTGGTGGGACAGCGTGCGCGCCAGTCGCGCCAGCGTCGTTCACTACCTGGGCGTGATGCCGGCCCTGCTGATGAAGGCGCCTGCGCGCGACGACGACCGCGTGCACGCGGTGCGCTTCGGTTTCGGCGCTGGCGTCGAGCGCGCCCTGCACGCGCCTTTCGAAGCACGCTTCGGCTTTCCGCTGCTGGAGGCCTGGGCCATGACCGAGACCGGCGCCGGCGCGGTGGTGATGGCGCATCGCGAGCCGCGCCAGGTCGGCACCAACTGCTTCGGCCGCGAGGGCGCGGACGTCGAGGTCCGGCTGGTGGCCGACGACGGCAGCGATCCGGCCCGCGGCGAGCCCGGCGAGCTGTGGGTGAGGCATGCCGGGGCCGATCCTCGCGATGGCTTCTTCAGCGCTTACCTCAAGGACCCGGAGGCGACGGCCGAGGCCTGGGCCGGCGGCTGGTTCCACACCGGCGACATCGTCAGCCGCGACACCGACGGACAGTTGCACTTCATCGACCGGCGCAAGAACGTGATCCGCCGCAGCGGCGAGAACATCTCGGCCGTCGAGGTCGAGGGCGTGCTGAACCAGCACCCGGCCGTCAAGGCCTGCGCCGTGGCCGCCACGCCTGACGCGGTGCGCGGCGACGAGGTGCTGGCCTGCGTGGTGCTGCACGAGCCGGCCGATGCGCAGGCGCAGGCGTCGCTGGCCGCGGCGCTGGTGGAGCACGCGCTGCAACGGCTGGCCTACTACAAGGCCCCGGGCTGGGTGGCTTTCGTGGAGGCGCTGCCGCTGACGGCGTCGCAGAAGATCCAGCGCGGCGAGCTGAAGGCGCTGGCGCAGGCGCTGCCCGGGCAGGCGCACTGTGTGGACACGCGCGCGCTGAAGCGGCGGGTGGGGTAGGGCGGTGGCAAGCGGGTCCCGCCGCGGTTACGAGGGCGTTGCCGTCTGCGTGCCGGTGACCGTGCCCTATGTGCGCTATTCGACGCGCGGCGCGCACTGGTTCCTGGGCCGTGCGGTGCGCTCGCTGCTGGACGCGAGCGGCCTGCGCAAGGACGACATCGACGGCCTGACGGTCAGCAGCTTCTCGCTCGGACCCGACACCGCGGTCGGCGTGACGCAGCACCTGGGCCTGAGCCCGCGCTGGCTCGACCACCTGCCCAACGGCGGCGCCAGCGGCGTGATGGCGCTGCGCCGCGCCGCGCGCGCGGTGCAGGCCGGCGACGCCAGCGTCGTCGCCTGCGTGGCGGCCGACACCAACCACGTCGACTCCTTCCGCCTGATGCTGGGCTCGTTCAGCCAGTTCGCGCGCGACGCGACCTACCCCTACGGCTCGGGCGGGCCGAACGCGCTGTTTGCCTTCATCACCGCAAACTACATGGCGAGCAGCGGCGCGCGCCGCGAGGACTTCGGGCGCCTGTGCGTGGACCAGCGCGCCAATGCGCTGGCCTACGGCTCGCGCTTCTTCAGGAAGCCGCTGACGCTGGACGAGTACCTGGCCGCGCGCCCGATTGCCGAGCCCATCCACCTGTTCGACTGCGTGATGCCCTGCGCCGGCGCCGAGGCCTTCCTCGTGATGAGCGAGCAGCGCGCGCGCGACCTCGGCCTGGCCCACGTCACCCTGCGCGGCACGATCGAGCGCCACAACGCCTACCAGGACGACCCGGTGATGGTGCGCGGCGGCTGGCGCGTTGACCTGCCCGAGCTGTACGCGATGGCAGGCGCGCGGCCGGCTGACATCGACTTCGTGCAGGCCTACGACGACTACCCGGTCATCGTGATGATGCAGCTCGAGGGCCTGGGGTTCTGCGAGCTCGGCGAGGCCCCGGACTTCGTGCGCGCGCACCGCTTCACGCACGATGGCAGCTTTCCGCTGAACACCTCGGGCGGGCAGCTGTCGTCGGGGCAGGCGGGGGCGGCGGGCGGCTTCATGAACGTCAACGAGGCGCTGCGCCAGCTCACCGGCCAGGCGGCAGGCCGGCAGGTGGCCGGCGCGCGCCTGGGCCTGGTCGGCGGCTACGGCATGGTCACCTACGACCGCTGCCTGTGCACCGGCGCCGCCATCCTGGGGGCTCCCGCATGACGATGCCGCTGATGCGCCCGCCGCGCAAGAACCCGGTGCTGCGCACGCCGCAGATGAACCTGCCGCCGTGGGCGCGCGGCCGTGTCGCCCTGGGCCTGACGGCGGCCGCCGCCGAGGGCCGGCTCGAGTTGCAGGTGTGCCAGGACTGCGGCGCCGTGCAGTACCCCCCGCGCGACGCCTGCCATGCCTGCGTTTCGGCGCGCCTGCGCTGGCGCGTCCAGTCCGGTGCCGGGCGCCTGCTGGCGGCGACGACGCTGCATCACAGCAACGACCTGTTCTTCCGGGAGCGACTGCCCTGGCGCCTGGGCCTGGTGCGCCTGGACAGCGGCCCGACGCTGGTCGTCCACCTGCACGGCGACGTCGCCGCGGCGGGCCAGCCGGTGCATCTGACGGCCCGGCTGGACCGTGCCGGTCGCGCCGTCGTCATCGCCCTTCCCGATCCGGAGACCCCGCACATGGCCGACGACAAGATGCTGCGCGAGATGGGCAGCGACCCGAAGTTCCGCAAGGTGCTGGTGAGCGACGGCAAGACGCCGCTCGGGCAGGCCCTGGTGCGTGCCTTCGTCGCCGCCGGGGCCGACATCGTCTGGGTCGGCCATGCCGAGCCCTGGAAGAAGCTGCCCGGCTTCGATGCGCTGCGCGCGCTGCCGCAGGTCACGCTGGTGCCGCTGGACGTGACCGACGGGCGCTGCGTGGTGGAACTGGCCGGCGAGATCGGCGGCAAGGTCGACATCGTCGTCAACAACGCCGAGGTGCACCGAGCGCACGGTATCGGCGCACGCCGCGGTACCGACGCCGCGCGTGCCGAGATGGACGTCAACTACTTCGGCCTGCTGCGCCTGGCGCAGGAGTTCGGTCCGGCGCTCAAGGGGCGCTCGGCCGACGGGACGACGCACGCCACGGCCTGGGTCAACCTGCTGTCGATCTACGCGCTGGCGAACTTTCCACCCCACGGCACGTTCTCGGCCAGCAAGGCGGCGGCGCACTCGCTGGCGCAGTGCCTGCGTGCCGAGATGCGGCCGGCGGGCATCCGGGTCGTCAACGTCTTCCCCGGGCCGGTGGACGACGAGTGGAACCAGAACCTGCCGCCGCCCAAGCTGGCGCCCGATGCATTGGCCCGGGCCGTGGTGCAGGCGCTGAAGGACGGGGTGGAGGACGTCTACCCCGGTGACGTGGCGCAGGAGTGGCTGGAGCGCTGGCGCGAGGATCCGCGCGTGCTCGAGCGCGAACTCGCTGCAGGGGGTTGAGGACATGACCGAGACCGCACACGCGACCGCGCCGCAGCTCTCACCAGCGCAGCTGCTGGCGGCCCTGGCCGGCGCGCTGGGGCGCGGTGGCATCCGCGTCGTCGACCTGACGCAGACGCTGAGCCCGGGGTTCCCACAGATCGCGCTGCCCCCCGAGATGGGGCAGTGCTGGCCGTTTCGTATCGAGGAGGTCTCGCGCTACGACGAGCGCGGCCCCGGCTGGTACTGGAACAACTTCTCCTGCGGCGAACACACCGGCACGCACTTCGACGCGCCCATCCACTGGATCTCCGGCCGTCACCTTGCGAACAATGCCGTCGACACGATCCCGGTGCAGCACTTCGTCGCCCCGGCCTGCGTGATCGACTGCCACGAGCAGGCCGCCGCCGACCCCGACTACCTGCTGACAGTGGCAGACATCGACGCCTTCGAGCGCGCGCACGGCCGCATCCCAGCCGGCGCCTGGGTGCTGATGCGCACAGACTGGAGCCGCCGCCGCGACCCCGAGGCCTACCAGAACTTCGACGAGACCGGCCAGCACACGCCCGGGCCGTCGAGCGAGGCGGTGCAGTTCCTGGTCGAGCAGCGCGACGTGCTGGGCTTCGGCTCCGAGGCCATCGGCACCGATGCCGGCCAGGGTTACCACCTGCGCCCACCCTATCCCTGCCACTATTTCATGCACGGGGCCGGGCGCTACGGGCTGCAGTGCCTGTGCAACCTGGACCAGTTGCCCCCCACCGGCAGCGTGCTGATCTGCCCGCCGCTGAAGATCGAGCAGGGCAGCGGCAGCCCGCTGCGCGTGCTGGCGCTGGTGCCGGGGGCCTGAGAGCCCGAGAGCCCGAGAGCCCGAAAGCCCGAAAGCCCGAAAGCCTGAGTCAACCCTGCCATACGGAGCCCCAGTGCATGAACCCCACCGTCCCCCTGGCGGGTGACCCAGCCCCTGCCGCCACCGACGCCTGCGCCCTCGTCACCGGCACCAGCACCGGGATCGGGCTGACGATCTGCGAGCACCTGCTCGCGCGCGGCCTGACGGTACTGGCGCTGGCACGGCGTCCGACGCCGATCGACCACCCGCGACTGATCAGCGTCGAGGTCGATCTCACCGACCGGGAAGCCACCCGAGCCGTCGCCGTCGCACTGGCGCAGCGCCACCGGGTGGACACCTTCGTTCACAACGCCGGCGTGATCCGCCCGGCGCTGCTGGCCGATGTGCAACTGGAGGATCTGGACGCGTTGACCGAGTTGCACCTGGGCAGCGCGATCGCCATTGCGCAGGCCGTGCGCCCGGGCATGCGTGCGCGCGGCTTCGGCCGCATCGTGCTGATCTCCTCGCGCGGCGCGCTCGGCCTGGCCACGCGCAGCGTCTACGCGGCCACCAAGGCCGGCATGATCGGCCTGGCGCGCACCTGGGCGCTGGAACTGGCACCCGAGGGCATCACCGTCAACGTCGTCGCGCCCGGGCCGATCCGCGGCACCGAAATGTTCCATGCCGTCGTGCCCGCTGACAGCGAGCGCGAGCAGCGCCTGGCCGCGGCGATCCCGGTGCAGCGCCTGGGCACGCCCGAGGACGTGGCGCGCGCCGTCGACTTCTTCGCCGACCCCGGTGCCGGCTTCGTCACCGGCCAGGTGCTCTACGTCTGCGGCGGCGCGAGCGTGGGCACGCTCACCATCTGAGGCGAATGCGGGTGGACGACTCCGGGAACGTCTCGAGCCCCCAGGGCGGGGTCGCGGCGGCGCCCGGTGCCGGTGTGGCCCCGAGCGACGCACAGCGGCCCTTTGTCGACACCTACCTCGCGGCGCTGCTCGCACAGGCCAGCGAGCTGATCTCGGGCGAGTTCCACCGCGTCGTGCGGGCGCACGGGCTGTCGGTGGCGGAGTGGCGCGTGCTGGCCACGCTGTCGGGAGGCCACACGCTCACCACGGGCAAGCTCGCGCAGATTTCCCTGAACAAGGGGCCGACGGCGACCCGCATGCTCGACCGCATGGAATCCCGCGGCCAGGTCGAGCGGCTGGCCGACACGGCAGACCGCCGCATCACGCGCGTGCGCATCACCCCCGAGGGACAGCGTACCGTCTCTGCGCTGATCGCGCTCGCGCGCGAACACGAGGCCCGCGTGCTCCAGCCTTTCGGTCTGGACCAGGCCGAGGCCTTGAAGCGGACCCTGCGCGGGATGATCGAGCAGCGCAGGGCGGCCGGCGCCACGGACGAATCCGGCGCCGTCCGCCGTGAGCAGACCGAGAATGAAAGCCAGCGATGAAGACAGCCGCCTGGTCGCGCCTGACCTGGGCCTGTGCTTGGCTTGCCGCGCTGCAAGTCCAGGCCCAGAGCCTGCCTTCGCAGACCGGCGAGCAGCGCCGCTTCGTCGAGATCGTCGTGCAGGCGCAGCAGGAGTTCAAGCGCGCCGACAACGCGATGCAGAAGGGTGGCGCCAAGCAGCGGCGCGAGAGTGCGCTGTGCAAGCTGCTGCCCGATCGCGAGGTCAGCGGCTGGACCGGCAAGGTCATCACGATCGACGCCAACAGCGACGGCAAGGGCGTGCTGGGCATCGAGATTGCGCCGAACGTGCAGGTCAAGACCTGGAACAACGCCTTCTCCGACCTGCTGGACAAGACGCTGATCGACCCGGCGAGCGATCTTTTCCAGACCGCCTCGGCGTTGAAGAAGGGCCGGACCGTCGCCTTTTCCGGCCGGTTCCTGCCGGGCTCCGACGGCGACTGCCTGCGCGAGAGCAGCCTGACGCTGAGCGGGAAGGTCGCCAGCCCCGAGTTCATCTTCCAGTTCGACGCAGTGGGTCTGCCCGGAGCGCGCCCGGGGTCTGCCGCACCGGGGCGGGCGCCCAATGCGCTCGAGGCGGCGACCTCGCCCTTCGGCGGGCGCAAGAGCGCCTGGGCACCATTCCAGGAGTCGGGCGGGCTGAACCGGCAGGACCGCTGGTTCGGCATCGAACTGCGCAGCGTGGAACTGCGCTACGACCGCGACGGCAACGTCGTGGAGTTCGCTGGAAGCACCAGCCGCACGGCGACCACGGTGGCACGCATTCGCCAGGCGATCAACGGCCTGTGTGGCCTGAGCGACGAGCAGTGGAAGCGCGAGGTGCGCGACGACCATGTCTCCGGCCAGGCCGAGAACGAGCGCTGCACGGCGGTCTATCTGCCCGAGAACCGGTCGAACTGGACGTTCGCGGTGACGCGCAAGGTGCCGTTGCCGGTCGCGCTGCTGCCGCCGTTGGCGCCGGCACCCGCCGCGGCCCCGCGGCCGGCACCCGCGCCTGCCCTGGCGCCTGCGCCCCTTGCCGCACCGGCGCCCGCGGCGCCCTTTGCGCCAGCGCCGCCCCAGGCTCCCGTGCCCGCGCCCGCGCCGATGGCCGCGGCAGCGCCTGCCCAGGTGCCTGCGGCGCCTTTGCCTGCGGTGGCGCCCGCCGCGGCGCCGGCGGGTCCGAGCTTCGACTGCGTCAAGGCGACGCACGCCACCGAGAAGATGGTCTGTGCCGACCGCGAACTCGCCGGTCTGGACGTGGAACTCAGCCTGGCCTATCGGCGCGCGCGCGACGCGGCCGCGGACAAGGACAAGTTGCGCCAGGAGCAACTGCGCTGGTTGCGTGAGTCGATGCGGCCCTGCGCTGACAGGGACTGCCTGGCGCGCGCCTACCGGCAGCGTCTGGCGGAGCTGCGCTGAAGTGGCGGGGCAGGTCGTCGGCCTGCGTCCCCCCGAAGATTCGACCGAGAGGAGAGGGCCATGGCCGAGCTGCTGGGACTGGGCTTGTCGCACTACCCGCCGCTGTCGCTGCCGGACGAGCAGATGGCGACCATCCTGCGCGTCACCCTGCGCGATCAGGGCATCCCCGAGGGGGTCAAGGACCCGCGGGTCTGGCCCGAGGCCGCGCGCGCCGAGTGGGGTGATGACGAGGGCACGGCGGCCGCCGCGGCGCACCGCGCCGCCCTGGTCGCCGAGTTCCGCTAGGTGCGCCGCGCCCTCGACGAATTCCAGCCCGACGTCGTGCTCATCTGGGGCGATGACCAGTACGAGAACTTCCGCGAGGACGTGATCCCCGCCTTCACCGTCTGCGCCTATGACGACATCGACGTGCATCCCTGGCGCCACGCCCAGGGCTCGTCGATGATGGCCGGCAAGCCCAACGCCTGGGGCGAGGGGCCCGACAAGCACTACCGTGTGCGCGGTCGGCGCGACGTGGCGCGGCACCTCGTGACCGGGCTGATCGACAGCGGCTTCGACGTCGCCTACGCCTACAAGCCGCTGCACCACCCGAGTCTGGCGCATGCCTTCACCAATGCCATCCTCTACCTCGACCACGACCGCCAAGGCTGGCCCTACCCGACGATCGCGGTGCCGATCAACTGCTACGGGCGGCGCGTGATCTCGGCCCGCGGCTTCATGAGCCCTTTCGGCGCGGCGCTGGACTTCGACCCGCCCGGCCCCTCCCCGGCGCGCTGCATGGACCTGGGCGCGGCCACCGCGCGCATCCTGCGCGACTCCTCCTGGCGCGTCGCGCTGGTCGCGTCGTCGAGCTGGTCACACGCCTTCCTGTGCGACCGCACCTGGCGCCTGTTTCCCGACACCACAGCCGACCGCGCGCTGTACCAGGCGCTGCAGCGTGGCGACTACGCGGCCTGGCGCCGCAGCACGACCGCCGACTTCGAGGCTGCCGGCCAGCAGGAACTGCTGAACTGGTGCCCGTTGCTGGGCGCGATGCAGGCCCTGGGCGCCCGCCTGGCCTGGAGCCGCTTCGTCGGCACGCACGTGTTCAATTCGAACAAGGTCTTTGCGGTGTACGAGGCCGTCTGATGGCGGCGCGGCCCCGTGTCTTGTCGGGGCCTGAGCCTGCTGGCACCGCCTGTGAGGCGGGCATGAGCTGAGCCGCCAGCTTGCAGGCGCTCTGCGTGATCCAATTGTGGGTTGTCGTCGTCTGGCGTGTGAGCCGGTCGCGCGCAGGCCATCTTCCGTTTTTCAAAGGAGTCGTCCATGGGTCTTTTCGACATGTTCAAGAACGAGCGCCCGAAACTGCAGCCTCGTGTCGCCCTGGCGGTGGGTGTGCTTTACATGATGGCCGCCGACGGACAGATTGGCGAGGAGGAGCTCGGGCAGTTGCGCGGCATCGTCGGCGCCGACCGCGCGCTGCTGGACACCGCGGTGAAGTACTGGCGGGCAGCGAGCTTCGACGAGTTCCTCCAGGCCGCGCCCGGGGTGCTCGACGACCGCCAGCGCCTGTGCCTGCTCGTCAATGCGTGCGACTCGCTGCTTGCCGATGGCGTGGCCGCCCCGCAGGAGCAGGCGATGTTCGGTCGCCTGCTCAGCGCCATGGGCGTGTCCGAAGACCAGTTCCAGCCCTACTTCCAGGCCATCGTCGTCAAGAACAACCGTGCGGTCTTCGGCGCGTGAATCCGGGCCCTGCCGCTGAGCGCGTCGATGCGCGGGGCACCGGTTCATCGGATTGGCGAGCCGTGTCGAGGCAGGGTTCATCACCCTTGGTGCGAATACCGAGCCTGGTCGGGCGACACTTGACCGCGCCGGTGTCTCGCCGCCCGTGTTGAAGTCGATGCCGCTTGTCTTGCGCCTCCCTCCATGGATCTGGCGTCTGCCGGTGAGGTGGGTCTTGGGGGATGCGACGCCCCGCAGTTGCAAAGGAGTTCTCAACGATGTCCTCCACAGCCCCGTCCTATGACCACGGCGCGTCGCCGATGCGCCTGCTCGGCCAGACCATTGGTGAGTGTTTCGACCGCACCGTCGAGCGCTGGCCCGACCGCGAGGCCCTGGTGGTGCGCCACCAGGGTGTGCGTTGGACCTGGCGCGAGCTCGGGCAGCGGGTGGACGCGCTCGCCGCCGGCCTGCTCGCGCTGGGGCTGGAGCCCGGGGATCGCATCGGCATCTGGGCGCCCAACTGCGTGGAGTGGACGCTGACGCAGTTCGCCAGCGCCAAGGCCGGCCTCATCCTGGTCAACATCAACCCGGCTTACCGGCGCGCCGAGCTCGAGTACGCGCTGAACAAGGTGCAGTGCAAGGCGCTGGTGCTGGCGCCGGCGCTGAAGACGAGCGACTACCTCGAGATCGTCAACGACCTCGCGCCCGAGCTCGCCACGGCCACGCCCGGGGCGCTCAGCGCGCGCGCGCTGCCGCACCTGCGCACCGTGGTTCGCCTGGGTGGCGAGCGAACGGCCGGCATGCTGAACTTCGACGACATCGCGCTCGGCGGCGGCGCCTCCGAGCATGCGCGCTTGGCCGAGCTGGCCGCGACGCTGCAGTTCGACGACCCGATCAACATCCAGTTCACATCGGGCACGACGGGCTACCCCAAGGGCGCAACGCTGACGCACCAGAACATCCTGAACAACGGCTACTTCGTCGGCGAGGCGATCCGCCTCACGCACGAGGACCGCCTGTGCATTCCCGTGCCGCTGTACCACTGCTTCGGCATGGTCATGGGCAACCTCGGCTGCCTGACGCACGGCGCGACCATGGTCTACCCGGCCGACGCCTTCGACCCGCTGGCCGTGCTGCAGGCGGTGCAGGAGGAGCGCTGCACCGCGCTCTACGGCGTGCCGACGATGTTCATCGCCGAGCTCGACCACCCGCGCTTCGCCGAGTTCGATCTCGCCACGCTGCGCACCGGCATCATGGCCGGCTCGCCCTGCCCGGTGGAGGTGATGAAGCGGGTGCAGTCGCAGATGAACCTGCGCGAGGTCACCATCGCCTACGGCATGACGGAGACCTCGCCCGTATCCACGCAGAGTTCGGTGGACGACCCGCTGGAGCGACGCGTGTCCACCGTCGGGCGGGTGCAGCCTCACATCGAGGTCAAGATCGTCGATGCGCAGGGCCGGGTGGTGCCGCGCGGCCAGACGGGCGAGTTCTGCACCCGCGGCTACTCGGTCATGCGCGGCTACTGGGGCGACGATGACAAGACCCGCGAGGCCATAGACGCCGGGGGCTGGATGCACACCGGTGACCTCGCCACGATGGACGAGGCGGGCTACGTCAACATCGTCGGCCGCCTCAAGGACATGGTGATCCGCGGCGGCGAGAACGTCTACCCGCGCGAGATCGAGGAGTTCCTCTACCGCCACCCCAAGGTGCAGGACGTGCAGGTGATCGGCGTGCCCGACGCGAAGTACGGCGAGGAGGTGTGCGCCTGGATCCGTCTGCGCGACGGCCAGCAGGCCACGGCCGAGGAGATCCGCGAGTTCTGCCGGGGCCAGATCGCGCACTACAAGATCCCGCGCCACGTGAAGTTCGTCGACGCCTTCCCGATGACCATCACCGGCAAGATCCAGAAGTTCCTGATGCGCCAGCAGATGGTGGAGGAACTGGGCGTGGCGGAGCAGAAGACGGCGTGAGGATGGTCCGCAGGGCTGGTCTGTCGTGACCTTGCGGCGATGCGCCGAACCTGCGGGCTGGACCGCCAGCGCGCGCGGCCTTCCCGGCCCCACCGCTTGCCATGACGGTTCGTGAAGTCGCGCGACCGGGCACACTCGCATCATGACCATATTCAACTCGCCGCTGCGATGAACGGCCCCGACACCCCGTGGGATGTCGTTGTCGTCGGCGCCGGCGCCGCAGGGCTGTTCTGCGCCGGCATCGCCGGCCAGCGTGGCCTGCGCGTGCTGCTGCTGGACCACAGCGAGAAGGTCGCCGAGAAGATCCGCATCTCGGGCGGCGGCCGCGCGAATTTCACCAATCGGGACATGGACCCGCAGGCGCCGCACCGGCACTTCCTCAGTGCCAACCCGCAGTTCTGCCGCTCTGCGCTGTCGCGCTACACGCCAGCCGATTTCATCGGCCTGGTCCGCCGCCATGGCATTGCCTTCCACGAGAAGCACAAGGGCCAACTCTTCTGCGACCGCTCGGCCGAGGACCTCATCCAGATGCTGCTGCGCGAGGCCGAGGCCGCAGGCGTGGAGCGCTGGCAGCCCTGCAAGGTGACGGCCATCCTCCATGGGGGCGATGCGCTCTACGCACTCGACACCGACCGCGGCAGCGTGCGCACACGCGCGCTGGTGATCGCCACCGGCGGCCTGTCCATCCCCAAGATCGGCGCCACCGATTTCGGCCATCGCGTGGCCCGGCAGTTCGGTCTGCGCGTGGTCGAGCCACGCCCGGGCCTGGTGCCGCTGACCTTCGACGGCCAGGGCTGGGCGCCCTATGCCGGCCTGGCGGGGCTGGCCTTGCCGGTGGGCATCGCCACCGGCGCCGGGCCCGCGCGTGGCGCCTTCGTCGAGGACCTGCTGTTCACCCACCGCGGCCTGTCGGGGCCGGCCGTGCTGCAGATCTCCAGCTACTGGCAGCCGGGCACGACCATCGAGCTGGACCTGGCGCCCGGCACCGACCTGACGGCTTCCCTGCTGCGCGCCAAGGCCACCTCGCGCCGCCGGGTCGCCAACGAACTCGCCACGCTGATGCCCAGCCGTCTGGCCGACGCCTGGGTGCAATCGCAGGCCGACTGGCAGCGCCCGGTGGCCGAGGTGTCCAACAAGGCGCTGACGCTGCTGGCCGATCGGCTGAAGCGCTGGGAACTCCAGCCGGTGGACACCGAGGGCTACCGCAAGGCCGAGGTGACCCTGGGGGGCGTGGACACGCGCGACCTGTCCTCGCGCACGATGGAGTCGAAGCAACCCGGCCTGTACTTCATCGGCGAGGTCGTCGACGTCACTGGGTGGCTGGGCGGCTACAACTTCCAGTGGGCCTGGTCCAGCGCGCATGCCTGCGCCATGGCCTTGCCGGGTTGATCGTTCCGGGCGACAGACCTCAGCCTGCGCCCTGAAGCGTTCTCAGGTCGACCACACCCGTGGCGGGTGCGACTGCAGCGCCCAGCCGGCCTGGCGCCAGGCCGCACGCACGGCCAGCAGCAGCCGCATCGCGGGCTCGACACGGCTTGCCAGCACGCGCACGAGCACCAGGCCAGGGTGCGGGGCCGTCGCCCCGGCGGGCGTGTCTGGCGGCGTGGCGTCGATGACGGCGCGCGCACCGTCGAGCAGCGCCTCGCGCAGCGCCGTGTCGCGCGGGGGCAGGCCGGCGAACCACAGCGTGCCGAGCACACGCCGGCCGGCCCAACCCAGCGGCGAGTCGAGCAGCAGCGCGTCGTCGGCGGCGATGCGCGCGCGCTCGAGCCAGTGACCGGGCCATTCCAGGTGCTGCAGGTAGCTGCCTCGCGCAAACGGTGCGTTCGCTGCAGGCAGGCCCAGGGCCAGCACGTCCCAGCCCATGGCCTGGGCGCCGGGCTCGAGCTCGAGCCGCAGGTGGTTCTCGGCGATGCAGCCGTCGTAGGCCAGCGTTTCCAACGGCAGCCACTCGAGCCGCGCGTCAGCCTGCAGGCGCAGCCGCGCGCGTTGCACCGCGCTCGCGCCGGCGCTGCGGTAGAAGCGCGTCGCCCCGGGCGTCGTGACGACGGCGTGCGAGCCAGGTGCGAGCGTGGCGTCGATGTCGAGCACGTCGCCGCCGGCGATGCCGCCGGGCGGATGCACCAGCACGTGGTGGCAGATCGAGTCGCCCTCGGGGTACAGGCGCTGCAGCACGCGCAGCGGGCCCTCGTGCCGGTCGTGCGCGATGGTGCGCTGGCCGTCGAGGCGGTAGTCGAGCTGGAGTCTGCCGGTCCAGGCCATGCGGGCGGGCGTGCAGGCACGCGCAGTGCCCACAGCAGGGGAGGGAGAGGCTGCGAAGTATCGGCGCCCGGCGCCTTGATCTTGTCACGCGCCCCGGACTTTCCCTGCGCAGGCGTCGGGATCCGCGGCGAATGCCGCGGTGCATGGGTTCCCAACCAGCTCGCGAAGGGCGGCCCTCCAGGGCGAGGCTCGCAGCGGGCCGGCCGACAGCCTCTCGGCGGGCGCATGCTGGAGCCGTGCCTTGACAGGCGCTGCGACTACCCGCCCGGCTGGCGCGCAGCGAGCTCATGCGCACGCCCATGCAGGCGCCGTTGCCCTCGATGCCGAGCGGCGAGGCGGGGCTGCCGACAACTCGCGTGCCTGCGTCGAATTGCGCCAGCGCCGCGCGCCCAGATGAGAAGATGGACTACGCTGTGGTCATGATCGCTCCACCCCTGCACCGAGTGCGAACGCCCCTGCTGCTGCTGCTGGCGCTGCTGTGGTTCGCGCTGACGACCATGCCCCGCACAAGCCACGCCACCGAAGAGCCGCAGTACACCGTGCTGCGCACCTTCGGCAAGACGGAACTGCGCCAGTACGCGCCTTACGTGGTGGCCGAAGTGGTGTTGAAGGTCAGCGCCCAGGAGGCCGGCGGCCAGGCATTCCCCATCCTGGCAGGCTACATCTTCGGCAAGAACAAGGGCCAGAAGAAGTTCGAGATGACCGCGCCGGTGACGCAGACGGCCGCGCCGGTGACGATGGAGATGACCGCACCGGTGACGCAGTCGGCCGCGGCCGATGGGGGCACGCTCGTCCAGTTCGTGCTGCCCAAGGGCGTGACCCTGGAGTCGGCACCCGAGCCGCTGGACCCGCGGGTTCGGCTGCGTCTGGTGCCCGCGACGCAGTGGGCGGTGATCCGCTATTCGGGCCGCTGGTCGCAAGAAAACGACGACGAGCACCTGGGCTTGCTCAGGGCGACGCTGGCCCAGGAGGGGGTGGCCACGCAGGGCGAACCGGTGCTGGCGCGCTACAACGCGCCATTCACGCCGTGGTTCCTGCGGCGCAACGAGATCTGGCTGGCCTTGCGCTGAGCGTTGAAGTCAGCCGCCCAGGCGGGCGTACGCTCGTGCTGCGGCAGGGGCCGTCCGGCGGGCGGTCCCGCGTCGAGGTCTTGCAGCTGCTCGTGCCAGGTGTGCACCGCCAGTTTGGCGAGTGGGTCACCGGCGCCGTAAGCTTGCCCCTGGGCGGTATTTCGCCAAGAATCATGTTGCGGGCCTGCGATGGGCTGACTTCGTGCCTTCGTGGCGCAGACGGCTTTGCGCGCGAGAGAGCCTTCGCGCCGGATCAGCAGGAGGGCATCATGAGAAGCATGGTCGATGCTATTGCATCTATTCAAGAGCCTGCGAACGGGGCAGCGCTTGCGTTTTCTGCGACCGTCGCCACGGGGCGGATCGGCATCTTGAGGCTGGCGTCGGTCTGTGTTGGCGCGGTGTGGTGCGGGTTCGCACCACCCGTCGCGGCGCAGGCGCTGCCGCTGCCGGTTTTCAGCGAGATCCCCGTGTCGCCGACCTCGCGGCCCTTCGGATCGCGGGCCGACCAGATCGCCGCGGCCGGTCAGATCGAGAGCGAGTTCCTGCAGTCAGGCCGTGCGAATGTGTACGCCCATGGCCCGGACGGACTGGCCACGGTCGCATCGGCTGGGGTGAAATACACGACGCGCTTCATCGTTCGCAAGCCGGCCGACCCCGCACGTTTCAGCGGCACGGTGTGGCTTGAACTGCTCAATCCGACGGCGCGCTATGACCAGGACGTCCTGGGCGCCTTGTCCCTCGAGCACTTGCTGCGGCGCGGAGACATCTATGTCGGGCTGACGGTCAAGCCGGTGGCCGCGCGGACCATGGCATCGCAGTTCGATCTCAAGAACTCGCCCAAGCGCTACCAGGACCTTTCCTTCCCCAACCCGCAGCCCGGGGTATGTGAGCCTCAGGGCAGTGGCGTCACGTCGTTCAAGGACAGCGAGGATGGTCTCGCGTGGGACATCCTCAGCCAGGCTGGGGCCCTGCTTCGAAGCCCCGCCGGCCCACTGGCCGGCTATCCGGTTCAATGGCTCTTGGCCTCCGGGTACTCGCAGACCGCCAACTACCTGGTCACCTACATCAACACGGTCCTGCCCGCGATGCGTGCTGCCGACGTGCCGCCGCCCTTTGACGGCTATCTGGTGGCCTCGCGGACCGGGAATTGGACGCCGCTCAACCAGTGCGCGCCGGTGTTTGCGCGCGATGCGCCGCAGCAGGCGCTGCGCGACGCGGGTGTTCCGGTGCTGAACATCAACACGGAAACCGACGTGCCGGGTACGGTGGCGGCACGTCGACCTGACGACACACGCTTCAGGCTGTGGGAGGTTGCCGGCGCAGGTCATTCCAGCCAGGACAGCCGAAGCCGCACCACCGCCGATCGCGATTTCCGCAACACGCCTTTTCCGGCCCTGTCCATCACCTGTGTGAACAAGATCACCACGTTCCCGCACCGCTATGCGCTCAATGCGGCGCATGGCGCGCTGGATCGCTGGGTGCGCAACGGCACTGCCCCCGCCGCCGTCGAGCGGATGGCCTTGCGCGACGGCGGCATTCAGCGGGACGGGCATGGCAATGCCGTGGGCGGCGTGCGCCTGCCGGCCATCGAGGTTCCGCTGGCCGGGTATCAGGGGTCCAACAAGTTCGCCGGGCAGGGGGCGAACTTCTGCTTCCTGCTGGGCAGCGAATCGCCGTTTTCACAGGAGAAGCTCAAAGCGCTGTACCCCACGCCCCTCGTCTATCGGGAGCGCGTTGCAGCCGCAGCAGCCTCGGCGCGCCAGCTCGGTGTGCTGGAGCCCGAGGATGCCCAGGAAATCATCGACGCGGCAGCGCAGCGCTGAGGCTCGCGGTCCGACCCGCTGGCGCACCTGACATCCGAGGACGCTCAACGCCGCCGCAACCCGCGGTGCAGCGCGGCGGTCTCTTCCTCGACCTCGGCCACGGGCCCGGTGACCTGCAACGCCTTCTGCCCGCGCGCGAAGACCTCGCGGCAGTGCTGGTCCTGCGTCGCGTTCTCGGTGTGGTTGCCGGTCAGCCCGGGCCCAAGCGTGGACAAGCTGGTGGCGCTGTGGACCGTGACCGGGAAGAAGGCGATCAGGAAGTCCCTGAGGATGCCGAGCCTGGGGCCGATGCCGAACCAGACTCCTTGGACCGACACACACCGAGTTCCCGCGCACGCAGGATGACGGTCATCAAGATCAGCCGATATCTGTGTTCGACGGACGTGGAGATCTTCATGGTTGCGGGCCTCGAGGAGGCGCGTTCGGTGCGGGACGTGGACGGACGGGGAAGCTGCGATCCGGCCGAAATCGGCGCGCCGCCCGCACAATGATGGTTGCTCCGGGTTGCCTCGGAGCGCAGAGGGGCCCCCGTGACACTGCACGCGCGCAGCTTTCGCAACTTCGACACCATCCGGCGCTGCGGATCGATCCGTGAGGCGGCACGCCGGCTGCACATCTCGTCGTCGGCGCTGAACCGGCAACTGCTGCAGTGGGAGGACGAGATCGGCTCGCCCCTGTTCGAGCGCCTGCCGCGCGGCCTGCGGCTGACGCCGGTCGGCGAGATCGTCGCGGCGCACGTGATCCACGTGCTTCACGACGCCGAGCGCATGCACGGCGAGCTCGCGGCGCTGCAGGGTCTGCAACGTGGCACGCTGGAGGTCGTGACCGTGGCCGCGCTGACGGCGGCCTTCCTGCCCGAGGTGCTGCAGACGATGGCCCGGCGCTACCCGGCCATCGAGATCCGGGTGCGGGTCGCCACCTCGGCCGAGGCGGCCGGGCTGGTCGAAGCGGGCGATGCCGATGCAGCGCTCGCTTTTCTGCCGCGCAAGGTTCCGGGCTTGCGTCAGCTGGCCGTCGGGGCCTTCGCGCTCGGGGCCGTGGTGCCTACGGGGCATCCGCTCACCGGCCTGGGCACGGTGGGCTTTGCCGACTGCGTGCGCCACCCGATGGTGCTGCCGAGCCCAGACCTGTCCTTCCACGCCGACATCGCGCCGCTGCTGGGCGCCTGCAAGCGCCCGCTGGACATCCGGCTCGAGACCGCCTCGCTGGACTTGATGAAGGGCCTGGCCGCACGGGGCCTGGGCGTGGCCTTCCTGAACCGCTTCGGCATCGAACGCGAGATCGGCCTCGGCGAACTGGTGCACCTGCCCTTGCGGCCCGCGATCACCAGCCACCTGGGCATCTACGTGCGCGTGGAGCGCACGCTGCCACCGGCACTCGACGCCTTCGTCCGCGTCGCGGCCGAGGAGATCGCGCGCCTGCAGGCGGCTGAAGCCTGAGAGTTCTTCGCCCGCTCCCGGCGTGCACGCCGGCGCGGGCGGCTCTGCGTCGCAGCGGCCCGCCATGGCCTGCGCCGTGCTGCATCGGCTGCACCACCACGCTCGAAAAATGACGCTATCGCGAACAGCCTGCCGTCTCTAGACTGCACCGCATTGGCTGCGTGCGGCCCCGTCGGCCGCGTCTTCCGTCGAGGTGAACATGGTGTCCTTCCTTCGTCGTTCCACCCTGGGGGCCGGGGCTGTTGCGCTCTTGCTCGGGGCCTGGTGCCCGCTGGCCGCCGCGCAGGCCGGCTATCCGGACAAGCCCGTGCGGCTCGTCGTGCCGGCGGCGCCGGGCAGCCTCACCGATCCGGTGGCGCGCGTGATCGCCGACGAGATGAAGCGGCGCACCGGGCAGCCCTGGACGGTGGACAACCGGCCAGGGGCCGGCGGCATCATCGGCAGCGATGTCGTGGCGCGCAGCGCGCCCGACGGCTACACGCTGCTGTTGTCGGCCAACAACCTGCTGATCTCGCCGGCGATGTACCGCTCGGTTCCCTACAAGGTGAGCGAAGCCTTCACGCCGATCGGCCTGGTGGCGCGCGCGGACAACCTGCTCGTGGCCTCGGCCAAGACCGGCTGGCGCAACGTGGCCGACCTGGTGGCGGCCACGAAGCGCTCGCCCACCGGCACCGACTACACCTCGCCCTTGATCGGCTCGGCCGCGCACCTGACGGTCGAGTTATTCCGCAGCGAGGCGGGCATCGCGCTGAACCACATCCCGTACAAGGACGCGGGCCAGGGCACGGCCGACACGCTGGCCGGGCGGATACCGGTCAACATCATGGGCAAGTCGACCGCGCTGCCCTTCATCCGCAAGGGCGAGATCGTCGGCCTGGCCTTCACCGGCGACAAGCGCGCCCCTGAATTGCCCGAGGTGCCGACCTTCGCCGAGGCCGGCTACCCGAAGGTGCACCTGGGCCTGTGGTTCGCGCTGCTCGGTCCGGCCCGGATGCCGCAGGCGCAGGTGGACTACCTGAGCCGCGAGCTGGCCGCGGCGCTGAAGTCCCCCGAGGTGCTGCAGCGCTTCGCAGCCCTGGGCGTGGATGCGCTGGACGGCCTGCCGCGCACCCTGGCCGAGACCATGGCGCGCGAGGAGCCGATCTACCGCAAGGTCGTCAGCGACGCCGGCATCAAGGCCGACTGAGCGATGTCGGCTCCCTGGCGCGGCACGCTGCTGCACATCCACACGGCCCCGGCCGCCTCCTACGAGATGGAGGAGCAGGCCGAGGCGACGCTGGTGGCGGGGCGTGGTATCGAGGGCGACCGCTACTTCCTGGGCAACGGCACCTACTCGCAGCTGCCGGCCATGCGCGAGATCACGCTGATCGAGGCCGAGGTGCTGGACGCGCTGGCGCGCAACGACCCCCCGCTGCAGGACGGCCCGATCGTGCTGTCCCCGCACGAGCACCGCCGCAACCTGACGGTGCGCGGCGTGCCGCTCGGCCACCTGGTGGGCCGGCGCTTTCGCGTCGGGGCGGCGGTGCTGCGCGGCGCGCGCATCAACTTTCCGTGCAAGTACCTGGAGCAGTTGCTGGGTCGGCCGCTGTACCTGCCGCTGTACAACCGCGCCGGGTTGAACTGCGCGATCGAGACCGGCGGCGTCATCCGTCCCGGCGACACGATCGAGCCGCTGTGAAGCGGTCGGCCCGACCGGACGCGCTGCGGGAGCGCCCGTGACGGCGCGCCTGATCATGAAGCTCGACGTGGTCGGGGTCGAGGACCTCGGCGCGCAGGTGCGGCGCATCATGCTGCGCCATCCGCGCAGGCCGACCCTGCCGGCGCCCGAGCCGGGCAGCCATGTCGACGTGCACCTCGGCAACGGGCAGGTGCGGCAGTATTCGCTGTGTGGCGACCCGGCCGACCCCACGCGCTACGTCATCGCCGTCAAGCTCGAGCCGCAGGGGCGCGGGGGCTCGCGCTGGATCCACGAGCACCTGCGGCCCGGCGTGCAGGCGCATGTCAGCGCGCCGCGCAACCATTTCCGGCTTTCCGCGGGCGCGCGCTGCCACGTGCTGGTGGCCGGCGGCATCGGGGTGACACCGCTGGTGGCGATGGCCAGGCATCTGGCGCAGGCTGGCGAGGCGCTCGAGATGCACTACGCCGCTCCTGACCACGCCGCGGCCCCCTTCCTGGCCGAGTTGGAGGCGCTGCTCGGCCCCCGGCTGCAGCCCTGGCTGTCCAAGGCGTCCGGCGGCCGGCGATTCGATGCGGCGCGGGTGCTGGCCGGCCGGGACGAGGGCACGCACGTCTACGTCTGCGGCCCGCCCACGCTGGCGGCGGCGGTGCGCGCGGCCACCGCGGGCTGGGCACCGTCGCGGGTGCATGCCGAAGCCTTCGTGCCGCTTGCCGATGCCACCCCGCCGCAGGCCTTCGAGCTGCAGATCCGGTCCACGGGCCAGGTGCTGCCGGTGCCGGCGCACCACTCGGCCTTGGACGTGCTGCGCGAGGCCGGCTTCATCGTCGCCTCGGCCTGCCGGATCGGCGTGTGCGGGGCCTGCGAACGGCCCGTCGCAGCGGGCACCGTGCTGCACCGCGACGTGGTGCTGGACGATGCGGGCCGCTGCCGCGCGATGATGACCTGCGTGTCCCGGGGCGAGGGACGGATCGTGCTGGATTTCTGAGCCTGGTTCGTCAGCGCTGCCAGAACCCGCGGTGCAGCGCGGCGATCTCTTCCTCGACCTCGGCCACGGGCCCGATGACCTGCACCGTCTTCTGGCCGCGCGCGAAGACCTCGCGGCAGGGCAGGTCCAGCGTCGGGTTCTCGGTGTGGTTGCCGGTCAGTTCGAGCAGCCGGCGCTCGGTCATGCCGTAGACCAGGCGTCCGATGTGGGCCCAGTACTGCGTGCCGGCGCACATCGCGCAGGGCTCGACGGTGGTGACGAGTGTGCTTGCCCACAGCGTGGCGGCGTCGAAGCGGCGTGCTGCCTCGCGTGCGAGTACCGACTCCGCGTGGTTGACGCTGTCGACGTTGCCCTGCTCCAGCAGCACGGTCTGCCCGTCGGGGCCCACCAGTAGCGCGCCGAAGGGGTGGTGGCCGGCATCCACGGCGGCGCGCGCCACCGCGTTGGCGAGACGCAGCCAGTGCACCGCCTGGTCGGGGCTCATCAGATGGCTTGCGAGCCGCGGTGCGCCCACCCGGTCGTGCGCTTCTCGATCCACGAGAACAGCTCGTACATCAACATCGCCATCACGCCGATGACCACCAGCCCGGCAAAGGCCAGTGGCAGTCGCTGCTGCGAGCCGGCCGTCTGCATCAGGTAGCCGATACCCGAGTCGCCGGCCGTCATCTCGGCCAGCACGGTGCCGACGAAGGCCAGCGTGATCGAGACCTTCAGCGAGCCGTAGAAGTAGGGCATCGAGCGCGGCAGGCCGACCTTGATCAGCACATCCCAGCGCCGTGCGCCCAGCACGCGCAGCACGTCCTCGAGCTCGGGCTCGAGCGTCGCCAGGCCGGTGGCGATGTTGACCGTGATCGGGAAGAAGGAGATCAGGAAGGCTGTCAGGATGCCGGGCCCGAGGCCGATGCCGAACCAGACCACCAGGATGGGGACGACCGCGGCCTTGGGCACCGCGTTGAACGCCACCATCAACGGGTAGATCGCCGTGTAGGCCAGGCGCGAGCTGCCGATCAGGAAGCCCAGCAGCACGCCCACCACGATGGACAGACCGAAGCCCACCATCGTGACCCAGAAGGTCTTCCAGGCGGCATCCATCAGCGCGCCGGTGAACTGGCCGAACTGCTGCGTGATCTGCACCGGCCCGGGGAAGATGAAGTCGGGCACCTTGAACAGGCGCACGCCCAGTTCCCAGATGAACAGGATGATCGCCAGCAGCAGCAGTGGTGACCAGCGTTCGAGCGACTTCGACATCTTCATGGGCGGGGCTCGCGGGTTCGGGGTGTCGGGGCGGCGGGCAGGGCGTGCGAAGGGGGCGGCGCAGGCGCGGCTACTGCGGCAGCGTGCCACCGCCCACCGGCTGGCGGATCGCGCCGATGTGGCCGCGCAACTCGTGCACGAGGTCGGTGAACTTCGGCGTGTAGGTGATCTCGAGGTCGCGCGGGCGCGGCAGGTCGATGTCGCGCTTGACGACGAAGCGCCCCGGGCTGCGGCTCATCACGTAGACCGTGTCGGCGAGGAAAACGCTCTCGCGCAGGTCGTGCGTGACCAGGATCACGTTGAACTTCTTGGCCGCGTGCAGGTCGCGCAGCGCGCACCAGAGCTCCTCGCGCGTGAAGGCGTCGAGCGCGCCGAAGGGCTCGTCGAGCAGCAGCATCTTCGGTTCGTGCACCAGCGCGCGGCAGATGCTGGCGCGCTGCTGCATGCCGCCCGAGAGCTGCCAGGGGAACTTGTCCTCGTAGCCGCCCAGGCCCACGCTCTTGAGCAGCGCGCGCGCCTTTTCCTCGTATTCCTTGCGGCGGGCCTTGAAGCTGGAACGGTAGGGCTCGACGATCTCCAGCGGCAGCAGCACGTTGTCGACCGTCGTGCGCCAGGGCAGCAGGCTCGGCGCCTGGAAGGCCATGCCGCTGATCTTGAGCGGGCCGGTCACCGGCTCGCCGCCGATGCGGATGCTGCCCTTGCTCGGCATCTTCAGGCCGGTGGTCAGCTTCATGAAGGTGGACTTGCCGCAGCCCGAGGGGCCGACGATGGCGATGAACTCGCCCTCGTGGACCTGCAGCGAGATGTCTTCGACCGCGAAATGGTTCTGCGCCAGCAGCTCGTCGTTGTAGGCGAGCCAGACGTTCTGGAAGTCGACGAAGGGAGTCGTCATCGGGATCCTTCAGCGCAAAGAGGCCCGGGAGGATTGCCCGGGCCTCTGGAGGGAGCCATCCGCCCCGCGCATGCACGGGTGCCAGACGCGGCTGGCACGCGCAGGGCGCGCGGGCGCTGCAGTCTCACTTCCTGGGCAGGATGTCCAGATCGGCCTTGGAAGGCAGGTAGGCGTCGGTCCAGACGGCCGTCGCATTGACCGGGGTCTTGGTGGTGAAGGCCTCGGAAACCTGCTCGGCCATGGTCTTCAGGCGCGCCGGCACGACGACGCCAAAGCCTTCCTTGCGCGCATCCGGGCTCGCGACGACGGCGTCGATGGCCATGCGCAGGCGCCGGCGCTCGAGGGCGACGTCGATGATCCCGTCACGCTGCTTGATGTAGTCGATGGCCGGGTCGGGGTTGGCCATCACTTCCTTGGCGCCCTTGGCGAAGGCGGTGAGGAAGGCCTTGGCGGCCGCCGGGTTGGCCTGCAGGAACTTCGGGCTCGCGATGATCACGTTGCCGTAGAGCTTGACGCCGAAATCGGCATAGGGCATCACGACGATGTCCTCGGTCTTGACGTTGCGCGCCTCGAGGTTCAGCAGCGAGGTGAACGAGAAACCGGTGATGGCGTCGATGTCACCGCGCGCGAGCATGGTCTCGCGCAGTGGCGGATCCATGCTGGTCCACTGCACGTTCTTGATGCCGTTGGCCTTGGCGAAGATCGGGAAGCCGCGACGGCCCGCGTCGAAGACCGGGGCGCCGAGCTTCTTGCCTTCCAGGTCCGAAGGCTTGGTGATGTTGTTCTTCTTCAGCGTCAGCACCGCCGCCGGCGTGTTGTTGTAGACCATCATGATGGCCACCGGCTTGTTCGGCGCGTCGGGGTTGTTGGCGTGGAACTCCATCAGCGCGGCCAGGTCGGCGAAGCCCATGTCGTAGGTGCCCGAGGCCACGCGGGTGACCGTGCCGCCCGAGCCGTTGCCGGCGTCGATGGTCACGTCCAGGCCGGCGGCCTTGTAGTAGCCCTTGGCCGTGGAGGCCAGGAACAGCGCGGCCGGGCCCTCGAAGCGCCAGTCCAACTGGAACTTGACGGGCGTCTGCGCAAGGGCCGCGCCGCTGAAGACGGTGGTGGCGCAAGCGACGGCCAGCAAGCTGCGGCGGGTCACGTGAACAGGTTTCATGGCGGGAACTCCAGGGGAAAGTGAAGAAGCGTTGGTGGATTGTGCAAGGAGCGTGCGCGGTTTCGGCTCTGTGCGCGCCCGTTCGTGGTGCATCCAGACCCCGGGGTTTCCCTGATGTGGCGTCGTATTGGGGCGTTGATGCCTCGTGGCGGTGCGCTCGCGCGTGGGCGCTCTGCGGCTCTGCCGCGCGCGCGGCCGTGACGTGCGCCTACCATACGTGCATGTGCCGTGGCACGAATGCCAGGCCGCCCCGACCCACAGGATCCGCCCATGAGCAACATCTACGACCGAGACCTGGACAAGAACCCCGCCAACTTCGTCGCGCTGTCTCCCGTCAGCTTCGTCGAGCGCAGCGCCGAGGTCTTCGGCGACCTGCCGTCCGTCGTGCACGGCGCGCGTCGCCACACCTGGGCGCAGACGCGCGAGCGTTCGGCGCGCCTGGCCGCTGCGCTGCGCGCGCTCGGGGTCGACCGCTCCAGTACGGTGAGCACGATGCTCGCCAACACGCCGGAAATGGTGGAGGCCCACTACGCCGTCCCGGCCTTGAATGCGGTGCTGAACACGCTCAACACGCGGCTGGACGCGCGCCTGCTGGCCTGGCAGATGAACCACTGCGAAGCGCGCGTGCTGCTGACCGACCGCGAGTTCGCGCCGGTCGTTGCGCAGGCGCTGCAGATCCTGCGCGCCGAGCACGGGCGGGAGATCGTCGTCGTCGATGTCTGCGACAGCGAGTACACCGGCCCCGGCGAGCGGCTGGGCACGCATGAATACGAGGCGCTGCTCGCCGCGCACGCGCCGCTGGCGCGCCTGGAGGGGCCTGCCGACGAGTGGGACGCGATCGCGGTCAGCTACACCAGCGGCACCACCGGCGACCCCAAGGGCGTGGTCACGCACCACCGCGGCGCCTACCTGAATGCGGTGTCCAACGCGACCACCTGGACGATGCCGCACTTCCCGATCTACCTGTGGACGCTGCCGCTGTTCCACTGCAACGGCTGGTGCTTCCCCTGGACCGTGGCCATGCTCGGCGGCACGCACGTGTGCCTGCGCCGTGTCGAGGCCAAGGCGATCCTGGACGCGATGCGCGAACACGGCGTCACCCACTATTGCGCCGCCCCGATCGTGCACAACCTCATCATCAATGCCCCGGCGGAACTGCGCGCCGGTGTCCCGCCCGGGGTGCGCGGCATGGTCGCGGGCGCGGCGCCGCCGGCGGCCATGATCGAAGGCATGGCGCGCATCGGCTTCGACATCACCCACGTCTACGGCCTGACCGAGGTCTACGGCCCGGCGGCTGTGGCGGTCAAGCGCCCGAGCTGGGCGCAGCAGTCGCTGTCCGAGCAGGCGCGGCTGAACGGCCGCCAGGGTGTGCGCTATGCGCTGCAGGAGGGCATGACCGTGCTCGACGCGGAATCGATGCAGCCCACGCCGGCCGACGGCCAGACCATGGGCGAGATCTTCTTCCGCGGCAACATCGTCATGAAGGGCTACCTGAAGAACCCGGCGGCGACGCTCAAGTCCTTCGCCGGTGGCTGGTTCCACACCGGCGACCTGGCGGTGATCGAGGCCGACCGCTACGTCAAGATCCGCGACCGCAGCAAGGACATCATCATTTCCGGCGGCGAGAACATCAGCTCGATCGAGGTCGAGGACGCGCTGTACCGCCACCCCGCCGTGATGGCCTGCGCAGTGGTGGCCAGGCCCGACCCGAAGTGGGGTGAGATGCCGGTGGCCTATGTGGAGACCAAACCCGACTCGCAGGTCACTTCCGAGGAACTGGTCGCCCACTGCCGCGGCCTGCTGGCGGGCTACAAGGTGCCGCGCGAGATCCGCTTCGAGCCCATCCCGAAGACGAGCACGGGCAAGATCCAGAAGTTCCAACTGCGCGAGCGCGCGAAGAGCGCCTCGGCGATCGAGTAGGCTTGCGAATGTACCGGGCACACCTGCAGCCGGTGGGCCCGTGCCGCTGTCCTGAGCAGGAGACCACGATGGACCTGACATCCCCAATGCCCCCCACCCCACAGCCGACCACGACTCCCCCACTCGTGCTGCGTGAGCGCGACGCGCGCGGCGTCGTGCGCCTGACGCTGAGCCGGCCCCAGGCCTTCAACGCCTTGTCCGAGGCGATGCTCGAGGCGCTGCAGACCGAGCTCGACGGCGTGGCCGCCGATGCCGGTGCGCGCGTGGTCGTGATCGCTGCCGCGGGCAAGGCCTTCTGCGCCGGACATGACCTGAAGGAGATGCGCGCCGAACCGTCGCAGGGCTACTACGAGCGGCTGTTCGCCCAGTGCGGGCGCATGATGATGACGATCCAGCGCCTGCCTGTGCCGGTGATCGCGCGCGTGCACGGCATCGCCACCGCCGCCGGCTGCCAGCTCGTGGCGATGTGCGATCTGGCCGTGGCCGCCCGCGAGGCGCGCTTTGCCGTCAGCGGCGTCAACCTCGGCTTGTTCTGCTCCACGCCGAGCGTTGCGCTCAGCCGCAACCTGCCGCGCAAGCAGGCCTTCGAGATGCTGGTCACCGGCGCCTTCATCGGCGCCGAGGAAGCGCGCGCTCGCGGCCTCGTCAATCGCGTCGTCGATGCGGCCGATCTCGACGCCGAGTTGGAGGCGCTGGTGGCCAGCATCGTGGCCAAGCCGCGCGCGGCCATCGCCATGGGCAAGGGACTGTTCTACCGGCAGCTCGAGACGGGCATCGAGCAGGCCTACGCCGACGCCGGCGAGACCATGGCCTGCAACATGATGGAGCCCTCCGCTCTGGAGGGGGTGCAGGCCTTCATCGACAAGCGTGAACCCGACTGGACGGGCGCGCGCTGAGGCCGGTGCGGTGGCGCCGGCCGCCGCGCTCTTTGCACGGGGCCTGGCGCTGCACCAGCGCGGCGAACTGGCGCAGGCGGGCGCGCTGTACCGGCAGGTGTTGCAGGCCGAGCCGCGGCACGTCGATGCGCTGCACCTGCTGGGCGTTGTCGCAGCGCAAACCGGCAACCCCCTGGCTGCCGCCGAACTGATGGGCCGGGCCCTGGAACTCGACCCGGACCACCCCGCGATCCTGGCCAATCGTGGCAATGCGCTGGAGGACCTGCACCGGCTCGAAGAGGCCTTGCAGGCCTTCCGCCGTGCCTACGCGCTGGCGCCGGACCAGGACTACCTGCTGGGCATGGTGCTGCGCGTGCAGCAGCACCTGTCGCTGTGGGACGGCTGGTGCGAAGGCTTGCAGGCCTTGCGCCGGGCCTTGCATTCCGGCGGCAAGGCCGCGATGCCCTTCGAGGTCCTGTCGATGGTGGACGACCCCGAACTGCACCGCCGTTGCAGCCAGATCTACACGCAGGATCGATTCCCGCCGGATGAATCGCTCGGGCCGATCGCGCCGCGCTTGCCGCGCGCGCCATCGCAGCGCATCCACGTGGGCTACTTCTCGTCGGACTTCTTCAGCCACGCGACGCTGCATCTGATGCTGGAGATGCTCGAGCAGCACGACCGCTCGCGCTTCGAGCTGACGGCGTTTTCCTTCGGGCCGGCGCGTGCGGACGAGTGGCGCGCCCGCGCCGCGGGCGCCGTCGACCGCTTCATCGACGTCCACGCGCGCACCGACCGCGAGATCGCAGCCATGGCGCGGCAGTTGCGCGTGGACATCGGCGTGGACCTGAAGGGCCACACGAACAATGCGCGTGCCGGGATCTTCTCCTTCCGCACCGCGCCGCTGCAGGTGAACTTCCTCGGCTACCCGGGCACGCCGGGCAGCCCGCTGATCGACTACCACATCGCCGATCACGTGATCATCCCCGACGCGAGCCTGGAGCACTACGTCGAGAAGATCGTTCGCCTGCCGGGCTGCTACCAGCCCAACCTGGCCCGGCGTGAGCCCTGCAAGCGCCGAACCGGCCGCGCCGACCACGGGCTGCCGGCCCAGGGCTTCGTCTTTGCCTCCTTCAACGCCAACTACAAGATCAGCCCCGAGGTCTACGACGGCTGGATGCGCATCCTGCAGCGCGTGCCCGGCAGCGTGCTGTGGCTGCTGGTGGCCCACGACAGTGCCGAGCGCCATCTGCGCGAAAGCGCGCGCCAGCGCGGCGTCCCGGCCTCCCGTCTGGTCTTCGCGCGCAGCCTCCCGGTGGATCAGCACCTGGAGCGCATGCGGCTGGCCGACCTGATGCTGGACTGCCACCCCTACGGCGCGGGCACGACCGCGAGCGACGCACTGCGCATGGGCGTGCCGGTGCTGACGCGTCCCGGCCTGTCCTTCGCCAGCCGCCTGGCTGCGAGCCTGCTGCGGACGGTGGGGCTGGACGAACTCGTCGTGGCCACGCCCCAGGACTACGAGGACCAGGCCGTCGCCTTGGCGCTGGGCCCGGGGGCGCTGGCGCCGATCAGGCGCCGCCTGACCGAGGGCATTGCCCGCTCGGGCATCTTTGACCCGGCCTTGTACGCGCGGCGAATCGAGGCGGCTTACATCGCGACGTTCGAGCGCCAGCAGCGGGGGCTGGCGCCGGCGCACCTGGACGTGGTCGAGTGGGCGGAAGCCGCTTCCGCGACGTCCGCCGCACGCGCCTACGGCAGCGTCGAGGCCGATTCGGGCCAAGGCATCGAGCCCCTGCTCGCGGCGGCGTCGCAGTCCTACCGTGCCGGGCACGCAGACCGGGCCGCAGGTTTGCTGGAGATTGCGACGCGTCGCGCGCCCGGTCATGCAGGGGCGCGCAGCCGTCTCGGTGCCGCGCTGCTGGCGCTCGGCCGGCACGACGACGCGATCGCCTGCCTTCGGGCCGCGGTCGCGCTGGCACCCGGCGACGCCGAGTTCCACAACAACCTCGGGGTCGCGCTCCATGCCCGGGGCCGTGTGGCCGCGGCGCGCGACTGCTTCGACCGCGCGCTGGCGCTGCAGCCACAGTACGTGGCCGCGCGACGCAACCGGCGGGCCATGGCCGACGCACTGGACGGTCCTGGCTGAACACGGGCGCCACGGCGGCGCAGGCCGCGGGCCTGCTGGGCGCGGCGCAGTCGCCTGAGGGCCGCCCGGTCGGCGCGCATCCGGTCTCGCGCCCGCAGCAGGACGGCACCGCCTGCAGGACCCGAAGGGCACCGCGGTGGACGGCCTGCAGGTGAGTTGCGCGCCCGCAGCAGGACGGCGCCGTCTGCGGGCGGCCCGTTCAGGGCGCGGCAGGCGCCACCGGCGTGCGGCAGATGTCGCTGCCGTCGGCCGGCAGCGGCTGCTCGGTCATGCGCCGGATCGGTGTCGTGACGAGAGAGCCGATGAAGCCGGCTGCGGCGCCGAGCGCCGAGCCGGGGCTGACGCTGATCTTCGGGTCGGTGAGCCGGCCGCCGACCTCCACGGGCACCGGCAGCGAGAAGAACTGCGCCTGCTTGGCCCGCGGCTGCAGCCTCACGGCGATCGACTCGTCGTGGAAGTCCACGCGCACCGTGCCGCCGGCCCGCAGCCGGGTCGTGTCGACAACCAGCGTTTCCTCGCGCAGTCGGCCCTCGTTCAGGGAGAAGCGCGCCACCGCGCAGTTCACGCGTGACGCCTTCGATGGGTCGAGCGTGGGCAGCAGCGCCGCGAACAGGTTCACCGCCCAGAGGTCGAACACGCCGGCCTTCAGGTTGACCGGCCAGACGGCCACATCCAGTTGGCCGCTGCCGCGCTGCATCAACTGCTCGAGCGGTGCCTGCGCCTTCAGGTCGAAGCTCAGGTCGAACAGGCCCTGCAGGTCGCTGTCGGGCTTGATGCGGCGTGCCAGCACACCGTAGTCGAAGCGCTCGACCCGCAGCCGGGACGTCAAGGCCACCGCCTGGTCACCCTGGAGCGGCTCGTAGGACAGCTCCATCCGGGCCGAGCCGCCGGGCACCCGCACCTCGGCTGGCGCGAGCGTCAGCCGTCCGTCCTTCAGTTGCAGTTGCAGCCGGCCGCTGCCGAGCAGGTCACGTCCCGACTGCACCTGGGCGACTTCGACGTCCAGCGTGAATTCCTGGCGCAGCAGCGTCTGCCGAGACAACAGGCGCTGGCCCTGCCGCGCGGCGTCGCGCGCCTGCTCCCGCAGCGCCTCCACGCCCGACGCCGAGGCTGCAGCCGTCGCCGCAGCCCTCGGCGGCGCGCCTGCCTGTTTCGCGCCGGCGCCCGTGGGTGACCAGTCGCCGAAGCGGAAGTCGTCGAGCTGCACCGTCGGCGCGCGCAGCGCCAGTGTGGCACGTGGGCGCTGCGCGTCGAAGGCCAGGGCGCCGCGCCCCTCGAGCCGGCTCTGGCCCACGCGCAGCGCCAGCGCCGGCATCTCGTAGGCCTGGCCGGTGACGGCGAAGCGACCCGTCATCGACCACGGGCCCCAGGGCGGCAGGTCGGCATGGGCGAGCCGGTTCAAGCTGTCCAGCCGCGGTCCGCCCAGGCGCAGCGTCAAGTCGCCGCCCCGCTGGGTGAGCGGCACGGCCACGCTGCCGTCGACCTCCAGGCGTGTACCGGCGGCCTCGGCGGCCAGGCTGAAGGGCACGCGCGTGCCGGGGCGCGCCAGGTCGGCCAGGCGCCCGCTGCCCAGACGGATGGCGACCGGCGTGTCGTCGATGGCGCCGTCCAGGCGCAGCGCCAGGGGGGCGCCGGGCATCGCCTCGAGCCGGCCCTGCGCCAGCGCCACACCCACCAGCGGCTGGCCGGCTGGGTTGCGCAGCGTCCAGCGGCCGCCGCGCAGATCGGCCTCGAGTTGCGAGCGCTCCAGTGCTTGTCCCAGGTTCGAGCCGCGCAGCACGGCGGCGACCTGCAGCGCCTCGACCCGGGCGTCGACGCCCTCGGCCACCTGGAGCCGCCGCAGCAACTCGCCCACGTCCACCCGATCGGCGTGCAGCGCCAGCGCCACCTGCGGCAGCGTGCCGCGCAGGTCCGCGGCGGCGCTGCCGCGGAAGGGTGTGCCGGCGACGATGGCGCTGAAAGGCGCGGCCGGCATGTGCCCGTCGCGCACCCGGCCCTCGAAGCGCAGGCCGGTGACCTCGGTCGTGGGCAGACGCATGCGCTTCATCGTCAACACGAAGTCCGTGTCGCTGAGGTCGACGCCGCGCGGCAGGATGGGCAGTTCCAGCATCGTGCGGGTGCGTGCGTCGGGCGGGGGCACCCCGGGTGCTGTTACGGCCGGCGGTGTGAGGGGTGCGGCGCGGGGCGGCGAAGGCGAAGGCGATGTGGCCGCGGCCGGCGGCGGCGTTTGCAGGAAGGTCTGCAACTCGGCCACGTCGACTTCGGGCAGGTCGAGCTGCAGCCGCGCCAGCGGACGCTTGCCGGGCGAGCCGAGCCCGTCCAGCGCCAGATTGCCCCGGATGCGCGTGTGCCCGAGCGTGAGAGTCAGGTCGCGCAACTGCACGCGATCGGGCCGCACCGACAGCGTCGCGCCGAGGTCGAAGGGGGCCTGCGCCTGCGGCGACAGGCCGAGCCAGCGCGCCAGGCTGCCGGCGCGGGGGGCCTGCAGGTTCAGCTGCAGCTCACCCCGGGGCGCCTGTGCCAACGGCTCGACCTGGCCGCGCGCCTGCAGCCGCGCTCCCGATGCGCGGGCGTCGAGCGTCAGGGGCCAGGGCTCGCCGCGCGCCAGTGCTGGCAGGCTGCCGGCGCCGATGTCGACGCTGAGGGCCTCGTCGACGAGCGCGCCGCGCATCCGGCCCTGCAGCGGCTTGCTGCCCGGCAGTCCCAGGCGCAGTTCGTCCAGGCGCAGACGGACCGGTCGCGCGCCCGGCGCATTGCCGTAGGACAGCCGGCCCTGGTCGATGGCCACGTCCACGGCCAGCGTTTGCGCGAGATCGCCGACAGTGGCGCCGCGCGCGTTCAGGCCGAAGGAGAAATGATCGACCTGTCCTTCCAGCCCCTTCAGGTTGGCCAGCAGCCGGGCCAGCCCGCCCAGCGACGTGTCGCGGCTTGACAAGCTCAACGCGAACACCGGGCTGGGGGCGCGGGCGTCGACCGCCGCCACCCCTTGCAGACGGGCTCCGGCGGCCTGCACGCTCATCGGCGCGACCAGACGTCCCCCCTCGAGTTTGATCGCCAGCGTGGCGTCGCGCACCTCGCCGGGCAGGTTCAGCCACTGCACGACCTGGAGCTGCAGGTCGGCCTCGGCGTCGGCCAGGCGCCGCAGGTCGAAGGTCTGTGCCTGCAAGTCGCGGTAGGTGTCGAGCAGGCTCGTCGGCTCGACCGATGCGGGCGCGGCTTCGCCCGGCGATGCCAGGAAGGGCTGCAGGTCCAGCATCGGCATGATCAGGGCGCCCGACACCCGGGGCACCGCGCCCGAGGTGACGAACTCCAGCGAGCCGCCGAGCGTGCTGCGGCCGACGCGTCCGACCAGATCCCGCAGGCTCAGCCGCCCTGGCGACCAGCCGACCCGCGCCGCCAGGCTGACCTCGCCCACCGGCGGCAGGCGCACTTGCAGCAGGCGCTCGAGCTGCGACAGGTCGGCGGTGTTGAGTTGGAAGCCGAAGTCGGCCCGTCCATCGGGATGGCGGCCGAGCAGGCTGCCGTCCAGGCCGAGCTGTGTGCCGGCGAAAGACAGATCCAGTTTCAGCGGCCAGGCCTCACGCCCGGCCACCAGCGCCGACAGCGAGCCGCCCTGGATCTGCACCGTGTAGGGGAAGCTGTTCTGCACCTGGCCGCGCATGCGCATGCGCAGCGCTTGCCCTTCGGGCGCCTGGCCTTCCAGGCTGTCCAGGCTGAAGCGGCGCACTGGCGCGCCGGGCGAGACGAACTCCAGCGCGATGCGCTCGAGCTGCACCCGGTCGATGGCCACACCACCGACATCCTCACGCCGCAGCGCCGGCGCGGCGGCGCCACCGGGTGCCGGCGCTGATGCCGATGACGCCGCCGGTTCGGACGACGGGACGGGCTGCTGCGGCGCGGCGGCCCCGGCCTGCCCGCTTGCCGCAGGGCTGCCGAACTGCCAGTTGTTGCGCCCGTCGGCTCGCAATTCCAGGCGCACACGCACGTCTTGGGCGGTGAAGTCACGCACGTGCAGCGCGTAGCGCAGCAGGGGCAGCAACTCGAGCTTGAAGCGGCCCTCGCCGAAAGTGGCGAAATCGGGCTCGCTGAATCCAGCCGGGTTGCGCACGCGGATGCCGCCCACCTGCAGTTCGGGGTTCAGCGAGAAAGTGATGCGCGCCGGCCCGTCGAAGTGGACCTCGCGCTGCAGAGCCTGCCCGAGGGCGGCAGCCACCTGGGCACGCCAGGGACTGGCGTCCACCGTCACGCCCACCGCCACCAGCGCGGGTGGGAGGGCGAGCACGGCCAGTACCGCCCCCAGCACCCAGGCCAGCGCACGCGCAGCCCGGCCCCAGCGCGGCCGCTCGGGTTGGCTGGTGGCGATGTTCGGTGGCTGGTTGGTCATCGCGTGCGGATGTGCCCCGGTATCGGGCGGCGTGTCGGGCTGGTGACCCGGGCTTCCTGCAGGGCGGCAGGTTAACCATAACGCATCGGGATGCCTTATGGCGTGCCCTGCGTCACCTTGACGGCCAGTGACTGTCTCGCCTGCGGCGTACCCGCGCGCCGAGGGTGACTTCCTCAGCGCGGGGGGTGACGCTGCTGCGTGGAGGAGATCCGCACCGTGCGTTCGGCCTGCGGCCCAGCGCGGCTGGCGATGATGGGGCTCGAAGGCTTCGCGCCGGCGACGCCCGTGTGGTCGGTCGATCCCGTGCCGCGCGGTGAGGCGCCGGCTGCGCAGCGATGTCGATTTCCGTGCGCCTCAGGTTGACGATATTCCGACGATGGTGACGATGGCCTGCAGTCTCATGACCGCGCGATGACAGGGAGATGCACTAAATGCATGCGCGCCCTCTGGGATTGTCAGGTTCACACTCAAAAATGCACCAATATGGAATTTATGCACCAAAAAGGTTCTATTTTCTGCCGTGGGCGGCTGCATCCTGTCGGCTCGTTGACAGAAGGTCTGGCGCAGGCGCAGGTCTGGACGTTCCCGTGCCGAAAAGGGCCTCGCTCACGTCGCCGGCGGCGGGGCGAGTCGTCGCTGGGTGGCGGCTTTCCGGCGTCGGCTTGTCTGCCTGAGGCCTTGCGCCTGCGGTGGTACCGGCAGATCCCGACGGAGTGACCTGTGCCGCACGGGCTGTTCCGTCGAATCAGTTGGGATATGGCCGAAAGAACGCACCAAAAATGTGCATATGCACCGATGTCGAGCTTGATGCTGGCGATATCTGACTGATTTTCGTCGGCATTGCGACATATGTCGGGAATAAGTTGAGAAAACATTTTTGACCCTAATTCGTATCATTTTGAGTTGTTGGCATGGAGATGTTGAATAATTTATTTCATACTGATCCGCTTTGAAAACTGTGGAATCCGGATTGCACATCTCGATATCGGGTTCAACCGCGAGGTGCGTCTATGCGGTCTGCGCCGCACCGGACCGGGTGCCGGCAGCCTCAGGCCGTTGCGTTTCTGGCTGCAGCGGCCGTCGTCGGGCGTTGCCGTGCGGTCTGGCTGCTCTTGGTCGGCCGAGTCGTCTGCGCGCTCGGCGGTGTGAGCCGCGCTGCCGACGGAACCCGGTTCCTTCACCAGTCGAGCCGAATCGCGCTCGGCGCAGGTCGATGCTGGGTGAGGGTCTGGCGCGAGCCTGGCCTCTTCGTCGCGGACGGGCCAGGCGTGTCGTGCCGGCACCGGGCCTCAGGGCTGCTGCTTTGGTCTGTGCTTGTCCGGCCGAGCGGCTTGCCAACCGTTCGAACTTGACCCCAGCGTCGTGATGAAGCGCTCAGGAATCGTCTATCGGTCCGCCGCGTGCGGATCCCACATCCCGGACGTGTGCCCGCCGCGGTGCCCTTCCTTCTAGCTTCAGATTCATGAACAAGATCTATCGCATCCTCTGGAGCAAGCGGATCTCGGCGTTCGTCGTCGTTCCCGAGATCGCGAAGTCGTGCTCCGGATCGTCGGCGCTCGTGGGCAGCACGTCACGCCCGAGGGCCGCGGGCCTTGGGGCGTCCTGGTCCATCGGCCCCCTGCGCGCTGCCTTGGTCGCGGCGGGTCTGCTGACACCGTTTTGGCCGGACGTGCTGCTCGCGCAAACGGTGGCGGCATCTCAGTTGCCGGTCGGCGGCCAGTTGGCCGCAGGGCAGGCGAGCATCGCCCAATCGGGTGCGCTCATGACGATCGACCAGGCCAGTTCGCGCGCAGTGCTGAACTGGCAAAGTTTCGACGTCGGCTCGCAGGCACGGGTCAACATCACCCAGCCCTCGGCCAGCAGCGTCCTGCTCAATCGCATCCAGGGCGAGCGGGCCAGCCAGATCTTTGGCCAGATCAACGCGAACGGCCAGGTGGTGCTGAGCAACCCGGCGGGCGTGTACTTCTCGCCGACGGCGCGGGTCGATGTGGGGGCCTTGGTGGCCACCACGCACAGCATCGCCGATGCCGACTTCATGGCCGGCTCGATGAAGTTCAGCCGCCAGGGCGCGACCGGTCAGGTGATCAACGAAGGCACGCTCACGGCAGGTCTGGGGGGCTACATCGCATTGCTTGCGCCGGAAGTACGCAACAGTGGTGTGGTGATTGCCCGCATGGGCACGGTGGCCTTGGCGGCTGGCGAAGCCATTGAGATGCAGATCAACGGCCAGGGTGGCCTGGCCAATGTCATCGTCACACCGGCCACCGTCGCCGCTCTGGTTGAGAACGGCAGGGCGGTTCAGGCCCCTGGGGGCATGATCATCCTGTCCGCTCAGGCGGCCAACCAGGTCCTGGGCGGCGTGGTGCGCAATACCGGCAGCCTGCAGGCCGACGGCATCACCGACCACGGAGGCGTGATCCGCCTGAGTGCCAGCCGCAACATCAGCAGCAGTGGCCGCATCAGCGCCGACGCCGCGCCGGGCAGCGCAGGCAAGGGCGGCGAGATCACGGTCATCGCGGACCTGAGCAACCCCCAGAGCACCGTCGAGGTCAGCGGCAGTCTCAGCGCCAGAGGCGGCGAACTCGGCGGCGATGGGGGCTTCATCGACACCTCGGCATCGAGGCTGCTGATTGCCAAGACCGCTCAGGTTTCCACCGCGGCACCCAAGGGGCATGCGGGGACCTGGCTCATCGACCCCTACGACATCACGATCAGCGACAGCGATCAGCCCAGCGGTGCGGCATACAGCGACAACTACGTACCGTCCAGCGACAGCAGTGTGATCCCCGCCAGCAGCATCGTGGCGTCCTTGGAGTCTGGCAGCAATGTCACCATCGACACGGGAAATGTTGCTGGCAACCAGAGCGGCAATATCCGTGTCAAGGACAACATCGTCAAGAACGCAGGAGCAGACGCCACACTGACGCTGAAGGCCGTCGGCGAAATCCAGGTCGATGCCGGCGTGACCATCGGCAGCACCAGCAATGCCCTCCATTTGGAGTTGAACGTTGCGGGCAGCAGCGGGGCGTACAAATTCGAGGGCGTCTTCAGCGGCGGCGGCAGCCTCACGAAGAGCGGGAACGGTTCAGTGACCTTGACCGGTGCAAACACCTACACCGGCGGCACTTTCCTGGCGGCAGGCACGCTCAACTTGGGTTCATCAGATGCCATCGGCAGCAGCGGCACCATCAGCTTTGACGGGGGTACGCTGCAGCACTCGGCCAGCAACACCAGTGACTATTCCAGTCGCTTCAGCACCGCTGCCGCGCAGGCCTACAAGATAGACACCAACGGCCAGAACATCACCTGGGCTGCCGCGCTCACCAGCTCGGGCGGCAGCTTGACCAAGACCGGCAGCGGCACGCTGCTGCTTTCGGGTACCAACACCTACACCGGCGCGACGACCGTCAGCACGGGTACGCTGGCCATCGCCAATGCGGCTGGCTTGGGGACTACCGCCGGCGGTGTCACCGTGGCCAGCGGCGCGACGCTGGATCTGCAAGGTGTTTCCGTCGGCGCCGAGGTCGTCACGCTCAACGGTGGAACGCTTGCCGCCTCGGTCGGCACCAGCAGCCTTGCGGGTGCGGTCGTCATGGGCGCCAGCAGCACGATCGATGTAGGTGGCACTCAACTGACTGTGTCGGGCATCGTTTCCGGAACTGGCCATGACTTGACAAAAACCGGCAGCGGCACTGCGGTGCTGACGGCGGCCAATACCTACAGCGGCGTGACCGCTGTCGGCGCCGGGACCCTGGTGGCGGCCAACACCGCTGCCCTGGGCACCTCGGCGGCGGGCACCACGGTGACCAACGGTGCAGCGCTGGAAATCGACAACGTCGACATCGGCGCCGAGGCCCTGAGCCTGGCCGGCGCTGGGATCGCCGGCGCGGGTGCATTGGTGGGCACGGGCGCTGGCGCGGCCAGCAGTGGCGTCATCACGCTGACCGCTGCCGCGACGGTGGGTGGCAGCGGCAGCCTCGCGCTGTCGGGTGCGATCGGTGGCGCCTTCGGGCTGACCAAGACGGGTGGCGGGACAGTGACGCTGTCGGGTACGAACACCTACAGCGGGGCCACTACCGTCAGCGCCGGGTCTTTGGTGCTGGCCGGTGGCAGTGCGATTGCGGACACGGGTGCCGTCAGCCTG
>JAIXWM010000136.1 GCA_027491255.1 Rubrivivax sp. | reverse complement strand
GAGCCAGCAGTCAAATCAAGAAGGCGGCGGGCAAAGCAAGCGTAGTGCCATACGCGCCTCCGTGACGAGCTAAGCTGTTGATTTTATTGGGGTTGCGCTGAGAGGATGACAAACTCGGGTTAGCGCGCTGGAGGTGCCGCGGGCGATCCTGCCGCATCCGCTCACGTCCCACGCCGCCGTATGTCCGCGATCCGCCTCACCCAGATCCGCAAGCAGTGGGGAGATGCGGTCGCGCTGGCCGGCATCGAGCTCGAGATCGCGCCGGCCAGCTTCTGCGTGCTGCTCGGCCCCTCGGGCTGCGGCAAGTCCACCACGCTGCGCATCGTCGCGGGCCTGGAATCGGCGAGCGCGGGCCAGGTCTTCATCGGCGGGCGTGAGGTCACGGCGCTGCCGCCGGCACAGCGCGGCATCTCGATGGTGTTCCAGAACTACGCGCTGTTCCCGCACCTGACGGTGGCCGACAACATCACCTTCGGGCTGTCGGTGCGCAAGGTCGACAAGGCCGAGACGGCGCGCCGGCTCGAGCATGCGGCGCAGCTGCTCGGTCTGTCGGCGCTGCTGCAGCGCAAGCCCTCGCAACTGTCGGGGGGCCAGCAGCAGCGCGTGGCGCTCGGTCGCGCGCTGGTGGCGCAGACCCAGGTCTGCCTGATGGACGAGCCGCTGTCCAACCTGGATGCGCAGTTGCGCCAGGAGATGCGCCAGGAGCTGCGCGAGCTGCAGCGTCGGCTCGGCCTGACCGTGGTCTACGTCACGCACGACCAGGCCGAGGCCATGAGCATGGCTGACCAGGTGGTGCTGCTGAACCAGGGCCGCGTCGAGCAGGACGACACACCGCGCGCGCTCTACGCCCGGCCGGCGACGACCTTCGCCGCGCGCTTCATCGGCACGCCGCCGATGAACCTGCTGCGCCTGGACGGCGGGCGCATCGCCGGCAGCACGGTGGCCGCCGGCGGCGGCGCAGCCACGCTGGGCCTGCGGCCCGAGGACGTGCGCCTGGGCGGCCCGGTCGACGCCGTCGTGCAGGGTCTCGAGTACCTGGGCGCCGACCTCGTGCTGCGCTGCGCGGTGGGCACCGAGACGCTCACCGTGCGCGCGGCCGGGCGCAGCGACATCGCCACCGGCGCGCGCGTGGCGCTGGGCTGGGATGCAGCCGACGAACACCGCTTCGACGCCCAGGGGCGCCGCCTGGCCTGAGAGGCTGAGAGTCATTCCCCATGCCCGCCTTGCACGCCCAAACACCCTGGCTCATCGTTGCAATTCCTCGCCATAGCCCGGGCTATGGCTGCGGTTTGCGCCTCGATCCAGGGCGTTTGGACGCGCCTTTCGGGCACGGCGGAAAGACTCTCAGCCTCTGAACCGGCCGCATCGACCGATCTCAAGCCCGACGCCCTCCCATTGCACGAGATTCCCCACCCCCTCACCCCCCAGGAGACGACGATGAAGAGAAAAGCCTTCTTGCAGACCGTGGCCGGCGCGGCCGCACTCGCGCTCACCGGCACGGTGCCGCTGGCGCACGCGCAGTCGGCCACCGAGATCTCGTTCTACTACCCGGTGGCCGTCGGCGGCCCGATCACCAAGCTGATCGACGACTACGCCGCCGGCTTCATGAAGGAAAACCCCTCGATCAAGGTCACGCCGATCTACGCCGGCAGCTACCAGGACACCATCGTCAAGGCGCTGACGGCGCACAAGGCGGGCAACCCGCCGGTCACGTCGGTGCTGCTGTCCACCGACATGTTCACGCTGATCGACGAGGACGCGATCGTGCCGATCGACAACTTCGTCAAGACTGCCGACGACCGCGCCTGGCTCGCGAGCTTCTACCCGGCCTTCATGCAGAACAGCCAGACCGGCGGCAAGACCTGGGGCGTGCCCTTCCAGCGCTCGACCGTCGTGCTGTACTGGAACAAGGAGGCCTTCAAGGCCGCCGGGCTTGACCCGAACCGCCCGCCGTCCACCTGGGCCGAGATGCGCGACATGGCCGCCAAGCTGACGCTGAAGGACGCCGGCGGCAAGGTCACGCAGTGGGGCGTGCAGATTCCGTCCTCGGGCTTCCCCTACTGGCTGTTCCAGGGCCTGGCGATCCAGAACGGCGTCGTGCTCGCCAACGATGCCGGCAACGCGGTGCGGTTCGACGATCCGGCCACAGTCGAGGCGCTGCAGTACTGGGTCGACCTGGTCAAGGCGGGCGTGCACCCGCCGGGCATCGTCGAATGGGGCACGACGCCGAAGGACTTCTTCGAGCGCAAGGTCGCGATGATGTGGACGACCACCGGCAACCTCACCAATGTGTGCGCGAACGCGAAGTTCGACTTCGGCGTGGCCATGCTGCCGGCGGGCAAGCGCCGCGGCTCGCCCACCGGCGGCGGCAACTTCTACATCTCGAAGAAGGCCACGGCCGCGCAGCAGGAGGCGGCCTTCCGCTTCATCAAGTGGATCACCCAGCCCGAGCGCGCCGCGCGCTGGAGCATCGACACCGGCTACGTGGCCGTCAGCCAGGCCGCCTACGACACCGCGGCGCTGAAGAAGTACGGTGCCGAGTTCCCGCCCGCGCTGGTGGCGCGCGACCAGCTGCCGAACGCGCTGGCCGAGTTCTCGACCCACGACAACCAGCGCGTGACCAAGGCGCTGAACGACGGCCTGCAGGCCGCACTGACCGGCGCGAAGACCCCGGCGCAGGCGATGCGCGACGCGCAGGCCGAGGCCGGCCGGCTGCTGCGCGGCTACCGCTGAGCCCTGCGACAGTGCCCGGGTCGGTGACGGAAGACAGGCGATGACGGCGTCGCACGCCCCGCGCGGTGCCGGGACGACGGCCGTCCACGCCTGGCTGCTGCTGCTGCCGGCCTTCGTGCTGCTGGTGGCCTTCACGCACTACCCGGCGGTGGCCACGCTGATCGACAGCTTCCACTCCACGCCCAAGGGCAACCGCCCGGCGGTGTGGGTGGGGCTCGAGAACTACCAGGTCATGCTGGAGGACCCGGTGTTCTGGAAGGCGCTGCGCAACAACGCCTGGTTTGCGATCGTCACCATCCCGGCCTCGATTGCCCTGGCGCTGCTGATGGCGCTGTGGGTCAACGAGCGCATCGCCGGGCGCGCCTTCCTGCGCATGGCCTACTTCACGCCCACGGTGCTGCCGATGGTGGCGGTGGCCAACATCTGGCTGTTCTTCTACACACCGCAGTACGGACTGCTCGAGCAGGTGCGCGGCGCGCTCGGCCTGCCGGCGCAGAACTGGCTCGGCGACCCCGCCACCGCGCTCGGCGCGGTCACGGCGGTGGCGGTGTGGAAGGAGGCCGGCTTCTTCATGATCTTCTACCTGGCCGCGCTGCAGAGCCTGAACCCGAGCCTGCGCGAGGCCGCGGCGATCGAGGGCGCCTCGCGCTGGGCCTTCTTCTGGCGCGTGCAGTGGCCGCTGCTGATGCCGACCACGCTGTTCGTGATGGTCAACGCCGTCATCAATGCCGTGCGCATGGTCGACCACATCGTCGTACTCACGCGCGGCGGCCCCGACAACGCGTCCACGTTGCTGCTTTACCACCTGTATGAGGTGGGCTTCAAGTTCTGGGACAGCGGCTACGCCGCGGCGATCACGATGGTGCTGCTGGCGCTGCTGGCCGCCACGGCGCTGTTCCAGTTCTTCTTCCTCGACCGCAAGGTGCACTACAAATGAGTCTCGGTGCGGGTTCGGCGCGCGCCGACGCCGGTCCGGCCTGGGGCGGCCCGGGCTGGCTCGACACGCTCGGGGCCTGGCTGCTGGCTGTGCTGTGGGTGCTGCCGCTGGCCTACGCGGTGTGGACGGCCTTCCACCCGGGCGAGTACTCGACGCGCTTCGAGCTGCTGGCGCCTCTGACGCTGGACAACTTCGCCCGCGCCTGGGCAGCCGCGCCCTTCGGCCGCTACTTCGTCAACACCGCGCTGCTCGTGACGATGATCCTGGTCTGCCAACTCGTGCTCAGCACGCTGGCGGCCTACGCCTTCGCGCGCCTGGAGTTCCCGCTCAAGCGCCTGCTTTTCGCGCTGGTGCTGGTGCAGCTGATGGTGATGCCCGACGTGCTGCTGCTCGAGAACTACAAGACCATGTCGCGCCTGGGCGCCGTCGACACGCTGCTGGCCATCGGGCTGCCCTATTTCGCGTCGGCCTTCGCGATCTTCCTGCTGCGCCAGACCTTCATGGGCGTGCCGCGCGAGCTCGACGAGGCCGCGCGCGTGGAGGGAGCGAGCCCGCTGCAGGTGCTTTGGCGGGTGTACGTGCCGCTGGCGCGGCCGGTGTATGTGGCCTTCGCGCTGGTGTCGGTCAGCTACCACTGGAACAACTTCCTGTGGCCGCTGGTCATCACCAACAGCGTGGGCTCACGTCCGCTGACCGTCGGGCTTCAGGTCTTCTCGTCCACCGACCAGGGCATCGACTGGTCCATCATCACCGCGGCCACGCTGATGAGCGCGGCGCCGCTGCTGGTGGCCTTCCTGCTGTTCCAGCGGCAGTTCGTTCAGAGTTTCATGCGGGCGGGGATCAAGTAGATGGCTGTGACGCTGATCACCTGGAACGTGCAGTGGTTCTGCGGCCTGGACAACGTGGTCAGCGTCGAGCGCGTCGTCGCGCATGCCCGTGCGATGGCGGACTTCGACGTGCTGTGCCTGCAGGAGGTGGCCGACGGCTACCCGGGGCTCGAGGGCGGGGCGGGCTTCGACCAGGCGCAGCGCCTGCAGGCGCTGCTGCCGGGCTTCGAGGTGCACTTCGGCGCCGCGGTCGACGAGCGTCGCGCCGGCGGCGCGCGCCAGCGCTTCGGCAACCTGGTGGCCACGCGGCTGCCGGTGGCGCAGGTGCGGCACCATGCGCTGCCCTGGCCGGCCGATGGCGGCGTGCGCTCGATGCCGCGCATGTGCACGAGCG
>JAIXWM010000091.1 GCA_027491255.1 Rubrivivax sp. | reverse complement strand
GCCCGCAGGGCCCGATCGGGCCCGAGGACCTGCCCGAGCTGGGGCCGGCGCACGCGGCGCACGCGGCATCTGCGCGCGCTGCGGGCGGCACCGAAACCGCCCTGCCGACCCCGCGCGCGGGCGCCGGGCTGGCACGGTCTGCATTCGCTGCTGCCCCCTGGAGCGAGCCTGGCCCCCAGGCCGACGCGCCGCTGCACGAGGCCCTGCGCGCCGCGCAGTGGAACGTGAGTGCCGTGGCACGCAGGCTGGGCTTGTCGCGCATGACGCTGTACCGCCGCATGAAGCGCGCGGGCATCGTGCCGCCGAACCGGCAGTAGCCCGCAGGCCGCCGCGCCCGTCTCCGCCCGCCACCGCCCGAGCCTGTACCGCCTGCGCGCCGTGCCCGCTCAGCGCAGCGCAGCGCAGCGCGGAGCGGGGCGGGGCGGCGCAGCGCAGATGTGACACCTGTCACACGGGTCCTGAGCAGTTGTCACGGCGTGACATCCGTGCCAACCCGGGGTCGGCACAGGCTTTCTCAATGTTGACAAGGACTTGCGAGAAGGCACCGCGCTGGCACGGCTCTTGATGTCCAGGACGGTACCGGCCTGCGTCCAGGCCGCCACCGTCAAGGAGATGCACTGATGAGTTCGAGCACCCCCTCGCAGCGGGCCACCGCCTGGCTGCAGGACTTCGGCGCCGCGCTGGCCACCGGCCAGCCCGCGCAGGCCAGCGCGCTGTTCGACACCGACAGCTACTGGCGCGATCTTGTCGCCTTCACCTGGAACATCCGCACCCAGGAAGGCCCGGCCGCCATCGCCGACATGCTGGCCGCGCGCGCGGCCGACACCGCGGCGTCGAACTTCACGCTCGAGGGCGAGGCCACCGAGGCCGACGGCGTGGTCGACGCCTGGTTCACCTTCGAGACCCGCGTGGCGCGCGGCCGCGGCCACCTGCGCCTGAAGGCCACGCCCGCCGGCGACCGCGCCTGGACGCTGCTGACCACGATGACCGAGCTCAAGGGCTTCGAGGAGAAGAAAGGCCCGCGCCGCATCGCCGGCGCCGAGCACGGCGTGCACAAGCACCGCAAGAGCTGGGCCGAGCTGCGCCAGGAAGAGCAGGCCCGCCTGGGCTACGAGGAGCAGCCCTACGTCGTCATCATCGGCGGCGGCCAGGGCGGCATCATGCTTGCGGCGCGGCTGCGACGCCTGGGCGTGCCCGCCATCGTGGTCGAGAAGAACGAGCGCCCCGGCGACAGCTGGCGCAAGCGCTACAAGTCGCTGTGCCTGCATGACCCGGTCTGGTACGACCACCTGCCCTACCTGCCCTTCCCCGACGACTGGCCCGTCTTCGCGCCGAAGGACAAGATCGGCGACTGGCTCGAGATGTACACCAAGGTGATGGAGATCAACTACTGGGGCTCGACCACCGCGAAGAAGGCGCGCTTCGACGAGGCCCGCGGCGAGTGGGAGGTCGTGGTCGACCGCGCCGGGCAGGAGGTGGTGCTGCGGCCGAAGCAGCTCGTCTTCGCGCTGGGCGTCTCGGGCTACCCCAACGTGCCGAAGATCGAGGGCGCCGAGACCTTCCTGGGCGAGCAGCACCACTCGAGCAAGCACCCCGGCCCCGACGCCTGCAAGGGCAAGAAGGTGGTGGTGCTGGGCTCCAACAACTCGGCCCACGACATCTGCGCCGCGCTGTGGGAGAACGACGTCGACGTGACGATGATCCAGCGCAGCAGCACGCACATCGCGCCGTCGCAGTCGCTGATGGAGCTGGCGCTCGGTGGCCTGTACAGCGAGCAGGCCGTGGCCAGCGGGATCGACCACCACAAGGCCGACCTGATCTTCGCCAGCGTGCCCTACAAGATCATGCACACCTTCCACATCCCCGTCTACGAGGAGATGAAGAAGCGTGACGCCGACCTGTACAGCCGGCTCGAGAAGGCGGGCTTCATGCTCGACTTCGGCGACGACGGCTCGGGCCTGTTCATGAAGTACCTGCGCCGCGGCTCGGGCTACTACATCGACGTCGGCGCCAGCGAGTTGGTGGCCAACGGCAGCGTCAAGCTGCGCAGCGGCGTCAACATCGCGCGCATCAAGCCGAAGTCGGTGGTGCTGAGCGACGGCACCGAACTCGAAGCCGACGTCATCGTCTACGCCACGGGCTACGGCAGCATGAACCACTGGCTGGCCGACCTCGTCTCGCCCGAGGTGGCCGACCGCGTGGGCAAGGTCTGGGGCCTGGGCTCGAGCACCACCAAGGACCCCGGCCCCTGGGAAGGCGAGCTGCGCAACATGTGGAAGCCCACGAACCAGCCGCAGCTGTGGATCCACGGCGGCAACCTGCACCAGAGCCGCCACTACTCGCAGTTCCTGTCGCTGCAGCTGAAGGCGCGCTACGAGGGCCTGGACACGCCGGTGTACGGGCAGGCGGCGGTGCATCACCTGCGGTGACGGCGCACGCCGGGCTGTCCGCCGCGACGGTCCGGCGTCCTCTGCAAACGCCGGATGTCGCGGTAGTACGGCTCGCCGGTCGGTATGATGGGCAGCGATGAACACGTTGACCGTCAAGATCCCCCCTGGCCTGGACGCGGCCCTTGCACGCGCCAGCGCCCGCGAGCACGTGAACAAGTCCGAGCTGGTGCGCCGCGCGCTGGATGCCTACATCCGGCAGGCCGAGCGCGAGCCGCCTTTCGTGTCGGCGCTCGACCGGGCGGGTGACCTGGTGGGCTGCTTCCGCGGCGGCCCGGCCGACCTGTCCTCCAACCCCGAGCACCTGGCTGGCTTCGGCCAGGTCTGAGAGACCTCAGAGCTGCGCAGGGGCCCTGCGGTGAAGCTGCTGCTCGACACAGGGCCCTGGGTGGCGCTGATGTGCCGCGACGATCGGTATCACGACTGGGCCCGCCAGCAGTTCGCCAGCCACCCCGGCCCTTTGCTGACCTGCGAGGCGGTGGTGGCCGAGACCTGTTTCCTGCTCAGCCGCGGCGGGTTCGATCCGGGCAAGGCGCTGCGCCTGGTCGAACGCGGCGTGGTGCAGGTGGCGATGAGCCTGCAGGCGGAGATCGCCCCGGTTCGGGCACTGTTCGAGCGCTACGACAACGTGCCCGCCTCACTGGCCGACGCCTGCCTCGTCCGCCTGGCTGAACTGCACGAGCCGTCGCGGGTGCTGACACTGGACGGCGACTTCCGCATCTACCGTCGCCATGGGCGCAAGGCGATCGGCGTGATCTCGCCGCCGGATCGAGATTAGCCCCCGCCGTCGCTGACGTCTGGCAAGGTCTTGCGGCCAGAATGTCCCCTATGCCCGACACACCGCAAGACACCCCCGCCCTCGCCCGCACCCGCGCCTGGGTCGAGCACGCCGTCATCGGCCTGAACCTCTGCCCCTTTGCGAAGGCGCCGCAGGTCAAGGGGCTGGTGCGCTACGTCGAGAGCGCGGCCGAGGACCCTGCTGCGCTGCTGGGCGACCTGGTGGCCGAGCTGCAGCGCCTGGCGCGCACGCCGCCGGGCCGGCTCGAAACGACGCTGCTCGTGCACCCGCGCGTCTTCACCGACTTCGACGACTTCAACGATTTCCTCGGCATCGTCGAGGAGGCCGTGGCCGATCTGGGCCTGGAAGGCGAGATCCAGGTCGCGAGCTTTCACCCCGACTACCGCTTCGAGGGCACCGCGCCCGACGACATCACCAACGCCACCAACCGCTCGCCGTACCCGACGCTGCATCTGCTGCGTGAAGACAGCATCGATCGCGCCGTCGCGGCCTTCCCGCAGGCCGAGAGCATCTACGAGGAGAACATGGCCACGCTGCAGCGCCTGGGGCCGGCGGGGTGGGCTGCGCTGCGGGGGCGGTGGGATGGCGGCGCGGACTCTGCCTGAGTAACCGTCAGGTCCCGGAAGATCAGCGACCCGTTTCCTGAACAGGCGAGGGTGTAAGCAGCCAGGGATCGCATCCCGTGGAGTGGTGTCACTCTTGAGCCTGGAGAAGGCGGATGTAAGCGTTGCTCGGGTTTCAACGTTGGAGGGCCACACGGCGCGACTACAACGCTGTCACGTTGAACCGGTCGCACAGCGCATCCAACTGCCGTGGCGGGAGTTTCTCCGCGCAAGGCTTGCGCAGGCCGCGGCGCTGGAAGATGGCAAAGGCGAAACCCTCGTTCATCTGCCGCGACCCATCGCGGATCCCGTCCCTGAGTGGGCTTGCGTAATCGTTCGCCGGCGCCCAAGCCCACGCCCGTGCCTGGATAGCGGCGTCATCGGCCGATGGGCGTGGGCGAGGAGGCCCGCGCCGACGCCCGCATCATCCTCGAGGGCGTGACCACCACGGTGCGCCAGAGCACCAGCACCGAGTCCAGCTCCCTCGTCTGGCAGCGCCTGACCGACCGCGGCAGCGTCACCGAGACGG
>JAIXWM010000121.1 GCA_027491255.1 Rubrivivax sp. | reverse complement strand
TCGGAAGGCGTATAATATTATGGCACTACATTATGGATCTGCGAGTGGGGTTCAATCCAGACAAGGGCTTACGGCTGGCCAAAGACAGATAAGGGGGAAAAGTTGACAAAGTCGGGTTAAGAAAACGTCTCCAATTTAACGCGTTGAGTGCGGCGCTCTGCCATCCGTCTCATCTCGTCGGCAACTCGACCAGGGCGCGGTTGATGAAGTACACCTCGCGCCCGATCTTCTGGCCGTGCAGCAGACCCATGCGCTCCAGTTCCCGCAGGTACTTCGAGCAGGCCATCGTGCAGAACGCCGATCAGCGCCGTAACGGCCAAGCCGCAGCAAAGCGTATCCGTATACTGGATGAATGTCCAGTTCTTGCGCCCCTCAGCCTGTCGGCGCCCAGCCCATCCCCGCGCTCGAGCTGCTGTCGAGCGTGCACGCCGGTTTTCCCTCGCCGGCCGATGACCTGGGCGCCAAGCGCATCGACCTGGCGGCGAGGCTGATCAAGCATCCGCAGGCCACCTTCTTGATGCGGGCGCGGGGGGATTCGATGAAGGACGCCGGCATCTTCGATGGCGACGTGCTGCTCGTGGACCGGGCGCTCACGCCGCGCAGCGGGCATATCGTCGTCGCCGTGGTCGACGGCGAATTCGTCTGCAAGACGCTGTCCATCCGCGCCGGCCGGGTGAAGCTGCGCGCCGCCAACCCCTGCTACCCCGACATCGTGCCGGCAGACAGCCAGACGGTGGAGGTCTGGGGCGTGGTCACAGCCTCGATCAAGGAGTTCTGCGCCTGAGAGCCTGGCGCCAGGGCAGGGTGGGCGGGCGATGTACGCGCTGGTCGACGGCAACAACTTCTATGTCTCGTGCGAGCGCGTGGTCTGCACTCAGGACAAGGCCTGAAAGATGTTCACCTGCCGGTCGCTGGAGCCCTGCACGACGGTGAAATTGGTGCTCGAGTTCGGTTCGTAGGTGTAGACCAGTTGGCCGACATGGAGCACGGTGATGGGTCCGGGCGGTGAGTCGGTCGGGAACATGATGATCAGTACCAAATGGCCCGTGGTGCGTACCAGCACCATGCCGTTTTCCTGGGGCTTGAAGAGCATGTTGGCGCCGTTGCCTTGCAGCGTGAGCGAGGCCCCGGTGCTGGCGTTGGTCAGCGTCAGGTCGGGACCCGTGCCGTTGTTGATCATCCGAACGAGGTTGCCATTGCGGTCGTAGAAGGTACGCTCCACGCGATGGCCTGGGCCATCGTCCGAAATCGTCAGCGGGAAGCTGCACGCGAGGCCGGCCGGATAGGTGAAGCCTCCATTGGCGAGCGACGCCGAGGCCACGGTCCCGAGAGCGAGAGCGAGAGCGGCGAGCGCCGATTTCTTGACACGGCGTCTGAGTGCGGAGATGGTCTTCATGGTGATAGCTCCTGGTTGAGGGACCTTCGTCGATGAAGGACGGACGCAGTCCGGTGGGGCAATGCCTGGAGCCGTTGCGCCCGCGCACCGCCTGCCAGGGCTACCCCTGGTCCCGGGGGATTCGCGTATGCCGGCGGCCCGCTCAGGCAGCCCTCCTCGCGCGGGGCCCAGCGCCCGGGCAAGGGCCGCCTCGCGCTACCATCCTTGCCCAGCGAACCCCCCATCGAGAGGACTTCATGAGCTGCATCCGCCTCCAGCCTGTCACCGGTCCTTTGGCCTGGCGGGGAGTCGACCTGGCGGGTGACGGGCAATGGATTCAACAGCTGTCCGGTGCCGAGGTGTCGGAGCTCGATGCCGCCCTGGCGACGTTGAAGGCCGCAGGCAGGCGCTTTCCGGACTTCGGCCGCGAGCACTTTCCACTGCCGCTGCTGGCGCCCCGCCTGGCCGCCATTGCCGAGGAACTCGAGCACGGCCGCGGCTTCCTCGTGCTGCGCGGCCTGCCGGTGCAGCGCCTGCACGACGACGAGATCGACGCGCTGACCTTCGGCATCGGCCTGCACATGGGCCATCCCGTGCGCCAGAACCCGCGCGGAGACCTGCTGGGAGTCGTGATGAATGTGGGCGACGTCTCGAAGAAGACGACCCGCGTCTACGAGACGAATCTCTACCTGCCCTACCACAGCGATCCTTCTGACGTCGTGGGCCTGCTGTGTGTGCGCAAGGCCTTGCACGGCGGCGTCAGCAGCCTCGTCAGCGTGGCGGCGATCTACAACGAAATTCTGGCCCGCCATCCGCAGTACCTGGCGCTGTATTACCGGCCCTGGTATTTCGCGCACCTGTGCGAGGACCAACCAAGCCTGTCTCCGATCTTCAGCCATCACGACGACAAGATCAGCTGCCGCTACCTGCGCCAGTACACCGAATTGGGCCACGAGATCCGCGGCCTGCCGCTGTCGCGGGTGGAGGTGGAGGCTCTGGATCTCTTCGACGCGATCATGCAGGACCCTGCGCTGCGCCTGGACATGCTGCTCGAGCCCGGCGACCTGCAGTTCGCCAACAACTACGCGGTCTTGCATTCGCGCACCGAGTTCCAGGACGCACCCGACCCGGCAATGCGCCGCCGCATGCTGCGCTTGTGGTTGAAGATGCCCCGCGCCCGAGCGCTGGCCCCGGAGTTCCCTGGGCGCAACGGCTTCCCCGCGCCCTCCAAAGCCGCTCACGCCGGCACAGGCCCGGGTTGAACGCCGCGCCCGCCCGGGCGCTTGACCTCGCGGGCCTGGCCCGCTTCCCCACGATCTTGAGCGTGCGCCCTTCCTTGGGGTCGTGATGGCCCATTCGGGCCATGGCGTCGCCATGCGTCCAGGACTAACGTCGCCTCCCAGCGCAGAGGACGAAACATGCGTGCCCGTCCAGGGTGTGCCGTCCTCGAAGAGACAGCCCGACGCCAACAGCCTGCCCGGCGTCATCGGGGTGCTTCGATGTCCAGGGCGGGCCGGAGGGTTCTCATCATGGCCACACCCAGCGTTTCCACCGACCGTGCCGACTACGCGCCCCGCAGCACGGCGACCTTCACTGCGTTCGACTTCAGCGCAGGCGGCAAGATCCAGTTCCAGGTGGTCAATCTTGGTGCCGACGGTTTGTACGGTACGCCCGACGATCTGCTCTACAAGGCTTGGATCGTCGTCGATGGCAGCAGCGCTGACGCCAGCACCCTGGCCGGCGTGGTCGAGACCTCGTGGGTCGTGCCTGACAGCGCACGGGACCGCGACCTGCGGCTGATCGCCATCGAAGACACGAACGGCGACGGCGTTTTCGGCGGTGACGCCGACCTGCGGGCGTCGACCAGTTTCAGCGACGCCGCCGGCACCACGAACAAGGTCTATCAGCACTGGGCCGACGGCGATGCCGCGCTGGGCTCCAGCCCCTCGTGGAACAACAACATCCTCTCGGCCAACAAGTCGGACTACTTCGAAGGCGAGGTCATTCCCCACGTCTTCATCTACAAGGCCTCGAACCAGGCGCCGCTGACGAAGGATGCCACCTATTCGTTCACCATCACCTACAACGAGTACCAGTCGAACACCAATGCCGGTGGCTTTGCCTACCTGACCACCTATGACGTGAGTCGCGCCCCCGGCCCGCTGGGCGTGACCAGCCCCTACATCACGCCGACGCTGGATGCGACTTTCAACAACGGCGGCGGCTTCACGGGCGCCACCGGGCTGCGCGGGGGCTCGGGCTTTTACACCGTGGATGCCGATGTCACCGCCGTCAGCTCGGTTTCTCCCTCCGGCAACGGCACGCGTGACGGCAATGTCACGGTCACATTCAAGTACACCGGGACGACAACTACCACGGGAGTTGCCGAGCTCTACTACGGCCTGTTCATTGCCCCTCCGGGTGCGGTGGCAGCTGCCGGGCAGTTGCCGACCGACGGCGCCAATGCATGGACTGGTGGCTCGCTCCAGACCACGGTGACCGTCGGCAAAGCCGGCGCGACATCCATCCAACTTGCCCCTGCCGCGATCATCGCTGGCGAGATCAACGGAACGAAGTTCAACGACCTCGACGCAGACGCCGTGCGGGACACGGGCGAGCCCGGCTTGTCGGGCTGGACCATCGTGCTCGACACCGACACCAACTTCTCGAACGGCTACCTGAAGACAGCGGTCACGGACGCGAGCGGCTTCTATGCCTTTTCGGTGACGCCGGATGCCGACAAGACCCTCGCTGGAAACAACCCCTATGTCGTGTACGAAGTCCAGCAGTCCGGCTGGGTGCAGACGACGCCCAACCCGGCACCGATCACGATCTCAACGCTCGACCCCTACGAGTACGGGGTCGACTTTGGCAATCGCCAGCAACTTCCGGCCATCCTGCTCGACAAGTCGGCGCAATTGGTCACCGGGACAGACGGCCTGAACGCCGGTGACACCATCGTCTACACCTTCGTTGTCCAGAACACCGGCAACGTGGCCTTGACCGGTGTCGTCGTGGCGGACGATCCCGCGTCATTCGACTTGAACGATCCCGCGGACCCGACCGACGGCGCAGTGTCCAACCCGCAAGCCGTCGGCAGTCTGGCCGTGGGCGCCACGGCCACGGTGACGTCGACCTACGTCTTGACGCAGGAGGACCTCGACGACCTGTATGCGGGACTGCTGGATCCAGGGTCGAAGCTGCTTGACGGTGTTGACAACGTGGCCACCGCGACCGGCTACTTTGGCGCCCAGGCGGCGACCTCCACCGACAGCGCGCGCGTCACGGGCTTCGTGCTCGATCCCCGGCTGGAACTGGTCAAGACGGGCGTGTGGATGGACGCCGACACCGATGGCTATGCGGAACTCGGCGAGTTCATCGAGTACAGCTTCAAGGTCACCAACGTCGGCAACGTCACCTTGACGAATGTATCGATCGCCGACCCCCAGATCTCGGTCAGCGGGGGGCCGATCACGCTGGCTGTGGGCCAGAGTGACGCGGTCACTTTCAAGGGCAGCCACGCGCTGACGCAGGCCGACATCGATGCCGGCGCCTACTACAACGTCGCCACCGCCGATTCCAACGAGTCTGGGCCGGCGACGGACGACGAGAACGTCACGCTGCCTCAGGATCCGGCGATCGAGCTGCTCAGAGGGTGTAGACGTAATGTTTTACGTTGCCAACCTAGTAGCAAGGATACGCGCCTCGGCAAGCCAGACCCAAGCCAGCGGGGCCCAGTCGGAGCGGTCATGATGGACGATGAGGCGA
>JAIXWM010000192.1 GCA_027491255.1 Rubrivivax sp. | reverse complement strand
TCTTCGGGGCGATCGACTCGATCGCCGCCCACAGCGATGGGTACTCGCCGCGTTGCTCCTGGACCATCCGAACGGCCCGCTCGCGGACCTCAGGTGAGAACTTGTTCGACTTGCTCATGGCTCCATCTTCTCAAGAGTTGGAGCCTCCTCAAAACCCGGGGCGGTTCATGGTCTTGTCCAGAACCTTGCGCTTACCCGGCTTCATGGCCACGTGCCAGGCCACAGATTCGGGCGCGTCAGGCCGCTTGTCCGCGCCCTGGTAGCCGGCATCGGCGAATACTTCAGTCTCCTGCCCGTGCAGCAGGCTCTTGCCTTCAACGACGTCGTTGACGTTGGCTGCCGTGCCGCGTACGGTGTGCACCAGGCCGGAATGAACGTCCACGCCGATGTGGGCCTTCATCCCAAAGTACCACTGGTTGCCCTTCTTCGTCTGGTGCATATCCGGGTCGCGCTCGCCCGTCTTGTTCTTCGTCGAACTGGGCGCGGCGATCAGCGTGGCATCCACCACCGTGCCCGTCTTCAGCAAGAGGCCCTTGCGCTGCAGCAGGTCGTTGACGGTGGCCAGGATCTGATCGGCCAGCTTGTGCTGCTCCAGCAGGTGCCGAAAGCGCAGGATCTTCGTCTCGTCAGGCAGCCGCCGGCCCAGCGTCAGACCCGCGAATTCCCGAAACAGCGGCACGTCGTGCAGTGCCTCTTCCATCGCCAGATCACTCAGGGTGAACCACTGCTGCATGAAGTGGATGCGCAGCATGGTCAGCACGTCGAACAGCGGGCGGCCGGTCTTTCGCTGCGGAGCGTACGGCGCTACCAAGTCAGCCAAGTCGGTCCACGGCACCACCTGCTCCATCTGAGCCAGGAACTCCCGCTTGCGCGTGCGCTTCGTGCTCAGCCTCAAGCCAAGGCCGGTCTGTTGCATGCCGTCCATCGGCTCTCAACTCCCCAGGGCAGACAAGTACGTTTCCCCGGGGGGGGTTGCAGACCTTACTTAACTGATAAACAACACCTGCACGTCGATATTTCCATAAATGAAAAAAGCCCTGATCACCGGCGTCACCGGCCAAGACGGCAGCTACCTCGCCGAATTCCTGATGGAGCGAGGCTACGAGGTGCACGGCATCAAGCGCCGCGCCTCGCTGTTCAACACCCAGCGCGTGGACCACATCTATGAAGACCCGCACGTCGACCACCAGCGCTTCGTGCTGCACTACGGCGATCTCACCGACTCGTCCAACCTCACGCGCATCCTGGCCCAGGTGCGGCCCAACGAGGTCTACAACCTGGGCGCGCAGAGCCACGTGGCCGTCAGCTTCGAGGCGCCCGAGTACACCGCCGACGTCGACGCGCTGGGCACGCTGCGCCTGCTCGAGGCCATCCGCTTTCTGGGCCTGGAGAAGACCACCCGCTTCTACCAGGCCAGCACCTCCGAGCTTTACGGCCTGGTGCAGGAGACCCCACAGCGCGAGACCACGCCCTTCTACCCGCGCAGCCCCTACGCGGTGGCCAAGCTCTACGCCTACTGGATCACGGTCAACTATCGCGAGGCCTACGGGATGTACGCCTGCAACGGCATCCTGTTCAACCACGAGAGCCCGCGCCGCGGAGAGACCTTCGTCACGCGCAAGATCACGCGCGGGCTGGCGCACATCGCCCAGGGGCTGGAGAAGTGCCTGTACATGGGCAATATGGACAGCTTGCGCGACTGGGGCCACGCCAAGGACTACGTGCGCATGCAGTGGATGATGCTGCAGCAACCCGCGCCTGAAGACTTTGTCATTGCCACCGGGGTGCAGTACTCGGTGCGTGAGTTCATCGTGTGGTCGGCGCGTGAACTGGGCGTGGAACTCGGGTTTCACGGCCAGGGGGTCGATGAGAAGGGCTACGTGGCGCGCGTGACTGGCGACAAGGCGCCGGCGCTGAAGCCAGGGGATTGCATCGTGGCTGTGGACCCGCGCTACTTTCGCCCGGCCGAGGTGGACACCCTGTTGGGTGACCCGGGCAAGGCCAAGGCCAAGCTCGGCTGGGTGCCTGAGATCACGGCGCAGCAGATGTGCGCCGAAATGGTGGCTGAGGACCTCAAAGCCGCGCAGCGTCTGGCGCTGCTGCGCGCGCATGGGCATGCGGTGGCCGTGCCGCGCGAGGCCGGGTGATGAACAGCCTGCCTCTTGATGCCGCCATCTACGTGGCCGGCCACCGCGGCATGGTGGGCAGCGCCATCGTGCGGCGGCTGCAGGCGCTGGGGTACACCCGCATCGTCACCGCCACGCATGCGGATCTGGACCTGACCGACCAGGCAGCGGTACGCGCCTTCCTGGCCGCCCACCCGGTGGATGCGGTGGTGATGGCGGCGGCGCGGGTGGGGGGCATCCACGCCAACAACACCTACCCGGCAGACTTCATCTTCGACAACGTGGCGATGCAGTGCAACGTGATCCAGGCCGCCCATGCGGCCGGGGTGCAGCGGCTGCTGTTTCTGGGCTCGTCGTGCATCTATCCCCGCCTGGCGCCGCAGCCGATGCGCGAGGACGCGCTGCTGACCGGCCCGCTGGAGCCGACGAACGAACCCTATGCCGTGGCCAAGATCGCCGGCATCAAGCTGTGCGAAAGCTTCAACCGCCAGCACGGGCGCGACTACCGCAGCGTGATGCCCACCAACCTGTACGGCCCGGGCGACAAATTCCACCCCGACAACAGCCACGTGATCCCGGCGCTGATGCGGCGCTTTCACGAGGCGGCGCGCGCGGGCGCGGCCGAGGTGGTGGTGTGGGGCAGCGGCCACCCGATGCGCGAATTCCTGCACGTGGACGACATGGCCGCCGCCAGCGTGCACGTGCTGCAACTGCCCCCCGAGGTGTACCGCGCCCACACGCAGCCGATGCTGAGCCACGTGAACGTGGGCACCGGCGTGGACTGCACCATCCGCCAACTCGCCGAGACCATGGCGCGCGTGGTGGGCTTCAGCGGCCGGCTGGTCTGGGACACCACCAAACCCGACGGCACGCCGCGCAAGCTGCTGGACGTGTCGCGCCTTGCGTCGCTGGGCTGGCGGGCACAGATCGGGCTGGAAGAAGGATTGCGGCAGACGTATGAGTGGTTTCTGCGACAGGAGGGGGCCATCCGGGGCTGACGCTTCGGGAGCCGTCGGAGACGGCATGACAGCGTACGCATTCTTAATGCCTGCATCGCAACAACAAAAGTGCACATGGTTTCAATGCTTCCTGTCCAACCCGTCATCATGGCCGGCGGCTCCGGCACGCGGCTGTGGCCGCTGTCTCGCGCCGGCTACCCCAAGCAGTTCCTCGTGCTGGACGGCAACACCAGCCTCCTGCAGCAGGCCGCACTGCGCCTGGCGGCGCTGCGCGAGGTGACGCCGGAACCCAGCGCCGAGGCCGCACCCGCCCTGGACGTCGCCGCGCCCATCGTCGTGGGCAACGAGGAGCACCGCTTTCTGGTGCTGGACCAGCTGCGTGAGGTCCGCTGTGAGCCTTCGGCGCTGATCCTGGAACCGGTGGGGCGCAACACCGCGCCGGCGCTGACGCTGGCCGCGCTGCAAGCGGTGCAGGACGGGCGCGACCCCGTGCTGGTGGTCACGCCGGCCGACCACTCGGTGGCCAACCCCGCGGCCTTCACCGATGCGCTGGCGCGCGCCGCGGCCGCCGCCTCCGACGGCGCGGTGATGATCCTCGGCATCAAGCCCGACCGGCCCGACACCGGCTTCGGCTACGTCCAGGCCAGCGACGGGGGCGCGGGCACCGGTGGCGCGCGCGCAGTGCGGCGCTTCGTCGAGAAGCCCGACCTCGCCACCGCCACCGCCTACCTCGCCGAGGGCGGCTACTACTGGAACGGCGGCATCTTCGTGCTGCGCGCCAGCACCTGGCTGCAGGCGCTGGAGCGCTTCCGCCCTGAGATCGCACACCAGACGCAGCGGGCCTTCGATGCCCGCAGCACCGACGCGGCCTTCGTGCGCCCGTCGCGCGAGGCCTTTGCGCGCGTGCCGGCCGAATCGGTGGACTACGCGGTGATGGAGCACTGCCCGGGAAGCGGCATCGCCATCGGCATGCTGCCGCTGGCCGCCGGCTGGAACGACCTGGGCGCCTGGGACGCGGTCTGGCAGGTGGCGCCCAAGGACGCGCACGGCAATGCGGCTGCCGGCGACGTGATCTTTCACGACAGCCGCAACACGCTCGTGCACGCCACCAGCCGACTCGTGGGCGTGATCGGGCTGCAGGACGTCGTCGTCGTGGAGACCCCCGACGCGGTGCTGGTGAGCGACCGCACGCACAGCCAGCAGGTCAAGGAGGTGGTGGCCATGCTCGAGCGCCGCCGGCGCGACGAGCACACCGTGCACCGCAAGGTGCACCGCCCCTGGGGCTGGTACGACAGCATCGACGCCGGCGACCGCTTCCAGGTCAAGCGCATCCTGGTCAAGCCCGGCGCAAGCTTGAGCCTGCAGATGCACCACCACCGCGCCGAGCACTGGATCGTCGTGCGCGGCACGGCCGAAGTCAGCTGCGGCGAGCGCACCGTGCTGCTGACCGAGAACCAGAGCACCTACATCCCGCTGGGCGAGCGCCACCGCCTGCGCAACCCGGGCAAGGTGCCGCTGGAGATCATCGAGGTGCAGTCGGGCAGCTACCTAGGCGAGGACGACATCGTGCGCATGGAAGATGTCTACGGGCGAGGGTGAAGGCGCGGCTCGCACACCCTCCGCCCTACCAGCACCGCGCGTCGGCCCAGTGCAGTTGCAAGGCGCATCGCAGTGGCACACCGAGTTGCGCGTCCGAGTCACCAACGCCAATACGCAGTACGCAAATTGGTGCAGGCAAGCTTGGTGCGCGAGATGTTCCTCTACCGTCGGGCGGCGCGCATCGTGTCGGTGACGCATGCCTTCCGGCAGACGCTGATGCGGCGCGGCATCGACGGCGGGAAGATCGACGTGGTGACCAACGGCGTGGACATCGGCCGCTTCTCGCCCCGGCCCAAGGACGCCGCCTTGGAGGCGGCGCTGGGCTGGCAGGGCTGCTTTGTGGCGGGCTACATCGGCACGCATGGCCTGGCGCACGGCCTGGACACCCTGCTGCAGGCGATGCACCGACTGGCCGAACACCCCGAGGGGCGCGACGTGCGCCTCTTGATGGTGGGCGACGGCGCGCGCAAGGCCCATCTGCAGGCCGAGGCGCAGCGCCTCGGGCTTGGGAACGTGCGTTTCGTCGACACGGTGCCCAAGGCCGAAGTGGCGCGCTACTGGTCGCTGCTGGATGTGTCGATCATCCACTTGCAGCGCACGGAGCTGTTCACCACGGTGATCCCGTCGAAGCTGTTCGAGTGCATGGGCATGGGCATACCGGTGCTGCACGGCGTGGCCGGCGAATCGGCCGACATCGTGCGCCGAGAGGGCGTGGGCGTGGTTTTTGAGCCCGAGAACGTCCAGGAACTGGTGGATGGGTTGCTGGAATTGAAGCGTGACGTTGCGCTGCGGGCGAGCCTGCGGCAGGCGGGGCTGAAGGCCGCCGGCCACTATGACCGCAGGGCGCTGGCGCAGCGGATGTTGGGGGTGTTGAGGGACGTGGCGGGGGCTGGCGGCGGGGCGTGACGGGGGCGGGGGTGGCTTGGTGCGCGCGCCCTTCGACAGGCTCAGGGCGAACGGTGGTGGGCTCAGGGCGAACGGGTTGCTTTCCGTTCGGGCTGAGCATTTTCCCGTTCGGGCTGAGCTTTTCCCGTTCGGTCTGAGCTTGTCGAAGCCCTGATGGAAGGCCTTGGTGCGGGGCCACCGACCAGACTGAACATGATTCAAAAATGGCAATTCGAGCGCGGTGACGGGCGTTACAAGCACCGTTGGCAGCGCGATGAGGCAGGCTTCCAGGAACAGGCCGGCGCCTACGTGGGCAAATGTCATTCGTCCATCGATGTAGACGTGGCAGCCGCCCTGCTCAACGCCGCTGGCTGAAGCAGAAGGCACGACACGCGAGTTCGAAGAATGGCTGAAGCGATACGGTCACTAGGGCCCGACGCAGGTTTGCAGCTTGGTCTGAAATGGCTGCCCCCGTCAGCGCGACATCAGCGCGGCCTCGCGTGGGCAGGTTTCCGCGTCCGCGTCGCCGGCCAGCCCGTATGGGGTGACGCTACGCCAGCAGCAGGCATCAGCCTCGAATGGACGTTGGTAGACCTGCTGCACGGTTTGGCCCGCATTTGGCCTTGGCTGATGTACGAAGAGGGCTACCCGCTGCCGCTGGCGCGGGTGCCCGATCATCCTGGGCGGCTGATGGACTTGGCTGCAGCACGCTGGGAAGATCTGCCCAACAGCACCGCCGAGGCGGAAGAGGATGCACTGTTCGATTTCAGACAGCGGCACGATCTGTCGACGCTGTTCCGGGGTCTTGTGCTCCCGCCGTTGTGGGTGCTGAGCGAAGGACGTGACTGCCAGGTGTGGTCACCGATGCTCGGTGGTCCTCTGCTTCGGCCACAGGCCGAGGTGGCCGCTACGCTGGCCAGCTGGGGGGATGAAATCGCCGGCCTGCTGCAAGAAGATGGCGCAGAAGAGCCGCGCGCGCAACTTGCCGTGAAGTCCTGGCTTCAGCGCCAGAGCGTGGCCAGCGCCAGGTTTCTGAAGATCGTCAAAGGGTTGGAGCCCCAAGCCCTTGCCTCTTTGCTGGGCTTACCACGCTGGTGTGCCACCAGATCGCAAACTCGGATCTGGGACCTACGCTGAGCACGCAAGACCGCTTTCGGCTTCAAGCTTGGCAGCTCGAGGGCGGCAAGCACATTCGCCGCCCCAGGCAACTGGCGTGACATACAGTCCAGTGTCAACGAGCGTCACGGTTTCAATGCTTCCGGTCCAACCCGTCAACATGGCCGGCAACTCTGGCACGCGGCCGTGGCCGCTGTCGCGGACCGGCGATCCGAAGTAGCCGTGCGCCCCCTTAGATAGGCTCAGGGCGAACGGGTTGCTTTCCGTTCGGGCTGAGCATTTTCCCGTTCGGGCTGAGATCTCCCCGTTCGGGCTGAGCTTGTCGAAGCCCTCTTCTGAGTGACACCCACCGCCCGGCGCGCGCCAGCGCCCCGGGCGTGCGGTAGTTTGGGCGGTCGAGGTGAGAGTCTCCTGCCTCCACATGTCCACAGCCCTGGAGCTGCCATGCGGACGGGGCCGGTTCAGCACAGCGCCGGCTCGAACACGGCAGATGCCAAGGCCGACTACACTAAAGAACAATGAATTCCTCGAAAACGTGAATTTTACGTGATGAGGTGTAGTCATTTTGCCAGTCAACGCCCTGCCCGCCTCGCGTGCCCGTCTTGCTGCCGTGCTGCGCGCCACTAAGGATGTGTTGTCGATCGACAGCACAGCGAAGACGCTTGACCTCGACCGGCCTAAAGCGGCGAAGTTGCTTTCGCGGTGGCGCGCGCAGGGGTGGCTGCGGCGCATCGGGCGCGGGCTGTATGTACCGGTGCCTCTCGATCTCTCCTCGAGCGAGCAGATCGTCGACGACCCGTGGGTGCTGGTGCCGACCCTGTTTGGCGAGTGCTACATCGGCGGCTGGACGGCGGCCCATCACTGGGACCTGACCGAGCAACTCTTCAATGAGACGCTTGTGTTCACAACAAGGCGCATCACCACGAAGCGTGTGAGTGCGCAGGGCATCGGCTTTCTGGTGCATCACGTTGCACAGAAGCGTCTCTTCGGCCTCAAGTCCATTTGGCGCGGCACGCGGAGGGTAAGCGTTTCAGATCCGGCGCGCACGCTGATCGACATGCTGGCGACTCCAGAAACGGGCGGTGGTATCGATCACGTCGCTGACTGTTTGGCAGCGCACGCCAGGGCTCCGACCTTCGCTCGCGACCAACTCGTCCGCTACGCCGAACAGCTCGGTAACGGCGCGGTATTCAAGCGGCTCGGTTTCCTGGCCGAGACACGCCTGCTCGATGAGGAACTTGCCGACGCCTGCCGCTCGCACCTCACCAAGGGCTATGCGCAACTGGACCCCGCAATGCCCTCGAGCCGTCTGCATACGGCATGGCGTCTTTGGGTGCCTGAGCGCTGGAGGAAGGCTGCCCCATGATCGACAAGCGCGAGATTTTGGAAACTGCCTCGGCGCTGCGCCTGTTGCCTCACGTCGTCGAGAAGGACTACGTTCTCGGCTGGCTGCTTGCAGGCATCAATGCGCATCCCGCGCTCGCCACGTCTTGGGTGTTCAAGGGCGGCACCTGCCTGAAGAAGTGCTACTTCGAGACCTACCGGTTCTCGGAAGATCTTGACTTCACGCTGCGCGATGTTGCCGCCGGTACAAATCCGCCGTTATTCGCTGGCGAGGTGGCGGTTTTGATTTCTTCGGCCCCCGAAGTGCAGATGGCCCCGTGAGGGGCCATCGTCTTGGTGGGGTTGCTTGT
>JAIXWM010000139.1 GCA_027491255.1 Rubrivivax sp. | reverse complement strand
GTGGACATATGGACGATGCGCTGACGCGCACCGGCGCGAGCGGTGGACAACGTGAGTACACGTTGCCCGCCGCGCGCGCCTTCGCCCACATGCCCACAGCCCTCGACCACGGTTGATGAATCCGAAAGCCAGGGCCCAATACACTGGACAGAACTACAACGGATCGACTCGCTTCGCGTCGTCGATCTCAGGCTGCTCCAGGCTCATACCTGGATTGGAAAAGACTGCGCTGCTTAAACGATCCATCGGATCGGCCACCGGTACAGGACACGGACCGATGCGACGAACCGCCAGCCTACTGGGCTATCCGCACCGCCGTCCCCGCCCCCAGGTCCACCGCCACGCCGTAGTCGCGCAGCGCCGCCGCCACGCTGACGGCGCCGGCCTGCACGTCGGCCAGCACGCGCTGGGGGTCGCGGGCCGTGGGGTCGCCCCAACCGCCGCCGCCGGCTTCGTGGACGGTGAAGGTCTGGCCGGGCAGCAGTTCGAGCCGGCCCTTGGGCGGCACCGGCCGGCCGTCGACCAGGAAGCGGCGCGGCGCGCCGGGCCGGCCGCCCAGCAGGCCCTGGGCCGGGAAGCGGGTGCGCAAGCCGAAGAGGAAGATCGTCACCGGCTCGTCGCGCGTGTTCTTCAGCGCCGCCACCTGCCCCAGCCCGCCGCGGAATTCGCCCGCGCCGCCGGAATCGGGCAGCAGGCGGCGGTGCTCGACGCGCACGCCGGTCTCGTTCTCCCAGATCTCGGTGGCGACGACGGCGTTGTTGGTGGGTGACGGCGTGGTGTGGCGGCCATCCAGCCCCTGCATGCCGCCCAGCCCGCCGGCCAGGAAGTACTGCGTCGAGCCGGCCTCGCCGCCGGCGCGGCCGGTGTGGCAGATGAACAGCGAAGCCATGCCCGAATCGGCCTGCACGCGCTGCGGCAGCGCCTGTGCCAGCGCGCCCGTCACGAGCGGCACGATGAACCAGCCCACCGTGTGGCGCCCGCCGGTGGGCGCCGGTCGCTGCGCGTTCAGGATGCAGCCGGCCGGCGCGCTGACGCTGATCGGCGCGAGCATGCCGCCGTTGTTGGGGATGCCGGGCACGGTCAGGCACTTGACGGCGTAGCTGGCGAAGGCGCGCGTGTAGCACAGCGGCACGTTGATGGCGTGCGGCGCCATCGGGCCGGTGCCGTCGAAATCCAGCGCCAGCGTGTCGCCGGCCACGGTGATGCGGCAGGCCAGTTCCACCGTCGCGTCGACGGTCTCCACCTCGAGCCGGTGGCGGTACTCGCCGTCGGGGATGGCCGCGATGGCGCGCCGCATCGCGGCCTCGGACTGCCCGACGATGCCGTCGGCCAGGGCCTGCAGATCGGCCAGGCCGCTCTCGTCGAGGAACTCGCCCACCAGGCGGCCGGCCAGCACGCAGCCGGCGATGTTGGCGCCGATGTCGCCGAACACCAGGTCGGGCGTGCGCACGTTGGCCGCGATCAGCTCGTGCAGCGCCGCCACCGGCTGCCCGCGCTCGTGCAGCCGGCACACCGGCAGGATCAGCCCCTCCTGGTACAGCGAGGTGTTGGCCACCGAGAGCCCGGCGCCGCCGATGTCGGGCAGGTGACTGATCGTCATCGCGAAGCCCACCAGCCGGCCGCGGTGGAACACCGGGCAGGCGATGCACAGGTCGGGCGTGTGGCCGGTGCCCAGCCAGGGGTCGTTGGTGACGACCACGTCGCCTTCGCTCCAGGTCTGCGCCGGAAAGCGCTGCAGCATGTGCTGCATGGTCAGCGGCGCGGTGCCGATGAAGGCCGGCATCGACAGCGTGGCCTGCGCGATGCTGCGGCCCTGCGCGTCGAACAGGATGCAGGCCAGATCCCAGGCCTCGCGCACGCCCACCGAGAAGGCGGTGCGCACCACCGACTGCAGCACCTCGTCGGCAATCGCGATCAGCCGGTCCCAGGCAATGCCCAGGTCGATGGCGTCCAAGGGTTTCATGAGCTCTCCCCCACCGAGCCACGCACAGTAACGACCAGGTGGCCGTGGGCGTCGACCTGCAGCACGTCGCCGACGCCGACGACGCAGGTGGATTCGGCCTCCTCGACGAGCAGCGGGCCGACGAAGCGGTCGCCCGGGGCCAGGGCGTAACGGTCCAGCACCGGGGTCGGGCGCAGCTCGCCCCATTCGGCAAACCAGGCCGGGCGCTCGCCCTTCACCTTGCGCGTGCCGGCCGGCACGTCCAGGCGCAGGCCCGCTCCGGCCGACTCGCGCTGCAGGCTGACCGAGACCTTCCAGTTCGTCACCTCCACCGGCTGCCCGGGGAAGGACTTGGCGAACACGCGCTCGTAAGCAGCGGCAAAGAGCGCCGGCAGCGCGGCGCGGCCGGCGCCGGGCGGCAGCTCGACCTCGATCTCGTGGCCCTGGCCGCGGTAGCGCATGTCGAGCTGGCGGGTGAGCTGCTCGCGCTCGCCGGTCACCGGCGCGCGGCCCAGCTGCGCGCGCGCCTGCGCCGCCAGCGCGTCGAAGCGCTGCGCTAGGCCGGCGTCGTCCAGCGCGCCGACCGCGCAGCGCTCGGCGCGGAAGGTCTCGAAGGCCAGCGGGCTGGCCAGCAGCCCCACCGCCGACATCACCCCGGCGCCCACCGGGAACACCACCGTGGGCACGCGCAGCTTGCGCGCCACGCGGCAGGCGTGCGCCGGGCCCGAGCCGCCGAAGGCCACCATCGCGCAGCCGCGGTAGTCGAAGCCGCGCTCCGAGGCGTGGTTGCGGAAGGCGCGGGCGACGTCCTCGTTGACGGCCTCGTGGATGCCCCAGGCCGCGCGCAGCGTGTCCACACCCAGCGGCCCGGCCAGCACGCGCTGCACCGCCGCGGCGGCAGCCTCGCGGTCCAGCCGCATCGCGCCGCCGAGGAAGAAGCCGGCGTCCAGGTAGCCCAGCAGCAGGTTGGCGTCGGTCAGCGTCGGCGCCTGCCCGCCCTGCGCATAGCAGGCCGGCCCGGGCGCAGCGCCGGCGCTGCGCGGGCCCACGGCCACGGTGCCACGCACATCCACCGCGGCGATCGAGCCGCCGCCCGAGCCGATCTCGATCAGGTCGATCACCGGGATGCGCGCCGGCAGCCCCGAGCCGGCGCGGAACTCGTGCACCCGCGCCACCTCCATCTCGTAGCGGCGCAGCGGCCGCCCGCCGCGCACCAGCGCGCCCTTGGCCGTGGTGCCGCCCATGTCGAAGGCCAGCAGCTCGGTGCGGCCCAGCTCGGGCCCGAGCGCGGCCGACTGCAGCACGCCGGCGGCCGGGCCGCTCTCGAGCATGCGCACCGGAAAGCGCCTTGCCAGCGCCGGCCCGACCATGCCGCCCGACGACGACATCACGAACAGGTCGCCGCGCAGCCCGGCCTCGCGCAGCCCGGCCTCGAGCCGCGCCAGGTAGCGGTCGAACAGCGGCCCGGTGCAGGCGTTCATCGTCGTCGTCGTCCAGCGCTCGTACTCGCGCAGGAAGGGGAAGACCTCGGCCGAGGTGCTGACGTACAGCCCCGGGTGGCGCTCGCGCGCGATCTGTGCAGCGCGCTGCTCGTGCGCCGGGTTGACCGGGCTGTTGAGCAGGCACACCGCCAGCGCCTGCACGCCCTGCGCGGCCATCGCGTCCAGCGCCGCGGCCAGCTCGGCCTCGTCCAGCGGCTGCAGCACGGCGCCCCGGTGGTCGACGCGCTCGCGCAGCTCGAAGCGCAGTGCGCGCGGCACCAGCGGCTCAGGGTAGGTGATGCCGAGCTCGTACATGTCGTAGCGACGCTCGCGCGCGATGTCCAGCACGTCGGCGAAGCCGGCCGTCACCAGCATCGCGGTCCTGGCGACGCGGCGCTCGATCAGCGCGTTGGTCACCAGCGTGGTGCCGTGGACCACGGCGTCCACCTCGCCGGCCGCCACCCCGGCCTTGGCCAGCAGCCGCGGCACGCCTGTCAGCACCGAGCGCGCGGGGTCGTCGGGCGTGGTCAGCTGCTTGTGCAGGCACAGCCTTTGTCCGGCGCCGTCGAGCAGCGCGAAGTCGGTGAAGGTGCCGCCGATGTCGATGCCGATGCGGCAGCTCATGGGGGGGTGCTCCATGCGGTCGGGGCCGGGTCCGGCCCGGCGGGGTCGTTGGGGCCACCCGCCCGCGCCAGCCCCTCGCGCAGCAGCCGCCCGCCCCAGGACCGCGGGCCGATGCCGGCACGTTGCGCACAGGCCCACCAGGTGGCCTGGTTGCTGGTGACCACGGGCTTGCCATGGCGGGCCTCCAGCGCGTCCACCAGCGCCAGCGCCGGCAGGTCGGTGCAACTGACGAACAGGGCCTGCGCCTGCGGGCGGTCGACGTCGGCCACCAGGCGCTCGATCGTCGCGTCGTCGATGCCGTGGATGTCGGCGCCGCCGCGGCGCTGCAGGCCGTTGATGGCCAGCACCTCGAAGCCGGCCTGCTCGAAGAAATGGCGCTCGGCCTGCACCACCCAGTCGACATAGGGCGTGGCGATGGCGACCCGGCGCACGCCCAGCGCGCGCAGCGCCTCGACGACAGCGGTGGCGGTGGTCAGCGCCGGCACGCCGCCGGCGGCGGCCGACATCGCGCGCGCGATCGCCAGATCGGCGCCGGTGCCCTGGTAGAAGCTGGCCGAGGTGCAGGCGAAGGCCGTGACGGCCACCCGCGCCTGCGCCAGCGCGGCAGCGCGCGCCGGCGCCACCTGCAGCATCTGCCCGAACTGCGCCGCCAGCTCCAGCGCGGTGTCCACCTCGGCGCGGGCGAAGTGCACGCCCACCGGCGCCTGCGGCCAGGCGCGCGCGAGCGCGACGAAATCGTCCTCGGCCACGACGTTGATCGAGGGCACGACAAGGCCGATGCGGGGGGTGGGGCGGGGGTGTGAAATCGAGTCGGGCATCACGGGCCGGCGCATTCTGCACGCAGCGCGGCGGGCTGCGGGCCCCGCCTGCGGGTCATCCCGGGGGGCCGGCGGCGCGGCGCATGGCGCGCCAGATCTTGAGTCTGCGCAGTGCCAGCGCCGCGCCCATGGTGTCGAGTAGGGGATGGATGTCCACCGGAAGCCGCGGATCCCCCAAGAGCCGGACCTGCCCGACCCGGTTCCGCCCACGCACCCGGCCACGCACCCGCCTGTGCACCGGCCCGGCGCGCGGACCCGACCCGGCGCCCTGCGGCACTGGTTCACACGCGTGCTGCGCCGGCGCGGCCGGCGCGGGCTGTTCAGCCGCCACCCGCTGCAGGACCGCTACGTCGGCATCGGCCGCCACGAGCCACTGCCCGATGAACTGCTGCAGGCGCTGGAGCGGGTGGCCACCGACACGCCGGCTGCGGCGTTGGCGCGCCTGAAGTCGCACCCCGATGGGCTGAGCCGGCGCGAGGCTGCGGCGCGCCTGGCCCGGCACGGGCCCAACGAGGTCGAACACGACCGCACCCCTCCGGCGTGGCGGCGCGCCTGGCACTGCTACCGCGACCCCTTCAACCTGCTGCTGAGCGCTCTGGCGCTCGTGTCCTGGCTCAGCGAGGGCGCAGGCGCGGCGGCGGTCATCGGCGCGATCGTCGTGCTCAGCACCGGCATGCGCTTCGTCCAGGAGGGCCGGTCGGGCCGCGCGGTGGATCGGCTGCGCGCCCTGGTCAGCAACCGCGCCAGCGTGCAGCGGCAGGAGTCTGTGCACCCACCGCACCGGCCCCGCATCCCCCGTCTGCCGCATCTACCCCTCCTGCCCCACCGGGCCCCGCCGGGCTCGGCAGGCCCGGCGGGCCGAACGTCCGACCCCAGCAGCGGGCCGGCCGACGGCACCGCGCAGGCCGCTGGCACCTCGCGCGTCAGCGACATCCCGCTGCGCGAGCTCGTGCCCGGCGACCTGGTGCAGCTGGCCGCCGGCGACATGGTGCCGGCCGACTGCCGAGTGCTCGCCGCGCGCGACCTCTTCGTCGCCCAGGCCGCGTTGACGGGTGAAGCGCTGCCGGTGGAGAAGTTCGCCGACGCGCGCGGCCCCGCCGGCGACACGCTGCGCCAGACCAACCTGCTGTTCATGGGCACCAACGTCGTCTCGGGCTCGGCGCGGGCGCTGGTGGTGGCCACCGGCGCGCAGACCGGCTTCGGCGCGATCGCCGAGCGTCTGGGCCACCAGGACGACACGCCCGACGCCTTCCAGGCCGGCGTCAACGCGGTGAGCTGGCTGCTGATCCGATTTGCCGCGGTGATGGCGCCGCTCGTGCTGCTGCTCAGTGGCTGGCGCCAGGGCGACTGGCTGCAGGCCGCGTTGTTCGCGCTGTCGCTGGCCGTGGGCCTGACGCCGGAGTTGCTGCCGATGATCGTGACGACGACGCTGGCCCAGGGCGCGCTGGCGCTGTCGCGGCGGCGCGTCGTCGTCAAGCGGCTGGACGCCGTGCACCACCTGGGCGCGATGGACACGCTGTGCACCGACAAGACCGGCACGCTGACGCAGGACCGGCTGGTGCTCGGCCGCCACGTCGACGCCTTCGGCCAGCCCTCGCAGGCGGTGCTGCGCGCCACGGTGCTGAACAGCCGCTTCCAGACCGGGCTGCGCAGCCTGCTCGACCGCGCGGTGCTGGCGCACGCCGCCGGCCCCGGCGAGCCGCGGCCCGAAGAGGGTTGGCAAGAGGGCTGGCGCCTGGTCGACGAGATCCCCTTCGACTTCACGCGGCGCCGCCTGTCGGTGGTGGTCGAGCCCGCGCAAGGCGGCGGCCCGCGCGAGCTGATCTGCAAGGGGGCGCTCGAGGAGGTGCTGGCCGCCTGCACCCAGGTGCGCCTGGCCGACGGCCAGGACAGGCCGCTGGACGCGGCCCTGCGCGCGCAGGTGCTGCAGGCAGCGCTGGCGATGAACGACGAGGGGCTGCGCGTGGTGACGGTGGCGGTGAAGGCGCTGCCCGCGGGCCCCGATTGGCCCGATGACCATCCCTGGGGCGTGGCCGACGAGGCCGGCCTGACGCTGCTGGGCCACGTGGCCTTCGTCGACCCGCCGAAGGACAGCGCCGCGCAGGCGCTGCGCCAGCTGGAGGCGCACGGCGTCGAGGTCAAGGTGCTGACCGGCGACCACGAGCGCGTCGCGGCCCAGGTCTGCCGCCTGGTCGGCATCGACCCCGGGACCGTCGTCACCGGCCCGGCGCTGGACGCGCTGGATGACGCTGCGCTGGCGCCGCTGCTGGCGCAGCACCGCGTCTTCGCCCGCCTGAACCCCCTGCAAAAGGAGCGTCTGGTGCGCGCGTTGCGCGCCCAGAGCCGGGTCGTCGGATTCCTGGGTGACGGCATCAACGACGCGCCGGCGCTGCGCGCGGCCGACGTCGGCGTCTCGGTGGACAGCGCGGTCGACATCGCACGCGAGGCCGCCGACGTGGTGCTGCTCGAGAAGAGCCTGACGGTGCTGGCCGACGGCGTGGTCGAGGGCCGGCGCACCTTCTGCAACCTGCTGAAGTACATCCGCACCGCGGCGAGCTCGAACTTCGGCAACGTGCTGTCGGTGCTGGTGGCCAGCGCCACCCTGCCCTTCCTGCCGATGCTGCCGCTGCACCTGCTGGTGCAGAACCTGCTGTACGACGTGGCACAGACGGCCGTGCCTTTCGACCGCGTGGACGCGGCGCAGCTGGCGCGGCCGCTGCGCTGGAATCCTGCGGGCATCGGCCGCTTCATGCTGTGCTTCGGGCCGGTCAGCTCGGTCTTCGACCTCGCAGCCTTCGCGGTGCTGTGGTTCGCGCTGGGCGCCGACAGCCCGGCCGAGCAGGCGCTGTTCCAGACCGGCTGGTTCGTCGTCGGGCTGCTGACGCAGACGTTGGTGGTGCACCTGATGCGCAACCCCGGCCCGCCCTGGGCCGACGGCGGCGCCGCGGCGCCGCTGCTGGCCACCACCACCGCGGTCATCGCGCTGGGGCTGTGGCTGCCGGCCAGCCCGCTGGGCCCGCTGCTGAAGATGACCCCGCTGCCGCCGGCCTTCCACGGATGGCTGGCGGCGCTGCTGCTGGGCTACGCGCTGGCCGCCAGCACGGTCAAGCACTGGGTGGTGCGGCGCCACGGGTGGGACTGACAGGCCGCACACCCACCGCCCCTGAAGCCAGCAGGGCCACCCCACCGCGGCGGCACGCGACGCAGCAGCTATCCTTCGCGCCTCCATCCACCACTCCACGGAGACTTTTGCCCATGAGCCTGTCTCGTCGAACCCTGCTGCAGACCGTCGGCGCCGGCGCGCTGCTGGCCGCCGGCGCGTCCGCCCGCGCCCAGGCTGCGCTCGAGAACGTGAAGATCATCACCGGCTTCCCGCCGGGCGGCACCTCGGACACGATCTGCCGCCGCGTGGCGGCGAAGATGGCGCCCGGCTACGGCCGCAGCGTCGTCGTCGAGAACCGCACCGGCGCCGGCGGGCAGATCGCGATCCAGGCGGTGCGCACGATGGCCCCCGACGGCGCCACCATCCTGCAGACGCCGATGTCGATGCTCGGGATCTACCCGCACATCTACCGCCGCCTGCCCTACGACCCGGTGGCCGACCTGACGCCGGTGACGCTGGGCTGCACCTTCGACTTCGGCTTCGCCGTGGGCCCGGCCGTGCCGGCATCGGTGCGCAACATCGCCGAATTCCTGGCCTGGTGCAAGGCCAACCCGGCGCAGGCCAACTTCGGCTCGCCGGCTGCGGGCTCGGTGCCGCACTTCATCGGCGTGCTGCTCGGGCGCAGCGCCGGGGTCGACCTGAAGCACGTGCCCTACCGCGGCACGCAGCCGGCCATCCTGGAGATGATCGGCGGCCAGATCCAGGCCGTCTCGGGGCCGGTGGGCGAATTCACGCAGCACGTGGCGGCCGGCAAGTGCCGGCTGCTGGCGTCCACCGGTGCCACGCGCAGCCGCTTCGCGCCCGACACGCCGACGATGGTGGAGCAGGGCCTGCGCGACATGAGCTTCAGCGAGTGGTTCGGCTTCTACCTGCCGGCGCGCGCCTCGGCCGAGGTGGTGCAGCGTGCCAACACGGCGCTGCGCGCGGCGCTGGCCGACAAGGAGACGGTGGACGGTCTGGCGGTGATGGGCCTGGAGGCCAAGTCCTCGACGCCGGCCGAACTGGCCGCGCTGCTGAAGGCCGACACCGAGCGCTGGGGCCCGATCGTCAAGGCGATCGGCTTCACGGCCGAGAGCTGACGGATCCGCAGGACGCCGGAGCCCGACGCGCCCGATGAACAGCGACGACAGCGCCCAGCCGCCGTCAGGCCAGGGGCCGTCGAGCCCGTTCAAGAGCACCTCCGGCTGGCGGCGCGTGCTCGCCGCGGCCGGCTACTCCTGGGCCGGGCTGAAGGCGGCCGTTCGCCACGAAGCCGCCTTCCGCCAGGAACTGGCGCTGGGCATCCCGCTGCTGGCGCTGGCCTGGTGGCTGGCACCCGGGCGCTGGCAGGCGCTGGCGCTCACCGCCTCGGTGGTGCTGGTGTGGATCGTCGAGCTGCTGAACTCGTCGATCGAGGCGCTGGCCGACACGGTAAGCCGCGAGGCCCATCCGCTGATCGGCCGCGCCAAGGACCTGGGCAGCGCCGCGGTGATGGGCAGCCTGCTGCTCTGCGGCCTGACCTGGGCTGTGGTGTTCTGGCCGGCCTGAGGCTGGGCCGCGCGTTTCAGGCGGCCTGCGGCGGCGGAGGTGGGGCCATGCGCGCCACCAGCCAGCCGACCGCGGCGCCGTACACCGGCAGGTAGAAGGCCAGGCTGACCAACTGCTTGGTCAGGTAGTCGGTGGCTGCGAGCGTGGGCCAGTGCTCGGCCATGAAGGCGTCAGGGCTGCCATGGAAGGCCGCGGCAAAGAAGACCAGCGTGTCGATGAAGCCCCCGACCACGGTGGACATCGCGGGCGCCACCCACCAGGGCCCGCGCCGCTGCAGGCGCCGGAAGACCAGGATGTCGGTCAGCTGCCCCACCACGTAGGCCGCCAGGCTGGCGCAGGCGATGCGGAAGACGAAGAGGTTGAACTCACCCAGCGCCGCCCAGCCGGCGAACTTACCCTCCTGGAACACCACCGACACGACGTAGGTGGCCACCAGCGCCGGCACCATCGCCCGCAGCACCACGCGGCGCGCGACGTCGGCGCCGAGCAGACGCACCGACAGGTCGGTGGCCAGGAAGATCACCGGGAAGGTGAACGAGCCCCAGGTGGTCAGCACCGGGCCGAGCTGCAGCGGGATCTGCACGAGCACGTTGCTCGCGATGATGACGGCCACGTGCAGCGCGGCCAGGGACCAAAGGATGCGGCGGGGGCTCATCGGCGGTGGTGGCCCGCATTGCCGGGCCGGTCGAGGGAAAACCCTATTGTCGGTCAGGGCTCGGGCCGGCGCAGCGCAGCCAGCGCCTCATCCACCCGCTCACGCAGCCGCGCCTTGCGGTCGTCGTCCAGCCAGCAGGCCTGCACCCCGGCGGCGCAGACCTGCGCCAGCCCGTCGACGTCAGGCTGCGGGAAGACGCGCTCGTAGGCCTGCGCGATGTCGGTGTCGAACATCGCCGGGTCGTCGGTGGCCAGCGTCACGCCCAGGCCGGCGGCACGCATGCCGGCGATCGCGCCCAGGCGGATCGCGTCGCGCTCGCGCGTCGAGGGCTTGGGGCAGCCGGTGAACACCGCGCCGTCGTCACGGGCCCGCGCCACGACGGTGGGGTCGCCGAGGATGCGGTAGCCGTGGTCGAAACGCTCGCAGCCCAGCACGTCACGGCAGGCCAGGTAGTTGGCGGCCGGGGTGGGCGCGTAGTCCTCGCACACGTGCGCAGTGCGGCGCAGTCCGGCCGCGCGAGCGCGGCGGAAGTGCTCGGCAAAGCGCTCGGGCGGACCGCGGTCCTCGGGGCCGTCCAGGCCCAGGCCGACGACCTCGTCGCAGCGGGCGGCCAGCACCTCGTCGACAACGCGGCGCGCGACGTCGTCGCCGAACTCGCGGTCGATCGAAGGGATCAGCAGCGCGGTGACGCCGAAGTCGCGCTCGGCCGCGCGCACCCCGGCCACCAGGCCCTCGAGCTGCGCGCGGTAGGGCACGCCCAGCGCGTACAGGTAGCTCGGGTTGAAGAAGAACTCCACGTGCGCCAGCGCGCCGGCGCGTCGTGCGTCCTCGACGTACTCGTGCACCGCGCGCTCGAAGTGCGCCGGGCGGCGCAGCGCCTGCGCGGCGAGGCGGAAGACCTCGATGAAGTCGTAGAAGCCGCTGTAGCGGTAGAGCGTGTCCACCGGCCGCGGCAGCCGCAAGCCGGCCTCGGCGGCGAGTTCGCCCAGCGTCGACGCACGCAAAGCGCCGACCACGTGCACGTGCAGTTCGACTTTGGGCACGCGCCGCATCAGCGCGGCCCAGGCGGGGTCCGTGGGCGCCACGGTCAACAGCGCGCCGGCACCGCCAAGAGGCACGGCGCTTGCTTGCGCCCGGTCCCTAGAATCGTCCACCATCCCAGCCCCCCAGGAAGCCCGCACCATGAAACCCAGCACCCTCGTCCAGGCCGCGATCGTCTGCGCCTTCGCAGCCACCGTGACGCTGCCCGCCTCGGCCCAACCATCGTATCCGAGCAAGCCGATCACGCTGATCGTGCCCTACGCCGCCGGCGGGAACGTCGACGCGGTGGCACGCTGGGTCGCGCCCGAGCTCGGCAAGCGCCTGGGCCAGCAAGTGGTGATCGAGAACGTGGCCGGCGCCGGCGGCATCATCGGCACCGACCGCGCGGCGCGCGCGCCGGCCGACGGCCACACGCTGCTGCTGTCGGTGGAGAGCACCATCGTGATCGCGAAGATGGTCTCGCCCTCGGCCGTCAAGTACGACGGGCTGAAGGACTTCGCGCCGGTCACGCTGCTGTCCAATGCGCCGCTGGTGCTGGTGGGCAAGCCCACGCTGGCGGCGAACAACCTGGACGAGCTGCTGAAGCTGATGGCGCGCGAGCCGGGCAGGCTGAACTACGCCACCTCGGGCATCGGCACCTCGCTGCACGTGGCCGGCGAGATGTTCAACCAGATCGGCGGCGTGCAGATGAACCACGTGCCCTACAAGGTGGGGGCCCAGATCGTCACCGACCTGATGGGCAACCAGATCGACCTGGCGATGCTGCCCATCCCGCTGACCAGCGAGCAGGTGAAGACCGGCCGCGTCAAGGCCTTCGGCGTGACCGAGGGGACGCGCTCGCCGGCGCTGCCCGACGTGCCGAGCATGGCCGAACACCCGCGCCTCAAGGGCGTGGACGTGACGGTGTGGTTCGGCATCTTCGCCCCGGCCAAGACCGACCCGGCGATCGTCGCCAGGCTGCACCGCGAAACCGCCGAGGTGCTGAAGGACGAGGGCCTGCGCCAGAAGTTCGGCGTCATCGGCATGCGCACGCTCGGCCTGGGGCCCGAGGCCTTCGCGCGCTTCCTCGAAGGCGAGCAGGCCAAGTTCGGCGAGATCGTGCGGCTGCGCAACATCCGCGCCGAGTGAGCCTGGGCCGCCACCGCCCCGCCATGAGCACCGCCGACGTCACCACGCCCATCGCCGCGGCCACTCGCCAGCGCGCCATCGCAGCGGCCCAGGGCCGCGAGCCCTTCGACCTGCTGCTGACCGGCGCCACCGTGGTCGACGTGGCCACGCTCGAACTGCGCGAAGCCGATGTCGGGCTGGTGGGCGAGATGATCGCCAGCGTGCACCCGCGCGGCCGCTTCACCCAGGCGCGTGAAACCCACGCGCTCGACGGCCAGTTCCTCGCCCCCGGCCTGATCGACGGCCATGTGCACTTCGAGTCCTCGCACATGCTGCCGCACCATTACGCCTCGGTGGTGGTGCCGCAGGGGACGACCACCGTCTTCTGCGACCCGCACGAGCTCGCCAACGTGCTCGGACTGGACGGCGTGCGCTACGCGGTGGAGGCCAGCCGCGGGCTGCCGCTGCGCTTCGTCGTGCAGGCCTCGTCCTGCGTGCCGGCCGCCCCCGGGCTGGAACTGTCGGGTGCGGACTTCCAGGCGCAGGAGATCGAGCAGCTGCTGGCGCTGCCCGAGGTCGCCGGGCTGGCCGAGGTGATGGACATGCGCGCGGTGCTCGAAGCATCGCCGCGGATGATGGGCATCCTCGGCGCGGCCCTGGCCAGCGGCAAGATCATCGAGGGGCATGCCCGCGGGCTCTCGGGCGAACGGCTGCAGGCCTACGTGGCCGCCGGCATCGGCGCCGACCACGAGATCACCTCCGGTGCCGACGCGCTGGAAAAGCTGCGCGCCGGCCTGACGGTGGAGCTGCGCGGCTCGCACGACTACCTGCTGCCCGAGGTGGTGGCCGCCGTCAAGACGCTGCCGGTCGTGCCGACCAGCCTGACCGTCTGCACCGACGACGTCTTCCCCGACCACCTGGTGCGCAAGGGCGGCATGATCGACGTGCTGCGGCGCCTGGTGCGCTACGGCCTGGATCCGCTGCAGGCGCTGCGCTGCGCCACCGTCAACAACGCCTACCGCCTGAAGCGCGACGACCTGGGATGGGTGGCCGCCGGCCGCCGCGCCGACCTGACCGTGCTGGGCAACCTGCAGGCGCTCGACGTCGCGCGCGTCTACGCCAGCGGTCGCCTCGTCGCTGCGGACGGCCGCATGTGCGCGCCGATCCGCCCGCGGCCGATGGCCTTGCCGCTGCGCACGATGAAGCTCGCCCCGCTCAGCGTGGACGACTTCGAGGTGCGGGTGCCCGAGCTGCGGCAAGGCCGGGCCGTCGTGCGCGCGATCAAGGGCGCGCGCTTCACCGAGTGGGCCGAGGTCACCGTCGACGTCGTCGACTCGGTGGCCGCGGTGCCGGCGCACCTGTCCCGCATGACCGTGGTGCACCGCCACGGGCGCTCCAGCCTCGGCCCGCAGACCGCCATCATCGACGGCTGGGGACGCTGGCAGGGGGCGTATGCCACGTCGTACGCGCACGATTCGCACAACCTCGTCGTGTACGGCGCCGACCCTGCCGACATGGCACTGGCCGCCAACACGGTGATCGAGATGGGCGGCGGCGGCGCCGTCGTGCGCGGCGGCGAGGTGGTCGCCCGCACCGCCTTTCCGGTGGCCGGGCTGCTGTCGGTGGCCGAACCCGAGATCGTCGCCAGCGAGCACCAGGCCCTGGTCGACGCCGCCGGCACCGTCGTCGAATGGCAGGGTCCCTACCGCACCTTCAAGGCGCTGTCGGGCCAGTGCCTGGCCTGCAACGCCGGGCCGCACCTGACCGACCTGGGCCTGACGGACGGCACCACGCGCGAAGTCCACCGGCCCTTCCTGCGGGCGATCGCCTGACAGCCCCGCGGCCGCAAAGTCGCGTGCCCTCCCCGTAACAAGTGGGCCGGCGCAGACCGGACACGCGGGCTCGGGCCCGCGCGTCGGAAGTCAAGCGCTCATTCAGGCTTGACGCCGCCCAACTGGATGGCGCGGCGCCAGATCGCGAGCTCGGCGCGCAGGGCCTGGCGGAACTCCTCCGGGGCGCTGACGACGATTTCGGCGCCGGCGCCCAGCAGCTTCTCGCGCACCTCGGGTGCCTCCAAGGCCTTGCGGATCTCGGCGTTGAGACGGTTGACGATGGCGGGCGGGGTGCCCGCCGGGGCGAAGAAGCCCTGCCATGGGTTGCCCATCTCCAGGGCGCCGAAGCCGGCCTCGGCGAGCGTGGGGACGTCCGGCAGGACGGGGCTGCGGTTGCGCCCCATGATCATCAGGGGCACGGCCTTGCCGGACTTGACCTGCGCCGCCACCGTGGCCACGGTGGCCACCAGCAGGGGGATCTGGCCGCCCAGCAGGTCGGTCAGGGCGGGCGCGCCACCGCGGTAGGGCACATGGTTCAAGGGCAGCCTGGAGGCAGCCTTGAACAACTCCACGCTCAGGTGCTGGATGGTTCCCTGCCCGGCCGACCCGTAGTTGAGCGCCTTGCCGTCCTGGCTGAACGCAGCCAGGTCTGCAGGACGCTGCAAGCGGGTGCCAGGGTGGGTGACGAGGACGAGCGGCAGGTTCACCGCCTGCGCGATCGGCGCGAAGTCGCGCTCGACGTCGTAGGGAATGCGCGACATCAGCAAGGGGTTGATGGACATGCTGCCCGACTCCCCCAGCAGCAGCGTGTAGCCGTCGGGCGCCGCCTTGGCGACGGCCTCCGCCGCCAGCGTGCCGCCGGCACCCGCCCGGTTCTCCACCACCACGGGCTGGCCCATCGAGCGCGACAGCTGCGCGCCCACCGTGCGGGCCAGGGTGTCGGTGATGGCGCCCGGCGCGAAGCCGAGCAGGATGCGGATCGGCTTGTCGGGGTAGGACGCCTGGGCCTGGGCCTGGGCCATCGACAGGCCCCCTGCCAGGGCACACAGGGCCAGCCCCGTGAACCTGCGCCGCAGGGTGTTCACCGTTCGTTTCATCGTTCGCTCCTGGGGTGATGCGCACCTGCCACGGCGGCGGGCGCGGGGTGAAGAACCAAAGGGTCGGCACCGTCCGTGACGAGGGGTTGCGGCAGCGCCGCGGGCGCATCGTGCCGCATGACGACCAGCGCGTCCACGGCCACGCACAAACCCGGGCCGGCGAGCAAGGGGTTGAGGTCGACGGACTCGACCTGGGGGTGGTCCAGCGCAAACATGCGCAGCCGCTCGACCACCTCCTGGACGGCAAGCAGGACCGCCGGCGCCGCGGCCCCTGAGGTCTTGGCCACCATCCTCGCCACCGCAGACCCGGCAAGCCGGCGCGCAATGCGGGCCCCGGGCTCGTCGACCGGGAAGACCTCGACCGCGTCGACCTCCTCGGCCAGCAAGCCACCGAGGCCGACGACGAGGAAGCGCCCCAAGGCCGGCTCGCGGGTCAGGCCCAGGAGCAGTTCCAGCGGAGCGCGCAACATCGGCTGCACGATCCACGGGGTGTCCTTCGGGTCGAGCCCGTGCCGGGCCAGTTGCAGACCCATGGCCTCCATGCTGCGGGCCAGGCCGGCCTCGTCGGCGATGCCGACCTGCACGAGACCGAGGTCGTGCTTGTGCGCAACGCCTTCGGCCAGCGCCTTCAGAACCACGGGGAAACCGATCCCGCGGGCGGCGCTGAGCGCCTCCTGCAGGCTGCCCACCGGGCAGGACTGCACCATCGGCACGCCGGAAGCAGCCAGCAAGCGGGCGCTGTCGAGTTCGGTGAGAACGCGCCCCGCCCGAGCCGTCGCCACGCCCCCGTGGACGGCGGCGGGACGCACCGCGGCTGCGTCCTCGCCCGCCACGCACGCCGCGAAAGCCGCCAGGCTGTCGAAACAGCTCACGGTGTCGTGGAAGACCATGATCCCTTGTGCCCGGCAGCGCTGCTCGAGCGCTTCGTCCCATCCGCCCGGCACAAGCAGAACGACCGGAGCGCGACAGCGCAGGCGCCGCCCGGCGAGCGCCTGCAGCAAGGCTTCGGACATCGCCGTGCTGGCGGGCCGGTGCGCGAACGCGATCGTCGGGCCGAAAAATCCCTCGTCCTCGAGGGCGGTCCAGGTCGGCTCGAGCAGGCTCCAGTCGCCGAGCGAACCGGTGTCGATCGGACTGACGATGGGCGCCGAGGTCGGCAGGGCCTGCAGCCGCTCCTCCACCGGCAGAGGCCAACGGCCGTCATCGCCGCCGGCCAGGGCCAGGCCACGCGTGGCCATCATGTCGGCCACCAGCGCGCCGCCCGCCCCGGAGGTGGTGACGGCCACCCAGCGCGGGTCGGTCAGGGCCGGGCATTCGCCGGGCGGCGAGGCCGCCGCGCATCCAGCCAGCAAGGCGCAGGCGCCGGCCAGCGCCTCGATCGTGTCGACGCTCGCGACGCCGGCCGAAGCGAACAACGCATCGTAGGCACGGGCGGCGCCGGCCAGGCGGCTGGAATGCGCCTGCGTGGCATGGGCTGCCCGTGCGCCCCGGCCGAGCTTGAGCGCGACGACGAACTTCCCCCGCGCCCGCGCGTCCACGCACAGGCGGCGAAAGCCCTCGCCGTCGCCCAGGCCCTCGATGACGAGGCCGATGACGCGCGTGTGCGGGTCGTCGACGAGCCAGGCCAGGACCTCGTTGAGCTGGATGTCCGCTTCGTTGCCCACCGGCACAAAGTGGCTCAGGCCGCACCCCAGATCGACGATGCGGCGGGCCACGACGTCGAACAGCGCGCCGGAATGCGACACCACCGACACCGCGCCGACCGGCGGGAGTTCGGCGTGGGCGGCGTTGTAGCCCAGGCTCAGGCGCACGGGCACGCTCAGGATGCCGTTGGTGTTGGGCCCGAGCACACGGATGCCGGTGCGGCGCGCCCATGCCGTCACGAAGGCCTGGCGCTGCCGGCCCGTCTCGTCGCCCAACTCCGCATAGCCGCTGGAGCCGATGATCACGCTGCGCACGCCGGCACGCTCGCAGTCGGCCAGCGCGGCGGGCACAGCGGCCGCCGGCACGGCGAGGAAGGCGCAGTCGACAGCCTGCCCGGGGTGCGAAGCCGCTTCATCAGCCAAGCTCGCGCGGCACGGCAGGCCGTCGATCTCGGCGGCTTGCGGATGGACCGGGATCACCAAGCCGTCGAAACCGCAACGCCGCAGGTTGACCAGCACGCTGTGACCGAGCTTGCCAGGAGTGGCGGACGCGCCGTAGATCGCGACCGTGCGTGGCTGCAACAGGGCCGACAGGGAGGATGGGACGTTCATGACCGAGGGCATGGGGCGAGGAGCAGCAGCGAGGGCAGGACCCGGTCGGCCAGGCGCCTGGGCCCGGGGCGGGATGGGGCCGCCTGGCAGGCGCGAAGGCGGCCCGGTGTGACAACTGCCCGCGTCAGGTCGGTGCGATCCGGCGCTCTCGAACCACCTTGCCCCATTTGTCCATCTCGCTGGCGATGATCTGAGTCAGGGCCTCCGGGCTGCTGGGCTCGGCCACCATGCCCTGCGCCGCCATGCTCTGCTGGACGACGGGGTCCTGCATCGCCAGACGGATCTCGTGGTTGAGCCGGGCCACGATCTCGCGCGGCATGCCTGCGGGCCCGACGAAGCAGTACCAGTTGTTGGCCGAGAAGCCCGGCACGCCCGCCTCGGCGATGGTCGGCACCTCGGGCATCGAAGCCTGACGCTTGTCGGTGGTGACGCCCAGCACCTTGAGCTTGCCAGTCTTCACGTGCGGCAGCGCCGACGGCGGGCTCGCGAAGCTGATCTGCACATGGCCGGCGATCAGGTCCACCATGGCCGGGCCGCCGCCCTTGTAAGGCACGTGCACGAGCTGGGTGTCCGTCAACGCAGCGAACAACTCGCCCGCCAGATGCCCCGCGGTGGCATTGCCCGAGGACGAGTAGTTGATGACGCCCGGGCGGGCCTTGGCCAGCGCGATCAGTTCCCTGACGTTGTGGGCTGGCAGCGAAGGATGGGCGACGAGCAGGTTGCTCAGGACCACGCCCATCGTGATCGGGCTGAAGTCCTTGAGCGGATCGAACGGCAGGTTCTTGTAGAGAGAGGGCGAGATGGCCAGGATCGCGATCGCGCCGATGAACAGCGTGTAGCCGTCGGGCGCCATGCGCTTGACCTGCTCGGCCGCGGCGTTGCCGGCCGCGCCGGGGCGGTTCTCGATGATCACCGTGGCCTTCATCTGCTCGCCCAGACGGGCGCCGATGACGCGGGCGAAGGCATCCGCGCCGCCACCGGGCGGCGTCGGGACGATGATCTTCAAAGGCCGGCTCGGGTAAGGCTCGGACTGCGCCCGGGCGGGAAGCGTCAGGCCACCCAGCGTCGCGACGACAGCCGAGCGCCGTGTCCATCGGTCGGTCATTTCAGACTCCTCTCGTGAAGTGTGTCGCTGCAAGGCTCAACCGTCCTCAAGGCCAGGCTGCAGCAGGTCGATCAGGGGGCGAACGCACGGCAGGGTCTCGAGATCCGAGACCGCGCGCAGCAGGGCTTCGCATCGGCGCGACCCGAGGACCGGACCCATGAGGTCTCGGGCCTTGGCGTGCACCTCCTGCTCGCTCATCGGGTTGCCCGGCGTCCCGCGTACGTGCCGCGTGTGGTGCGAGACCGGCGCGCCCCCCGGCCGCAAGACGGTCACGATCGCCTGCCGGGGGTGGGCCGTGAAGTCATCGTCGACGCGCGGGTCGATGAAGATGCGATCACCCAAGGCCAGCACGGCGGGATCGCGCATGCGCTCCAGGTCGTGGCCCGACTCGAAACCCACCTGGCCATCGATCAGCAGCAAGGCCAGCTGGTGCTGCAGATTGACCGCCGGCATGTCGCGGCGGTCGACGACCGGCGCCGCCTGGCGCGGCAGCGCGACGACGATGCGGTCGACCTCGCCGGCCGTCACGCCCTCGTGCGCCATCAGGTGCTGCAGCGAGTCCAGCGCCGCCTGGATCGGGGAGCCGACGCACCACTTCTTGATGGCCGTCTCCATCACCGCGTAGTCCGAACCCAGACCCTGCACGGCCAGCGCCGGCTCAGCCGACGCCGCGTGGGCGGCGAACAGCCCGGGCACGCCTTCCAGCGGCTCGCGCGAGCCCGTGAAGCCCGCGGCCACCAGGCTCGCGGCCAGCACGGCCTGCTGCGCGGGCATGCCGCCGAAGTCGAAGGCCTTCTCGATGTGGTCCGGATCGCGGCGCCAGCAGGCGTTGCCCGACGCCTGCTGCACGGCATAGGCCAGCATGTAGGCGCACCGGCGCGCGTCGAAGCCCATCAGCACCGAGGCCGCCGCCGTGGCGCCGAACAGCCCGCCCACGGCGTGGGAGCTGTGGTGCCGGTCGAAGTAGCGCTCGCCACCAAGCGCGCGGGACACGCGCGTGCCGACGTCGTAGCCGGTGACGACGGAGCGCAGCAGGACGTCGCCGCCGAGACCGTGGGCGTCGGCCAGTGTCAGGGCCGCCGGGACGACGGCGCAGCCGGGATGCGTGAGCGAGGGCGCGTGGGAGTCGTCGGTCTCGTCGGCGTGTGCAAGCACCCCGTTGGCCAGCGCCGCGAACTGCGGATGCGCGCGCAGCCGGGTGCCGGCCACGCGCGCGGGGCCGGCGGCCCCTTGCGTCACGACCCACTCGGCCGCCATCAGGCCGGCGGGCAGGCGGCTGCCCGAGACCATGGCCGCCAGGGTGTCGAGCACGTGCAACCGGGCCTTGGCCCGCACTGCTTGCGGCAGTTCGGCCTGCCGCGCCGCGGCGATATGTTCCGCCAGGGTCTGCGTCACCATGGAAAGACGCCTCCGTTGACGTGGATGGTCTGGCCGGTCACGTAGGCCATCTCGTCACAGCACAGCACGGCAACAGCCTGGGCGACGTCCTGCGGCACCCCGGCGCGACGCAGCGGGATCTTCTCCAGCGGCGTGTGCCGGCGCCTGAAGCCGGAAGACACAGCGTCGTCGGCAGGGTCCTCGATCAGGCCCGGCGCGATGCAGTTGACGGTCACGCCGGCAGCGCCGAGGTCCTGGGACAGTGCCTTCGTCAGGCCGACGACGCCAGCCTTGGCTGCCACCACGTGCGCGCGTTCATGGGCGCCGATGTGGCTCGTGATGCCGCCGATGTTGACGATGCGCCCCTGGCCCGAGGCCCGCAGCAGCGGGGCCGCCGCCCGGCAGCACAGGAAGGTGCCGTCGAGCACCACCGACATGATGGCGCGCCACTCGGCGAAGTCCAGGTCTTCGAAGGCCACAGGCCGGCGGACCGCCGCGTTGTTGACGAGGATGTCGAGCCGGCCCCAGGCCTGGGACGCGACGTCCACCAGGGCGGCGGCGCCCGCCTCGCTGGTGAGGTCGGTGATGCACACGCGGGCCTCGGCGCCGAGCTCGCCCACGAGGCGCGCCGTTTCCTGCGCACCGGCCTCGTCGGCGCGGCTGTGGACGACGATGGAGGCGCCACGATGGGCGAGCTCCAGGGCGATCGAGCGGCCGATGCGACGGGCGCTGCCCGTCACGATGGCCACGCGGTCCTTCAGTGGGAGGGCGTCGATCATGGTTCGATGTCGATGGGCACTTGCAGCAGGGGCTGGAGGAGCCGCTCGACGGGAACGTCGAGCGGGTCGTGGAGGCAGGCCTGCGCCAGCGCGTCGCGCGCGCCGGCGCCGATGCGCCCTTCGCAGCACGCGCGCCACTTGCGCAGCAACTCGTCCGCGCTCAGCGGAGCCAGGGGGTGACCGGGGGGACGATCGACCGCCACGTCGATGACGCGCCCGTCGTCCAGGCGCGCCTGCAGTTCGGCGCAGAACTGCCCGGCCTCGCGCGGCGGCAAGGTGACGTCGAAGCCCAGGCGGTCCGACATGCGCAGGACGTCCGGGTCGCGGTAGCGGCCGCGCTCGAACTGCCCGGGGGTGAGGTCGCCGTCGCACAGCGCCATCGACATCAGGCTGAAGAAGCTGTGGTCGGCGGTCTCGCGGTCGTCCGGGCGCCGGTAGGCGTCGGAGGTCTGGTGTGCGATCAGGGTGGAGCGCGTCAGGCGCACCTGCACCGCCTCCAGCGTGCCACCCGCCGCGCGCACCGCGCGGTGCATTTCGCAGGCAGCGTGGACCGCGGCCTGTGCCGTGCCGATGCAGGGGTAGCGCTTGATGCTCACGTGCGCCAGCCGCCAGGCCGCCGGGGTCGCTTCCAGCGGGGCCGCCAGCGCTTGCGGCTCAGGCAGCCAGCCGCCCAGGCCCCTGGGCCCGCCTGCGGCATGCACCGGACCGGTCATGCCGGCGCGGGCCAGATCCAGGGCCGCCAGCGCCCCGAGCGAGGCGAGCGCCGGGGCGGCGGCCTTGGCCTCGCAGATGGCGCCCTGGCGCAGCGCGTACATCGACGGCCCCAGCACCGCGGCCATCGCCAGTGCGTGCGCTGTCCTCGTCTCGTCCAGCCGCATCAGGCGCGCGCCCAAGGCTGCGCCCGCCAGGCCCATCGCGCTCGTGTGGTCGAAGGCGCCATCGGCGTCCATCCGGTCCAGGATGCGCAGGTAGATCTCGTAGCCGACCGCCATCGCGCCGAGAAACTCACCGAGCGCGCTGCGCTCCCGCTGCGCCAGCGACAGGCCGACGGCGAACAAGTCGCTCGGGTGACCGCCGATGCCGGGGCCCCAGTAGAAGTCGTTGTAGTCCAGGGCCCGGATCGCCGCGCCGCTGTCGAGCACGGCGCCCGATGCGCTGAGCGGCAGCGCGCTGCCCAGGCCGCGCGCTGCCGTCCCGGCGCCGAGCGCAGCCGCCGCAACCGCCGCATGGGCGACCGCCGCATGCCCGCGCGCTGCGACGGCACAGCCCAGGGTGTCGAGCAGCAGCGCTCGCACCCAGGCTTCGTGCTTCAGCACGACCGACGCAGGGGCCAGGCAGACTCGCGCCAGGCACTCGGCGAACGAGGTGACGGGAACGGTGGCGGGCGGATGTGTCATGGACTGTCGGGCGCGCCGCAGCGTCTCAGTCAGAAGACAGGCGCCGCCAATGGGCGGCGGCATCGAGCGGGCTGCAGGTCAGGCTCGCGCAGGCCATGAACTTCTCGCGCGTCTCGGCCTCGTCCAGCGGCCGGGTGGCGTGCCCCCGGGCGCGGCGCACCGGTTCAGAGTTCCAGACACTGGCGTCGGCGAGCGTGACCTCGACCCGGTCGGCGACCGAGAACAGGGGATCCTGCAGGTCGGGCTGATCGAGCGGCCGCACCTCGACGCGCGTCATCAGCGCCGCCACTTCCGGCTCGGCGACGGCCGCATCGCTCAGATCCTGCAGGTCCAGATGGCCGCGGACGAGCGCGCAAGCGATGGCGTACGGCGCGCTGAACTTGGCCTGCAGGCCGGTGGCCGGCAGGTCCTGGCGCAGCATCTGGGCCTGCAGGGGCCCGAGTTCGACGACCACGCGCCGGATCTCGCGCCCCGCAGGCAGTTGAGGCCGCAAGGCGAGCGCCGCATCGACCGCCCGGTGCAGGGCGTAGCACACCGGGTAGCGCTTGACGCTGATGCCGTGCTCGAGGATGCGCCAGTGGTGCCCGAAACCCGGCTCGCCACCCAGGCGCACCCGGGCACGCGGCGACAGCGCGGCCAGCAGCCCCTTGGGGCTGTCCAGCGCGTCGACCGCGGCGGTCACACCGCGCGCAGCCATCTGCGCGGCCAGGATGCCGTTGCGCGCGGCCAGCCCCACCTGCACCGGCTTGGCCATCGAGCCGAAATTGGCCACGACGCCGGCGGCCATCGAAGCCGCCAGGCCCAGGGCGTGCTCGACATGCACGGCGTCGAGCTCGAGCAGCCAGGCGGCGGCGGCCGCGGCGGCCACCGGCCCGAACACCGCCGTCGGGTGCCAGCCCTTGCCGTGGTGCTTGTCCGGCTCGCGCAGCACCATCTCGGCCCAGACCTCGTAGCCTGCGAGGTAGGCGCAGCGCCGACCCGCGGCGTCGACCCCTAGCGCATGGCCCAGGGCCTGGACCACGGGCGCGAGGACCACGCTCGGGTGCCCGTCCAGGCCCGTGTCGTCGAAGTCGAGGGCATGCGCGGCAACGCTGTCGATCCAGGCCGCGTCGGCGACGGCGGCGTGACCGCGATCGACCAGCACCGGCGCCAGACCTGGCCCAGGCTGCGCTTGCACGTGCGCCAGCGCGCACACCAGGCCGACGACCGGCTCGTCGCGCCCGGCCAGCAGCACGCCCATGCAGTCGAGCATCCCGCGCCGTACCGACTCCAGGGCCTGGGCCGGCACCTGCTCAGGCGTCAGGGCCTGCAGCCACCGGCCTGCGGCCCGGGCGATGGGGGTCCCCGCCGGCATCGGGTGCCCGTTCATCAATACGACCTCGGCAGCCCGAGCACGTGCTCGGCGATGTAGGCGAGGATGAGGTTGGTCGAGATCGGCGCCGTGCGCTGCACCCGCGCCTCGCGCCACTTGCGTTCGACGTCGTATTCGCGTGCATACGCGAAGCCGCCGTGTGTCTGCACGCAGGCCTCGGCGGCCTCCCAGGCGGCTTCGGCGCTCAGCAGCTTGGACAGGTTGGCCTCCTCGCCGCAGGGCAGTCCGGCCTCGAACATGGCGGCGGCGTGGCGCACCATCAGGTCTGCGGCCCGGTGTTGCGCGTGGGCGCGCGCCAGGGGGAACTGGATGCCCTGGTTCTGGCCGATGGGCCGGTTGAAGACGACGCGCTGCTTCGCGTAGTCCACCGCGGTGCGGATGAACCAGCGCGCATCCCCGAGCGACTCGTGCGAGACGAGGATGCGCTCGGAATTCATGCCGTCCATGATGTAGCGCAGGCCCCGCCCCTCCTCGCCGATGAGGCTGGAGGTGGGGATGCGCAGGCCGTCGAAGAACACCTCGGTGGTGTTGTGGTTGATCATCGTCTCGATCGGCCGGATCGTCATGCCGCGGCCGACGGCCTCGCGCATGTCCACCAGGAAGACCGACAGCCCCTCGGTGCGGCGCTGCACCTGCTCCAGCGGCGTCGTGCGCGCCAGCAGCAGCATCAGGTCGGAGTACAGCGCGCGCGAGGTCCAGATCTTCTGGCCGTCGATGACGTAGTGGTCGCCGTCGCGCACGGCCCGGGTCTTCAGGCGCGTGGTGTCGGTGCCCACCGAGGGCTCGCTGACGCCGAAGGCCTGCAGGCGCAGACGGCCAGCGGCGATCTCGGGCAGGTAGCGCTGCTTCTGCTCCTGGCTGCCGTGGCGCAGCACCGTGCCCATCGTGTACATCTGGGCGTGGGTGGCCGAGGCGTTGCCGCCGCTGGCGTGGATCTCCTCGAGCACGACGCCGGCGGCGCGCAGCGGCAGGCCCGCGCCGCCGTAGGCTTCGGGGATCAGCGCCGCCAGGTAGCCCGCGCGCGTCATCGCCTCGACGAAGGCCGAGGGGTAGGCGTCGCGCGCGTCGAGATCGCGCCAGTAGCTGCCGGGGAAGTCGGCGCAGATCCGGCGCACGCTTTCGCGGATCTCGGGGTGGTCCTCGCGGGCCAGGGCCGCTTCGGCGCTGTCGGGGGGGATGCTCATCGCTGGGAGGGCGGCAGGCGTGCCGGTCAAGGGGTGGGGACGGAAAAACGGGTGGACCCAGGACGCCAGCCCGTAGGCAGGCCGGCGCGGGCGACGGCGCCGTGCAGCGCCTCGCCCGGCAGCCATTGCGCCAGGCGTTGGCGAACCTCGAGCAAGGCCGGCAGGTCGATGCCGCTGTCCAGGCCGAGGGCATCGAGCATGAAGCACAGGTCTTCGGTGGACACGTTGCCGGTAGCCCCCGGCGCGTGCGGGCAGCCGCCGATCCCGCCCAGCGAGGCGTCGAAGGCGCGCACGCCGGCGTCCAGCGCCGCCTTCACGTTGGCCAGGCCGAGGCCGCGCGTGTCGTGGAAATGGGCCAGCAGCGGCAGGTCGCCCGTCTCGGCGCGCACGGCGGCGAAGACCTCGGCGACGAGCCCGGGATCGGCGTAGCCTACGGTGTCGGCCACGGCGATCTCGTCGGCCCCGGCCTCGGCCAGCGCCGCGGCGCAGCGGCGCACCTCGTCGACGGCGATGCGGCCCTCGTAGGAGCAGCCCAGGGCCGTCGACAGGCCGCCGGCCACCGTGACGCGGCCGCGCAGGCCGGCGGCGTCGCGCGCCTGCACGATGCGGGCGAAGTCCTCGAGCGAGGCCTCGCGCTCGCGCCGCACGTTGCGCAGGTTGTGGGTGCGGCTGACAGACACCACGTAATCCAGCTTGTGCGCGCCGAGTTCGAAGGCGCGCTCGGCCCCGCGCAGGTTCGGCACCAGGGCCACCACCGTCAGGCCGGGCAGGGTCAGCGCCTCGCGGACCACGGCTTCGGCGTCCGCGAACTGCGGCGCCAGCCGCGCCGGCACGAGCGAGGTGACCTCGATCTCGCGCACGCCCGCGGCGTGCTCGGCGCGGATCCAGGCGAGCTTGTCCGGCGTCGGCATGAACTGCGCCAGCATCTGCAGACCGTCGCGCAGGCCGACCTCGCGCACCAGCACCGCATTCGCACTCGTCGTTCCCACGGGCCTCACTCCCCTGTGAATTGCGGTGACCGCTTCTCGTTGAAGGCGCGCACGCCCTCGAGGCGGTCCTTCGACGACACCAGCCGGTTGTAGGCCTCGATCTCGAAGCGCGAGCCCGTCAGCAGGTCGCTCTGCAGCCCCTGGTGGATGGACTTCTTGGCCTGGCGCACGGCCAGCGGCCCGTTGCCCGCGATGTCGCCCGCGCAGCGCAGCGCCTCGGCCATCAGCTCCTCGGCCGCGACGACGCGGTTGAACAGGCCCCAGGCCAGCCCCTGCTCGGCGTCGAAGGGCTGGGCGCGCAGGATCAGCTCCTTCGCGCGGCGTTCGCCCACCGCCCGCGCGAGGTTCTGGGTGCCACCACCACCGGGCATGATGCCCAGGCGCACCTCGGACAGCGCGCAGCGCACATGGCGCGCGGCGTAGATGAAATCGCAGGCCAGTGCCGTTTCCAGGCCACCACCGTAGGCCACGCCGTTGAGCGCGGCCAGCACCGGGACGGGCACCTCCAGCAACGCGAAGTAGGCGCGCTCGAAGATCTCGTGCTGCGCGCGCCAGCGCGCCTCGGTCATGCCGTCGCGCTCCTTCAGGTCGCCCCCGGCGCAGAAGGCGCGCTCGCCGGCCCCGGTGAGGATCACGCAGCGCCAGGCCCCCGCATCGCGGACGAGGCGCTGCCACAGCGCGAGCAACTCCTCGCCCATGCGGGTGTTGATCGCGTTCATCACCTGCGGCCGGTCCAGCGTGACGCGCAGCACATGCGCCTGCGGCTCGTCCAGGCGCAGCGTCTGCAGTTCCATGCCATCGAGCACGGGGATCATGACTTCTCCCGGGAAGGTGTCTGCGCGAGGAACTGCCGCAGCGAGCCCGCCTCGCCCAGCGCAGGGGCGGAGCGCGGCGCGGTCGGGCGCACGCCGTCCAGGGACAGCGGCAGGCCGACGAGCGGGATGCTGCTGCCCGCCGTCTGCTGCAGCAGGCCGATGGCCCGGGTCTGCTCGTGCGCCAGCATCTGCGCCACGTCCTGCACCGGCGCGCAGGGGATGCCCGCGGCCTCCAGCCGCGCCGTCCACTCGGCGTTGCCGCGCTGAAGGAAACAGGGCTCGAGCAGCGCGTACAGCGCCGCGGCGTTCACCACCCGCGACGGGTTGGAGACAAAGCGCTCGTCGGCGGCCCACTCGGGATGGCCCAGCACCGCGCACAGCGACGCGAAGAGCTTGTCGTTGCCGGCGGCGACGACGAGGTCGCCATCGGCCGTGCGGTAGGCGCGGTAGGGCACGATGCCGGCCTGGCCGGAGCCGTTCTTCGACGGCAGCTTGCCGCCGGCCAGGAATTGCGCGCTGAACAGGCTCATCCAGCCGATCGAGGTCTCCAGCAGCGAGACGTCGACCACGCCGCCCTCGCCGGTGTGCTGGCGCCGCATCAGCAGACTGAGCACCCCGAGCGCGGCCCACAGGCCGCAGCCCATGTCGACGATGGACGGGCCCACCCGCACCGGCGCGCCGCCAGGCTCGCCGACGACGCTCATGATGCCGCCGAAGGCCTGCATCAGCGGGTCGTAGCCCGGACGGTCGGCCAGCGGCCCCGCCGCGCCGAAGGCGCCCATGTTGCAGTACACCAGCCGCGGCTGCAGCGCGCGCAGGCCCGCCGCGTCGAGCCCGAGCTCGGCCACCTGGCCGGGCCGCATGTTCTGCACCACCACATCGGCCCGCGCGACGACGAAATCGATCAGCGCCTGCCGGTCGTCCGGACCACGCAGGTCGAGCGTGAACGAGCGCTTGCCGCGATTGAGCGCCTGGAAGGTGGCCGATGCGCCGTCGACGAAGGGCGGGCCCCAGTGGCGTGCGTCGTCGCCCGCGCCCTTCTCGATCTTGATCACCTGCGCGCCGAGGTCGGCTAGGATCTGGCACGCGAAAGGACCCGCCACGCTGTGGCCGAGCTCGACGACCGTGATCCCCGCGAGGGGCTGGGCTGATCCGGATACTGGGTCCATGGGCGGTGCGGGTGCCGGCGAGGGTGACGATGTCCTGCCGGACCGGGGCTCCGGACATCCAAACGTCCGGATGTTTATAACCCAAGCCACGCTCTTGTCAATCCGCAGGACCCCGATGCAAGCGTCCCTCTCCCGCCTGGCGGCAGCCGCGCCGCGCTACCAGCACGTGGCCGCGGCGCTGCAGGCGGCCATCGCCGAAGGCCGCTACCCGGTGGGCTCGCTGCTGCCGCCCGAGCCCCAGTTGTGCGAAGCCTTCGGTGTGTCGCGCCACACGCTGCGAGAGGCGGTCAGGATCCTGTGCGAGCTCGGGCTGCTCAGCCGCCACCAGGGCGTGGGCACGCGCGTGCAGGCCGCCCGGGCGAGCGAGCGCTATGTCGCCACCCTCGGCTCGCTGGCCGACCTGATGCAGTACACGCAGGAGACGCGCCTGGAAGCCCGCCAGTGCCGCTGGATCGAGCCCGCCCCGCCGCTGTCTGCGTGGCTCGAGTACGCGCCCGGCGAGCGCTGGCTCGAGATGGAGGTCTGCCGCTACCCCCGCGCCAGCGATGTCCCCATCGTCGACATGCGCGTGTACGTCCGCCCGGGCCTGGAGGGCGTCTGGAGCGAGTTGCAGGGCGGCAGCGGCTGGATCCACGGCCTGGTCGAAAAGCACGGCGGCGAAACCATTGTCGAGGTGCGTCAGACGGTCGGTGCCGTCGCCCTGCCCAGGGACAGCGCCCGACTGCTGCAGGTCAAGACCGGTTCACCGGGACTGCGCGTGCGGCGTCAGTACCGGGGGGAATCGCGCCTGCTCTCCATGTCGGTCAACCTGTACCCGGTCGATCGGTTCGAATTCGTGACCACCTGGCGCCTGAAGGACCGCGCAGCAGGCTGACAGGCCAAGCCACACGCATGCGCGCGCCGCTGACGGGCCCGCGGGCGCCCGCTGCGCGTCAACCTTGCGCCAGAGCCTGCACCGTGTCGCGGATCAGGTGCCCGGAAATCGAGAACCGGGGCGGTATCTTCGGCAGGGCGTCCAGGGCGAACCAGCCCGCCTCCTCGATCTCGCCCGGCTGGGGCACGATCTCACCACCGGCCCACTGCGCCGTGAAGGCCACCATCAGGCTGTTCGGGAAGGGCCAGCTCTGGCTGCCGTAGTAGCGCAGGTTGTGCACCTGCAGGCTCACCTCTTCCTGCACCTCGCGGTGCACGCAGTCCTCCAGCGACTCGCCGGCCTCGACGAAGCCTGCCAGGGCGCTGAACATGCCCGGAGCGAAGTGCGGCGCCCGCGCCAGCAGCAGCTCGGGGCGGCCACGGTCGGCGCGCCACACGAGCGCCATCATCGCCGGGCTCAGGCGCGGATAGGACGAATGGCCGCACGCGGGGCACCGGCGCGCGCGCTCGCCGGGCTGCAGCTCGGTGGGTGTGCCACAGACGCCGCAGTAGCGGTGCGTGCGGTCCCATTCCAGCACCTGCGCGGCGCGCCCGGCCAGCCCCGCCAGCGGCCCCGGGAACTGCATCATGGCCGAGCGCAAGGGGACCTCACGCCAGCCCGCCGGCGCGCTCTTCAGCTGCGCGACCCAGCAGTCCAGGCCATCGAGCCGGCCGAGGAAGTGCCGCGAGTCCGCATCGGCCTCGAAAGCGACCGACGGCACCGGCTCGAGCGGCCGCAACTCGTCGGCGGGCAGCAGCAGCTTGCCGCCCACGAAAACGAGCCACCAGCCCGACGCAGTGGCCGGCATCACGGGGTCGATCGCAGGTACGAAGTGCATGCCTGGAGAAGGGCCGAGCCCTGACAGTGAACGCAAACCGCTAGCCTAAGCGATCCGCGACCGTTCCGCGCAGCGATCTGATGCCGTCGATCGCCGTGGGCGCGCGCTCATCTTGGCGTAAAGTCTTGGGCCGATATCCCGCCTAGGACTGCACCGTGACCACCGTCAAGACCTGCCTGAGCCAGAAATCCGGCGCCGTGATCAGCGTCACGCCGGCCGAACCCGTGCAGCGCGCGCTCGAATTGATGAAGACCAACCGGGTGCGCTCGGTGCTCGTTCTCGAAGAGGAGCGCCTCGCGGGCATCATCACCCAGGGCGACTGCGCCATCCGCGTGCTGCTCGAAGGCCGGGATGCGCGCACCACCCCGGTGGGCGAGATCATGACCCGCGACCCCCTGACCGTGCGCCCCGAGGACCCGCTGGAGGCCTGCATGGGCCTGATGGCCAACCGCAACTTCCGTCACCTGCCGGTGCTCGACGGTGGGCGTGTCGTCGGTGTGGTCTCGATCGGCGACATCGTCAAGGACATGATCCGCCAGCTCGGTGCGCAGGTTTCCTTCCTCGAGACCTACATCAAGGGCCATGGCGCCTGAGCAGCTGGGAAGCTGCTGACGCCCCGCGACCCGACCCAGCCCCTGCGCGCGGGGCAGGCGATTGCCGTCCCGCGCCTCTTCTTGCTGCCCGTAGGCGCAGCGGTGGGGACTCGTGCATCGTTGACCACTGGATGATCCAGGCTCGATCCGGTCACTCTCCCGGCCACAACTTGACATTGTCAATTTTGCATGTAAAGTACGTTCTTGAACCGCCCGGCGGCGACGCAAGCCGCGACACGCGCCCTCCCCTCGCCCGACCCTGGAGCCCCGAACCATGATCCATCGTGAACGCATGACCGCCCGCATGGAGGGCGAGTTCGCCGTGTTCCTCATCGGCATGCGAATCAACCAGCCTTGGCTGCTGCACAAGTGGCTGCCGGTGGCCACGGCCATGCCGCGCATGCTCAAGGAGTTGTACGCCAAGCCCGAACTCGGCCTGCTCAGCCACGAGATGTGGTTCTCCCGCACGATCATCCTGGTGCAGTACTGGCGCAGCCTGGACGCCCTGCTGGCCTACGCCAAGGCGCGGGAGTCGCACCACCTGCCGGCCTGGCAGGCTTTCAACCAGGCCGTCGGCACCGGCGGCACCGTGGGCATCTGGCACGAAACCTACCTCGCCAAGCCCGGCACCTACGAGAACGTGTACGCGAACATGCCCGCTTTCGGGCTGGGCAAGGCGGGCTCGCTCGTGGCTGCAAAGTCCGGACTGCAGTCGGCCGCAGGGCGCCTGCGCAGCGAACGATGAATCCGGCCGCAGCACCTGATCGCCGCGCCCGCTGAAGCGCCAGCAAGGCCGATCGGCCACCGTCGATGGTCAATGCCACACCGGTCATGACGACGCTCTCACTGCGGGCCGGGCGCGGGGTCGCGTCGTCGGCGCCCTGCGGCTGACCGAGGCCGCACACCGGGATGCGGCTTCCCAGCGGGGCGCGGGCGCGCGCATGTGCTTGCGTGACCAGGGCGCGGGCACCGGCCCGCTTGGCACGGACCGCATCGCCGGGCGGAGGACCGCGGCGCGCATAGACTCCCGGTTACACGACACCCGCGCCTTTGGCCAGCCACCGGAACTGCATGGGTGGCCCATGTGCCGACGCGCCGCCGTTCCTGGCCATCGAAAGACTTGGCATGAGGATGTTGCTCCAGCTTCACGAAGGACCGATCGTCGAGGAGTTGACGCCCGAGGAGCGCCAGCTGATGCGAGACCGGCTCGACGACACCAACATCCAGATCGCGCGCGCGATGTCGCCGATCATGGTGCTCTTTGTCGCCCTGCTGTGGTCCATCGACTTCATGCGTGCTGAGGCCGGCATCCTGCAGGGGTCGCCGATCTACCTCACGCATGCGGTGGCCCACACCACCTATGCGCTGGGCGTCGTGCCGGCCCTGCTGCTGTGGGCCGGGAGCCGGTTTTCCAAGGTCCTGCGCCGCAGGCTGCTGTGGGCTCACGTGGTCGTGATGGTGGGCAGCGTGCTCGTGATGGGCATGGCCTCCCTGCTGGAACGCAAGAGCCTCGTGCTGCTGGGCGTGGCGATGATGCTCGCCAATCTGATGTACCACGTGCCCAGGAGGCCGCGGACCGCCTTCAACGTGCTGACCTTGTCGCTGTTCACCCTCACGATCTTGACGGTCGATCCGAGGGGGGCGCTGGCACTGCTCGTGCTGTTTGGCGAACTGCTGTCCCTGATTCTGGTGGCGGCCATCGTCGGCGGCCTCCACAACCGCCAGCGCCTGGTGTCGATGGTCGCCGCCTACCGCTACGAGCAGATGGCGATGATCGACGTGCTGACCGGCGTCTCGAGCCGCCGCCGCCTGGAAGACGTGCTCGAACGGGAATTGGATCGGGCCCGGCGCGGTCACCCTGTGTCGGTCATCCTTCTCGACATGGACCGCTTCAAGTCCGTGAACGACCGCCACGGCCATGAGGCTGGCGATGATGTGCTGCGCAGCGTGGCACGCGTGCTGCAGCAGGTGACCCGGCTGTCCGACGTGATCGGCCGCTGGGGCGGAGAGGAGTTTCTGGTGGTCTGCACGGACACCGACCTGGAGGGCGCCACACGTCTGGCCGAACGGCTTGCCGCAGCGCTGCGCGAATCGCCCGTGCCCGTGGTGGGCCAGGCCACGGCCAGCTTCGGGGTTGCCCATGCCGTCGAGGGTGACACCCTGCGCGATTTCATCGACCGCGCCGACCTCGCGCTGTACCGCGCGAAGGAGGCTGGCCGTGACCGGGTGGTCGCGGCCGCAGACACGCCCCGCAGGACCGAAAATCCGTCGGCCCACGGCGGCAGCGACTGACGGCCCGCCGAAGAGACGCCTGAAGGATTCCGGACTCCCCCCCCCGGCTCGAACTCAACGCTCGGCCGCGCCCGGCGCGCTGCCCGGCATGCCGCCCGAGGGACGCCCGGACGCCAGCCGTTGCAGGACCTGCTGCCCGGACTCCGCGACGGTCTGCATCTGGGCCTCGAGCAGTGCCATCTCTCGCAAGGACTGAGCGAACGCCTGGTACTCGCTCGACTGCGCCTGGGCCACGAGCACGGGCGGCGCGGCACGCTCGAGGGCATCCGTCACGGCGACGAAGCGCTCACCCAGCCGGGCCAGCGGCGCGCGCAGACGCTCGGCTTCGTCGGGCCGCAACGCACTGACCACCACCGCCTCGTCGAGGACGCGGTGCAGCACGTCGAAGGCGCCCACCTCGCGCGCAGCCGCCACCCGGGCCGCAAGGCCGCGCTCGGCGCCGTCGGCCAGGGTCCGCAGGCTGCCGTCGCGCAGCGACTCGAGTTGCTGCTCCAGGTGCCGGTTCAAGGTCCCTAGCCGCTCGCCCACGCGCACGACCTCGCTGAGGATGCGGTCGAGATCGTGCACCACGAGGGTGATGCGATCGAGGAAATGGTTCAGGTCCTGCGCGAGTTCGCCGAACTCGTCTTCGGAACTGATGCGCGCGCGCGGGCTGAGGTCCATCACGCCCTTGGCCAGCGTCGCCGCCGTGCTGCGCAGCGTCATCAACGGTGCCATGCGCACGCGCAGCAGCAGCAGCAGCACCACCGTGTGGACCAGAATCTTCAGGCTGAGCGCCGCGGCGGTCACGCGCACTTCCTCCCACCAGACGGCCTCCTTGCGCGCGAGATAGCTGCGCACGGTGACGGTGCCGAGCACCTCGCCCACCTGGGCCTTGACATGACAGCCGAGGCAGTACTGCTCGGCCTTCAGCACGGTGCTGGACTGCTGGTGCGCGCCCTCGGGCCATTTCGGCTTCAAGCCCTGGGGGTCCATGCTGCGCGAGGCCTTCATCGACTCGACGGTCACCGGCGAAGGCTCGATCGCGATCGTCAGCCGAAGGTCGTCGTAATTGCGGTTCAGGATCGGATAGACGGTCTGCGCGGCCGTCGGCCCGCCCGCGTTGAGCATGATGGACTTGACGTCCTCGGCCAGTTGCGCAGCCGCCCGTTGCACGCGCTGCGGCTCGGCCGTGCGGAAGTCGTACAGCAGCGCGGCATAACGGATGCCGAGCTCCACCGCCGCCACGGCCAGCAGCAGCAGGAAGAAGTCCCGGATCATGTGGAACATGAAGGACTGCTCGAAGCGTCCGTGGGGCGGTCCGTTCATGAGGAGCGTCCTGGCCGGGAGGCCGTCGATCAAGATTGTGGGGTCGGGTCAGCACCACAACGGCGTGGCACCCGGCCCCCAAACGCAGCACGGGCCTTTCGGCCCGTGCAGGAAAACTCGCGGCGCCGAGGGCCGCGCGTGGAGAAATGCTGCGCCGCGGGGCTTACTTCTTCTTGGCAGCGGCGTCCATCAGCTTCTTGCACTCGTCCTTCATCTTGGCATCGGCCTTGGCCGCGTCCATCTTCTTGCACTCTTCCATCTTCTTGTCGTCCTTCATGGCGCCGCCGTGGGCGCCGGCAAAGACGGAGGCTGCGCCCAGCGCGAAAGCCGTGGCGACGACAGCGGAAAGGAACTTGGTCATGGGTAGACTCCGGTGATGGTTTTCACTATACGGCCTCTACGGCCCGCGCGCGAATGTAGCGCGTCCGCGCAAATCCGTGGGGGGGCGGGACATCGCAGCGCCGGTCTTCGTGGCGCCGTCACCACGAGCCTGGCGGCGTGCGCGCTCCTGTTTGTCGTCGGCGCGGCCAGGCTGCACGCCGCTCCTTTTGTCCCGACAGACGACGCCCAAGTCCTCGAACGCCTGCCCTGGCGCGCCAGCGACTCCATCGCCCGCGATCTGGCTGCCCTGCGGGCAGCCGCTGCGGCCGAAGCAGCGCCCGCAGCCGCGGCGACGCAGTTGGCCGACCGCTACTTCGAACTCGCCCTGGAAAGTGGGGATCCGCGCTATGCCGGCTACGCCGAGGCCGCGCTGGCCCGTGCGAGGGGCGAGCCTACGGCCGAGTGGCTGACCCTGCGTGGCGCCCTGCGCCAGTACCGACACGACTTCGCGGGCGCGCTGCAGGATTTCCAGGCGGCTCTGGCGCTGGATCCGGCACACGCGCAGGCCCACGCCTGGCGCGGTGCCGTGCTCCTGGTCCAGGCCGAACCGGCGCTGGCGCAGCGCGAATGCGCGGCACTGCGGCGACTCGACCGTCCAGCCTTGGCCGGCGCCTGCGAAGGGCTGGCGCTGGCCTACTCCGGCCGGCTGGCCGCGGCCTCGCGCACGCTCGGCCAGGCCGTGGCGGCGGCGAGTTCGGCGCAGCAACGGTCCTGGCTGTTCACCCGCATGGCCGAAGTGGCGGCATGGCAAGGCCAGCCACAGGTAGCCGAGAGCCTCTACCGCGCGGCGCTGGCCCTGGACGTGGAAAGCGTCTACCTGCGCACGGCCTGGGCCGATCACCTGCTCGACACCGGCCAGCACGAGATGGTGTTGCAGGAGCTTGCCGGACGGGAGGCCGCCGACAGCCTGCTGCTGAGACTGGCCGAGGCCGCCGCCACCCTGAAGCGGCCCGAAGCCGAACGCTGGCAGCACGCCTTGCAGGACCGCTACGCCGCAGCCCGGGCGCGCGGCGACACCACCCACCGCGCCGAGGAAGCTCGTTTCGAACTGCGCCTGCGCGGCGACGCTGCAGCCGCCCTGCGTCTGGCGCAGGAGAACTACGCTGTGCAGCGCGAACCGCGCGACGCGCGCGTGCTGCTGGAAAGCGCCGTCGCCGCGGGCCAGCGCGCCGCCGCAAAGCCGGCCATCGACTGGCTGCAGCGCAGCGGCTTCGAGGACCGGCATCTGCGCGAGCTCGCAGGCCTGACGACCGCACCCGCTCCGGCCAGGAAATCCTTGCGATGAAGTCCGCCATTCCAAGCTGGCACGTCCTGCGGCACTGGCTGGCCTTGTGCAGCCTGCTGGCCGGGTGTCTGTGCGCCTGGCCGGCGTTCGCGCACAAGGCCAGCGACAGCTACCTGACGCTGCGCGTCCAGGGCAGCGAGGTCTCGGGCCAGTGGGACATCGCCCTGCGCGACATCGAAGTCGCGCTCGGCCTGGACGCCGACGGCGACGGCGAGATCCGTTGGGGCGAGTTGCGGGCGCGCCACACCGCGCTCGCGGCCTGGGCCTTGTCGGCCTTGACGCTGGAGCGTGGCGGCCGCTGCACGCTGCAGGTGGCCGGGCATGCGGTCGACCAACACACCGACGGGGCCTACGCGGTGCTGCAACTGGCCGGACGCTGCCCAAGTGACGCAGGCCCCTTGACGCTGGACTACCGGCTGCTGTTCGACGTTGACACACTGCACCGGGGACTGCTGAAACTGGCACTCGACGGTGCGGACCATGCCTCGGTGCTCGCGCCCGGGCAGGCTCGGCCCGCCTTCACCCCCGCACCGCCCGGCCCGGCTGCGGCTTTCGTGTCGTTTCTGCGGCAAGGCGTGTGGCACATCTGGATCGGGTTCGACCACATCCTGTTCCTCATTGCATTGCTGCTTCCAGCCGTGTTCGAGCGGCGCGCGCGGCGCTGGGTCGGCGTGCCGCGCTTCGGTCGGGCCGCGCGCGACGTCGTCGCCGTCGTCACCGCCTTCACCCTGGCGCACTCGATCACGCTGTCCCTGGCAGCGCTCGAATGGGTGAGCCTGCCCTCCCGCTGGGTCGAGTCGGCCATCGCCGCATCGGTCGTCGTCGCCGCGGCGAACAACCTGCGGCCGATCATCGGCGGGCGGCGCTGGATGATGGCCTTCGGCTTCGGCCTCATTCACGGCTTCGGCTTCGCCAGCGTGCTGGCGGACCTCGGCCTGCCCACCGCGTCGCTGGCCTGGAGCCTGGCCGGCTTCAACGTCGGCGTGGAGTTGGGTCAGCTGGCCATCGTCGCGGCCTTCCTGCCAGTGGCATTCGCACTGCGGCACACCGGCCTGTACCGGCATGTGATCTTCACGGGGGGCTCCTGGGCCGCCTTGGTGTTGGCCGCCCTGTGGTTCGTGGAGCGCGCGTTCGACCTGTCCTGGTTCGGCTGAACCGGCTTCGGCAGGTCCGAAGCGGGACCCGGCCGAGCGGGGCCCCCGCGGGCGTCATCGCCGTGGCGTCAGGGCCTCGATGCCCTCGAGCGTCAGGCCCAGCCCAAAGCCCGGCTCGTCGGTCGGGCGCACCCGGCCCGCTGCGGGCACCTGCATCCCGGGCGTCAGCCTCACCTCCTCGAACGGCACCCCGGGCGCCGACCCGACGAAGTACTCACCCATCGGGCAGTTCGGCACCGCCAGGCTGAAGTGCTGGCCGTAGGGCGTGTTGACGCCGGCGTGCAGGATCACCGATTGGCCGAAGGCCTGGGCGAGGCTGGCGATGCGCAGGCAGCCCGTCAGGCCACCAGCCCACCCGATGTCGGGCTGGACGATGTCGAGAAGCCGTCCTGCCGCCGCCTGCGCGTAGGGCGGGATCGTGTACCAATGCTCGCCGCCGGCCAGCGTCAGGCCGGGCAGGCGCTGGCGCAAGGAGCGCAGGCCGTCGAGGTCTTCCGGCAGCAGGCAGTCCTCCATCCAGCGCAGCCGGAACGGCCGCAGACGCTCGGCCAGGCGGACGCTGTAGTCGACGTCGAAGGCCATCCAGCAGTCGAGCATCAGGTCCACGCCGTCCCCGACGAGCGCGCGCCGCTCGCCCACCAGCTGCTCGTTCAGCGCGAGCCCGCGCTCGCCGTCGGCCGGGCCGTAGGGGCAGGCGAGCTTGGTTGCGGTGAAGCCCTGCTCCAGGTGCCAGTCGGTGTCGTTGCCGGTGGCGTAGCAATCGATGTGCTCGCGCATCGGCCCGCCGATCAGGGCGTAGACCGGCTGGCCCAGGATCTTGCCCTTCAGGTCCCACAGCGCCAGGTCGAGGGCGCTGACCGCGTAGCAGGACAGGCCGCCCCCGTAGGGCGAGGTCATGCCCTGCATCATGTCCCACAGGCGCTCGGTCGCCATCGCCGGCTCGCCCTCGAGCAGGGGACCCAGGTGCCCGTTGATGATCGCGATCACGGGCGGCCCGTACCGGCTCATGCCGAAGCCCCAGCGGCCGTCCTCCGCCGTCACGAGGCAACCCACCGAGGGCCAGGCCGGCCGCCAGCTCGATCGCAGCCGCTTGAAGCGGTCATGGCGCGACATCGGGCTGGCGACCTCGGCGTCCGCCGTCCAGGCAGGACGCCGTTGCGGCGTCGAAGGCGGCCCGCCGGTCAGGTCGCTGCGGATCTCGAAGGCGCGGATCGAGCGGATCTTCATCGTCCGGCGCCTGCGTCTGCGCCACCCACGGCGTGGGCGCGGATGTAGGGCCAGTCCGGCATGGCGCCCAGCCCGGGGCCGTCAGGAAGATGCATCAGACCATCGGCGCCGATGCGGGCGGGCCGGTCGATGCCGTGCTCGTAGGGGGCCTCCGGGAACAGCGTCTCGATCATCACGGGCTCGTCGTGCGCGCACAGCAGGTGCAGGTTGGCCAGGTTCATCAGCGCGCTGGCACCGTGGTGCGAGACCACCGGCACGCCGTGCGTCCGGCAGACCTCGAAGGTGCGCAGGGCGCCGGTGATGCCGCCCTTCCAGTAGACGTCGCACAGCACGGCGTCGTAGGCGCCGGCATGCAGCGCGTTGTCGATCGCGAGGTGCAGGCCGGGCAGGGTCTCGCCGCCGATCACCGGGATGTCGAGTGCCTCGCGCAGGCGCCGGTAGCCCCGCCAGTCCTGCTGGGGCAGCGGCTCCTCGAACCAGTGGAAACCCTCGCGCTGCAAGGCCTCGCCGACCTCCAGCGACGCCCTCTCGTCGTAGCGCTTGGCTGCGTCGAGCATCAGGCGGACCTCGGGGCCGGCAGCCTCGCGCAGCGCGCGCGCCAGTTCGATGTCGCGCCGCGGGTCGTAGAAGGGGTGCACCTTGTAGGCCCGGTAGCCGCGGGCCAGGGCCTGCCGCAGGTCGGCCAGGTAGGCGTCGACTGTGGGGTGGTGGCTCGAGCTGGCGTAGGGCTGCAGGGCGCGGCGTCGAGCCCCGAGCAGCGACGCCACGGACCGCTGCTCCAGACGCGCAGCGAGGTCCCACAGCGCCACGTCGACCGCGCTGATCGCAAAGACGCTGACGTAGCCCGCGGGCTCGAGCGCGATCATCCGCTCCCAGGCCTGCTGGGGCTGGCGCGCGTCGAGCCCGACGACGCGCGGCGCCAGCGAGACCTCGACCGGATCGGCGATCGTCGAGCCGGGCTGCCCCCCGTGCGCACGGGCCAGCGAATAGCCCGTGCTCCCGTCGTCGGCCTCGGCGATCGTCAGGACCATCTCCAGGGCGCCGGGAAAGTTGCCCTGGTGGATCGGCACCATCGGCTGCGCAAAGCGCAGCGTGCGCACCGCGCGGATCTTCACGCTCACTCGGCCGTGACCTTCAGGCGCACCGCCAGGTCGGTCCACAGCCGCAGGTCGCTGGCGATCACCCGGGCGAACTCGGCCGGCGTGCTGCCGACGATCTCGTGGCTGCCGTTGACCAGCGTCTCGCGAACCGCGGGGTCGGCCAGCACCTTGCGGACCTCGGCATTGAGCCGCTCGATGATGGCCACCGGGGTTCCGGCCGGCGCGAGCAGCCCGTACCAGGCGTCCAGCGTGAAGCCTGGCGAGAGCGCCTCCCGCGTGCTCGGCACGTCCGGGAAGAGCGGGCTGCGGCTGGCGGTGGTCACCGCCAGAGGTCGCAACTTGCCCGCACGGACCTGCGGCAGTGCGATCATCAGCGCCGGGAAACCCAGCTGGGTCTCGTTCTGCATCACGCTGGTCACCTGCTCGGTGGCGCTCTTGTAGGGCACGTGGACGATGTCGAGGTTGCCGCCGTTGGTCTTGAAGAGTTCGCCGGCGTAGTGCCCGATGCCCCCGTTGCCGCCGGAAGCGTAGCTCAGCGCGCCCGGCTTGCTGCGGGCCAGCGCGATCAGGTCGTCCACCGTCTTCACCGGCGACGACGCCGGCACCACCAGCAGCGCCGGGATGCGCGAGACCAGGATCACGGGCGCGAAGTCGCGGATGGCGTCGTAGCGGGTGTTGCCCAGCCCCGGATTGCCCACCAGTTGGGTGGCGTTGAAGAGCAGCGTGTAGCCGTCGGCCGGCTGGCGCGCGACGAATTCGGTGCCGATGTTGCCGCCGGCACCAGCGCGGTTGTCGATCACGATCGCCTGACCGAGCGCTGCCGCGGTACGCGAGACGACCTGCCGTGCCACGGTGTCCACCCCCGAGCCCGCAGGAAAGGGCACGACGACGCGGATCGGCTTGGTCGGGTAGGTCTGCGCGCTCGCGGGCGCAACGGCCGACAGGCCAGCCAGGGCGAGGGCCACGCCGGCCAGACCGACCCTTCGCCGGGACAATGGACCGCGGCAAAGGAATGGGGGGTTTTTCATTGGTCTCCTCCGGGTTGGCACGGGTTCAGGGGCGCGCGCCCAGTGGATGACGATGACGCGCGGCCCACAGCATAGGCAATCCTGCCGCCCTGGGCAAGACTCCAGGACGCCGGCCAGCGCGCGCAGACCCGTGCCCGCCACAGGAGCCCTCAGCGCGGAGAGCGCGCGCCGCTGCGCGAGGAGGGCGGCCCCGAGCGCCGATGGGCCTGGGCCGGATCCCGCCCCTGGCCGGGCATGGGCCGGCGAGGACGCGTGTCCTGCGGTGCGGGCCGGCGGGGCTCCAGACCGGCGATCACCTTGGACGGGATGGCCTGCGTCGTGAAGCGCTGGATGCGCTGGATCATGCCGGCGTCACGGCGCTCGGCCAAGGTCACGGCCAGGCCACTGCGGCCGGCACGGCCGGTGCGGCCGATGCGGTGCACGTAGTCCTCGGCCTTCATCGGCAGGCCGTAGTTGATGACGTGGCTGATGGTCGGCACATCGATGCCGCGCGCGGCCACGTCGGTGGCCACGAGCACGCGCAGTTGGTGCGCGCGCAGGCCCTGCAGCACACGATTGCGCTGCCCCTGGGGCATGCCACCGTGGAGCGCAGCGGCAGCGTGGCCCATGTCGGCCAGACGATCGGCCAGCCACTCGGCGTCGCGCTGGGTGCTGGTGAAGACCACCGCCTGGTCGACGTCGCGCTCGGTCAGCACATGATCGAGCAGCGCCTGCTTGTGCTGCAGGTCGTCGGCCCAGTGCAGGCGCTGTTCGATGTCGGCGTGCGCCTGCGTGTACGAGGCCACGTCCACGCGCTGCGGCTCGCGCAGCAGCGTCTGCGCCAGGCGCCCGACGTGCCCGCCGAAGGTGGCGCTGTACATCACCGTCTGGCGCGCCGCCGGCAAGGCCTGCGCAATGTGATGGATGTCGTCGATGAAGCCCATGTCCAGCATGCGGTCGGCCTCGTCGAGGACCAGCATCTCGACGCCGGACAGCACCGCCTTGCCCGAGCCCATGTGGTCCATCAACCGGCCCGGAGTGGCGATCAGGATGTCCAGAGGCCCCGCGAGCTGGCGCAGTTGCAGGCCATAGGGCACGCCGCCGACAACGGTGGCCACGCGCAGGCCGCGCACATGGCGTCCGTAGGCGCTCGCCGCGCGGGCGAGCTGCATCGCCAGTTCGCGCGTGGGGGTCAGCACCAGCACGCGCGGGCCGCTCGGGGCGCCCCGAGGGCTGCGCTGGGCCGGCTCCTGCCGAGCGCGCAGCACGCGTGCCAGCGCCGGCAGCATGAAGCTGGCCGTCTTGCCGCTGCCGGTGCTGGAGGAGACCATCAGGTCACGCCCCTCGAGAGCGGGCGGGATGGCGCGCAGCTGCACCTCGGTCGCCTCGGTGTAGCCGGCGTCGCGAAGGGCAGCGGCAAGCGCCTCGTGCAGGTTCAAGGATTCGAAACTCATCGGTACTGGTCTTTCGTGCAAGCCGCGGCGCAGCGGCACCAGACCCTGGGCGGTACCGGGAGAACTTAGGCAAGAGGGGCAGGAAGGCGGCGGGGACACGACGACAAGACGCAAGACAGGGGCCCGCCCGAACGCGCAACCCGCCATGATACTGGGTTTGGCCCATCTCCGAGCGCGGCTCATCGATCGAGCATCCACCCCGCACCGTGCGCGCCGCTGGGCCCGCCTATGGCGATGGCCTCGACGAACCGGCCGCGCTGCCGCTGCCCTGGATGGCTTGCCACAGGGCCAACTCCTGCGGTGTGAGGCGGCCGCCGTGCACCGCCAGACGCTCGAATTCCTCGAGCGAAGTCATGACCCCGACCTGCCTCAGATTGGCCAGCGTCCATCGGAAGTATTCGATGGCGTGGGGTGGATTGGCCGCGATCTTGTGCAGCGGCAGCATCGAGACGTCTTCCTTCAACTCGCGCTCGCGCTGGGCCTTGATGATCAGGCGCTGCACCTCGTCTTCGCTCAGGTGCAGGCGTCTGGCCTCGCGGTTGATCTTGTCGGCCTCGTCCTCGCTGAGATGGCCGTCGGCGAGCATCTCGTAGAGTTCGTTCTTCAAGGTCTCGCGCTCGATGCGCAGCTGGTCGGTGAAGGCCGAAGACAGCAAGGCCGCGGGGATCGCGAAGATGCCGATACCCAGCAGGGCCAGGATGATGGTCATCAGCCGGCCCATGGGGGTGACGGGCGAGATGTCGCCGTAGCCCACCGAGGCCAGGGTGATCACGGCCCAGTAGATGGACTGCGGGATGTTCTCGAACTTCTCGGGCTGCGCCTCATGCTCGAAGAGATAGCCCAGGCTGGCCGTGAGGATGACAAGCAGCAGCATCACGAACGCCGAGGCTGCCAACACCGGCCACTCGCGCAGCACCACCGTGGTCAGGGTCCTGGTGGCGCCGGTGTAGCGCGTCAGCTTGAACAGGCGCAGGAGCCGGAAGACCCGCAGGAAACGCAGGTCGAACAGTTGATGAAGAAAGACTTCAAGGAAGAACGGCAGGATGGCCAGGAAGTCGATCACCGAACTGAACGAGCTCGCATGCTTGAAGCGCCCCGCGACGGCGCGCTGATACCCGGGCGTCTCCACACAGGCGTACAGCCGCAGCAGGTACTCCGCCGTGAAGATCGTGACCGCCACGGCGTCCAGGACGATGAACTCGACGTTCAGGACGTAGTGCACGCTGTGCACGGACTCCAGCACCACCGCCACCACCGAGATGACCACCCACAGGACGATGAATCCGTCGAACAACTGGTGAAGCGTGCCGCCATAGTCGCTGGGAAAGACCAGCGCGTGGACCCTCTGCCGGAACGTGCGCCCTGCATTGGCCTGCACGAACTCCTTCCAGGCCGGGGCCAGCACCCGGAACAGCTTGAGGATCCGCAGCAAGCGCAGGAAACGCAGCGCCCGCAAATCCACCGGCACGAGGGCCTGCAGGTAGAAAGGCAGGATGGCCAGCAGGTCGATCACCGCGAACGGACTGCGCGCATGGGCAAGCCGCGGGTGGCTGTGCCCCGAGAACTCGGGGTCCTCGGGCGCCACGTACAGCCGCAGCAGGTATTCCAGCGTGAACACCGCCACAGAAAACACATCGAACAGATGAAACCAGCGCGCATGGGGCTCGTACAAGGCCGGCATGTGCTCCAACATCAACGCCGTCAGGTTCGCGGCGATCAGCAGACCGATCCAGCGGTCCACGGTCTTCTGCAGGTTTCCCTTTCGGCGGGTGTCGAACAACCAGGCGTGGACCCAGGCCCGCATCGGCAGGTCGGCCGGGATCGCGGCACGGTGGTTCACACCGTGGATGCGCTGGAGGATGTCCTGATCGCTGTCCATGACGCCGCCCCTCAGAACTCGGGTTCACCGATCCGGATGGACCCCGAACCCTTGTCGCATGCAGTCACTCTGATGACCAGACGCTGGTCGATCGCATCCGCATCGGTCAACGGCGAGACGATGAACGGCACGGCCATCCCCGCCGGCAGGGGCGTGACCTTCTCCAGGGACAGCATGCCTGCGGTGCCGCGATCGCGCGGGTCGCAGACCGTGACCAGGCGCATCGCCGCACCCGTGAAGGCGTTGCGCTGCCCAGTCATCGGGCCTTCGGGCCCGGTCAGCCATTCCCGACACCCGCGCCACGTGGCGCCCGCCCTGGCGGCGCAGGGGGCATGCCCATAGCCGTCGTCGGCCCGCTTGCCGGCCTGGCTGGAAAGCCACTGGACCCACGCCTCGCCCATGCGCTTGGCGTGCTCTTCCTTGACGCCTTCGCGGTAGGCCAGCAGGCCCACCCAGGCTGCGCCAGTCAGGGCGGCCACCAGCAGCAGCAGGAACATCCAGTCCCAGGCTCCAGGTATCCCGTCACTTCGAGCGTGATGCGTCTGCGCCAAGTCCATGCGCGCCCCACTGATGGATCTGCTCGCACGGTCGTTGATCGAGGGGGGAATGTCAACACACTTAAATGCGTAAACCACTCCATCTGTCGTGGATCGGCCACACGCCACGGGTCTGCTCGGCGCCAGCCGCATGCCCGCCACTGCGGACACCGGTCTTCGGGCGCATCGCCCGGAGCGCGCCGGGAAACGACCTACCATTGGCGGGTCGTCCTGCCTCCTGACTTGACATGCCCAGCGCCCTCGAAGGTATCCGCGTCCTCGATCTCTCCCGCGTGCTCGCCGGCCCCTGGTGCGCACAAAGCCTGGCCGATCTCGGCGCCGACGTGATCAAGGTCGAGCGCCCCGAGGCCGGCGACGACACGCGCGGCTGGGGCCCGCCCTTCCTGAAGGACCGCGAAGGCGGCGACACGGTCGACTCCGCCTACTACCTGGCCGCCAATCGCGGCAAGCGCTCGATCGAGATCGACCTCGCCACCGACAGCGGGCGCGAGATCATCCGCGCGCTGGCGGCGGTAAGCGACGTCGTGATCGAGAACTACAAGGTCGGCGCGTTGCGCAAGTACGGTCTCGACTACGCCTCGCTGTCGGCCGTCAATCCCGGGCTCGTGTACTGCTCGATCACCGGTTTCGGGCAGACCGGCCCGTGGTCGCACCGTGCCGGCTACGACTTCATCATCCAGGGACTGGGCGGCTTGATGTCGGTCACCGGCGAGGCGGACGACCGCCCTGGCGGCGGCCCGCAGAAGGTGGGGGTGGCGGTGGCGGACCTCTTCACCGGGATGTACGCGACGCAGGCCATCATCGCTGCGCTCTTCCACCGCGAGCGAACCGGCGAGGGACAGCACCTGGACCTGGCGCTGCTGGACGTGCAGGTCGCGATGACCGCCAACATGGCCTCCAACTACCTGCACAGCGGCGTCGCTCCCAAGCGCTGGGGCAACGCCCACCCCAACCTCGTGCCCTACCAGACCCTCAAGGCCTCGGACGGCTGGATCATCGTGGCGGTGGGCAACGACGGCCAGTTCCGGCGCTTCGTCGAGCTCGGCGGCGAGCCCGGCCTGGCCGACGACCCGCGCTTCCTGCGGATGCAGGACCGCATACGCAACCGCGATGCGCTGGTCCCGCTGCTGGCCGACATGGTGTCCAGGCGCGCCCAGCAGGCGTGGATCGACGGCATGGAGTCGGCCGGGGTACCCTGCGGCCCGATCAACGACCTGCGGCAGGTTTTCGAAAACCCTCAGGTGCAGGAACGCGGCATGCGCATCGAGATCGAGCGCCCCGATGCCGGACCGATCCCGCTGGTGGCCAACCCGGTCAAGGCCTCGCGAACACCGCCCGCCTACCGACTGCCGCCGCCCCGGCTGGGCGAGCACACCGACAACGTGCTGGCGTCCGTACTGGGCTGGGACGACACCCGGATCGCCGCGGCCCGGGCGGCGGGGGCGATCGGCCCGCAGCGTGACCCGCGCTCGCCAGAGCGCTGACTGTCGTCACCCCCGTCGGGACCACCGTTCGATCGGCGTCGAGCAGGTGCCGCAGGGCTTCAGCGGCGAATACAGGCCGCGCCCGGTGACTCAATCCACCTTGGCCGCGCGCCTCAGCGCCTCGAGCCGTTGCTGCAGCACCCGCTGCGCGATGGCCTGACGCACCTGCGGGCGGACCTGGCTCAGCGGGGGGGCGACGTACGGCCGCACTTCCTCGACCTGGAGCACGTGCCAGCCGCTGGACGTGCGCACGGGCGCGGGCACCAACTGACCCGGCCCCACCCCCTTGACGGCCTGTGCAATCGGCGCCGCGAGTCCGCCCTCGGGCAACCAGCCGCCCAAGCCGCCCTCGGCGCGGGTGTCGGGGTCGATCGAATAGTCCAGGGCCAGCGCCGCCATCTTGTCGCCGCCCCGGATGCGGTCGTGCAGCAAGCGCGCAGTGGGCTCTTCCCGAACCAGCAACTGCCGCAGTCGCAGTTCGCGCGCCCCGAGCACGGCGACCTGGCGCTCGTACTCGGCCTTGAGTTCGTCCTCGGACGGCTGCACTGCCTGCAATACCGACTGCTGCCAGGCGTTGGCCAGTGCGCGCTGGCGCAGGATCTCGATCTGCGCCTGCATCAAGGGGTTGGAATCCAACCCCGCGCGCGCGGCCTCGCGCACCATCAAGGCCTGATCGACGAGCGCGTCACGGACTTCGGCCAGGGTTTGCGGTGTCGCCGGCGTGCCACGCGCCGCCAACTCCCGCAGCAGCACTTCGGCCAGCGCCCGGGACTGGGGCTGGCCGTCGACCGTGACGAAGGCCTGAGCCAGCAGGTCCGAAACGCTGGGTCGCGGCTGGGCGGGCTGGGCCCCGCACACAGGCGACAAGAGCGACGCACACGAGACGAGCAGCCAGGTCGCCGGAACACCCCGAAACACCTTGAACGTTCTGATCATTTGAACGACCCTTGTTTTTTTACTATTTACAGATGACTTGAATCGATTGTGCGCCAGGCGCCTGCGGCGTCTGCCCTCCGCAGGCCTGCCTGTGACGACCTTGCCACGACGAAGAGGCGCCGGCCGGCAGTGCCGGCTCATCGGCGCGCAGGCAGAACTCCCATGGGGTCCACCGGCTTGCCCAGACGCCGCACCTCGAAATGCAGCTGGACCCTGTCGGACTCGCTGTCCCCCATCTCGGCGATCCGCTGCCCGCGGCGCACCACCTGGCCCTCCTTGACGAGCAAGGCTCGGTTGTGGGCGTAGGCCGTCAGATAGGTTTCGTTGTGCTTGACGATGACCATGTTGCCGTAGCCGCGCAGGCCGGCGCCGGCATAGACCACGCGGCCATCCGCAGCGACGCGCACCGGCGCCCCAGCCCGGCCCGTGATCGACAAGCCCTCGGCACCCTGACCGGCGTCGAAAAGCTTGATCACCTCGCCTTCGGCCGGCCACACCCAGTCCAGCGCCTCGTCGCCGGCGGCGGGCCGCTGCGCCTGCGCCTCCATCGCCGTGCGGTCGGGTTGGGCGCGTCCGGCCGGCCCCGCTTCGGGCGTGGACGCAAGCGCCTCGGCGCCCGCCAGGATTCGCCACCCGAGATCCGTGAGATGGTCGCGAAGGTCTTCTGCGCTCAGGCGCACGCTGACGAAGCCTCTGGCGTACGGCGCCACCTCGTAAGGGTTGAAATGCACCTGCAGGCCCGGACCCTGGAGGTCCCAGTGGCTCGGGTCGATCAGCTTGACGATTTCCTCGACATCCGAGACGAGCAGGTCCTCGCCCGCCTCTTCGCGCAGCGCCTCCAGCACCTTCTGCGCCAGCGCCTGTTGCCAGCGTGGGCCGGAGAACACGTCTTCGGCCCGCAGTGGGCGAGCCGACTCGGTGAGGAAGTGGTGGTAGGTCAGGCCCGCCAGGCCGTGCGCAGCGCCATGGCCGTAGAACTCGGCGCTCTCCACGACCTGGATCACCTCCCTGCCGACGTGGGACACGCTCAGCGTCACCTCGCTCGTTGAATCGGCATCCGCGTCCTTGTCCAGTCCATAGGTGCCGCCTCGGCCCAGAAAGGCATTGAGGGCCCCGAGCCAGCGGGGGGCATCACGCCCCGCAATCGCCTCCACCTGAGGATAGGCCGTCTGGTGGGTGCCCGCCGGGGCCTCGGGGTCGGCAGGCGCCACGTAGCGGTACTGGCTGACGACATAGGCCTGCAGCCCAGCGCCGGGCGCCAAAGGCTGCAATTCGGCGATTCGCTTGTCGTAGTGGCCACGCGCGCACTCGACGGCGTCCTGGTCCAGAACGACCTGGCGCGTGGACTTGCTGCACGACCGCGGCCAGAAGGCCAGCCACGCCCGCTGCGAAGCCAGCACTCGCCGCCGCGCCGGCTCGCTCAGGCGCGCGACGTGGAGCCGGTAGAGCTCGCCCATGCGGCGGTCCAGCGCCGCGATGGCCGCGTCGGCGCAGATGAAGCGCTCCTGCGCAGTGCGCGCCTGGCGACAGTCGAAGCTGGCGGCGCGGGCGTCGCACAGCACACCGGCCAGCACCACCGCCGCCCACGCCACGGGGGTGGTCCAGTTCCTCTTGACGACGCGGGGGTCTGGCTGGAGATGCACGCTGAAACCTTGGTTGAAGACCGTGTGGGCCCGCCGGGTCAGGGCGGCCCGCAAGCCGAATGCTGAATGTGCACGGATGAGGCGCTTTGTGGTGGCGCAGGATCAATCGAATGCCCACCGGCCTCTGGCGCCTGCGGGGCGAGCGGCAGCTCCCCTGAACCACCCACGCTTGCCTGATCCGTGCTGGAGTGTGCACCGACGCGAACTCCATGGGACAGCGCTGGCACGCACTGGCGACGCGCAAACCGGTGTCGCCGCTGGATCGTGTCCCTTCGGCTTGGTACGGTTTGAGATGCGAGGGGGGGTGACTGATTCGCGCGAGCGACGTGACCATGGGTCCCCAGGTGACACGCGCTCAAGCGTGGCATATCGCCCTGCGACCGAGGAAACCCCGATGTGTCCGTACGGATGATTACGTGAACATTCGATTACACACAACATGTGTACAAAGTCGTCCTCACAGAGTCGTTCGATCGATGGCTGGAGGGTCTGCGTGATCCGCAGACCCGACGCCGTCTGGTCCTGCGACTTCGCAAGGCGAGCCTCGGGCAGCGTGGCGATGTCAAGCCGATCGCCCAGGGGTCTACGAGATGCGCGAGTTCTTCGGTCCCGGATGGCGGATGTACTACGTGCGTCGCGGCGACGTCCTCATCGTGATGCTCGGGGGCGGAACAAAGGGAACGCAGGCACGGGATATCGAGAAGGCCATTGCTCTGGCCGAGACCATCGAGGACCAGTCAAATGACCAAGAAGATCAACTTGTCCGAGCTGGCTGAGTTCGATCCCAAGTACCTGGACGACGACGAGGCCATCGCCGACTACATCCGCCTGGCTACCGAAGATGGGGATCCGGGTTTGGTCGCTGCAGCCCTTGGAGATGTCGCTCGTGCGCGCGGGATGACACAAGTGGCGCAGTCCACGGGCAAGTGCGGCAGACGGGCCGATCGCGAGGTGGCGTACCACAGCATCCGTTCGCCGGACGGGAGCGTGAACGGACGAAGATTGGAGTAGTCGAGAGCACCGTCGGTGCGCCTTCCCATCAGCTTGACGTTCCAGCCTTGCCGCATGGCGAGCAGAAACTGCCCACAGGAACTGGCGCAGCCCGCGTCCGTCAGCACGGCTACGCGCTGGGGTCTGGCGCGCTCGGGTTGATCGGGGTCCAGGCGCATGACCGGGCTGCTGGAGCCCGGCGGTCGGACGTAGGTTCCTGCCGGTGCTGCACGCAGGGCCTCCACCAGGGGCTGGATGGCCTTGCGGCACCCCGCATCATCAGGTGCATAGAGTCCGCAGATGCGTGAGTGGCCCTCGATGTTGGCCAGTGTGGCGAGAAACTCCGCGCTCCCCAGGAGGATGGGATTGCCGATGAGCGCCTCGACGATGGGGCCGTAAGTGGCGTCGCTGCCGCCATCGTTCCTGCGAACATCGATGATCCAGTGAGGCGTCTGCTGCAGGCGCTTACGGTGGGTCTGGATAGCGACGCAGGACCCGCACGCAGTCATCGCCGGACTTGACCGATGCAGTCTCGCGCGTGGCGCGTTCCAGTGCAGCGGCGGTCGCCGCCTTGCCCCGGTGGCGGCGGTTGTCGGCCGCGCCGGTGTCGTTGGCCATCAGGAACTCGGGCAGGGCTGCAAGGTCACGACTGCAGGACTGCTCCGGGTCGATCGTGACGGCAGGCTTGGACGGGTCGGCGTATGCAGGATGGAAGAGCGAACTCAGGCCCGCCGCCAGCGCGCCAATCGTCATGAGACGGTTCATGTCGGAAGCTCTTCCGTGAGTGAAGGTGAGGCATGGTGCGTACCCCTGCCCGCCTGTTCCACCGAGATGCGACGAACTGCAGAGGGGTACGACAGGAAGTCATTCAACCGTTCAGGATTGCAGCCTCAAGCATCGGCCAAAGTGCATCAGCAGCCTCACGTCGGAAGGCGCCTGTGTGTCCAATCCTGGGCAGGCCCACATCAACCGGCTTCACCACGATCAGCGTTGACGGCGCATTGGGGGTCGCGGTCAACAGCTTGCGGGTGCAGTTCTCGGTCATCGCATCGTCGTCGGTAAAACTGAAGGCCTCGATGCGAAAGCGTGCCGACTCCAGACTCGGCTGCACCAGATCGGGCTCGGCACCCCAAGCAAAGCCAGGATGCCGGCACCAGCGTGTCCACTGCCGCATGGCAGGTCCAGGCAAGTCGCCCACCATGCGCAGGGCCTTGCCCGGGAAGTAGCCAAGCAAGGGCGTGAGCAACGGGGCGGCCAGGTGAAGCAACAGGGGGGCCACACGACGTGACGGCGCGGCCCAGTCGCGCCAGTATCCCGACCCGGCCGCCACGGACACCAACGTTTCGATACGGGCCTGGGTGCGGGCATCCGTCATCAACGCGTGGTGAGCGCCCAGGCTGTGACCGATCAGGATGATCGACTCGCCATCGACCCTGCTCGACAAGGCCTGCACGGCGGCAGGAAAGTCCTGACGCGCCCAGGTCAGCATATCGGCGTCCAGGCCTCGCAGTGAATGGCGGTGCTCAGGCTTGCGCGAGGCACCCATGCCCCGGAGATCGAAGGTCATCACCAGATGCCCGCGCTGGGCGAGCCAGCTGGCGAACGGCGCGTAAAAGCGCTGCGGTATGCCCAGGCCACCGGAGATCAACACCGCACGACGGCACCAACCCGACGGCCGATACAACACCCCCTGAAGTGCCGTGCCGTCACCGGTCCGCAATTTGACGGGTTCGCCACCCGCGGCCTGCGATGTCATTGAGGTTGCCCGCGCTGCATGAAGCCCTCCTGCCTCAGCACGGCCAGGATGGCGGCGCGCTGAGCCTCTGGCGCCCGGTAGTCAGGATGCGCGCGCAGTATCGCCGCCGCATCGGTCAGGCGAGTGAAGGCCGCGAACTGCCGCTCGGCTTCCTCCAACTCCGGCTTGTGCAGCGCCACCACGGCTCCGCTGTCGGGCCCGCGCACCCTGGCCAGGTGACGAACAGCCGGCAACTGTCGCTCGCACCGGCAAACCGCTTCGGTGTTGGCAAGACCACAAGCCTGGTTCATGAACACATCCATGCGCGATCGCGCACGCGACAGCCTCTGCCGGTAGGCCTCGGGTGAGATTCCGACCACGGCCGCAGCCTCGCGGGAATCGAGGTCGAACACGGTGTCGATCACGTAGGCCAGGCGCTGTTCGCGGTCCAACGCCATCAGCATCGACTGTGTGCAGCCCAGGGCGACCTGCCGCGCCTCGAGCTTGTCCTGCGGACTCAAGGGGCCGGGCTCGCCTCTGTCCTGAGCCAGTCTTGCCGCGAACTCCAGGCCCTGGTCCAGACGTTCGGCGATGCCGTCCAGCGACACTTCCGGCGACTCGGCCTTGCGCGTTCGGGCCGTCATCAAGTGGTTGTAGGCCACACGCCACACCCAGGTCGCGAAGGCCGACTCCGCCCGGAACACGGAGAGGTGCGTGACGACCTTGAGGAGGATTTCCTGCGAGGCGTCAGCCGCGTCGTCGCGGTTCCCCAGCACGTGCACGGCCAACTTGTAGATGCCCGGCTGAATCGCCGTGATCAAGGCGTCCACGGCTTCCAGGCTGCCCGCAAGCGCATCGCGCAGGGTCGCCGGATCAGGTTCGCGGATCTTCACGATGGATGGACCCCCTTCACCCATGCCCCGCCCGCATCCTGGCCGGGCAGCAGGATGGGTGTGTCGAACCACTCCACGCTGGCGGGCTGACCGTATTCCTTCAGGACGCGATCGCGCCAGGTTGGCGTGAACCAGGCATTGGCGCTGGCTTCGTCTTTCCAGAGATAGATGCCCCCGAACTTCCCGTCGGCCGTGGTGATGAAGTACTTGCGCAGAAGGCCCTGCACCTTTTGAAAACCAGGTACGGCGGCAGCATAGCCTTGCGCGATCCGCTCCTTGCTCACACCTGCTGGTATAGGTATCTCGACAATCGTGGCGACAGCCGAACTGTCGGGGTTGGCTGGGGTGCCGCCAGGGGTGTTGTCTAGCGCCAGCACCACCTCGAAGACCCGCACGTCGGCCGGTGCACCGCGCTCCTGTTTCACCCGTTCGAACCACCGAGGGGTAAACCAGGCCCGCGCAGCGTCAAGGTCCTTCCACAGGTAAATCCCACCGTAGTGACCATCGGCTCTGGCAAAGGAGAAGGCCTTGAAGTTCAGACCCGCAATCGCTTGGTACTGCGGGATGGTGTCACGCATCTTGCTGGTCACGAAAAACCTGGGCGCATACCAGGGCGCAGGAACCTTCACGGCGACTGCGACAGGTGAAGTTGCTGCAATCCCAGCCCCAATGTTCTTCTCAGCGAGCGCGGGCAAGCAGAATGCCGAGACTGCTGCTGCGGTGTTGCCGCCGGTACAAATCCGCCGTTATTCGCTGGCGAGGTGGCGGTTTTGATTTCTTCGGCCCCCGAAGTGCAGATGGCCCCGTGAGGGGCCATCGTCTTGGTGGGGTTGCTTGT